>JAZJYH010000026.1:0-3899 GCA_040390485.1 Pseudomonadota bacterium
TCTTCAAGGGAAATCGGGAGTGTTTCTTTAGCGAATTGATCCATTGGCGGGCCGGGCAATTTAGAGCTTGGGTTAAAAACGAATGCGCTAAATGATAGCCAACTGATAGTCGGCTACCCATGCCAATATTTGCATATAAGCAATTATTGGCCTTTAGCACTGAACTTTTGATTTTAGCATGCGTAGCCGCGTAAACCACCTGTTTTGCGGATTTAGGGCGATTGCAGAAGCTGAAGGAAGGGGATGTTCAGACCTGGGAATTTGGCCGCGCCGGAAAGTGCCAAATAATTTAGAGCATTTCACGCCATCAATAGGCAAGGACTTTCCAAAAAATATGTGTGCCGGGCAATTTTGTGCGAGCATTCAAATTGGCAACAAATTTATGCGAGCCAGGTTTAAATGGTGCGCCAGGTAACAGACGGCGCCTTGAAAGTATTGCATTCTTGTGATGTGTGCTGCACAGAAACAAACGCCCGGGGTAGCACGCTTTGTGGTTTTTTAATCGTAATAATTCGTTGCTAAAACACGACAAATTTGACAAAATGTTACTTTAGCAATTTAACAGTTTTCGTAAGAAAGCCGTTCCTATGGCAGAATGTACCCCTGGGACCATGTCTACAACACAACAATAGCCCTTAGTGATCCTAATGTCTGTTTAGTAAGTGGAAACAAGAATGTCATCAGGACGTGGTATTATCGCTTTTAGTAATAATAGTAATAATTTTGCAGTTTAGTTGCGCAGTTCATCTGCGGTAATCTCACCCGAGAGGAGAAATATGAAAAATTTAGCAAAGCTCGTTATCGCAGCGTCGGCCTTAGTTGCCATTTCTGCATCAGCTCAAGAAGATATCAAGGCAAGCACGCCAACTAGCGCTTATGTGCAAGATGGTCGTGGCGTTATTGCTCGTGATCCGTTCGGTCTGTGCTGGCGTACAGGCTACTGGACACCAGCTGACGCGGTGCCAGGTTGCGACGCGCCACTGGTAAAACCAGCGCCGCCAGCACCACCGGTTGAAGCAGCAGCTCCTGTAGCTCCTGCTCCAGCTCCAGTAGTTGCAGCTGCTCCAACTTCGGAAAAAGTCACTTTCGCTGCTGACGCATTCTTTGACTTCGACAAAGCCGTATTGAAGCCAGAAGCTAAAGCTAAATTGGACGACATGTCATCCAAACTGAAAGGTATCAACCTGGAAGTTGTGATCGCTGTTGGTCATACTGACTCTGTAGGTTCCGATGCCTACAACCAGAAACTGTCCGTAAAACGTGCAGAAGCTGTTAAGGCTTATCTGGTCAGCACCGGTATCGAAGCTAACCGTGTTTACACTGAAGGCAAGGGCAAGAAACAACCAGTTGCAGATAACAAATCCGCAGCCGGCCGTGCTCAAAACCGTCGTGTAGAGATCGAAGTAGTCGGTACACGCTCTACTAAATAATTAGTGAAGTAATTCACTGTTATTTGATAACCCCGCTGCGGCGGGGTTTTTCTTTTGGGCGGACGCTTTACGGGCGTGACGATTCCTACTGCGCGGACATGGCGATTCCCCTACAATATCGGTAATCCGATATTCGTCTTCCTCACCACACGACACTGTGGCGATCATGGCAAGCCCGGCAACCAACACAGCGCACTGCTGATTCACCACCTATGTCTACCGTCAACGTCGATCCAGCAGAAATCCAGAAGTTTAGCGATCTTGCCCACCGCTGGTGGGACCCAACTTCCGAGTTCAAACCCCTGCATGAAATCAACCCGCTGCGGCTGGAATGGATCAACGCCCGCGCCGCGCTGGCCGGCAAGAACGTGATCGACGTCGGCTGCGGCGGCGGCATCCTGGCCGAATCGATGGCCAAAAAAGGCGCCAAGGTCACGGGCATAGACCTGTCCGACAAGGCCCTGAAAGTAGCCGACCTGCACGGCCTGGAATCCGGCGTGCACGTGCGCTATGAAAAGATCGCCGCCGAAGAGATGGCCGCGCGCGAACCCGGCCAATACGACGTGGTGACCTGCATGGAAATGCTGGAACACGTGCCCGATCCGGCCTCCATCATCAAGGCCTGCACCGCGCTGGTAAAACCCGGCGGCCATGTGTTCTTTTCCACCCTGAACCGCAACCTGAAGTCCTATCTGTTTGCCGTGCTAGGCGCCGAATACCTGCTGCAACTGCTGCCCAAGGGCACGCACGACTACGCCAAGTTTATCACCCCGGCCGAACTGAGCCAGTCCATACGCAACGCCGGCCTGCAACTGGAGGCGATGAAGGGCATGAGCTACAACCCGCTGACCCAGATCTATACCCTGAACCAGGACACCAGCGTGAACTACCTGGTGGCCTGCACGCGCCCGGCCTAGCCACATAGACGGCGCGACGCCCAAACCCCAACGCATAGCACCGAATCACCCTGCGCGGGATGAAACACCCGCGCACATCCACCGAACCCACCATGCAAAACCCAAAAGCCATACTGTTTGACCTGGACGGCACCCTGGCCGACACCGCGCCCGACCTGGCCGCCGCCCTGAATAAAATGCGTGAAGCCAGGCATTTGCTGCCGGCCGCCTACGAAAGCCTGCGCCAGCACGCCTCTGCCGGCGCGCGCGGCCTGATAGGCGCCGGCTTCGGCATCACGCCGGAGAGCACCGAGTACGAGGCCCTGAAGACCGAGTTCCTGGATAATTACGCATCCGCCCTCAACGTACGCAGCCGCCTGTTTGAACACGTGCCCGCCCTATTGCAAGGCCTGGACGAACTGGGCGTGCCCTGGGGCATAGTCACCAACAAGGCCGCCCGCTTCACCGACCCGCTGGTGCCGCTGCTGGGCTTGCAAAATACCTCGTGCACGGTATCGGGCGACACCACGCCCCACCCCAAGCCGCATCCCGCCCCCCTGCTGGAAGCCGCCAAACGCCTGGACGTGAACCCTTCCCGCTGCTGGTACATAGGCGACGACCTGCGCGACATCCAGGCCGGCCACGCCGCCGGCATGATCACCATCGCCGCCGCCTGGGGCTATTGCGGCGCCACCGAGCCCACCCACTGGAAGGCAGACGCCATCCTGGACAGCCCGCTGGAGCTGCTGGAATTTATACGCGCCAAACTGGCGCAATAAAGCCAAACCAAGAAAACCAAGCGGCTAAACCTGCAAAAGCTTGCAGGTTTAGTTACATGTGGAAACTTTTGGTAACACCTGGTAACAATTCTCCGCTACACTAGTTCGAAAATACTGCTTAATAGTTTCCCGGAGAGAAGAATGAGTTTAGAAAAGACCTGGTATGAAGCCTCACCCTATGTCTATGGCGTCATGGGCATAGTGTCGCTGTTCGTGGCGGAATCCAAAATAGCCTACCTGTCGGCCGCCCTGCTCATCTCATCCGCCATCACCATCATCAGCCTGCGCCGCCACTACCGCGCGGCCGAAAGAGACAGCGTACGGTGATCTCTGGCGCCAACCGCCCAGACCGTGCTTGAAAAGCGCCGCCCCCGCCCCATCTACTGCTTATCTACTGAATACACAGCAGAAGTGTTACAATGATTACCTGTTTTGGGGACGACCTGGTTTCGACGTGGGTTGCAAAGCAGCGCAGGGCATACCGAGGCCAGACTACCTCGTAAATACAATCTGAACTTTATAACTGCAAACGATAACTCGTACGCATTAGCCGCTTAATACCGGCTAACTCTACACTACTTCTTCCCTAGGGTAGGCTGGCAACAGCAGTAGAGTCATTCATAGGGAATCGTCTCAAGTCGGGTCACTTGGCTTGGGGTTAAATAATAGGTGGCTCGCCTGTCCGCAGCGTGCGCGTCCGCGTCGTACAGGTTAAATCAAATGGCAGCGCTAAGTATGTAGAACTGTCTGTAGAGTGCTTGCGGACGCGGGTTCGATTCCCGCCGTCTCCACCA
>JAZJYH010000027.1:0-34160 GCA_040390485.1 Pseudomonadota bacterium
TTTCTTTGCTTCGTCAAAGAAAGTAGGCAAAGAAAGACGACCGCAGACTTGCCCTTCGGGTGATGGCGCAAGCGTCATCACATTTTGTGCATTACAAAAAATGGGAAACAGACGAAACTCGCCTGCGGCTCAGACAACGTCTGTTTCTGATCCATTTTCTGTAAAGCACAAAATGCAGCGTCCCAAGCGGGGGTGAGTCAAAAACAACGTCAACAACAACCCCAACATCCGCACCAAGCCAACGTATTTCACGGAGCAAGTTCTATTTGCTATTGGAGAATCTGGTTGCCGTTGTTTTTGACTTGCAAACCGCTTGGAGCCTCGCCGATTGTGCGGTACAGAAAATGGATCAGAAACGGGTGTGTTTGAGCGCAGCGAGTTTCGCCCGTTTCCCATTTTTTGTGCCGCATAATCGGGCACCCCGAAGGGGCGAGGCTTGCGGTCGCCTTCTTTCTGCTTACTCTTTCTTGGCGAAGCAAGAAAGAGTGAGTAGCTGTCGGGCTACCCCCGACCTGCACCCACGAAGAGCAAAATAGTTATTAAACGTTAGCCTCATAGTTAAGTTAGTCTACATAAGACTACCCGTTCATCCTCACCAGCGTCGACTTTCCAAACAAACTCTCAATCAAATCTACCGCCAGCACCGCGGTCTGGTTGCGCACATCGAGCGCAGGATTCAATTCAACGATATCCAGCGAACCCAGCAAGCCGGTATCGGCCACCATCTCCATGCATAACTGCGCCTCACGGTAGGTAGGGCCGCCCAGTACGGCGGTGCCGACGCCGGGAGCGATGGCCGGGTCCAGGCAATCCATGTCGAAGCTGACGTGCAGGTGAGTGTTCTCGTCCATGCCTTCCAGGGCGGCATTCATCGCCGCGCGCATGCCGTGTTCGTCGATGTAGCGCATGTCGTAGACCTGCATGCCCATTTCATGGATGAAGCGTTTTTCGCCTTCGTCCACGCTGCGGATGCCGATCAGGCGGATTTCGTCCGGCTTCACGGCCGGGGCATGGCCGGCATAGTGGATCAGCGATTCCGGGCCGTGGCCCATCAGGCAGGCTACCGGCATGCCGTGGATGTTGCCGGTCGGGCTGATGGTGGACAGGTTGCTGTCGGCGTGCGCATCGAACCACAGCACGCGCAGTTTTTTGCCGATCTTCTTGCAATGCTTGGCGACCGCGCTGATGGAGCCTATGGCCAGGCAGTGGTCGCCGCCCATCATCATTGGCATGTGGCCTTCGCTCAGCGCGCTGTCCACTGCCTCAAACAAGGCCCGGTTCCAGGCTACCGCTTCTTCCAGGTGGCGCAAGCCGTTCACGGGCGCTTGCCAGGGATTGGCCGGTCCGTGCAAATTGCCGTGATCGATCACACGCAGTTTGCGCGCCTGCAAGGCTTCTACCAGTCCGGCAACGCGCAAGGCGTCCGGGCCCATGCCCGCGCCTCTGACACTGGCCCCTACGTCGGTAGGTGCGCCAATCAAGGAAATTGTTTTCATTCGTTTCGCTTAGTTGAGTAACTTAATCAGTTTGTTTCAAACGTTGAGAGGGACGGCATAGCTCTCGCGCTGCTTGGCGCCGTGCCGGCTGTCGCCGCTGGAGCTGCGCCTACCCCCATGCCGTACAAGTCTTTCGGGTTCATCATTTCCGGAATCAGGTCCAGGATGCGTGCATCTTTCTGCACCACGTATTTTTCCAGGTAGCGCATCGCCGAAAAATCTTCCAGCGCAAAACCGACCGAGTCGAATACCGTGACTTGCTGCGGGTTTGACCGCCCGGCCACTTTGCCTTCCAGCACTTGCCAGAATTCGGTCACTGCAAAATCGGCCGGCATCTGCTGCAGCTCGCCTTCTATCCGCGATTGCGGCTCATATTCTACAACCACGTGGGCGTTTTTCAGGATCGCGGCGTGCAATTCAGTCTTGCCTGGGCAATCGCCGCCTACCGCATTGATATGCATGCCGGCTTCTATCATTTCCGGCAACAGTATCAAGGCGTTGGTCTTGTCTGCCGTGACGGTGGTGACCACGTCGGCGCCCCTGACCGCATCGGCGGTGGAGCTGGCCCTGACGATACGCAGTTTGGAGTAGGCGCGCAAATTATGGATCAGCTTGTCGGTGGCGGCAGGGTCGACATCATACACACGTAATTCTTCTATGCCCAGCAGGCAGTGGAAGGCGATCGCCTGGAACTCGCTTTGGGCGCCGTTGCCGATCAGGGCCATGACGCGGCTGTCGGGCCTGGCCATATACTGGGCCACCAGCACCGAGGTGGCGGCAGTGCGCAAGGCGGTAGTCAGCGTGAGTTCCGACAGCAGGCGCGGATAGCCGGTATCGACGTCGGACAGCACGCCGAAAGCGGTCACCGTCAGCAAGCCGGCCTGGGTATTCTTGGGATGGCCATTGACGTACTTGAAGGAATACTGCTTGCCGTCGGAAATCGGCATCAGCTCAATCACGCCGACGTCGGAATGGCTGGCGACCCTTGCGCTCTTGTCGAAATACGACCAGCGCAAGTAGTCTTCCTTGATCATGCCGGACAGACGGGCTATCGCGTCTTCCAGCCTGGTTTTCCTTAAATGCGCCTGCATTTCTTGCGTGCCGATGAAGGTCACCATGATGTTCTCCGAAATTATTATGGGTTGACGGCGGAAGGCATCTTCAATGGGGACTTCTATAAATCTACCGGGTCGACGCCTGTACGGGCTGGCCGAAACATGCGGCGATTTGTAGAAAACTCCAACAGTGATGCATGGGACCGTTGCGATGAACTGCTAAGTCATTGTAGCCAGTATGGCTGGAAATTAGATTGCCAAATCTCAGTCAAATCTGGTAATTTATGAAATTAAATTTCTTTAAATAAGTAAATATGTATTTAAATTGCTTATTGGAATCAATTTATAAAATATCTGGATGTTCGCGAGGTGAGCTGGAATGGATAATTACGACCGCAGTATATTGAAGCACCTGCAGGATGACGGGCGCATGACCAACCTGCAACTGGCTGAACGCATCCATTTGTCGGCCCCGCAAACCTTGCGCCGGGTGCGCATGCTGGAAGAGAAAAAGATCATCCGCGGCTATGTGGCCCAGGTCGCCGCCGAGTCCATCGGCCTGGGGGTGACGGCATTCGTGAATTTGTCGCTGGACCGCGAGCAGTTTCGCAATGTGCGGGAAGTCGAGCGCAACATCATGGCCTTTCCCGACATCATAGAATGCCACACCATTTCGGGTGACTTTGACTACATCCTGAAAGTGGTCGCCCCCGACTTGAAGAGCCTGTCGCAATTTTTGACCGACAGGCTGATGCAGGTTCCTGGCGTGGCATCCCTGCGTTCGATGATATGCATGGAAGAGATCAAGCCGGTCAGCAGCCTGCCTATAGATTGAGGTGCAGCTGAAGGCGGCTTGCCTGGAAGCCGGTTTGATGCGCGGGATTTCCGCAGGCATGTCGTATTTTTGGCGATTCGCCTATCGCAAGGCCATCCTCGATAGACAGGAGCCGACAAGACCCATTAGAATGAATTAGCTCTAGTGTCCCGTTCCGTAAATTCGCAGCATAAAAGATGACGAGAATCGAACCGATACTGCGTCAAAAATACTCGCAAGGGGGCCACCCTTGCTGTGTTTTTTTCCTTGTCTCGGTCCGATTTCGCCACTTTTATTTTGCAGCGAACTTACGGAACAGGACACTTGCCGCTTGCGATATTTATCCACTACCTGAATAAATTGATGGCCCTAACGGCATTCTCCCTAGCGGGCTACCTTGGCAAACCATGTCAACGCCTGATGCAATGCCTGACCTCAAGTTCGCTATCAAGCTCGACACCGAGCCTGAGCCGGAGCCTGGACATGCAGTTGCAGCCGCGCACGCGCATGCTCGCCTTGCACCTGCTGCTGTATGTACTGCTACCGTTTTCCTGCGCATGGTTGGCGGCTCCGGCAGTTGCCGCGCCTATCGACCTGGAGGGCGCCTGGTACCAGGCCGCCCCCGACTGGAAATACCAGGGCCAGCATCAACTGGCGGATGCCGGTCTGGCCAAGGTGGCGCAGCTGCGTGCGACCGGCGGTCATTTCTGGTATCAGGCCGATTTCACGATCACGGAAGCGACGACCTATGTGCTGGACTTCAAGAGCTCCAGCACCATCGGCCGTTTTCGACATTATGTGTTTGATGCGCAAGGGCATTTGATCGCACAGCGCCAGGGCGGCATCCAGAGCGAGGTCCCCAATCCCTTCTTCTTGCGACACGGGCGGGAGCTGATGCTACCCGCCGGTGATTACCGGCTGATTTCGGAACTCGATTCGCCGTTTTTCCTGGCGCAGCCGCAACCCTACCTGGATACGCTCGACGATTACCGGCTGGCGATCAAGCCCGGCAATGCTCTGGTGCTGGTGTGCCTGGGCGTGTTCCTGGGGCTGGGCTTTTATTACGCGGCCCTGGCCATGGTCAGGCGGCGCATGGCGGAGCGCATGTACGCCATCTTCATACTCGGCAACCTGTTATATAACGGCGCAGCCTTGCTGGTGTATCCGGATTTGTTCGGCATGCACTGGTTTTACCTGATCAGCCTGCCGATACTCTTCTCCAATTGCGCCTACATCGTTTTCGTCATTGCACTGCTGGAGCTACGCCCCGCCAGCCACCCGCGCCTGCACACTGCCGGCATGCTGCTATTGGCTTTGTTCATGGTCTTCATCATCGCCGCGGGCTTTTATCCCAACTGGTCGCTGGAGCTGGACCGCTACGGCGTCGGCCTGTTCATGAGCTACGGGCTGGTGGCCGGCATTGTACGGGCGCGCCAGGGCAATGCCTCGGCCCGCCTCTACCTGGTCGCCATCGCGGCCTTCTTTGTGCTGGGCCTGACTTCGATTTCGCTCACCCAGATGGATGCGCATACGCTGTATGTGGAGCATGTAGGTTTGCTGGCGGTGGCGGTGGAAGTGTTCCTGCTGGCGCTGGTGCTGTCGTACCAGTTCGCATTGCTGAACAAGGAAAGGCTGGTCGCCCTCGACGATGCCAAGCGCAGCATCCTGATCGCGCACACCGATGCGTTGACCGGCTTGCCGAATCGCTTCAACCTGGAAATTGAAATCGTCCAGCTGCCGACCGAAGGCAGTCTGACCATCATCGACCTGGACGGCCTGAAACACTATAACGATACCTATGGCCACCTGCGCGGCGACGAGCTATTGTGCAGTTTTTCCTATCACCTGAAAAAACACCTGGGCAGCCTGGCCGTGCTGCACCGCATGGGCGGCGACGAATTCGCGATTACCTGCCGCAGCGGCAATACCGACTATGTGGAAGAAATGCTGGGCGCGACCATGGACGCGCTGCGCAAGGATAATTTCGGCATCGCCGGCGCCAGTTTCGGTTCCGCCCTGGTCAAGGAAGATCCCAGCAAGAAAACCCTGAAGCAAATGGCCGATGCGCGTATGTACCAGCAAAAGCAAATGCACCGGAGGCGGGCTTCGGACCAGTTGTAGATCGAGGCGTGACGAGCTCGCTCCTGGTGAAATCTTTTCAAAATTCGTAGGTCGTTTTGTATTTTTCTCACTAGGAGCAACTATGCGTCGTACCCTGGGATTGATCTGGCCTATGATAGCCAGCCTGCTGTTGCCGCTTGCCGTGGCCTGGTTCGTGTATCCGGCTACCCACCTGCCGCCCGGGTTCGGCGTCTTTCCTCCCGAGTTTGTCGCCGCCGCGCCGCCGTTCTGGCTGCTGGCCTTTGTGGTCGTGCTGCTGATTGAAATTGTGATTGCCGCGTTCTTGCTCAAGCCGACCTGGTTCGGCTTCCAGCCGGTCACACCTGCGCCGCCCCTGCCGTTGACCGGATTGCCTTACTGGTTCTGGATAGGGCTGGTACTCACCGCGTTCTTCTGGTGGCTGATGTGGGCGCGGGTGACCGTGTTTGGCAGCCTGGTGTACTACGCATTCACGCCCCTATGGTGGGGCTTCATCCTGGTGCTGGACGGTCTGGTTTACCGCCGCAATGGTGGGCAGTCTTTGTTATCGAGCCGTACCACGACCCTGTTCATTTCGGCGCTGGTGTCGATCGCCGGCTGGGGCGTATTCGAATATTTCGACTACTTTGCACTGGGGAACTGGTACTACCCGAATGGGGCCATGCCCGAGCTCAGCCACGCCATGATCGTGTTCCTGTTCATCGCCGCGTATACCACGGTGTGGCCGGCTGTGTTTGAATGGTATACCTTGTTGAATACCTTCCCGACGATGGTGGCCCGCTATTCACAAGGGCCCAAGCTGGCGCTGCCGGGCTCGCCCCTGCTATGGCTGGGCCTGGTCCTGATCGCCGCGATGGTGGTCTTTCCTTATCCCTTGTTCTGGGTATTGTGGATAGGGCCGCTGATCGTCCTCAGCGGTCAATTGATACGCAAAGGCGTATGGACCCCATTTACGGCTATGGCGCAGGGCAACTGGAGTCCGATGATCTTGATGGCCCTCGGTTCGCTGTTCAACGGTTTTTTCTGGGAGCTCTGGAACTTCGGCAGCGCCCATCCCGACCCCTCGTTGCAAACCAATCCCAACTACTGGATTTATAATATTCCGTACGTGAACGTGATCCACATTTTTGCCGAGATGCCCTTGGAGGGCTACGCCGGCTACCTGCCGTTCGGCATCCTGGTGTGGATAGTCTTTATCTGGGCCGGCGAGGTAGTCGGTTTTAATACCGACCTCGGCGTGCCGGCCGGGGTTAGCGGCGCGGCAAGCGTGGAAAATCCCGGCGCATCAGATACACCAGACTTTGTTCCTGGCCCGGCACATCGTCTATAGTGCCGTCTCTTTGCATGCCTAGGCGTTCCAGCACCGCAATCGAAGCCAGGTTGGCGGGGCGCACCTTGGCATGCACGATGGAAAACCCGAGGCGCTGGAAAGCCAGCTCCAGCGCCTGGCCCGCCATCTCGGTAGCATAGCCTTTGCCCCAGGCCTCGGTGGCAAACCGGAACCCCAGGTTGATGCGCGGCTGCTCCAGGTAATTCAGCACGGCCAGGCCGCCAAATCCCAATATCTGGTCGGGACGGTCCTTGCCGGCGATGGCCCATTGCCCAAAGCCGCGCTGTTCCCAATGCGCGGTCCAGGCCGCCATTACTGCCTGGGCTTTGTGGATATCGAGATAAGGGCCGGCCGGATTATGCAGATTGGTGCGCGGATCGCCGCAGATCTCGAACAGGCGGGCGATGTCGGCCGGCACCGGCCTGCGCAATATCAGGCGGCCGGTTTCCGTGATATCGGCCAGCGCCGCTCTTGCCTCATTGTCGTAGACGGGATTAAACAAGATGCGTCCTGTTACAGGTGCCTGCTTTTGCGCAAAACGCGGTAGCGTTCCGCCCGATTCGACACGGCAGCGATCAGAATTTCAGGGTCTATCGGCTTGACCAGGAAGTCATCGGCGCCGGCTTCGAGGGCGGAGAACTGGCGCTCGGGGTCGGTCTCGCCGGACAAGAAGACGATAGGGATATCCAGGTACTGATTGTTTTGGCGTATCAATTTGGCCAGCTCTATCCCGGTACAGACGGGCATGTGGAGGTCCGTCAAGATCAGTTCGGGTTTGAATTTTTTCATGACGTCCAGCACGCCGGTGGGAGTGTGGAGCACCCTCACATGCATGCCGGCACTGCTGAGTATCGCGTCATAAAACGCGGCCTGGTTTTCTTCATCCTCGACGATCAGCACATGGTAGGCACGCACCTCGTTTTTGGCGATTTTTTCATCTATCCTGGCGCTCAGGGCTTCTACGTCCAGGGGTTTGATGAAGTAGCCGTCGGCGCCGTCGCGCACCGCGCTCAGCCTTTGCTGGAAACTGTCCTCGTTGGAAGTGAAGATCACCGGGAAAACCGTCGCCACCCTGGCGCCAAAGGCTTTCTTGGCCAGCCGGCCGTCTTCCGAATCGATGTCGACGATGGCGGCGTGCGGGGTGCGCACGAAAATGGCCGAGCGGAATTCTTCCAGGTTGCTAAAGGCAAGTACTTCATGGCTATACATTCCCAGCGCAAGGGCCAGGTCCTCCGCACGGCGCTGGTCGGCGCCGAACACATACACCAGCGTCTGGTAGGCTTCATCGCCCTGATCCGCGTAATGGGTTGCCTCTGCATCCTGGGGAAATTGCCTGCCCTCCGGCCGCTCCAGTGGTTCCGACGCTGTCCGGTCGTAGTTACTCATGGCAGTTCCCAAAGTGATTGGATGCATCGAGGGATACATCAGGGAATTATTATAGAAGAAACAAAATCAAGCTGCTGGAAACTCTGCTGGAAACTTTGCTGGAAACTCAGTTGGAAACTCAATTATAAGCTGGCGATATCGCCCCAAAGGTGACGCATTGTAAAGCGCACCATCACCTGCTCCCTATGCAATACTTCGCGGATAGCATGCAGGGGTTTGCCAGTGTCGCGCCGGATGGGGATGGACAGCGCTGCGCCGCGCGGGCCTATCATGGCGTGGACTATGGGCGTGGTCGTGGTCAGGCCCTTGCCGGTCACTACCCCCAGCTCGCCGTTTTCCAGCCGCACAAAAGTGCCTATCGGATAGGTGCCCAATTCCCGGATGAACAAGGTCACCAGCATGGGGTCGATCTTGCTCTTGCCCTCGATCAGGATGTCGCGCAATGCCGCATTGGGCAGCATGGATTTGCGGTAGCTCCTGATGCATACCCTGGCGCAATAGCGATCAGCCAGGGAAATGATCTTTGCGTTCTGCGGGATGTCGGCGCTGGATTTGGCAAAGGGATAGCCGGTGCCGTCTTCGTTTTCATGATGGAGCAGGATCCAGGACAGCCAGTCGGGGTCGTTTATGCCCGCAGCGCGCAAGAGTTCCACGCTCGCTTCAGGGTGCTGGCGTATCAATTCCTGTTCCGTCGCGGACAGGGCCTCGCTCTTTTCCTGCAGGCGCTCGTGCTGGCGCAGCATGCCCACGTTCATCGTCAGCGCGGCGGCCGCCAGCATGATGATTTCTTCCGGCGGCTTCTTCAAGGTGCGCGCCATCAGCGCCGACACCAATGCGGTATCGATGCAATGCTTGATCGCATAGGTGGTGCCTTGCTGGTTCAATAGTATGCAGCCCAGCGCGACGTCCGGTTGCATGAAGGCCGCCGTCGCCAACTGCTTGGCCAAGGCCAGCAACTGGCCGCGGGCGTCGGCTTCATCGGTCAGGCCGTATAGCAGGCGCCGCAATTCCTTGCCGCCGCTATTGATCATCCTTAATACCGAGGGGAGCTCTACCTGCTTGGTCGCCTGCTGGCTGCGCGCGGCATCCATCGCGCTTATCTCGGCAAACAAGCCGCGCTCGATCAGCGCGTCGACCTGGTGGGGACTGGTGACCACGTAGCCTTTGCGCAGCAGTAAACCGCCGTCGTCGCCATACACATCCCAGGCCAGGGGCTGGCCTATGATGATATCGGAAATGCTGATACGCCTTGTTGTCATGCTCACCCTCTTTATACTTTATTGTATGTAGCATTGGGGGTAGATCAAGCGGGTACCGGTTAGCTTGCCAAGACGACAGCACCGGCCATCCATGGATGAAATGCGGTCCAGTTACGCTTTATAACAAGAAATTCAGCGACTATGCATAGTCTTCTTTACATACCTGTCGCTTGGCGGTGGCAGCTGCCAGCACGCGGCAGAGCTTGATGCAGAGGGCAGACAGGCCTTTTTGCTGTGCAGCAATGGCATTGCAAAGCCTGGCCTCAAAAAAGCGCGTGTGTTGTGGTTTTACATCACTTGCCGGATTAGGGCGTGTTGACATTCAATTTGGGAGATGCGTTCAAGCCATAACGCGGGCTGGCAAGGCGGTGTAGCAGGGGTTTCGAGCAGCATGCTGCTCGCCTGCGTAACGGTTATCGCTTGCAAGCGATAATGCGCCCTGCAAGGGTGACCGCAGTTAAGGCTGGTGCCTTAACAAGGAGCGCAACGCAGTCCAGCGTGCGTTATGGTGGGGCCGCCGAGGCTTGAACCCGGAGGGAATGGGTCTAAACAGGCGCATGGCGTTGTTGCAGCCCGCTGACAGTGCTGGCACTGCGGCGCGTGCTGCGCCTAGCCCTGCACCTGTTTAGACTCATTCGCACACCCAAATTAAATGTCAACACGCCCTAGCCTGCTTAATATATTGGAGGCGGTTTTGATTTGTCGCGGCGCTTGCGACAGGCGCGGCATATCAAATAGGACACGGCAAGTGCAGGATTTTTCTGCACAGCTCCTGGCACTGATTGACTGCAGACTATTCGGAGCAGGGCGCCGCCGGCATAAAAACCTGGACTTATCTCGAGCCGAACATCATCTGTTCGGCCAGCATCTTCTTGGCAGGCTTGAGCAGGTCCAGCAAACCCAGGCCGGCGCCCAGCAGCGACTGCGGCCAGGTTCCGTCCGCCGAACCGGCAAACAGCCTGGCCATGCTGTCGGTCAGGCGTATGGTGCTGCTGCGGTCGCTGCCGCGTTGCCGTATGAACTGCTGCAAGACGGCCGCCTGGTGCGACGGTTCGGCGGCTACATCCTGGGTCAGCATCCTGGCCAGCACGGCGGCGTCGCGCAGCCCCAGATTCAAGCCCTGTCCGGCGACCGGATGCAGGGTTTGCGCGGCATTGCCTATGGTCACGGTCCTGGCGCTGGCTTGCGCCTGGGCATTCAGGCCGAGCGGATAGGCAAAGCGCTTGCTGGCCGTCAGGATCTGGCCGAGGCGGTCGCCAAAAGCGCGTTGCAGCGCATGCTTGAAGGCAGTGTCGCTATTGGCCAGCAATTGCTCGGCGGTCTCCGGACGCACGCACCACACCAGCGCATAGCCGTCTTCCTGCGGCAGCAATGCCAGCGGACCCTGTTCGGTGAAACGTTCAAAGGCGCGCTGGGGCAGCGGTGCGCTGGTGGTGATATGCGAGATGACGGCGGTTTGCCGGTAGTCGCGGCGCTGGGATTTCTCGGCCTGGTCGTTGAAGGTGCCGCCCTCGGCTTGCACCACGATGCCGGCGCTGATGCTTGTCGCGTCCGCCAGGTTCAGCGTCACCCTGTCCCGGGTTTCATTGATGGCGCTGACTTGCAGCGGCCGCTTGAGCACGACCGTCGTGGCCAGCAGCGCCTGGTGCAGGGGCGCCACCAGCTGGCCGTAGCGCGCTACATAGCCGAGTGCCGGAAAATCATATTCCTGGCAGTCGATCAGCGTGCGGCCGAGATGGCCGCGCCTGGATACGTGGATCTGGTGGATTTCAGTCGCCGCGACAGGCCAGGCGCCGGCGCTGGCCAGCAATTGCCGGCTGCCGTAAGACAGTGCGATCGAGCGCGCATCCTGCATGGCCTGGTCTATGCCTTTGGCGTCGATCAGGGCGATGCGGCGGCCGTCCATGCCGCGCTTGACCAGCAACAGGGCCAGCGCCTGGCCGACCGGGCCTGCACCGCAGATCGCGATATCAAAGTCTAGGGGGGCCGCAAGCTGCTCGGCGGCGCCGTCCACGGTGTCGTCCTGTGTCATTCCGGCGGCTTCGTTCATAGGCCTTATGCTCGCATCTCTGCTTCAATTTCTGCCACCGTCTTGGGCGTATCGCGGCTCAGGTTCAGGTGGCCGTCGGTGGTGATCAGCACGTCGTCTTCTATGCGTATGCCCAGGTTCCAGTATTGCTCGGGTACGCCCTCCGCCGGCCTGACATAGATGCCCGGCTCTATCGTGATGACCATGCCGGCTTCCAGCTTGCGCCAGGGCTTTTCATCGCCGACTTTTTCCGTTTCGCGATAGCTGCCGCTGTCGTGCACATCCAGGCCCAGCCAGTGCCCGGTGCCGTGCATGTAGAACTGGCGGAAGGCGCCGCTGGCAATCACGTCGTCCACACTGCCCACCTTGTCCCGGGCCAGCAAGCCGGTCTCCAGCATGCCCTCGGTCAGTACGCGGATGGCCGCGTCGTGGCCATCCATATAGCGTGAGCCGGGATGGGCGCAGGCCAGTGCCGCCTGTTGCGAGGCCAGCACCAGTTCATACAAGGTCTTTTGCGGGCCGCTGAACTTGCCGTTGGCCGGGAAGGTGCGGGTGATGTCGGAGGCATAGCTGTCCAGCTCGCAGCCGGCGTCGATCAGGACCAGGTCGCCGTCACGGATTTGTGCATTATTGGACTGGTAGTGCAGTACGCAGGCATTGGCGCCGGCCGCAACGATGGAACCGTAGGCCGGGGCCTGGGAGCCGCGCCGGCGGAATTCATGCAGCAGCTCCGCCTCCAGCTCATATTCATAGCGTCCCGGCTGCGCATAGCGCATGGCGCGGGCGTGGGCGGCGCCGGAAATGATGGCCGCATGCTGCATCAATTTGATTTCGCTGTCGTCCTTGAAGACGCGCATTTCATCCAGCATGCTGCGCACATTGACGGTCCTGTCCGGGGCCGTGACGCCGCTGCGGGCCTTGCCGCGCACTACCTGCAACCAGCCCTGCAATTGCGTATCCAGGTTATTGTCGGCACCGGCGCTGTAAAACAGGGTGGCGGCGTCGGCCAGGTAGTTGGGCATCTCTGCGTCCAGCGCAGCAATGGAATGGGCGGCATCGAAACCGAAATGCGCGCACGCCGCCTCAGGGCCAAAACGATAGCCGTCCCAGATTTCGCGTTCCAGGTTTTTTTCACGGCAGAACAATATCGCCCGATTGCCGGACTCGCCGGCGACCAGCACCACGACCGCCTCGGGCTCGGTAAAGCCGGACAGGTAATAGAAATAGCTGTCGTGCCGGAAAGGGAAGTGGTTATCGCTGTTGCGCGTCATTTCACGCGCGGTCGGGATGACCGCAACGCCGCCGCCTTGCTGCTGCATCAAGGCGAATAGTTTGTTGCGTCTGGTGATAAATGCTTCAATGCTCATGCTGGTTCCCTGATGAAGCGCCGATGATTAAGGGCGCGTTCAGTTGCGCCAGTTGCTCGGGCGTGCCGAGGTTGTGCCAGATCCCGCTATACAGCTCGCCGCCCAGTTGGCCGCGGTCGGCATACTCGCGCAGCAATGGACCGAGCTTGGCGTGTTCGCCCGGCGTGACCGCCTGGAACATTTCGGGGCGGTACACGCCTATGTTCCCAAACGTATAGCGCGGCTGGCCCTGGTTCGATAAACCCATCAGGTTCATAGCAAAATCCCCTTCCGGGTGGAAGGACGGGTTCTTGACCATATATAGCCAGGCGATGTCGCGCTTGTCGAGCGGATGCGGATTGCCCCACATGTCCTTGTCTTCCAGCGTGTTCTTGCAGTCTTCAAAATTGAAATGCGGTATGTAAATGTCGGCCGAGACCACGACGAACGGTTCGTCGCCGAGCAGGTGCAGCGCATTGGCGATCCCGCCCGCGGTTTCCAGCGCCACCGTCTCCGGTGAATAGCTGAGTTGCGCGCCGAATCGGGCGCCGTCGCCCAGCGCCTCTTCTATCATATGGCCCAGGTGGGCGTGATTGATGACGATCTCGGTGATGCCGGCTTTCACCAGGTTCAGGATATGCCAGACGATCAGGGGACGGCCGCGCACTTTCAGCAAGGGCTTGGGACAGGTATCGGTCAAGGGTCGCATTCTTTCGCCGCGACCGGCCGCGAGTAGCATGGCTTTCATTCTGTGGTCTTTACGATTGCTATTGTCTGTTTAGCCTGGGCGGCTGCCGGCGGCTATCCCGGCATCGCCCTGGCGAGTCGGGCACGGCCCGGTACAGTATGCCGCCGCCGTGAAGAGCAGCGGCGGGTGCTAGAAGGTATAGCCGACTTGCGGCGTATTGTTTTCCAGTACATCCAGCAGGCGCAGCAAAGGTATCAAAATATTATATCTTTGCGCGGTCTTGCGCACATACTCCATCACCAGCGGCATATCGTTCAGGTAGGCGTCCTTGCCGTCACGATGGTACAGGCGCGCAAAAATGCCGAGTATCTTCAGGTGGCGCTGCAAGCCCATGAATTCAAAGTCGCGGTAAAAGCTGTCGACGTCCGGGTTCACCGGCAAGCCGGCGCGTTTGGCCTTTTCCCAATAGCGTATGGCCCAGTCCAGGACCATCTCTTCGTCCCATTGCACATAGGCGTCGCGCAGCAGCGCCACCAGGTCATAGGTGATCGGGCCATAGACCGCATCCTGGAAATCGATGACGCCGGGATTACCCTTGTCGAGCAGCATCAGGTTGCGCGAGTGGTAGTCGCGGTGCACATAGACCTGCGGCTGAGCCAGGTTATTGGCCAGCAGCGCCTCGAATACCTTGTTCAGGCTGGCGCTCTGTTCCTCCGTCAGGGTGACGCCCAGGTGCTTGCCGATATACCACTCGGGGAAGATCATCAATTCCTTCAGCAACAGGGCGCGGTCGTACTCCGGCAAGACGTCGGGCTGGCTCTGGGTTTGCAATAAAATCAAGGAATCTATCGCATCCATATACAGCTTATGGGCGCTGTCATTGTTCAGCACGTGGAAATAGGTGGTGTTGCCGAGGTCGGTCAGCAGCAGGAAGCCGAGCTCATCGTGCTCGGCCAGCACCAGCGGCACCGACAGGCCGACTTTCTTGAAGATTCCGGCTACCTTGGCGAAGCGCTGCACACTCTCCATCGGCGGCGGCGCATCCATGACGATATAACTCAGGCCGTCGGCGGCATCGACGCGGTAGTAGCGCCGGAAACTGGCATCCGCCGAGGCGCGGCGCAGCGTATCCGGTTTCAGGGACGGCGTCTGGATAGTGGCCAGCCAGCTATGGATAGCGGATAGGCGCTCATTTTCTGTTGATTGTGTAGATGACATGGCCGAGATTCTATTTCTATAATTTTCTGTGCTGGGGCTTAAGGAAACTGCAACTTGCCCGTGTTTCCTTCAAGTTCACCTATAATAGGCGATTAATTTAATATCAAGCGCTGGCGTTGGCACGCTGTTGGCGCGAAATTGGTACGAAATTGGTCATTAAGCACCACCTTACACCTACCTTAAACATCATACATGCGCTGGAAACCCGTATTATCTCATCCGCAGCAGTTGTTTCCTACTTTCTCTGCGATAGTCGTCGCCGCGATCGCTCCTACCATGCCGGCCCAGGCCCAAACCGCTATTGCAGAGACGCCCGCTGGTACCCCGGCAGCGGCGAAAACCGGCGATGCGGCGATACCGGTGGTGAAACTGGTACGTACCAATAAAGCCGAGGATAAAGCCAGCGACAAGGATGCACCTACCGTCATCCGGGCCGAAAGCATAGGCGGTCGCCCCGAGCGCTTTATTAATTTTGACAACGGCCTGGAGATGGAGAAGGGCGGCACCACCCTGAAGGCTGATCGCGGCACCTACCGTAACCTGGAAGATGAAGTGGAAGCCTCCGGAAATCTGCGCATGCAGCGCTTTGGCGATTGCTATAACGGCGATGCGATGCGCCTGCAAATGGACACCGGCATAGGCTATATCGAGAATCCCGTCTACAAGCTGGTCAGGAATAATGCGCAAGGGCATGCCGCGCGTATCGACTTCAAGAGCGAAGAGCACTCGATCATCAGCAACGGCACCTATAGCACCTGCGAGGGCTTGAACCCGGACTGGTATTTGAAAGCCGATACCCTGAACCTCGATACCGGCCTGGACAGCGGCATCGCCCGCAAGGCCGTGGTGTATTTCAAGGATGTGCCGATCCTGTTTGCCCCCAGCCTCAGTTTCCCCTTGTCGGGCGCGCGCCAGTCCGGCTTCCTGCCGCCTACCTTCGGCGCTTCGTCCAAGGGCGGGATCGAATTCGGCTTGCCGTATTATTACAATATCGCCCCCAACCGCGACCTGACCATCTTCCCCAAGCTGATCGCCAGGCGCGGCTTGCAGGTAGGGCTGGAAGGGCGCTATCTGGGTGAGACCTATTCCGGTGAAACCAGCGTCGAGGGCTTGCTCAACGACCAGCAGACCAAGACCGACAGGTGGTCGATCGCCTCTATCCACAATCAAAAGCTGCTGCCCAACCTGGACTTTTCATGGAATGTGAACGCGGCTTCGGATGACGACTACCCCAGCGATTTTTCGCGCTCCATCACCAAGACCGCGCAACGCCTGCTGCTGCGCGAAACCAACCTGATCTATTACGGTTCTTTCTGGAACCTGGGCCTGCGGGCTTCGAACTACCAGGTCTTGCAAGATCCGGCGGCGCCGATTACCCGCCCTTACGACCGTCTGCCTCAGCTCAACCTGCATGCGGAAAAACGTGATTTGATGGGCTTCGACTGGACGCTGGATTCGTCGCTGACCCGGTTCTGGCACCCGACCATGGTGCGCGGCGACCGGGCGGTGCTGAATCCGCAGCTGTCCTACCCTATCATCAATCCGGGCTGGTTCATCACGCCGAAAATTTCGCTGCATGCGACCACCTACCACCTGGACAATCCCGACGCCGGGCAGTCCAGGGACTTCAGCCGCAGCTTGCCGACCTTTTCTGTCGATAGCGGCATGGTATTCGAGCGTAAAGCGAATTTCTTTGGGGAAAATATTACCCAGACCCTGGAACCGCGCCTGTTTTACGTGAGGACGCCGTATCGGGACCAGAGCCTGTTCCCGAATTTCGACAGCGCCACCGCCGACTTCAACTTCGCCCAGATTTTCAGCGAAAACCGCTTCACCGGCAGCGACCGCATAGGCGACTCCAACCAGGTGACCGCAGCGCTGATTTCCAGGTATATCGAGGCCAACGGCGAAGAGCGCCTGCGCCTGGCGGTAGGGCAGCGCTTCTATTTCAATACCCAGCGGGTCGCCCTGCCGGATGCGGCGGCCAACCAAAGCCGTTCCGACCTGCTGCTGTCGGCCGACGGCCGCATCTCCAAGACCCTGAGTGCCGACGCCGCATTGCAGCTCAGCCAGACCGAAAGGCAGTCGGTCAGGGCCAACTACGGTTTGCGCTGGCAGCCCGAGACCGGGAAAGTGTTGAATGCGGAGTATCGTTTCCAACGCGGCACCCTGGAACAACTGGATTTCTCTGGACAATGGCCGCTGGCCCGGCGCTGGTATGCGGTCGCCCGCACCAATTATTCGCTGCAGGATAAAAAGCTGATCGAAGGCGTGGCCGGATTCGAGTACAGGGCCGATTGCTGGTCGTTCAGGTTTATTGCCCAACGTTTCGCCACGGCAACTTTACAGTCGACCAGCGCATTTTCCTTCCAGCTGGAGCTCAATGGTTTGGGTAGATTCGGCCTGGGATCTAATCCTATCGATGTCCTGAAAAAGAATATTTCAGGTTATCAGTCCTCGGATTAGCGTGTATATTTCAGCTTTTGCCGGATTTGCCAAATTTGCTGGTAATAAGATGAGCGACTTGATGTCACAGACAGGCGCCTAGAACTCCTGATGAAAGTAGCGGTCAGATATAAGCCGCTTGCAGAATCGAGTTTTTACCCTGTTTTTATATGAATTTTGGATCACTATGCGAAATATCTTGCACATGAATCAACGTAATTTTTTCCCTGTTTTGGCAATATCGGTGTCCCTGATGTTGAGCGCTCCCGCCTGGTCGCAGGTCAGCAAAGGCAAGCCGCAGCAGGTCAATAGCATCGTTGCGGTAGTTAATGACGAAGTGATCACACGCCAGGAACTGGACGAGCGCATCCGCACAATAGAACGCCGCCTGACCGCGCAGGGAACACCGCTGCCCAGCAAGGCTGAGCTGCAAAAGCAATTGCTGGAACGCATGATCGTTGATCGCGCCCAGATACAATTGGCAAAAGAGAATGGCTTCAAGGTCGATGACATCAACCTGGATCGCTCAATGTTGCGCATGGCTGAGCAAAACAAGATGTCGCTGCAAGATTTCCGCAATCAGATAGAACGCGAAGGCACGCCGTATGCGCGCTTCCGCGAAGAGATCCGCGATGAAATCATGATGCAGCGCATACGCGAGCGCGAAGTCGACAACAAGATTCAGGTCACCGAATCCGAAGTCGACAATTACCTGGCCGCCGAAAGCAAACCGACCAGTACTTCGCAGGAACTGAGCCTGGCGCAAATCCTGGTCAGAATTCCGGAAAACGCATCGGCAGAGCAAATCGCGCTGCGCCGCACGCGCGCAGAAGAGGTGATGCAAAAACTCAAGATAGGCGGCGATTTCGCCAAACTGGCGGTGACCTATTCCGATTCCAGCGAGGCGCTGAAGGGCGGCGACCTGGGCTGGCGCGAACAAGACAGGCTGCCGCAATTGTTCGTGGATGCGGTCGCCAAGCTGAAGGACGGCGAAGTATCGGAAATCATCAAGAGCCCGAACGGTTTCCACATCATCAAGCTGGTGGGCAAGCGCGCGCTGAATGCAGGCAAGACCGCGGCCGCCAGTTCGGTCCAGCAGACCCACGCCCGCCATATCCTGATCAAGACCAGCACGGTCATGACCGCGGCCGAGGCCAAGCGCAAGCTGCTGGAGATCAAGGAGCGTCTGGACAATAATGCGGCAAAATTTGAAGACCTGGCAAAGAGCTTTTCCAATGATTTGTCCGCATCCAAGGGCGGCGACCTGGGCTGGATTTATCCAGGGGACACGTTTCCGGAATTCGAGCAGGCGATGAATAAATTGGCTGTCAATGAAGTCAGCGCCCCGATCGAAACCCAGGCCGGCTACCACCTGATCCAGGTCCTGGAGCGCAAGACCGACGACGTGTCGCAGGATCGCCAGCGCGCTGCGGCACGCCAGGCCGTGCGCGAGCGCAAGGCCGACGAAGCCCTGCAGGATTGGCTGCGCCAGCTGCGCGACCGGGCCTATGTAGAATTCCGTACAGAAGACAAATAATGAAACTTCCGGTCATCGCATTGACCGTTGGCGAGCCAGCGGGCATAGGGCCGGAAATCTCCCTCAGGGCGGCTTGGCAATTGCGCGCCGAGATCAGGCCGGTGCTGGTCGGCGACGCCGCCTTCCTGGCCATGCTGGCCGCCGAGATCTCGGACGAGATCAGCCTGATGGGCGTATCGGTCGAGGCCTTGCGCAATGACGGCCTGCCCAATTGCAGCGACAAGCAGATCACCGTCATTGATTGCCCCTTGGCCGCCCATGTAGTGCCGGGCCAGCTGGACGCCAGGAACGGGCGCTCGGTACTGCATACGCTGGATGTGGCGATAGAAAGCGTGACGGCCGGCTGGTGCGACGCGATCGTCACCGCGCCGCTGCAAAAGAGCACGATCAATGATGCCGGGGTCGCCTTCAGCGGCCATACCGAATACCTGGCGGAAAAAACCGGCACTGCGCAAGTCGTGATGATGCTGGCGTGCGAAGCCTCTGCCAGCTTGCCGCAGCCGCTCAGGGTGGCGCTGGCGACCACGCACCTGCCCTTGAAGGACGTATCCGCGGCCATCACTTTCGACGGCTTGCTGAAGACCCTGCAGATTATTGATACCGATTTGCGGCAGAAGTTCGGCCTGGCTCAGCCGCGCATCCTGGTCACCGGCCTGAACCCGCATGCCGGCGAAAACGGTTACCTGGGGCGCGAAGAGCTAGACGTGATCACGCCGGTGCTGCAGCATGCGCAATCCCTGGGGATTGTCGCCAGCGGGCCGTATCCGGCCGACACCCTGTTCCAGCAAAAATACCTGGAACAGGCCGATTGCGTGCTGGCCATGTATCACGACCAGGGTTTGCCGGTATTGAAACATGCGAGTTTTGGCCAGGGCGTGAATATCACGCTAGGTTTGCCGCTGATACGCACTTCGGTGGATCATGGGACGGCTTTGGATTTGGCGGGGCGGGGGTTGGGCTTGGCGGATGTGGGGAGTATGTTGGTGGCGGTGAGGGTTGCGGCTGGAATGGTGCGGGCACGCGTTATTGCTACTGGATAGTGTTCGGTCGTTTGGAGATTGCTGGCCGGGGGTAGCCCGGCATGCTACTCACTTTTTTTGCTTCGCCAAAAAAAGTAAGCAAAAAAAGGCGACCGCAGACTTGCCCTTCGGGTGATGGAGCAGAGCTCCATCACATTTTGTGCGGCACAAAAAATGGGAAATGAACGAAACTCGCTGCGCTCAGACAGCGTTCATTTCTGATCCATTTTCTGTGAAGCACAAAATGCCACGTCCCAAGCGGGGGTAGGTCAACAACACCCCCAACACCCACATCAAGCCAACTGAATTTTGCGCGACAGGTTCCTTTCAAAACTGGAGAATCTGGTTGCAGTTGTTTTTGACTTTGTAGTTGTCTTTGACGTTCAACCGCTTGGAGCTTCGCCGATTGTGCGGTACAGAAAATGGATCAGAAACGGGTGTGTCTGAGCCGAAGGCGAGTTTCGCCCGTTTCCCATTTTTTGTACTGCACAATCGGGTACCCCGAAGGGGCGAGGCTTGCGGTCGCCTTTCTTTTGCTTACTTTTCTTTGGCGAAGCAAAGAAAAGTGAGTGGCTGCCGGGCCACCCCCGGCCTGTACCCACGAAGCGCAATTTAATATTTAGAGTTAGCCATAGAGAGCGGAAAAAAACGGCTGTCTTACCAATAGTAATAGAAATAGAAAAACATATGAAACACATCGCCCGCAAACGTTTTGGCCAGAACTTCCTGACCGACCAGATCGTCCTCAGCAACATCATTCGCTCCATCGACCCCAAGCCCGACCAGGCCATGGTGGAGATAGGGCCGGGCCTGGCCGCGATGACCAGTTTGCTGCTGGAGTCGCTGACGACGCTGCACGTGGTCGAGCTGGACCGCGACCTGGTGGCGCGCTTAAAAAAGAATTTTGATCAAACCAAATTGATCGTGCATGAAGGCGATGCTTTGCAATTCGATTTTGCGTCCATCCCTGTGCCTGAAGGCCAGAAGCTGCGCGTGGTGGGCAACCTGCCGTATAACATTTCCAGCCCGCTGCTGTTCCATCTGGCCGATTATGTGGACCAGGTGCAAGACCAGCACTTCATGTTACAAAAGGAAGTGGTGGAGCGCATGGTGGCCGAGCCGGGCAGCAAGGCTTATGGGCGGCTGTCGGTGATGCTGCAATGGCGCTACCACATGGAGCTGTGCTTCGTGGTGCCGCCTACCGCGTTCGATCCGCCGCCGCGCGTCGATTCTGCAATCGTGCGGATGATACCGAAGGCCGAGCGGCTGGCCTGTGACGTCAAGAAACTGGAAGAAGTGGTGACCAAGGCTTTTTCGCAGCGCCGCAAGGTGGTGCGCAATTGCGTGGCCGGGCTGTTTACCGAACAGGAATTGATACAGGCCGGGGTCAACCCGCAGCACCGCCCCGAAACCATCCCGCTGGAACAGTATGTGACCCTGGCGCAGATGCTGGCAGCGCGCTAGCCCGTTTTTCCAGCCCGCCGCAGCGCTGGCGGGTTGGGTGCATTTTCCCGTTTAATGCGCCCTGCGGCATCCTGCCGGCTAACTAGTCTTTTCCCCGATGTTGCCAATAAATCCAATTCCAGCCTCAAAATACAGGCGGGAATTTCGGTTATGACAAGCTTTCCCCTATAATCATCTGCACTGATAGTCTTGCTATTGATCTGCCTCATCTTCCGCCTTGGCACCGAATTCAACAGGAATAAACGTGAACATAACCAATACCCCTGAATGGCAGGCCCTGCTGGCCCACAAGAACCGGCTGGAGCAGGTGCACCTGCGCGACCTGTTCGCAGCGGATGCCGAGCGTTTTGCGAATTTTTCGGTAGAGCTGGACGACTTGCTGGTCGACTATTCCAAGCAGAGGATAGACGCGGCCACGCTGGCCAGCCTGGTGGAACTGGCGCGCACTACCGATGTGGCCGGCTGGCGCGACCGCATGTTTGCCGGCGAAAAAATCAATGTCAGCGAAGACCGGGCCGTGCTGCATACCGCGTTGCGGCATTTGGAGTTCACGCCTTTCCCGAATGCCTGGAAGGACGTGATGCCGCAGGTGAGGGCGGTGCGCAAGCAGATGCGCGACATCGTCGAGCGGGTGCGCAGCGGCCTGTGGCGCGGCTTCAAGGGCGATGCGATACAGAATATCGTGAATATAGGCATAGGCGGCTCCGACCTCGGCCCCAAGCTGGCGACCCGCGCCTTGTCGGCCCTGCAGCATCCCGGCCTGGCTTTCTACTATGTGTCCAACCTGGACAGCGCCCACCTGGCGCCCTTGTTGGAAAAGCTGGACCCGCGCACCACCTTGTTCATCGTCGCCTCCAAGACCTTTACCACCCAAGAGACCTCGATCAATGCGCAGACCGCGCGCAACTGGCTGCTGGCCGCCGCGATGGAAGACTGGGCCATAGGCAAGCACTTCATCGCGGTCACGTCCAGCCCGGGCAAGGCGCACGAGTTCGGCATCCCCGATAGCAATATCCTGGAGATATGGGACTGGGTGGGCGGCCGCTATTCGCTGTGGTCGGCAGTCGGCCTGTCGGTCGCGCTGGCGATAGGCATGAATGGTTTTGAGCGCATGCTGAAAGGCGCGGAAACCATGGACCAGCACTTCCAGCAGGCGCCGCTGGAAAACAACCTGCCGGTCCTGCTGGCGCTGATCTCGATCTGGAACACCAATTTCCTCGGTGCCGAAACTACCGCGATCCTGCCGTATAACGAATCGATGCGGCATTTACCGGCCTTCCTGCAGCAGCTGGAAATGGAGTCCAACGGCAAGACCGTCAGCCGCGACGGCGAGCCACTGAATTGCCGCGCCAACCCCATCGTCTGGGGCGAAATCGGCGTCAATGGCCAGCACGCCTTCTTCCAGTTATTGCACCAGGGCGGCTGGCTGATCCCTTGTGACTTCGTGGTCGCCGCCTCCAGCGACTATCCGCTGCCTGGCCACCAGGCGCCCTTGCTGGCCAACTGCCTGGCGCAGAGCTCGGCGCTGGCTTTCGGCAAGACCGAGGCCCAGGCGCGCGAGGAATTGTCGGCCGCCGGCCTGAGCGATGCCCATATCGTCAAGCTGTTGCCGCACAAGGTATTCGCCGGCAACCAGCCGTCAACGACGATACTGATGCCCAGCCTGGATCCTTTCCAGCTGGGCCTGCTGCTGGCCCTGTATGAACACAAGGTCTTCGTGCAAGGCGTGATCTGGGGCATCAATTCCTTCGACCAGTGGGGCGTGGAACTGGGCAAGCAACTGGCCAACCGCCTGCTGCCGGCGATTACCGGCGACCAGGCCTACGACGCTAACCTAGACACGTCGACCACCGGCCTGATCGCCTATTTCCGGCGCCACGGGCACGTCTGATTGCGCGCAGGACCAGCATCAAAAAGGTTGGCAATATCTCCTTTTTTTATTGACCGGCATGCTGCCCGCGATCAGCGCAAGCCGACGCCGCCGGTTTCGTTCTTGCGTTCTATCAGTTCAATTTTATAGCCGTCCGGGTCTTGCACGAAGGCGATCACGGTGGTGCCGCCCTTGACCGGCCCGGCTTCGCGCGTGACGTTGCCGCCCTTGGCCTTGACCGCTTCGCAGGCGGCATACGCATCCGGCACCGCCAGCGCGATATGGCCGTAGGCGGTTCCTATATCGTACTGCTCGACGCCGTAGTTATAGGTCAGCTCCAGCTCTGCGTGGTCGGGGTTGTTGCCGTAGCCGACGAAAGCCAGGGTGTACTTGTATTCCGGGTTGTCGGACTGGCGCAGCAATTTCATGCCCAGCACCTGGGTATAGAAATCGATAGAGCGCTGCAGGTCGCCGACTCTTAGCATGGTGTGCAGGATGCGCATGGTGTTACTCCAAATCAGGTGTGTTTAAAATGGTTTTGCTAGAAGGCGGGCAGCTCTTCCGCCGCATGGTTGCGCAGCGCCTGCTTGGCCTGTTCAAAGTCCGGGAAGATCGATTGCACCGTGGCCCAGAACTGCGGGCTGTGGTTCATCTCGCGCAGATGCGACAGCTCATGGGCAATCACATAGTCTATCAGCGTCAGCGAAAAATGGATCAGCCTCCAGTTCAGCCGGATCTTGCCCTGTGAAGTGCAGGAGCCCCAGCGGGTGGTGGCCGCCGACAGCGCCATGGAGTGGTAGCTGACCCCGAGTTTTTCTGCATAGACAGGCAGGCGTTCGTTAAAGATGCGCCTGGCTTCCTGTTGCAGCCAGGATTGCACCCGGTCTTTCAGCTGCTGCTCACTGGCGTCACCGGGCAGGCAGACCGTCAGCTCCCGGCTGTCGCCGTCATAGCGTATGCCCGCCGCCTGCGTGGACTGTACGCGCAGCGTGAGGTCGCTGCCCAGGTAGGGCAGCTTGGCGCCGTCGCTCCAGTTCATGGGCGGCTGCATGCTGCGGCCGACTCTGTCCCTGCGTTCGTTCAGCTTGTTGATGATCCAGCGCTGCTTCTCGCGTATGGCTTGCTCTATGTCGGCGATCGTCACCCATTTGGGCGCGGTCATCCTGAGGCCGTTTTCGTTGATCAGGAAGCCTATGGTGCGGCGTTTGGAGCGCTGCAGGCTGTATTCCAGCCAATAGTCCTGGATCAGGATCTGGCGCGTATTGGAACCTGAGGGCGGGCGCGCCGGAGGTGGGGGCGGCGCCGGTGAGGCAGTGGTAACGCCGGGCGGCCCTCCCGCAGGTGGTTCTCTTGATGGCAGGGGGGGCGGTGTCGCCGGTGTTTCGGAAAAGAGGTCCAGTTGCAGCGCAAGCTGCAGCGGTTGATTCAATAGGGGCTGTCGTGCTTTCAAGTATCGCTTCTCTTGCTTGGTAAAGATACCAGCCAGAGGAGCAGGGCCATCAGTGCCCCGCCTGCTTCCGTCGATATCAATCCTGTTTATAAACGTGCGGCGAAATCACGCGCATTTCCGCCTCTATCCAGGTTTCCACCTTCTGCATCAATTCCTGTGAAGTCAGTCCTTCCGGAGAAATCGGTTTGCCTATCGAGACGGTAATCAATCCCGGTTTTTTGACAAAAGAATTCTTGGCCCAGCATTCGCCTGAATTCATGGCAATCGGTACTACAGGGGTATTGGTCTCTATGGCGAGCCGCGTGCCGCCACCCTTATAATACCCTTTTTCTCCAACCGGGATACGGGTACCCTCCGGGAACATGATGATCCACTGGCCGTCCGCCAGGCGCCTGCGGCCGTGCACCACTACCTGGGCGAAGGCGTCCTTGCCCTTGCTGCGGTCGATCGGGATCATGCGCAGCAGGGCGATGCCCCAGCCGAAGAAGGGGATATAGGTCAATTCTTTCTTGAACACATACACCAGCGGGCGCGGCATGATCATCAGGTAAAAAATGGTTTCCCATGCCGACTGGTGCTTGGACAGCAAAATCACCGGGGCGTCCGGCAGGTTTTCCATACCCTTGACCTGGTAGCGTATGCCGCACACCAGCTTGGCGCTCCAGATCACGAATACGTTCCAGCGCGAGGTCCAGTAGTAGCGTTTGTTATAGGGCAGCGGCGCGAACAAAAAGCAGGCCATGGCCCAGATGACGGTGGCAATCGTCATCAATAGCATGAACAGCACTGAACGTAAAATCTGTGTGAAGCGGGTCATCGTGTCTCCAGATGGGTGGCAGCGGCGCGGTATTTCTTATGCTGTCGCGCTGCTGTCGGATGAATGTTGCAGTAATTTGTCTACCATGCCGGCCAGGTCGGCATGGACGATGGTGCCGGGCGGCAGGCCGCCCTTGGCCTGAGTCTTCTGCCCTTTGCCGGTCAGCACCAGGTGCGGCACGCAGCCGACCACGAAGCCGGCTTGCAGGTCGCGCAGAGAATCGCCGACAGTGGGCACGCCTTTCAGGCTGATATCGTAGCGGCGCGCGATTTCCTGCAACATGCCGGGCTTGGGCTTGCGGCAGTCGCAGCTTTCATCGGCGCTATGCGGGCAAAAGAACACGGTGTCGATCTCGGCGCCGACCTGCTGCGCGGCGATATGCATCTTTTGATGGATAGCGTTCAGGGTCGCCATATCGAAATACTTGCGGGCCACGCCGGATTGGTTGGTGGCGACCACCACCAGGTAGCCGGCCTGGTTCAGCCTGGCGATCGCCTGCAGCGACCCGGGAATCGGGATCCACTCGTCCGGCGACTTGATGAATTCATCCGAGTCATGATTGATGACGCCATCGCGATCAAGAATGATCAGTTTCATAGCTCTGGTCCTGTATGGAAGTCATTACCGTTGTAGACGAAGATTGTATAGCCAAAATAGCTATTTATTGTTTGCAAGCTGTTTGATATCTGTAGCGAGCGGGCGTCAGCGAGTCGCTTTTACAAAACTTAGGCGGCGCAAAAAGCGGAACGTACTTTGGGGTACGTGGGCATCGCATCTTCAACCACCTGCAGCGCATGAGCCTCGATCACGCCTGCGCAGTAAGATATCAAATAGGTTTAGGCTGCCAGCTTGGAAATATCTGCAACCTGGTTCAGCATGCCGTGCAGTTCGGACAGCAAGGCCAGGCGGTTGTTGCGCAGCGCCAGATCGTCGGCATTCACCATCACGTCATTGAAGAAGGTATCCACCTCGGCGCGCAGCGCTGCCAGGGTCTTCAAGGCGCCGGTGAAGTCGCCCTTGGCGAAAGCGGCGTCCACTTGCGGCTTGACGTCGCCCATGGCTTTATACAGGCCTCTCTCTGCCGCTTCCTGCAACAGGCCGGCTTGCACCGTGCCCGGCTTGCCTTCGGCTTTTTTCAGGATATTGGTGATGCGCTTGTTGGCGGCCGCCAGCGAGGCCGATTCCGGCAGCGCGGCAAAGGCCTGCACCGCTTCCAGGCGTTCCACGATGGTATCCAGGGTATCCGGGTTTTGCGCCACGACCGCTTCCACCTCATTCTGGGCGAAGCCGCGTTCGCGCAACTGGCCGCGCAGCCTGTCCTGCATGAAGCCCAGCACTTCTGCGCTCGGGTCCTTGAAGTTGGCATTGCCGGCAAACAGCTTGACGGTATCTGCCAGCAATTGGCTCAGCGACAGCGGCAAGCGCTTTTCCACCAGCATGCGCAAGACGCCCAGCGCATGGCGGCGCAAGGCAAACGGGTCCTTGTCGCCGGTAGGCTGCAAGCCTATGCCCCAGATGCCGACCAGGGTCTCCAGCTTGTCGGCCAGCGCTACTGCGGTGCCAGTGGCCGTTGTCGGCAGCGCGTCGCCGGCGAAGCGCGGCTGGTAGTGCTCGGACGCGGCCAGCGCCACTTCGTCGTGCTCGCCGTCGTGGCGTGCATAGTAGGTGCCCATGATGCCCTGCAGCTCAGGGAACTCGCCTACCATGTCGGTCAGCAAATCGGCCTTGGCCAGCATTGCGCCGCGCTCGGCCAACGCCGCATCCGCGTGCATGGCGGTGGCGATGCTGCCGGCCAGGGCCTTGACCCTCTCCATGCGTTCCGCCTGGCTGCCCAGCTTGTTGTGGTAGACCACATTGGCCAGGCCCGGCAGGCGGTCGGCCAGTTTCTTTTTCTTGTCTTGCTCAAAGAAGAATTTCGCGTCGGACAGGCGCGGGCGCACCACGCGCTCATTGCCCTGGATGATGTGCCGCGGGTCGCTGGTTTCTAGGTTGGAGACGATCAGGAAGCGCGAGCGCAGCTTGCCGCCGGCGTCGGTCAGCGCAAAATACTTTTGGTTGGTCTGCATGGTCAGGATCAGGCATTCCTGCGGCACCGCCAGGAATTCCGTTTCGAAATTGCACTCATAGACCACCGGCCATTCCACCAGCGCGCTGACTTCATCCAGCAGCGATTCCGGCATCAGTACTTTATCCTCGCCGGCTTTCGCCAGCAGGTCGCTACGGATCTTTTCTTTGCGGGCAGCTACGCTGGCGATGACTTTTCCTTGTACCTGCAATGCCGCAGCATAGTCGTTCGCATGGTCGATACGGACTTCGCCTGAAGACAGGAAGCGGTGGCCCAGCGTGATGCGGTCGCTGCTCAGCCCCAGCAATGTCAGCGGTACGATATCGCTGCCATACAAAGCGATCATCCTGTGCACCGGACGCACGAACTGCACGGTGGAACCATCAGGACGCTGGTAGCTCATCACTTTAGGGATGGGCAGCTTGGCGACCGAATCTTCCAGCGCGGCTTGCAGGCTGGGCGCCAATGCGGAACCGGGCGCAGTATAGCTATAGAAAAAGCTTTCGGCCTTGCCATCGGCGGCGCGTTCCAGCTGGCTGACTGCCAAGTCAGGGAAACCCAGCGCAGCCAGTTTCTTGGCCAGCGGCGCGGTCGGCTTGCCTTCCGCGTCCAGCGCCACCGATACCGGCAGGACTTTTTCGCGCATCATTTTGTCCGGAGATGTCGCACGCACATTGGTGATGGAGACTGCCAGGCGGCGCGGCGATGCGTAGGAATTGACGATGGAATCGGCTTCCAGAAAGTCGCGGCTCTTCAAGCCGTTGACGATGCCGGCGGCAAAGGCTTCGCCTAGTTTGGCCAATGCCTTGGGCGGCAGCTCTTCGGTAAACAGTTCGACTAACAGAGTTTGGTTCATATTTTTATTCATTCGGGACTATGCCGGAATCCAGTATTTTTACAGATGGAATATTAATTACACTAGCAATGCAGGCTCAGGCAGCAAGCGGCGTTGCTGCCGCCAGCATGGGGAAGCCCAGCTTCTCGCGCGATTCGTAATAGGCGGCGGCTACCGCGCGCGACAGGTTGCGGATGCGGCCTATATACGCCGCGCGCTCGGTCACCGAAATCGCGCCGCGCGCATCCAGCATATTGAAGGTATGGCCGGCCTTCAGGATCATTTCATAAGCCGGCAGCGCCAGCGGGATTTCCAGCAAGCGTTTGGCTTCCGCTTCGTAATTGCCGAACAGCGAGAACAGGAAATCGGTATTCGCATATTCAAAATTGAAGGTCGATTGTTCCACTTCGTTTTGATGGAATACGTCGCCATAGCTGATGCGCGTAGTTATCGGACCATCTATGCCGTTTTCTTCGCGCTCGGTCCACACCAGGTCGTACACGTTTTCCACGCCTTGCAAATACATCGCCAGCCTTTCCAGGCCGTAGGTGATCTCGCCCAACACGGGTTTGCAATCCAGGCCGCCGACTTGCTGGAAGTAGGTGAACTGGGTCACTTCCATGCCGTTCAGCCAGACTTCCCAGCCCAGACCCCAGGCGCCCAGCGTAGGGTTTTCCCAGTCATCCTCGACGAAGCGTACGTCGTTTTGTTTCAGGTCCAGGCCCAGCGCTTCCAGAGAACCCAGGTACAGGTCCAGGATGTTTTCAGGCGCAGGCTTCAATACCACCTGGTATTGATAGTAGTGCTGCAGGCGATTCGGGTTTTCGCCGTAACGGCCGTCCTTGGGTCGGCGCGAAGGCTGTACGTAGGCGGCGCGCCAGGGCTCAGGCCCGATTGCGCGCAAGAAGGTACCAGTGTGCGAAGTACCGGCGCCGACTTCCATGTCATACGGCTGCAACAAGGCGCAACCCTGCGCGTCCCAGTATTCTTGTAGTTTCAGGATAATTTGTTGAAATGTAAGCATCGTATCTTTCGGGCCAAGTATGCGTGATGGTGTATGAGATAACTCATCAACAATTGCTAAACCAAGGATTTTAGCGGTTTTTTGCGGAGATAGGCGGATATCAGGCGTATAAACGGCCTGATATCCTCACAGGAAGGGGCAATCCGGCCCTAATCGAGGGCTTCGTTTCGCAAGCCCTGACGCCATAAGGCGCCAGCCTGTTCAAACAGGCTGGCAGCCGGCTCAAAACGCTTGCCGTCGCGCGCCAATTGCACCCATGCCAGAGTATTGTGGCTGCCGCCGCTCAAGGACGGCTCGCTGCGCTGGGCCTGCAGCCAGGAGTGTACTTGTTGATATTGTTCCGGATGAAAGCGCAGCACCCATGCGAGTCCAAACAGGTCGGCAAAGGCTTCTTCGCGGCGTGCCTGGCGCAAGCTAGCTAAGCTAGGCAGCTTGCCTGCGCCGGGTTTGGCCGCAGCCGCTGCCTTGTCGCCGGCTTCGCTAAATCCGCTCGGCAAGGTGTGCCATGTGCCCTGTGCGTAACGCCAGCAATGGCCTATCTCGTGGGCTGCCATGGTTTCTATCAGCAGCCTATGCTGGGGCGGGGCGGCGCTGGCCAGGCTGGCTTCCGCTTGCGGGTTATTGCGTAGGGAAAGCACCAGTTTGCAACGTCCCGCCTCATAGCCTAGCGCGAGCGGCACATCGTTTGCCTTGGTGTCGGGCTGGACGATGACGTCCAGCGGCAGGTGGACGGCTTTGGCATAGACAATCACCGGCCAGGCTGCGGTCAGCCACTTCTGTTCCAGTTCAGTCAGGTCGGAGGCCCAAGCCGGTGCGCCGCTGATGCACGCCAGGGCGCATAAATAAGGCTTGAACATGGGACTCTCCTTGCCGACATCCTCGCTTGATTATCGGCAATTTTTTCCTGAAAAAACAGTCCCTTGGCAATATTTTTTGCTTCCCGTTACCTGTTTGCTCACAGCAGTTTGTTTAATGCAAACAAGCTGATAGCCATCCCCTGAAGTCAAGCGTGCCGACTATCGCGAAAAGGCTATAGCCGGGCCGGCTGCTCGTCTTCCGGCCTGGAGTTTATTGTTTTTCTGCCAAATGCCGCTTAAAAAAAGCTTCTATCGTGCGATACACGTGTTTCTGGTTGGCCGGGCCCGAAATGCCGTGCTTGGCGCCCGGGTAGGTCATCAGGTCGAACAGGATGCCGCGTGTCGTCAGCGCATCGATCAGCTGGGTGGAATTGCTGAACAAGACATTGTCATCGGCCATGCCGTGCACCAGCAGCAAGGGTGAGTGCAAGCCGTCCAGGTGCGCAAACACATTGCTCTGCCGGTAGCCTGCTGCATTGTCCCTGGGGTGGCTGATGAATTGCTCGGTATAGTGGGTGTCGTACAGGGCCCAGTCGGTCACCGGCGCCACCGACACTCCGGCGGCGATCTTGTCGGAAGCCGCCGACAGCAGGCGCAGGCTCATGAAACCGCCGTAGCTCCAGCCAAACACGCCTATCCGTTTGGCATCGACAAAGCTTTGCCTGGCCAGCCAGTCTATGCCTGCCAGTTGGTCGGCCACTTCATGCCGGCCCAGTTCGCCATGGATGGCGTCGGTAAACTGCCGTTCGCGCCGGGCCGAGCCGCGGTTGTCCAGCCGGAATACCACATAACCCTGTTGCGCCATATATTGGTCGAACAGGCTGCCCCATTTGCGCTCCACTGTCTGCGCGCCGGGGCCGCCGTATACCACCAGGAATACCGGGTAGCGTTTGCCCGCCTCGAAGTTCAGCGGCTTGCGCAGCGAATAGTGCAGGGTCTGTCCGTCTTCCGACTGCAGCGTGCCGAATTCGGTGGCCACATGCGCGTCACGGTAGCGCGCATACGGATGCTGTTCGTTCAGCGCATTCTGCTCTATCCAGGCCAGCATGCTGCCGTCGGCATGCCGCAGGCTGACCTGCGGCGGCGTGTCGGGACTCGACCAGGTGTCGATAAATAGCTGGCCCTGCTGGGAAAACTGGGTATCGTGCCAGCCGTCGGCCTGGGTGATGCGTTGCGGCTGGCCGGCCCGGCTGCCGTCCAGCGGCAGCGCATAGACCTGCTTGTCGGGCACCGCATCGCGATTGGAGCTGACATACACCTGTCCTGATTTTTCATCGACGGCCAGCAGCGCGTCTATGCCCCATTCCCCCTGGGTGACCGGGTGCAGCAAGGTGCCGTTCAGGTCGTATAGGTAGAGGTGCTTGCGGCCGCTACGTTCCGAAGTCCACAGGAAGGCCTGGCGCTGTTCCAGGAAGTAGGGCTTGTCCAGCACCGCGACCCAGGTCGGGGAAGTTTCGCTGATCAAGGTGCGCTGTGTCATGCCGCCCAGCTCAACCGCCACCAGATCCAGCCGCTTTTGGTTGCGCGACTGGCGCTGGTACAGCAGGTGTTTGGCGTCGCTGCTCCAGTCGGCGCGCACCAGGTAAATGTCCTGCTCATTGCCGATATCGACCTGGCGGACCAGACCGCTGTCGGGATCGACCACCGCCAGCGCCACCTGCACATTGGCGGCTCCCGCATACGGATAGCGCTGCTCTATCACTTCGGTGTGGTTGGCATAAATCTCGAAACGCTTGACCTTGGGCACCAGGCTTTCGTCGAAGCGCTTGTAGGCGATGCCGCTATCGTCGGGCGCCCACCAGTAGCCGCTGGCCTGGCCCATTTCTTCCTGGGCTACAAATTCGGCTTCTGCATTGTGGATATTGCCGCCGCCGTCCTTGGTCAATTGCAGCTCCTGGCCGGTGGCCAGCTTGACCACGAACAGGTTCTGATCACGGACAAAGGACACATAGTGTCCCTTTGGTGAAATCTTGGCGTCCAGCACCTGGCCGGAGGCAATCTTGCGTGCCTTATCCGGCTGCGCCAGGTTGACCAGGTACAGGTCGCCGGCCAGCGGCACCAGGATTTGCTGGCCGTCCGGCGACCAGCTGTAGTCGATGATGCCGCGCAGGCCGGCGGTGCGCTCGCGTTCGCGCCTGGCTTTTTCCTGGTCGGACAGTTGTTCCTCGGCCTGCAAGCGTTTGGAATCGACCAGCAGGCGGGTGCTGTTGTCCTGCACATTGAATTCCCACAGGTCCAGCTGGAACTGGTCTTGCTCCCGTCCGCGCAAGAAAGTCACGCGGGCGCCGTCCGGGGATATTTTCAAGCCGCGCGGCGCAGGGCCGGCCAGGCTGGCGCTGCCATAAATATCTTCTATGCGCAGCTTGCCTGCATGGGAGGGGAGGGGAGTCAGTGTCATAAGCAGTACCGGGATGGAGAGTCGCACAAGGCGTAACAAAAAGCGTAACAAAAAGCGCAGCAAAAAATGCATGAAAGAATTCCTGAATCATACCGCACCGCCGGGCCAGGCAGCCTGGGCCGGCGCGGGCAAGTGAAAGAGGCGGCAATCGGCAAAGTTGTCCACTTTCTCGATTGAAATATGCTAAGGGCAAGAAGATAGCAGAGATCGCCGGGTTTTGCGATATGCGAGTCGCCGCCGACGCCAGGACCTCAGGTGCTTTCGCGCACGGCCAGTTCAAATCCGAGGTCGATGCGGGTTCTGGCCGGCGCTTCGCCCTTGAGCGTCTGTATCAGCATGTGCGCAGCCTGGTAACCGACCTGGTAGCGCGGCGTGACGATGGCGGTGATGGCCGGTGTCGCGCAGGCGGCCCACGGCAAGTCGTTGAAGCCGGCAATCGCCATTTGCTGCGGCACTTGCAGGCCGCGCCGCTGGCATTCGAACAGCGCACCCAGCGCCAGGTCGTCGTTGCAGCAAAATACGGCGTCGCAATCGGGATACCGCTCCAGCATGCTGGCCAGCAGGCTGGCGCCCATCGCCACATTGGTCGGCGACGGCAGCAAGACTTCGACATCCGGGTCCAGCCCTGCTTCCAGCAAACCCTTACGAAAGCCTTCACGCCGTTTCATCACGCGCGGGTCCAGTTGCGCCGCCAGGAATCCGGGCCGCTTATAGCCCTTGGCCACCAGGTGCTGCGCAATCGCGTAGCCGGCCTTTTTCTGCGAGAAGCCGACCGTCATGTCATGGCTGTTGGGGCTGAGGTCGAACATGCGCACCGCAGGGATATGGTTGGCCGCCAGTTGCCGGCGCACGTCTTCCTGCTGTTCTATGCCGGTCAGCAGGAAGCCGTCCGGCGCGTGCCGCAGGTAAGTGGAGATCAGCTGGCTCTCCTTGTCCGGCGAATAGCCGGTCTCGCCTATCAGGAACTGGTAGCCGGCCTGGCCCAGGCAATCGCGGATGCCGGTCAGCGTATCAATGAACACCATATTGGTGAGCGAGGGCACGATCACGCCTATCACCTTGGACCTGGCCGAGGCCAGCGTGCTGGCGGCCTGGTTTGGCACATAGCCCAGTTTTTTGATGGCGGCGCTGATGCGCGCGTGCGCTTCTTTTTGCACCAGCTCGGGGGTTTTCAGCGCGCGTGATACCGTCATCGCACTGACCCCAGCCTCGCGCGCGACATCGGTAATGGTGACGCGGCCGGTGGCGCGGCTGGCTTTGGCTGTCGTTACTGCTGGTTTGCCGGGGGCGGCTGGTTTGTTAGGCATGCTTGGCTGATGTTCTGGATAGTCCGGTGAGTTTAGGGCGTGTTGGCATTCAATTTGGGTGTGCGAATGGATCTAAACAGGCGCAGGGCTAGGGTGAAGCAGGGGTTTCGTGCAGCCTGCTGCACGCCTGCGCAACGGCATTGGCTTGCAAGCCAATGTGCGCCCTGCAAGGGTAGCACGCGCCGCAGTCAAGCACTATCAGCGGGCTGCAACAACGCCCTGCGCCTGTTTAGACCCATTCCCTCCGGGTTCAAGCCTCGGCGGCCCCACCATAACGCGCGCTGGACTGCGTTGCGCTCCTTGTTCATAGCCCACTATGAACTGCGGTCACCCTTGCAGGGCGCATTATCG
>JAZJYH010000028.1:0-108830 GCA_040390485.1 Pseudomonadota bacterium
GCAGGCCGCTGAATCGCTTGCAAGCGATTCCCTTCGAATCTCCCCCGAAAGCCGCGCAGGCGGCTTTCTGCTTCCGGAAATGAAAAGTGCCCGCGATGCGGGCATTTTAGAATTTGGCGGAAGCGGTGAGATTCGAACTCACGAACGGTTTAACCCGTCGCCAGTTTTCAAGACTGGTGCCTTCAACCACTCGGCCACACTTCCTTTTCGGTTGCCAGATGCAATATTTGCTATCGCCTAAGCTTCCGAGCCGATGATTATACTGCAGATTTGATGCCTTTGCGCATTTCTTGCGGCCAAATTTTGCCGTTTACTATGCCTTTGACAAGTTCCACGACGACAGGAATCCCTCTCCGGGACGCTACAGCGCGAAGCGGTGGTCGTTGACCAGCATTTCCTCGAACTGGGCGGCGCTGACCGGGTGCGAGAACATATAGCCCTGCACTTCGTCGCAGCCGGCGTTTTTCAGGAAAGACAATTGTTCAGGAGTTTCCACCCCTTCGGCGATCACCCTGTGCTTCAACTGCTTGGCCATGCTGATGATGGCGCTGGCGATGGCGCAGTCGTTGAGGTCGCCGGGGATGCCCTGGATGAAGGAACGGTCGATTTTCAGCGTGTCAATAGGGAAGCGCTTCAGGTAAGACAGGCTGGAATAGCCGGTACCGAAGTCGTCCAGCGACAGGGTCACGCCCAGGCTGGTGATTTCATCCATGATGGACAATACGCCCTGGGCGCTGTTCATCAGCATGCTCTCGGTGATTTCCAGTTCCAGCCATTGCGGTGCGATCTTGTGCCGGCTCAACGCCTCGTGGACCCGTTCCGGCAGCAGGCTGGTGAATTCCTTGGCCGAGACATTGACCGCGACGCGGAAGGCGTCCTGGCCCAGGTCGCGCCATTTACGGGCCTGCGCGCAGGCGGTCTCCAGCACCCAGGCGTCGATCTGCAGGATCAGACCGGTCTCTTCCGCCACCGGGATAAAGTCCACCGGCGAGATCATGCCTTTTTCCGGGTGCTGCCAGCGCAGCAGCGCTTCGGCACCGATGATCTTGCCGGTCGCAATATCTATCTTGGGCTGGTACAGCAGCGAAAATTCCTTGCGCTCGAGCGCGCGCCTGAGCGCCGATTCCGTATGCAGGCGGCCGGCGATGGTCTGGTTCATTTCCTGGTTGTAGAAAACGTAGCCGCCTATGCCTTCGGCGCTGCGCTTGGCCTTGAACATGGCAATGTCGGCGCGGCGTATCAGGTCGTCGGCGTCCTGCCCGTCGTGCGGGTAGACGCTGATGCCTATGCTGGCGCCTATGCGCAACTCGTGCCCTTCGATGATGAACTCTTCATCCAGCGCGGCCAGCAGTTTTTGTGCGACCAGGCCGGCGTGGTAGTGCTGGTTAATGTCCAGCAAGGCGATCGCGAATTCGTCGCTGCCCAGGCGCGCCACCACGTCGTTGTCGCGCAGCGCCAGGCGCAGGCGTCCGGCCACCTGCTTCAACAGCAGGTCGCCGATATGGTGGCCCAGCGTGTCGTTGATGGGCTTGAAGCGGTTCAGGTCGATGAACAGCAGTGCGCCCAAGGTGGAATTGCGCTGGAACTGCAGCAGCGCCTTATCCACCAGCTTCTTGAACAGGGTGCGGTTGGGCAGGCCGGTCAGCAAGTCATAGTAGGCCAGGTGGTTGATGCGTTCTTCGGCCTGCTTGCGTTCGGTGATGTCGCGCAGGTAGCCGATGATGCCTATCGGTTCCTTCTGGCTGTCGCACAAGGGCGACAGGGTCAGGCTGGCCCAGAAAATCTCGCCGGATTTTTTGCGGCGGCGCACTTCCATCTCGCGCCCGCCCTGCTCCAGGAAAGTGTCGAACAGCTTCAGGCCGTCCAGCTCTTCATCGTCGTACAGGAACAGGATATTTTTGCCTATGGCTTCGCCCGCCGTATAACCAAACAGTTTTTCGGCGCCGCGATTCCAGCTGACGATGAAGCCAGCCAGGTCCATGGTGATGACGGATTCCTGCATCTGATCCAATATTTGTGACTGTTGCTGCAGCTGGACCTGCGCCGATTCGTTCAGGCGCTTGCCCAAGTCTGCCTTGGTGGCAAATAATCGTGCCGTAAGATCGGCCAGTATCGCTAATCTCAGTTGGTCTTGCTCGTCGTAGCCGCCTTTTTTGCCGGACAAAACATAAAAAGTTTCGGGCAAGACGGAGCGGCTTAATTGAGGCTGGCCGTTGAGCTGGCGCGGCGGCTGGCGCGTGTAGCCGCCGTGCGGGCTCTGCAGCGCATTCCTGGCGATGCGGCTCAGGGCGGCATCCAATGCCTCGCCTTGCAGACACAATATGGCTTCGCCAAGTTCTGCTCCCAGACTAAGGTCATGCGCTCCAAGGCGATAAGTCATCTCATATTTCCTGGCAGACCTGGTTGACCCATTCATAGGCCTTGGTCACGCAGGGATAATAGCTGGCGCTGTCCAGCCCGGAAGCCTGCAGGCGCTGCACGCTGAAAGTGGAATTGTCGGCGTCGGCGGATTCGACCAGGCTCAGTATCGCGCCCAGGCTGCCGCTGCGGTCCAGCAAGGCGCCCAGCACCTCGTCCATCAGATTCAAGGGCTGCAACACCTCAGTCAAGGGCAGGCCGAACAGCACGTGCAGCAGAGAGAACATGCCCACCATGAAGGCGGCGTCCTGCTCGTCCTTGCTGCCGCCGTTTTTCTGGCAGACCGATTCCATCAGACTGGCGCGAAAAGCAGCGCGCGGCATTAGCGGATTGAGGCTGGCGCCGTGTTCTTGCTGGCGGGCGTACAGCAGCAGTTGCAGCCAGCGCTGTAACTGGCGGCGCCCCAGCAGGTTGATGGCCTGGCCAAAGCTGGAGACCTTGACGGTTTGCGCAAACGCGGCCGAGCTGACCAGCTTGAACAGGCTGAAGGAGAGGTTGGCGTCCTGCTTGAACAGCTCTTCCAGTTCGCGCGATTCGGCGTCGCGCGAGACCAGGCCCAGCAGCTTCAGCAAACGGGCGCGGGCGCCGCTGTCTGCGCTATGGGCTCTGGGCGGCGGGTTAAACGGATAATCGCCGGAGAAAATCTTGAAGCCGGCATTGATGGCGTCCTGCAATTGCAGCGGGCTGGCGACTTTATTGGCCCAGTGCAGGCCGCCGTTCAGGCTGCTCAGCAAGGGTTTGACATAGAAAGGAATGCCGGTGCTGCAATCGACGGCCACCGTCTTGGAGCCATTCCAGCTGAGCTCAGGCTTGTTGGCCGGCAAGTCACCCACCAATACCCTGAAGCCGTGGCTGGCCAGGTATTTCAGCCTGGCCTGGACTTCGGGGTCGGCGCAACTGTGTTCGGATACCCGGAACATCAGCCGGGCCGGCGCGATCCGGCTATCGAGGTCGGTCGGCAGTATCAGCGGGTCGGCAATGGACAATAAGAGGGAAACGCCGGACAACCTGTCAAAAAAATCGATGTCCTTGAAATGCTGCAATAACTGCAGCACCTGTTCGGTAGAGACCACGCTTAAACCGGGACTTAAAGCAACAAGCTGCTGCTTGATATTGACGACTGGCAATAAAGCGGCAACGGCTACCGTAGGGCTGGTCGAGTCTAGGATGTCCATTTTTTCGATGTAATGCGTGATGTCGGATTTCGCTCAAAGATGTTATGTTGAAAATTAATCAATTGCAACATGAATTGAAGAAATACTTTAAGTATCTTAACCAATTTCACGCGAATTGCTCAACAAAAATTGTTTAACGCGAAAATGGCAACACTTACTCACTTTTTAAGAAAAGTTGCTGCAAATCATTAAGGAAGCGTTTGCCGAGTTCGGTCGGCTTGATCCGTTGGTGGTCCCGGTACAGCAAACCCTTTTGTTCTGCCAGCGACAACTCCTTTTCTATGTTATTCAACAGCAAGCCGGTGCGTTCATAAAACAGGTTGGCGGCAAAGCCTTCGTTCAGGCGCAAGGCGTTCAGCATGAACTCAAAGCCCATCTCATGCCGGGCTATCTCCACCGACTCTTGCACCGCGGCGCCGCGTAAGGCGCCATCCATGAAGGCCTTGGGCTGCTTGTAGCGGGCCTGCCGCACTACCCGGTGCGGAAAGGACAGCTTGGAATGCGCGCCAGCGCCTATGCCCAGGTAGTCGCCAAAGTTCCAGTAGTTCAGGTTATGCCGCGATTCGCGGCCGGGCTTGGCATAGGCCGACACTTCATAGTTGACATAGCCGGCAGCCGACATCCTGGCCTGGATCAGCTCCTGCATGTCGGTACTGAGGTCGTCGTCCGGAATCACCGGCGGGTACTTGGCAAAATAGGTGTTCGGCTCCAGGGTCAGGTGGTAGAGCGACAGGTGCGGCGGCGCCAGCGATATCGCGGTCTCCACGTCCTGCTGCGCCTGCGCCAGGGTCTGGCCCGGCAAGGCAAACATCAGGTCGAGGTTGAAATTGTCGAAATACTGTTGGGCGATGCCGACCGCCTTCATCGCCTCGTCGCCGTTGTGGATACGCCCCAGGGCGGACAGGTGACCGGAGTTGAAGCTCTGTATGCCTATCGACAGGCGGTTGATGCCGCTGGCGCGGTAGGAGCGAAACTTCTCGCTCTCAAAGGTGCCGGGATTGGCTTCCATCGTGATCTCGGCCTCGCTGTCTATCGGCAGCAAGGTGCGCACGTCGGACAGCAGGCGGTCCAGCCCGGCTGCCGACATCAGGCTGGGCGTGCCGCCGCCAATGAAGATGGTGTAGATCTTGCGGCCCCAGACCAGCGGCAAGGCATGCTCGAGGTCGGCGCGCACTGCGGCCAGGTAGCCGTCTTCGTCAAAACTGCCCTTGACCTCATGCGAATTGAAGTCGCAATACGGGCATTTTTTAACGCACCAGGGAAAGTGTATGTACAGCGACAAGGGCGGCAGCGCCGTCAGGTTCAGGCTGCCCGGCCCCAGGTAGTGGCTAGCCACGTCCTGCGGCACGCTGTCCAGGGATTTGCTGCTGGCCGCGAAATCGGCGACCGGTTTGATCGGTATCATTTCAATTTTTCTACTAAGGCACGCAGGGCCTGGCCGCGATGCGAGCACTGGTTCTTTTGTTGCGGCGACAATTCCGCTGCGCTCATGCCCAGCGCCGGAATCCAGAAGTGCGGATCGTAGCCGAAGCCGCCCTCGCCGCGCGGCGCTTCTATGATCTCGCCGGCCCATACGCCTTCGGCGATGATGGGTTGCGGGTCATGCGCAGAACGGACATACACCAGCACACAGTAATAATACGCCGAGCGGTCGGCATGTGCAGCCAGGTTGGCGACCAGTTGCAGGTTGTTGCGGGCGTCGGACTTCGGTTCGCCGGCGTAACGGGCCGAATACACGCCGGGCGCGCCCAGCAGCGCATTGACGCAGACCCCGGAATCGTCGGCCAGCGCCGGCAAGCCGGTCAGCCGGGAGGCGTGGCGGGCTTTTTCCAGTGCGTTTTCAACAAAGGTGATGTGCGGCTCGGGGCACTCGGGCACCTGGAATTCGGCTTGCGAGTGCACCTCTATGCCCAGCGGCGCCAGGATTTGGTAAAACTCTTTCAACTTGCCCTGGTTATTCGAGGCAAGGACGATTTTTCGTGTCATAAGAATATGTCGTTCAGTATTTACAAGTGCGGCCCAGTCCGCGGCCTGATCTTAAAGGCCTAGGCATAAATGCAAAAAGCTCCCCGCAACAGAGGGAGCTTGGCTGCATGTGGATTACCGCATCTTACCCTAGGGCGCGTTGACACGCCTAGAGGCCGAGCACCTGCTTTTGCAAGGTGATCAGGTCGGCGATGCCTTCCTGCGCCAGGTCCAGCAGGCGGTTCATGGTGGCGCGGTCGAAGGCGACGCCTTCCGCCGTGCCCTGCACTTCGACAAAATGGCCGTCTTCGGTCATCACCACATTCATGTCGGTGTCGCAGGCCGAATCTTCCGGATAATCGAGATCCAGCACCGGCACGCCCTGGTACACGCCGACCGAGATCGCGGCCACAAAATGCTTGACCGGCACCGCCTGGATGACGTCGCGCGCCACCAGTTGGGAAAAGGCGTCGTAGGCTGCCACCATTGCACCGGAGATGGCCGCGGTGCGGGTGCCGCCGTCGGCCTGGATCACGTCGCAGTCGATATGCAGCGTGCGTTCGCCGAAGGCTTCCAGGTCAAATGCGGCGCGCAGCGAGCGGCCTATCAGGCGCTGGATTTCCTGGGTGCGGCCGGATTGCTTGCCCCTGGCCGCTTCCCTGTCCATGCGGGTATGGGTGGAACGCGGCAGCATGCCGTATTCCGCCGTCAGCCAGCCCTGGCCTTTGCCCTTCAAAAAGCCGGGCACCTTGTCCTCTATGCTGGCGGTGCAAATGACGCGGGTGTCGCCGAACTCTATCAGCACGGAACCTTCTGCATGTTTGGTGAAATGACGGCTGATGACGACAGCGCGCAATGCGTCCGCGGCACGCCCGCTAGGGCGATTTGTGTGAGACATGATGGGGCCTAACTCTTGGTAGTAAAACGGGATGTTTTGTGGATGGCGCTGCGTATTTCAGCGATGGCTTTCTCTATTTCGGCGTCGTCGAAGACGTCGGCCTCGGTGGCTTCGGCGCCTTCGGCTTCGGCCGACAGCGGCGCCTGTATGGTGGTGGTGACCGAGCCTATCGGCAGCGTATTGGTGGAGATGATCGAGGAATCCTCAATATTGTCATCACCTTCCCACATCAGCGCCAGCGCGGTGACGTTGTCGCTTTGCTTGCCGGCGATATCGGCTGCCGAGCGTATCAGCTCGGGCACGGCGCGCACGATGGTGTGGTCGTGCAGGCGCTGCGCCAGCATATGGTCGGGCAGCACGGCCCACAGGCCGTCCGAGCACAGCATGATCACATCGCCCGGTTGCAGGTTGGCGCGGCGTGACAATTCCACGATGGGCGCGTTGGGCGCGCCCAGGCAATTGAACAGCTTGTTGCGGTCGGGATGGGTATGGCGCTCGGAAGGATCGACCTTGCCTTGCGCGATCAGGGTCTCGATCCGGGAATGGTCCTTGGTCCTCAGCAAAATCTGGCCGTTGCGCATCCAGTACAGGCGTGAATCGCCGCAGTGGGCCCAGTACGCGTGCCCGTTCTGGATCAGGCAGGCGACGATGGTGGTGCGCGGCGTTTCCGGCAGGCCGTTCATTTGCCGGTAGCGGTGGATTTCCTGGTGCGCGGCCAGGAAGCTGTCTTCCATGAAGCGTTCCGGCCTGCCTATCATCGGCTGCGCCTGCTGCTGGAACAGGCTGCCTATGGTTTGCATCGCAATCGCGGCTGCCATTTCACCCATGATGTGCCCGCCCATGCCGTCGGCCAGTAATAACAGGATGGCGTCACGGGTAAAGCTGTAGCCCATGCGGTCCTGGTTGACCTTGCGGCCGCCGATGTGGCTTTCTTGATAGACAGAGAAACGCATTGAAAGTATCTGTTTTCCAAAAAGGCTAAAATTAATTTAGCGTGTGTTCTTGTATGGTTGTGCTGTCTTTAAGGTCTTTTTTGCGTTTGCTGTTAAACAGGGCATTCAGTTTCTGGCCGGCTTTTTCCAGCATATTCAATTCTTTCTTGGGCTGCGGCTGCGCAGTGACCAGCGCCTTTTGCAGCGCAAACACGCTTTGCGGACGCTCCAGCGGATCTATCTTCAGGCACCAGCGCACCACTTCGATCAACTCTTCCGAATACAGGCCTTCCAGCTTGCGGTAATGTACGTCCATCTTGTCGCCGTTCTTGCGCTGGTCTGAAGGCTGCGGCGGCGCGCCGACCATGCAGGCAAAGATGGACGCGCCTATGCTGTAGATGTCGGTCCACGGGCCCAGGCTGCCGTTCTTGACGTACAGCTCGGGCGCGGCAAATCCCGGTGTGTACATTGGATACAGCTTGGGCAGGTCGGTCTTCAGGGTCTGGCGGGCGGCGCCGAAATCCAGCAAGATGGGCGTGCCGTCCAGCCGCAGGTAGATATTGGCCGGCTTCAGGTCCAGGTGCAGCAGCTTGTTGGTGTGCACTTCGCGCAGGCCGTTCATGACCTGGTTGAACATGCGGCGTATGAAGCGCTCCGACACTAGCGGCTTTTCGCCCTTGTCGCGGCGGCGCAGGATATGCTCTTGCAGGGAGCGGCCCGATTCATAGGCCATCACCATGTAGACCGTCTCGTTGGCGCGAAAGAAGTTGATGACGCTGACTACGTTGGGGTGCGAAATCCGGGCCAAGGCCCTGCCCTCTTCAAAAAAACACTTCAGGCCTATGCGGTAGACCGGCAGGTTTTCGGGTGAAATAGCCGGCACCAGTTCGCCCTGCTGGCGCAAAGCCAGGGAGCTGGGCAGATATTCCTTGATGGCGACGGCGTTGCCGTCTTCATCCGAGGCGAGATAGACAATACTGAACCCGCCGGATGCAATTTTCTTTACAATGCGGTATCCAGCGATTTCCAGGCCATCCGGCAAGGGAGCGTTATTTTGTGCAGCCATATCGTCCTATATCCACGTGTAGATGGATTGTGTTGATTATTGATGCGTTTGTAAAGGATATCTGTTCCACCCTGGCGCGCGATTTTACGTGAGTTTGTGCAAATTGCACTCCCTAAACTTCCTAAACCACTTGCGCTGGGTTTTGAGCCTATCGTAACCTTGTAACCTTGTAATCTTGTAACATCGGGGTATCAGCTTATTGCGTCACCCCAGCATACCAAGGAACCCAATTGACCATTAATAGCATGACCGGCTATGCCGCCACGACCCACGAAACCGATGCGGGAACCATCACCATAGAGATCAAGAGCGTCAATTCACGCTTCCTTGACCTGCAATTCCGCATCAACGACGACTTCAGGTCGATAGAACCGCTGTTTCGCGAAGCCATTTCGCGCAAACTGACCCGCGGCAAGGTCGAATGCCGCTTTAGCTTTGGCAAAAAGACCAATAGCGGCGCCATGAAATCCCTGAATACCGAGGTGCTGGCGCAAATCGCCGACCTGCAAACCCACGTCACCAAGCAATTTCTGACGGCCACGCCATTATCAGTCAATGAACTGCTGCGCTGGCCCGGTGTGGTCGAGGAAGCAGAAATAAATGAAGAAATGTTGCAATCAGGCATCATTTCTACAATTAATACGACTTTGGATGCCTTTGTCACCAGCCGCGAGCGCGAAGGCGCCGCATTGGAACTGACCCTGCTCAGCCGTATCGCCGCGATGGAAGAGATAGTCCAGCGCATTACGCCGCTGGTACCTCAGGTGGTGCAGCAATTCCAGCAAAAAGCCACGGCGCGCCTGGAAGAAGCGCTGGGCCTGGCCTTGCAGAATGGCGGCAATGGCAATAATAACAATGCAACGCAGAGCATTACCCGCGAAGAGGCGCTGGACAGGATACGCCAGGAAGTGACGATGTACGGCATACGGATAGACGTGGCCGAAGAACTGGCCCGCCTGTCCGCCCACCTGACGGAAACCCGGCACATCTTGAAAAAAGGCGGCCAGGTCGGCAAGCGCCTGGACTTCATGATGCAGGAATTGAACCGCGAAGCGAATACCCTGGGCTCCAAGGCAGCCGCCAAGGAATTGGCCGACGCCTCGATGGAATTGAAATTATTCATAGAGCAGATGCGCGAACAGGTGCAAAATCTTGAATAAATCCGAGCATTTCCTTATACTCGCGCCCTTGCATTTTGTAATGCCGGCCTCTACCAGGCGCCATAAGCGCCGGGCCGGCATTGGCGGCGGACGCTAGCCCCCGCAAAAAGGCAGAATCTTGACTAACCCCATCCAAGAGGACCTATGCTGATTTCATCTCCTACCGCTGGTAGCCTGTTCATGGTGGCTGCGCCCTCCGGTGCGGGTAAGTCGACGCTGGTCAATGCGCTGCTCGCGCAGGAACCGGCGATCCGGCTGTCAATTTCCTACACCACCCGGCCGCCAAGGCCGGGCGAGGAAAACGGCCGCGAATACCATTTCACGACGGTAGAGGACTTTTTGGCACGTAAGGCCCAGGGCGAATTCCTGGAATCGGCCGAGGTGCACGGCAATTACTATGGCACCTCGCGCATCCTGATAGAACAGCAAATGCAGGCCGGCACCGATATCCTGCTGGAAATCGACTGGCAAGGGGCGCAGCAAGTCAAGAAGCAATTCCCGAATGCGGTCGGCATCTTCATCTTGCCGCCCTCCATCCCGGCGCTGGAAGACAGGCTGAAAAAGCGCGGGCAAGACGAACCGCACGTCATTACCAGACGAATTCTTGCGGCCGGCGGTGAAATGGCGCACGCGCCCGAGTTCGAATATGTTATTATTAATCAAGAGTTTGCGACTGCATTGTCCGAATTGAACGCAGTTGTCAAAGCGACTCGCTGTCGTTTTGCGCAACAAGCCACGCGCAATGCAGAGCTGTTTGCCCAACTAGGCATCCATGCCAACCCTAACTAAGCACTTATTTGGCGCTTATTGAGCGAATACAGGCAGGCAAGCGCAAACATTTACCGCATTTTAAGCTGCATCGTCGCACCGTACTGAGGAAAAATTATGGCACGTATTACAATTGAAGATTCTTTGAAGCAAATCCCAAACCGTTTCCAGCTCACATTGTGCGCGACTTATCGTGCCCGCCAATTGTTGCAAGGTCACACCCCAAAAGTTGATTCCAAAGACAAACCAACTGTGGTGGCCCTGCGCGAGATCGCTGAAGGCAAAATCGGTATTGAGATGCTGAAAAAAGTTCCTGTTTAATTCTGCGTATCACTTACACCGTGAAGCGGCTGAGAAATAGACAGAATGAATATGACAGACACCAATTCTTCTTTCACAGCCGCTCCTGAGCATCCCGCCTCACGTCCTCCTGCAAGCAAAAAAAAACACCCTCCTGCAGTGCCGCCCGCCGCCGATGCCGGCAACGTGCGCGTCAACAATTCCTGCGTAGCGTCGATTACCGACCTGACCAATCGCTTATCCGAGTACCTTTCCGCCGGCGACCTGAAACTGGTCAAGGAAGCCTATCGCTTCTCCGATGAAATGCACCTGGGCCAGGTCAGGAAATCCGGTGAACCGTATATCTCGCACCCGATAGCCGTCGCCGAAATCTGTGCCGAGTGGAAGCTGGACGTACAGGCCATCATGGCAGCCTTGCTGCACGACGTGATGGAAGACCAGGACGTAAAGAAGGACGAGTTGATAGAGCGCTTCGGCGCCCCGGTCGCCACGCTGGTGGACGGCCTGTCCAAGCTGGAAAAAATCGAATTCCAGAGCCAGATCGAGGCGCAGGCGGAAAATTTCCGCAAGATGCTGCTGGCGATGGCGCGCGACGTGCGCGTGATCCTGGTCAAGCTGGCCGACCGTTTGCACAATATGCGCACGCTGGGTGCGATGGCGCCGGAAAAACAGCGCCGCATCTCGCGCGAGACGATGGAAGTGTATGTGCCCATCGCACACCGGCTGGGCCTGAACAATATTTACCGCGAGCTGCAGGACCTGGCGTTTTCGCACATCTACCCGCTGCGCTATAAAACCTTGTCAAAGGCGGTCAAGGCCGCGCGCGGCAACCGCCGCGAAGTGGTCAACAAGATCATGGAATCGGTCAAGACCGCGCTGGAAAACGCGGGCCTGACGGCGCAGGTGTATGGCCGCGAAAAAACCCTGTACGGCATCTACCGCAAGATGCACGACAAAAAACTGAGCTTTTCGCAGGTGCTGGACGTATACGGCTTCCGCATCGTGGTCGACAATTTTCCGAACAGCTACTACGCGCTGGGCGCGCTGCATGCGCTGTACAAGCCCATGCCGGGCAAGTTCAAGGATTACATCGCGATCCCCAAGACCAATGGCTACCAGTCGCTGCATACGACACTGATCGGCCCTTACGGCACTCCGGTGGAGTTCCAGATCCGCACCCAGGACATGCACCATGTGGCCGAGTCCGGCGTCGCCGCGCACTGGCTGTACAAGAATGAGGAAGGCAGCCTGACCGACCTGCAGCAGCGCACCCATGCCTGGCTGCAGTCACTGCTGGACATCCAGAAACAGACCGGCGACTCGGCCGAGTTCCTGGAGCATGTAAAGGTCGACCTGTTCCCGGATTCCGTATATGTGTTCACGCCCAAGTCCAAGATCATCGCGCTGCCGCGCGGCGCCACCGCGCTGGATTTTGCGTACACGATACACACCGACATCGGCGACCAGGCCATCGCCACCCGTATCAATAACGAACCTGTGCCCTTGCGCTCGGAACTGAAGAACGGCGACATTATCGAGATCATCACCTCACCTAGCTCGCGCCCTACGCCGAACTGGTTGACCTATGTGCGCACCGGCAAGGCGCGGTCGGCGATACGGCATTACCTGCGCACCATCAACCTGAACGAATCGACCGAACTGGGCAAGCATTTGCTGGCACAGGCGCTGGTGGCAGTGCACCTGAACCCCGAGTTGCCCGATACCCTGGTGGACAAGCTGCTCAATGAATCCAGCGCCAAGTCGCTGGACGAGATCCATACCGACATCGGCATAGGCAAGCGCATGGCGGCCCTGGTGGCGCGCCATATCCTGGACCTGGTGGAAGACGATTCGCCGTCCATTCCTTTCCAGCATACCGGCGGCGACAAGGTGTATGCCAAGCGCGACCCGGTGATCATCTACGGCAGCGAAGGGGTATCGGTACAATTGGCGCCCTGCTGCATGCCTATCCCGGGCGACGGCATCATAGGCCAGTTGAAGCGTGACCAGGGCCTGGTCGTGCATACCGACGTCTGCGAAAACGCCAAGCGCCTGCAAGTGAAAGAACCGGACCGCTGGATCGACGTCAGTTGGGGCGAGGACCTTAACCGCCGTTTCGATACGCGCATCACCGTCACCGTCAACAACGAGCGCGGCGCCCTGGCCCGCATCGCGGCAGAAATCGGCGAATCCGACGTCAACATCAGCCATGTCAACATGGAAGACGGCGACGCCAACGACATGACCAATATCCACTTCACCATCCAGGTCGACGACCGCCTGCACCTGGCCAGGCTGATGCGCAGCATCAAGCACCTGAGCGGCGTTTCCAAGATCGTGCGCGATCACGGGTAAATGGGCCTCATTGGCTCGCCCATCGACGTTGCAAGCGTAATAATTAGAATTTACTTCGTGGGGGGGCAAGTCGGGTGTGGCCCGACAGCCACTCCCTTTCTTTGCTTCGCACCTCGGCGGCCCCCAAAGAAAGGAAGCAAAGAAAGGCGACCGCAAGCCTCGCCCCTTCGGGGTGCCCGATTATGCGGTACAAAAAATGGGAAACGGGCGAAACTCGCTACGCTCAAACACACCCGTTTCTGATCCATTTTCTGTACCGCACAATCGGCGAGGCTCCAAGCGGTTTGAACGTCAAAATCAAGAACAACAGCAACCAGATTCTCCAACGCCGGAAAGAACTTACTCCTCAAAATTTAAGGCGGCTTGGTGTAGATGTTGGGGTTGTTTTTGACTTTCATCCGCTCGGGACGCAGCATTTTGTGCTTTACAGAAAATGGATCAGAAACAGACGTTGTTTGAGCCGTAGGCGCGTTTCGTCTGTTTCCCATTTTTTGTAATGCACAAAATGTGATGGCGCTACGCGCCATCACCCTTAGGGCAAGTCTGCGGCCGCCTTTTGTTTGCTTACTTTATGGGCGGCCGGCTAGGTGTGGAGCAAAATAAAGTGAGTGGCTGTCGGGCCACCCCCGACCTGTACCAACGAAGCGCGATTTAATCACTAAACGTTAGCCTTACGGAAGGTGGTACTCGAAACAGCTAACCCCAGCTATTTCTCTACTTTCTGACGCAGCAAACGCTTATGCATGTTCCGCAAGCCCAACCAAACCCCGAGCGCGATCACCGGTATCAATAAGCCGGTCACCAGGTCGGGATTGACCGGCAAGCCCACCGCCTTCATGCCCTTGCCCGCGTACTGGAACAAGCCCGCCACATAGTAGCTGATCGCGGCCACCGACAAGCCCTCCACCGCCTGCTGCAAATGCAGTTGCTGTGCCGCGCGCGCATTCATGGATTGCAGTATCTTGCGGTTTTGCTGCTCCTGCACTATGCCTACCCTGGTGCGCAACAAATCATTGGTATGCGCAATCCTCGCAGCCAGGGCCTCTTGCCGGCGCACCACCGCTTCGCAGGTATTCATCGCCGGCGCCAAGCGCCTGTCCATGAATTCTTCTATCGTTGGCACGCCTTCGACCCGGCTCTCGCGCAGCTCGTCGATACGCGACTGCACCAAGCGGAAATAGGCCTTGGACGCCGCAAAACGGTAACTGCTTTCCAGCGACAATTTTTCCACCCGCGCCGCCAGGTCGATGATCTTGCGTAACAGGATTTGCTCGGAATCCGCGTCCGCGGCAGCATCCATTTCCACCGCGCCATTGCCGGCCATCGTCATCGCTGCGGTCAGGCTCACCAGTTCGTCTTCGATCGCATTCAACATCGGCGCCGCCTGCTGGGCGTGCGGCAGGCCGAGCAGCGCCATCATCCGGTAGGTTTCGATTTCCAGCAGGCGCTGCACGATACGGCCGGCCTGCTGATCCAGGAAATCCAGGTCTTTCACGATAAAACGACTGAAGCCGTCGGCCTGTATCAGGAAATCGGTCCACACCTCTCCCCTTTGCAAGACCTGGCTGCCGACCAGCACATTGCCTTCAAAAATACGCCGCAAAGAAGCAATCGAGGCATCCTGGCTGCAACTGCCCTTTTGCAGTACCACGTGGGCCGCCACCATGATCTTGCCTTGCAGTTCCAGCAGCCATTGCTGCGGAATATGCCTTAGCGGGACACTGGCAAAGGCCCGCTCGCAATTCACTTCGACCGCCGCCCCTTCACTGCCGTTGTCTACAAAAGAATAGGTGGCAAATTCGGTATGGCACTCCCATTTCAGGCGGAAGCGCCCAAAATCGTGGAAGAAATACTTGGCTTCGGCAGCCGGGCCGGCTACGCCGAAATGGCCGCAAAAAGCGGCCAGAATATTGCGCTGGGCAGGCTGGTTGTCGCCGCCCGTGCCGGCATCCGTCCTGGCACAGCTTTTGGCGAACACGGCCAGGTGGGTAAGCGCTTCAGGCGCACGCAGGCGCAGCGACGGTCGGGAATGGATTTCGGCAGCCAGCGGCACCCGCAATGGGTGGTTCAGCTGTGGGTAGGAAATAGTCATGGTTCGAGGGGGATTTGTAGAAAATTCTTTGCATGGCTACTCCGGATAGGAAACGTCGATGATGTACAGCTCATCGAGCCCGGCCGGGGTCTGCAGCACCACGGTATCGCCGGTCCTGGCCTTGGTCAGCGCGCGCGCCACCGGTGAAATCCAGCTAATCTTGCCCTTCAGCGGATCAAATTCATCGACGCCGGTAATGGTGATGGTTTTTTCCTCACCTTGCTGGTTTTCATAGCGTACTGTCGCGCCAAAAAAAACCTGGTCGGAACCATGGTGCACTCGCGGGTCCACCACCTCGGCCAGGTCCAGCCGCTTGGTCAGGAAGCGGATGCGCCGGTCTATCTCGCGCAGCCTGCGCTTGCCATAGATATAATCGCCATTTTCGGAGCGGTCGCCGTTGGACGCCGCCCACGACACGATGTTGACGACCTCCGGCCGGTCGACGTCGATCAGGCGCAGCAATTCCGTCTTCATGCTGTCGTAGCCTTGCGGGGTCATATAATTCTTGACGCCAGCGGGTATCTCAGGAGCCGCCATGTCCTGATCGTCGTCCTGCTCGGTTTCCTTGACAAATGCTTTATTCATAGCTGCATTGTAGCGGAGCTTGGCGCCATTTTCTGTTGTAATGTTTTCAGCGCAGGCAAACATCGGGCCGGTTTAATCACTTTTGTTGTTGGTCGCAAATAAGCGGGGGACATGCAGGAAAACGGATGCCCCGCACAATGTCAGCATTTACAACATATAAGGGCTAGGCAGGCGTCCTGGTAACAAATTTGCCTGCCACTGGGAGGCTAAGCCTTATAGAATGGTAATAAGTAGAAGATAAGGCCCAAACGGCAACAAAAGCATTGTAGAAACAGATAATGCCCATCATTTTCAAGGTATATGCATGACAGACAGCGCTGCAATCAAACTACTGATCGTCGACGATCATGCCGTAGTGAGGGAGGGACTAAAGCAGATCATAGGCGGTACCGCGGACATTACCCTCGTGGGGGAAGCTGAAACCGGCCTGGAAGCGATCAAGTTGCTACGCCAGCTCAGTTGTGAAGTCGTGTTGCTGGATATCTCATTGCCAGACCGCAATGGCATCGAAGTTTTAAAGCAAATCAAGAAAGAAGTGCCTGCCATTTCCGTGATCATGTTCTCAATACACAGCGAAGAGCAGTATGCGATACGTTCGCATAAAGCCGGCGCGTCCGGCTACCTGAACAAGCAGGCCGGTGCCGGCGAGATCGTGGAAGCCATACGCCAGGTAGCCGCCGGCTTGAAATACGTCAGCACCCAGCTGGCGCAAGAACTGGCCAATAACCTGAACCAGCCGCATGACGGCGCCTTGCACAAGGGCTTGTCGGATCGTGAATTCCAGACCCTGACCATGATAGCCTCCGGCAAAACCGTCAGCGATATCGCCAAGGAATTGTCGCTATCGGTCAAGACTGTCAGCGAATATCGCGCCAGGGTGTTGTTAAAAATGAAGCTGAGGCACAATGCCGAATTGACCCATTACGCGATAAAGAATCAGCTGGTTGAATAATAGTTGTCCTGTCCCGCCAAAAACCTCTAGAATCGACCTGATTCGTGATCCGCAAAACAGTGCCCGCTGATCGCAGCTGCCGGGAAAACTCATCCGCCGATATGCCGGAATGAGTCCCCGCCACATAACAACAGTCTTCCCGCATCATGTCAAACACCCCAAACAATCCGCAATTCAAGAGCCCTACTGATATTGCAAGAGAGACGTTTCGGCGCTTGGCGCTGGACCGGATAGCGCCTACCCCCGAGGCCTATCGCAAGCTGTACCAGGAAATTTCCGGCGAGCCGGATGAAGATGCACGCAAGGCGCAGGCCGCCGCGCTGCAAGCCTCCGAGGCGGAAACCCTGCTCGGCAGCTTTGCCGCCAGCCTGCAAAAATCGAATCCTGAAATCGCCGTGTATGGACAACGCTTTAACCGCGCGATCAAGGCCAGGGATTGGGCGGACTACAGCAAGGGCTTGAACCAGCTGATAGAAAAACTCTCGGCCAAGCCGGCTTCGGCTTCTCGCATAGGCAGCCTGGTGGACGTGATCGAGCCCCCTGCTGCTTCGGGCTCTGGCATATCGCTGATAGACAGCTTCGGCGAGGAAGACCCGCTGGTGCGCATCCTGAAGGACTCACTGTACCGGACCCTGTCGCTGGCGCTGACCTCGCTGTTGCAAACCACGCCCAAATTGGCGGCGGAATCGGAGGCCCTGGGGGCCGCCGTAAAACAGGCGACCAACGAAGCCAGCCTGAGCCAAGTCGCGTCGCGGCTGAAGCAGCTGTGCTTCCAGATAGAATTGAAGAGCGGCGACAGCGCCGAGCAGCAGGAATTGCTGCTGCGCCTGTTCAGCCTGCTGCTGGAGAATGTCCATGAATTGCTGGACCATGACAATTGGCTGCGCGGCCAGATCGAGGTAGTGCAAAACCTGATCTCCGGCCCTATCGACCACCGTGCGCTGCAAGACGCGACGCGCAGCCTGAAAGACGTGATCTACAAGCAAAGCGTATTGAAGAGCAGCATTGCCGAGTCGCAGTCATCGGTCAAGAACATGATGAGCACCTTTATCGACCGGCTGGAAGTGATTGCCAACAGCACCGGCAACTATCATCTCAAGATGGACGGGTATGCGCAGAAAATCAGCCAGGCCAGGGACAGCAATGAAGTCAACAAGCTGATCGGCTCCATGATGGATGAAACCAGGCTGGTGCAATCCGAGGCGATCCGCTCGCGCGACATGATGATACTGGCGCAAAAAGAAGTGAAAGAAGCCGAAGACAGGATCAAGGAACTGGAAGAGAAACTGGCGCACATGAGCGAGCTGGTGCGCGAGGATGAGCTCACCGGCAGCCTGAACCGGCGCGGGCTGGACGATGTGTTTGAGCGCGAGGCCGACCGCGCCGACCGGCGCGGCACGCCTTTGTGTGCGGCCTTGCTGGACTTGGACAACTTCAAAAAACTCAACGACACTCACGGCCATGCTGCCGGCGATGAAGCCCTGGTGCACCTGGTGCGCATCGTCAAGCAAACCTTGCGCTCGATAGACGTGATCGCGCGCTATGGCGGCGAAGAATTCCTGATCGTGATGCCAGAGACCAACCTGGACGAGGCCGCCCTGGCCATGACCCGGGTGCAGCGCGAACTGACCAAGCATTTTTTCCTGGTCAATAACGAACGTTTGCTGATCACCTTCAGTGCCGGGGTCGCCTTGCGCGGTACCAGGGAAACCCAGGAATCGGTGGTGAAACGCGCCGACAAGGCCATGTATGAGGCCAAGAATAGCGGCAAGAATCGGGTCGTCAAGGCCGATTAGCCAATATAGTAGGGTATCAGGAGCCATGATGATGGCCGGCAGCATCATGGCTTCCCGGCATATCACCGTCAGCAATTTCTTGATCGCCTGCCCAAGCTTCTGAAATGCTTGGCCGGCAATTAGCGAGCCCTTATATTAAAGCCCTTATATTAAGTACGAGGTAATGATCGCTCGTTGATACGGCTGCCTTGCCATAAAACAAATCATCCGGACCTGCGACACCTTCGCCCCGTGTCCCGTCATATAAGCGTTTACCTCAATTCGCGCATGATACTTTGTCAGCAATGCTATGGAATTGGCAATAAATGACAGTCTTGACATGGCGCACTAGCTAAGCGCATCCGATAAGACGCGCAATGTATTGCGTTAAATTCAATAAAAATATCAAAAAGATCACGCATCAGCGATCCGGCAAGAAATTCCCCGCAGTTTTTTTCTTAAAAATAGAGATAAATTCACCCTAAAGTATTTTCGAATAGCGCCGTAGAGCGAAGTAATCGTTATAAATTGAAGGCCAAAATAAAATATTTATCTGCAGAAACTAGTTAAACATTTTCTGAGTCCGTCCGATATCACTTAGCAACGGCGGTCCGATTGTCTTAGTCTTCACGAGACAGACCAAAGTTTAAGGCGAGTTCCGCCAACTTAATAACTTCGGTAAGGAGAATCAACATGGCTTCAGTAATTAATACCAATATTGCGTCACTCAATGCTCAGCGTAACCTGACGACTTCACAAGCGTCCCTGAATACATCGATCCAGCGCCTGTCTTCCGGCCTGCGTATCAATAGCGCAAAAGACGATGCCGCCGGCTTGGCGATCGCCGACCGCTTTACATCCCAGATCAACGGCCTGACACAAGCCAGCCGCAATGCCAACGACGGTATCTCTCTGATGCAAACTGCTGAAGGCGCCCTGGCAACCACCGGCACTAACCTGCAGCGTATCCGTGAACTGGCAGTTCAATCCGCCAACGGCTCCAATACAGCAACAGACCGCGCCGCGATCCAGAAAGAGGTTGGCCAGCTGATCTCCGAGATGGACCGTACATCGCAAACCACAGAGTTCAACGGTTTGAAACTGCTGGACGGCAGCTTCGGCACGACATCCTTCCAGGTCGGCGCCAATGCTGGTCAAACAATTACTGCCACCACTGCCAACTTCCGTACTAACGGCTACGGCAATAACGCCTTCAACACGACCGCTATCGCCGCCGCTGCCGCCCCTGCCGGTTACGCAGCCACTGCATTCAGCATTGACGGTTTGTCCAGCCAAAGCATCACGCCAGTAGCGGCTAGCAGCGCCAAGAGCGTTGCAGCAACAATCAACGGCTACTCTGCTACCACCGGCGTTACCGCAACTGCCGAAACCGATGTTCGTGCCGCCTTTTTGGCCAACTCGTCCTACTCGCTGGCAATTACTTCCGACAATGCAACAGCAGCGAACGTCACTTTCTCTACAGGGACACTGGATGCGAATGGTTTGTCCAGCGCAGTATCGGCGATCAATGACGCATCGTCCAAGACTGGCGTAACTGCAAGACTGGATTCGGCAAATACCGGCCTGATCCTGACTAACGCCAGCGGCAACGACATTACTGTCAAAAATAACGCCGTAGCCGCAGGTACTACAGTTGGCCTGGCTACAATGACAGCGGCTGAAGCTTCAGCCAACTCCTCTGCGCCAGCAAGTGCTGCGTTCAGCGTTGCCGGTGCCGGCGCTACTGGCGGCGTATCAGGCTTCGTGACTCTGAATTCGGACAAAGGTTTCGCAGTCAGCGGCGCCAACACCTCTTTCGTAGCCGGCGCATCGGCATTGAACTCTGTCTCAGGCATCGACGTTTCCACTGCATCTGGCGCTACCAATGCACTGAAAATCGTTGACTCGGCTCTGGCAGCGGTGAACGGCCAACGTGCTACATTCGGTGCGTTGCAGTCACGCTTCAGCAGCGCGGTAACCAACCTGCAAACCACTTCTGAAAACTTGTCTGCTTCCCGCAGCCGTATTCAGGATACTGATTTCGCAGCGGAAACCGCTAACCTGACACGCGGCCAGATCTTGCAACAAGCAGGTACAGCGATGTTGGCGCAAGCAAACTCACTGCCTAACGGCGTGTTAGCTCTGTTGCGTTAATAGTCAGTTAAGGCAATTGTTTGATAGATAAGTCCTGGCAGAAATCATTTCTGCCGGGCTTATTGCCATAGAAGGAGTAATCATGGATATCTCATCTACAGGCGGAGCAAGTTCCGCCGCGGCGCGCGTAGCCAACCTGGGCCTTTACGGCGTAGATGCCCCAGCTATTACCGTCAAATCGGCAGCAGCGCCAACGGTAGAGGCCACTGATGTACAGCAACCTTCTCCTGCCCCCAGCGTTGCCCAAGTCAACGAGGCGGTCAAGAGCATCAACAAGATGCTGCAATCTTCATTCTCCCAGGACCTGGAATTTTCATTTGACGCCGACGCTAATCGGGCTATAGTCAAAGTAATCGACCAGAAAACCAAGGAAGTCATACGCCAGATGCCAACTCCTGAAGCCTTGGAAATTGCCAAAGCGCTCGATAAGTTGCAAGGCCTGCTAATCAGGCAGGAAGCTTGATTCCAGTTATTCGTCGTCAAGCGAGAGCTTGACCACACCCATTCATCGAATCTCGAAATAGCAGGTCATTCTCCCCTCTTAAGGTCGCTTTGGAATAGCCCGCTATCAGATACATTATAGTTTTAGTAGGAGGCTTTCGTGAGCGTTAGTGCAGCCGGCAGTATCGATGTGAACAGCATAGTCAGTCAGTTGATGACTGTCGAAGCGCGCCCATTGCAATTACTGCAAGTAAAAGAAGCCTCGTATACTGCAAAATTGTCCGCCTACGGCAGCCTGAGCGGCGCCCTGGGCACGTTCAAGAGTTCCCTGCTCAGCCTCAGCGACTCTGCCAAGTACAGGGCACTTTCCGCCACCGCCTCGGACAGCACGATTTTATCGGCGACCGCAGGAACCGGCGCCTCCAAGGCGACTTACAGCGTCAATGTCACTAAACTGGCGCAGGCCCAAAGCCTGGCGACAGCCGGACAAACCAGCGCAACCGCGCTCATAGGCACGGGCGCTTCCACCACGATCACCTTTCAATTCGGCGGCATTACCGGCGGCACGCTGAATCCTGACGGCACCTATACTGGCGCCAGCTTCGCACAGGACGGCAGCCAGGGTACCGGCACCGTCACGATAGACAGCTCGAATAATTCCTTGCAGGGGATTCGGGACGCGATTAACAAGGCCGGCCTGGGCGTCACCGCCGCCATCGTGTCGGATGGCTCGGCCTCTCCCAACCGCCTGGTATTGACGTCCACGAAAACCGGACAGACATCGAGCATGAATATCTCGGTGTCCGGCGATGCCGCGATCCAGAATTTATTGGCCTACGATCCTACGGCAACGCAAAACCTGACGCAAAAAAGTACTGCCCAAAACGCCCAGCTGACGATCAACGGCATCGATGTGACCAGCCCCACCAACAGCGTCACCGGCGCCATCGAAGGCGTCACCGTCAATGTTGCAAAAATCGGCACCAGCACCCTGAAGCTGGCCGGTGATACTTCTACTGTGACCACTAGCATCACTGCTTTTGTCAAAGCCTACAATGACCTGAACACGACGATCACCAACCTGACCCAACCAGGCAAGCAAACCAGCCTGGGAAGTGCCCCTACCGGCGGCGGCCCGCTGGTGGGCGATGGAGCGACCAGAAATATACAAAACTCTATCCGGCAAATGTTCACCGCGAATATCCCAGGCCTGGATGGAGGCTTGAAAAATTTTAGCCAGATAGGCATCACTTTCCAGCCGGATGGCACTTTGGCCCTGGATTCGGCTAAGCTGGCAAGCGCATTGAGCAACAATCCCAGCGATGTGGAAAAATTATTGGCCACTTCCGGGGATACGACCGACAGCCTGGTCAAATTTGTCAGCGCCGGCACAAATTCCCCGGTAGGCAGCAGCGCCATCAATGTTACCGCGCTAGCGACCAAAGGCAGCGTCACCGGCAATACCGCCGCCGGCTTGAATATTAATAGTGGCAACAACACGCTCAACCTGACCATCAACGGCACTACGGCTACCATTAACCTGATCGCCTCGGGCACTCCCTATACGGCGGACGGATTGGCCACCCAGCTGCAGTCGCTGATTAACGGCAATAGCAGCTTTTCCAGTGCCGGCGTCAGCGTCGCGGTGTCGCAGTCCGGCGGCATATTTACGATCACCTCGAATAAATACGGTTCCGCATCCAAGGTCAGCGTATCCGGCTCCGGCGCGGCCAACCTGTTTGGAACAACCACGGAAACTACCGGCACCGACGTTACCGGAACCATAGGCGGCGCGACCGCAACGGGCAGCGGCACCACACTGACCGGCGGCACCGGGTCGTCCGCTGACGGCATCAAGGTCGATATTACCGGCGGCTCTATTGGCGATCGCGGCACCCTGAACTACTCGAAAGGCTATGCATCCCTGTTCACTTCGCTGATCGACAGCTTTATCAGTACTACCACCGGTTCGAAAGGCACGATTACCCAAGCCAACGATGCAATCAATGCCAATATCAAGGATATAGAGAAGCAAAGCAGCGCACTTAACACCCGGCTGGCGCAAACTGAAACACGCTTGCGCGCGCAATATACAGCGCTGGACGTGACGATCAGTAGTATGCAATCGACGTCCACATTTTTAACGCAACAGCTGGCCAAGTTAGCCGCGCTGTAGCAGGCACCTGGCGCGATCAAGAATTACGAGGAGAATTATTGATGTTTGGTTCCATACGAAATGGCGCAAATGCCTATGCAAAAGTAGGCATGGAGACCGGCGTAGCTTCGGCCAGTCCACATAAGCTGATCGTCATGCTGTTTGAAGGCGCCCTGGTTGCCATCAGGACTGCCATGCAGCAGATGTCGGAAGGCAATATCGCAGAAAAAGGCATGGCCATTTCCAAGGCGATCATGATCATAGACGGCGGCCTGCGCGCCAGCCTGGATAAAAAGGCCGGCGGCGACATCGCCGAGAGCCTGGATGCCTTGTATGAATACATGGGCAAGCGCCTGCTGGAAGCCAACCTTAAGAATGACGTAAAAATCCTGGAAGAAGTCCATACGCTGCTGCAGGAACTGAAAACCGCATGGGATGCCATAGGCTCCGGCCCGGCAGGCTCCGATGGAAATAAGGCTCCCGCAGCAGTTGACACCACTATTGCACCAAAACTGTCGGCCTATGATGCACTTGCCCCTAACAAAAATTCTTTTGTGAGTGTTTAACAATGATGAATAGTGAAGAAATTATTTCCATCTATGAAGTAGTCTCAGAAATCACGGACCAGATGCTGGTTGCAGCAAAATCGCAGGACTGGGAAAAATTTAGCAGCCTGGAAAGCAATTGTGCAAAACACATACAAACCTTGAGGCAGGAAGAGTCGCCGACCCCGCTGCCTCCGCAAAGCAAGGAAAAGAAGGTCAAGCTGATACAGAAGATCCTGGCAGACGACAGGGAAATCCGCGACATCACTGAACCGTGGATGGCGCAATTGAGTGCGATGATGAAAAATACCGGAACCACGCGCAAACTCTCGAACGCATACGGTAGCAACCGTATCGGATAGCTTATATGTTGCCCCGGGTCGACACGCCAGTCCGGCCGCTGGCCTCGGTAGAGGCTCCGACCGCAAGCGCATCCATAGGGGAAACCAAACAGGATGTCGTCTCCAAGCTGTCCCAACTGGTGGTGGGGAAGCAAATACAGGGCGAGATCCTGTCCCGCCTGAACGATGGCAGCTTTGTCGTACGCCTGGACGGCGCCACCGCCCGCATGGCCTTACCCAAGGACAGCAAAGTCGGAACGTCCTTGCCGCTGACCCTGCTGACCACCAATCCCCGCCCTACTTTCTTGCTGGATTCCAGCGAAGGCTCCACCACCACGGTGGCCTTGACCCGCCAGGAACTGATAGAGGGCTTTCTACAAGACGCGGACGGCGCCGGCCATTCATTGCCAGGAGCCAAGCAAAACCCGGCAGCGAATTACCTGTCCGAAACCAGGCAGGATCGTGCCGAAGCAATCAAGTCCGGCCAGGCCATCGACGCTAAAACAGCTGCGGCCGCCGCCGCGGGTGGACTGGCATCCAGCGCGCCGACCAATTTAAGTAGCGCCGGCAAACTGATAGACCAGATCTTGCATGCGGCACAGCAGCAAGGCGCACCAAATGCCTTGATCGGCAAAGCCCCCTTGGCGGCATCGGCCGAGGCGCTGGCACATCCCGGCCAAATGGCTGCCACGCTGCAGCAAACCCTTACCTCCAGCGGCCTGTTCTATGAATCGCATGTGGCGGATTGGGCTGAAGGAAAACGCCCGCTGAGCGAATTGATGCTCGAACCCCAGGCCCAGCTTGGCAAAGCTCTCGGCAACGACGTGGATAGCGCCGGCCTGGCCCGGCATACCGAACTGGCCCAGATCATCAACTTGCAGCTGGACACCCTGGAGCAGCAACGTATCGTCTGGCAGGGCAAGCTGCTTCCCGGGCAGCCTATGGAATGGGAGGTGACACGGAACTACCCAAAGGAAAAAGAGGCCCAGGGCGAGCCTGAAGCATCCTGGCAAAGCACAGTGCGCTTTGAGTTCCCCCATCTGGGAGCCATCGCGGCGACGATCAACCTGCACGGCGAGCACCTGCAGATTTTCGTCAGGACCGCCTCCGGTTCTTCCGCCGCCGCCTTGCAGGAACATGCGGTAACATTGGCGGAAGCGCTGCAACAGGCAGGCGCACAACTGGACAGCTTTTCGGTGAAGCAGGATGAGCAAACCTAAGCCCGACTTACAGAGTGCAGTCGCCCTGGCTTATCAAGGCGGTGCGACCACGCCTAAGGTAGTGGCGAAAGGCCGCGGCCTGATTGCGGACGCCATCATTTCGCGCGCCAGGGAGCATGGCGTATTTGTCCATCAGTCGAAGGAACTGGTATCGCTGTTGATGAAAGTCGAGCTGGACCAGGACATTCCTCCCGCCTTGTATCGCGCGGTTGCAGAATTGCTAGCTTGGCTATACCATATTGAGCAAGAGAAGTCGGGAACCCCTAAGAACTTAAAGACTTAGCCTTCGTACCTATCCATTTTCCAGGCCACGACAAAAGAATATGCAATCTGCCCCTCCAGTTTTGGGTACCGAGAATCAAAGTCCGTTTCAGGTCGATTCGCGACGTGAAATCATCTCGCTATTGCGCGGCCTGAAGGATGCCAACCAGTTGATCAGCATGATGATCAATGGCGGGTCGGAAGTGTTTATTACCTCCATACTGGAGGTCGACGATGCTAACAATACCGTCATTATCGATAGCGCGCCTGGCCAGCTGGCCAATCAGCGCATCGTTGAAGCGCCCAGGGTATCCTTTGAAGGCTTGCTGGACAGGATCAGCATACAATTCTCGTCGACCGGCGTGCAGCGGACTGATTTTGAAAATCGCCCTGCCCTGCAATTTGCAGTACCCGCCAGCATGATCCGCTTGCAAAGGCGCGAATACTATCGCATCAATACGCCGCTATCGAACCCGATACGCTGTCAGATGATCATTTCCGATGAAAACCGGACTGAAACGGTAAAACTGTCGCTGGTGGATATCAGTTGCGGCGGAGTGGCAATACTGGATGACCGCAAGATAGTTGATTGCGCGATAGGGACGGAATATAAGAACTGCAAGATAGATTTGCCGTCGATAGGCTTGATCGACGTCAGCTTGCAGGTCAGGAATTCGCAGGACCTGATCCTGTTGAACGGAAAATCCAATCGCAGGCTGGGCTGTCAATTCATGGACTTGTCCAACTCCATGCTGGCCAGCATACAGCGCTACATCATGAAGCTGGAACGGGAGCGCAACGCCAAACTGACGGGCGCGCGCTAACGTCTACCTGCCTGCCCTTGGGCATCCACCCAAGTTCCGGCAGCCGGTCAGGCCCCGACCGGCTAAATCTGCATATTCATGATGTCGTGATAGGCCGACACCAGCTTGTTCCTGACCTGTATCGTGGTCTGGAAAGAGATATTGGCCTTTTGCATCGATATCATGACGTCCGACAAGCTGACCTTGTCATCGCCCAATGCAAATCTCTGGCCCAGCTTGTCGGACGTGACCTGCACGCTGTTCACCTGGTCGAGCGAAGCCTTTAGCGCATCGGCAAAGTCGATTTTTGTCGCGCCATTACTGGCAGGAGTGACAGGATTGGCAACCCCGCCCTCCATGCGTGCAGAAGCTGCCCTTAATTGCGCAACCATCGCATCTATTCTGCTAGTATCAATTCCACCCATTTTTGTACCTCTTGGTCATCTTTGTACGGAATGGCGAGTCGGCCCCTGTCAATAAATCCGGCCGGTTTACACCACACCATCACCTTAGCACCTGGGCGCTAGCGGCTAGCGAGGATAAGAAGGACAAAACCAAGTTTGCTCTCCCAATTGATTTTCTTAAATCCCAGCACAATTCGTATCAAGGAAGAAACCCCGGATTGGATACGAAAAATGCAGCACACCCCCGCGAAGAAATACGAGCAAGAGGCAAGTCATGGCAATAGCTGAAGAAACCGCATTGGATGAACCGGCCCCGGCGCCGGTGCCGACCATTTTCGGCATTCCGCAAACGCCGGCGGTCAGGACCGCCCTGCTATCCTTGGGAGCGGCCCTGGTGGTCGCCATCATGGTGGGTGTCTGGCTGTGGGGGCAGCAACCGGACTACAAGGTCTTGTTTTCCAATTTCAATGACAGGGACGGCGGCGCCATTGTTGCACAACTGCAAACAATGAACGTGCCCTACAAATATTCCGAGAGCGGCAATGCCATCCTGGTGCCGGCCAACCAGGTCCACGACGCCAGGCTGAAACTGGCGGCACAGGGCTTGCCCAAGGGCGGCAATGTCGGTTTTGAATTGATGGAAAACCAGAAGCTGGGGATCTCGCAGTTCCTGGAGCAAGTCAATTTCCAGCGCGCGCTGGAAGGCGAGCTGGCCCGCTCGATAGAATCGGTGGCGTCGGTGCAATCGGCCCGGGTGCACCTGGCGATTCCCAAGTCCTCGGTCTTCATCCGCGACCAGCAAAAGCCGACCGCTTCCGTGCTGCTGAACCTGTACCCCGGCCGCATCATGGATCAGCAGCAGGTATCCGCCATCGTACACCTGGTGGCCAGCAGCGTCCCTGAGCTGACCGTCAAGAATGTCACGATAGTCGACCAGAACGGCAATTTGCTGTCCGACCCGAATAAGCAGAATGGCCCGAATATCCTCGACCCTTCCCAGCTCAAGTATGTGCAGGACATACAGCAAAACATCATCAAGCGCGTCGAATCGATTATCGCACCCATCGTCGGACCGAATAATGTGCACGCCGAAGCGACCGCCGACGTCGATTTTTCCCGCAGCGAGCAGGCCGCCGAAAGCTATCGGCCCAACTCGCCGCCGGAACCACAGGCTATCCGCAGCCAGCAGTCCAGCGAAAGCTACAACAAGAACCTGAACCCGACCGGCATCCCGGGTGCGCTGTCGAACCAGCCTCCGGTACCGGCAATCGCACCGATCACGACTGGCAGCACGGCCAATCCCAGCGCGGCGTCCAATATGGCGTTGCAGCAAAAAGATTCGACCGTGAACTATGAAGTGGATAAAACCATACGCTACACCCAGCAGCCCATGGGCGGCATCAAGCGTCTGACGGTGGGCGTGGTGATCAATTACCGGCGCGACGTCGATAAAAACGGCAAAGTGACGAATATCCCGCTGACCGAAGTGGAAAAAAGCCAGATCACAGATCTTGTCAAAGAGGCAATGGGATTTAATAAAGACCGTGGCGATACAGTGAATGTTGTCAACAGCCCATTTGCTAGCCCGGAAAAAGATTCTATAGTGGAATTACCATTCTGGAAACAACCGGGCTTTGTCGACCTGCTCTTGCAAATTGGCAAATACCTGCTGATGGCCGCGGTGCTGCTCTACCTGTTCTTTGCTTTCCTGAAGCCAATGTTGTATAAAATCATGGGCAAGGAAGAAAAAGACAAGAAAGAAGCTGAGGCTGCAGAAAAAGCCAGGGCTGAACAGGAAGAGGAAGGCGCTGACGAAGCGGCGATCGGCGACGAAGATGAAGAAGGTTCTGTGGTCAGCCTGACCAGGGATGCGGATGGCAACCTGATCAGGCCGCTCTCACCTTACGAGACCGACCTGCAAATGGCGATCGACCTGGCGAAAAACGATCCCAAGATCGTGGCGAATGTGATCAAGAAATGGGTAAGCAATGAGGGTTAAGCAATGAGCGACGATGGCATACAAAAAGCGGCAACCCTGATGCTGGCGCTCGGCGAAGACGGCGCGGCCGAGGTCATGAAATACCTGGGTCCGCGTGAAGTGCAAAAAATCGGCGCCGCGATGGCTATCATCGGCGCGATTCCGCACGAAAATATTGCCAAGGTACTCGACGAATTCAAGGTCGAGGCCAACCTCAGTTCTTCGGTCGGCCTGGATTCGGATGAATACATCCGCAATGTGTTGACCAAGGCGCTCGGTGACGACAAGGCCGCATCGCTGTTGAACCGTATCCTTGGCGGCAAGGATGCCAGCGGCATAGAAAGCCTGAAGTGGATGGACTCCCCTTCCGTGGCAGAACTGATCAAGAACGAGCATCCACAAATTATCGCCACCATCCTGGTGCATCTGGAGCGCGACCAGGCTTGCGAGATTCTGAACCAGTTTACCGAACGCCTGCGCAACGACGTGATCTTGCGGATCGCCACCCTGGACGGCATCCAGCCTACCGCCTTGCGCGAATTGAATGACGTATTGACCAAGTTATTGACCGGCAATGAGAGCCTGAAAAAGAAAACCATAGGCGGCGTGCGCGCGGCGGCGGAAATCCTGAACTTCATGAGCGGCGAAAACGAAGCCTCGGTGATGGAGAACCTGCGCAAGTACGACGGCGACATGGCGGAAAAAATCATGGACGAAATGTTCGTCTTCGACAATATCCTGGAAATTGATGACCGCGGCATACAATTGCTGCTGCGCGAAGTCCAGTCCGACTCGCTGATCATCGCCCTGAAAGGCGCCAACCAGGATATGCGCGACAAGATCTTCAAGAACATGTCGCAACGCGCCGCCGAGATGATGCGGGAAGACCTCGATTCCAAGGGGCCGGTACGGCTGTCCGAAGTCGAGGCGCAGCAGAAGCAAATCCTGCTGATCGTCCGCCGACTGGCCGATGAAGGCCAGATCATGCTAGGCGCAAAAGGCGAAGACGCCTATGTCTGACAGCACCCTATCAAAAGGCCAGATGTCGGCCTTTCAACGCTGGGAGATGGCCTCTTTTGGCGACGAGCGTCCTTCACAGGTGGCAGAAAGAACCCTGGCGACCGCGGCGGCAACCAAGATCAGCCAGGAAGAAGTCCAGAAAATTCGCGAGACTGCGCGCAAGGAAGGCTACGCCGACGGCTACAAGGAAGCCTACGCGCAGGGATTGCAGCAAGCCCAGGAAGACGGCCACCGGGAAGGACTGGCATCCGGCAAGGAAATTATCGACGCCGAACTGGCGGCTATCCAGGATATCGCCCGCCATTTTGCCGAGCAGATAGCCGCCGCCAATACCCTGGTGGCGCAAGATGTGTTCAAGCTGGCGCTGGACTTGTCCGAGGCCATGATGAGGACCAGTCTGGAACTGGACCCCGAGCTGGTTATCCCCATCGTGCGTGAAGCCATAGAGAGCCTGCCCTCGGTGCAGCGTCCGGCCCAGTTGATCGTGCATCCGCGCGATGCGGAGATCATCAGGAGCCGCTTGGGCGACGAACTGGACAAGGATGGCTGGCGCATCGTCACCGATAGCCACATGGAACCCGGCGGATGCAAGCTGGAGACGGCGCAGAACATGGTTGACGCCAGCTTTTCCACGCGCTGGCACAAACTGAGCGATGCCATGAAAAAACATCTGCCGGCATCGACCTGATTGTATGCCAGCTACCCAAGTCCATCCCTGGAAATCCCTGCTCAAGCTCGGCATGGAGCAAATCCCGCATCTCCAGCACTTGCAGGTCGCCGGCCGCGTTACCAAGGTTACCGGCCTGGTAATGGAAGCGGTAGGCTTGAAACTGCCGGTAGGCAGTGCTTGTGCGGTGCACTTGCAAAGCGGCTTGAAAATTGATGCGGAGGTGGTCGGTTTCGACGGCGACCGCCTGTTTTTAATGCCGCATAGCGACCTGGAAGGCGTCACACCGGGGACGCCGGTGTTTCCAGCGGAAATCGCCCAGATCGAAAATCCCAAGCACCCGCGGCGGCGCCCCAGCGACCGCACGCGCCACCTTCCTGTCGGTTATGAGCTGCTGGGACGCGTGCTGGATGGCAACGGCAGGCCGCTGGATACCCTGGGGCCGCTGGGCGCGACGGAATCGGCGCCGCTGGGCGCCCGCATCTACAATCCGCTGGAAAGAGCGCCTATCGTCGATACTCTGGACGTTGGCGTGCGCGCCATCAACAGCATGCTGACAGTAGGACGCGGCCAGCGCCTGGGCCTGTTTGCCGGTTCCGGCGTCGGCAAGAGCGTATTGCTGGGCATGATGGCCAGATATACCACGGCAGACGTGATCGTGGTCGGCCTGATTGGCGAACGCGGTCGCGAGGTCAAGGAATTCATCGAACAGATTCTCGGCAAGGAAGGCCTGGCACGCTCGGTCGTGGTGGCAGCGCCCGCCGATGCCCCGCCGCTGATGCGCCTGCAAGGTGCGGCCTATGCCACCACGATAGCGGAATATTTCCGCGACAAGGGCAAGAACGTACTGCTGATCATGGATTCGCTGACGCGTTACGCGATGGCGCAAAGGGAAATTGCGCTGGCCATCGGCGAACCGCCGGCCACCAAGGGCTACCCACCTTCAGTATTTGCCAAACTGCCGATACTGGTAGAGCGCGCCGGCAACGGCAAGGAAGGCGGCGGCTCGATCACAGCCTTCTATACCGTGCTGACCGAGGGTGACGACCAGCAGGACCCTATCGCCGATTCGGCCAGGGCGATCCTGGACGGGCATATCGTCTTGAACCGCAACCTGGCCGAAAGCGGCCACTACCCGGCGATAGACATAGAGCAATCGATCAGCCGCGCCATGCATAGCATTACCTCTCCCGAGCATCAGCAATTATCCAGGCGCTTGAAACAATTGTATTCCCGCTACGAGCGCAGCCGCGACCTGATCAGCGTCGGCGCCTATTCACCGGGCTCCGACCCCTTGCTGGATGAGGCGATCAGGCTGCATCCGAATATAGTTTCCTTTTTGCAACAAGATATATTGGAAAAATCGGCCATTCCCGAGAGCTTGGGTGGACTTGCCGCTCTATTCAATGGATGAAAACCGGCCCCACTCTCTATAATTAAAACATCATGACGCAAAAATCTCCGCTCAATACCCTGATTGAGATAGAAGAAAAGAATACCGATGACGCTGCCAAGCGACTTGGCAACGCCATCCGTGCGCATGACGAAACGGAAAAGAAACTGGCCCTGCTGGTGCAATACCGGGACGATTATGACTTGCGCTTCCAGGATGGCGCGGCCAAGGGCTTAAGCATTACGCAATATCATAATTTCCAGTCCTTTATCCGGAAACTCGATAGCGCCATCGACGGCCAAAAACAGGTCGTGAAGGATGCAGAACACCGGATACAGCTGGCACGCAAGCTGTGGCAGGACCATGAAAGAAAAAGGCTGTCGTACGACACCCTGAACAACAGGGCGCAAGTCACCCTGCAAAACAAGGAAACAAAACGGGATCAAAAAGCGATGGACGAACACGCTTCTCGATCTTTTTTTTATAAACGCTGAAGCAAGACAAGAATATTGGTGGACACCATGCGCACTCTTCCCATACAACCTCAGGTAGATATGCTGCCGGCTGCCACCTCAGCCAAATCCGCTTCCAGCGATGTTTCCGGCCCCTCTTTCAACCAGTTCCTGTCCAAGGAAATATCCAGTCCTAAAAATAATAATGGCAACACCAGCAATGCCGGCAATACCAACAACAATTCGAATAACGTCAATAACAATGCCAACAACAATAACAATGCGAATAAGCAGGTAGACAACCAGGCGGCCGATAAACCTGCACAGGCTGAAGCCAGCACCAAAACCGACAAACCCAAAGAGACGGACAAGGAAGAGCAATCCGACAGCGAGCAGGCCGACCAGACCGGTGACCAGAGCGCCGGCGCGCAACTGATCGCCCTGGTAGAAAATCTCGGCAAATTGACGGTAGACAAGGCACAGGCAGGCGGCGACAAAACAGACGGCAAGCAGGATTTGTCCACCGTTGCGGCAGCGGGTCCTAGGGCAATCGCCGCTGATGCTTCCCTGCAATTATCGGCGGCTGATGCCGCAGCAGCAGCCGCAGCGAAAATCGCGGCAGGCGACGGCAAAGCCGCGGCCGAAGTCAATCCAGACGCCAAGACAGATGCCAAGGATGCCATCGGCAAGGAACTGGACTCGGCTCAACTGGCGGACAAGGGCGAGGCCAAGGATAAAACCGGCTCAGGCACGGAGCGGGACTTCGCAGCGGCCATCAAGGATGCAAATTCATCCGCCAAAGACAATACGCAGCAAGCCCGCAACCCCGCGGCAGAAATGGCAGCCGGCACGGACCGCAAGCTGGAAGCCGCACAGGAACTGGCGTCCGCGAAGGCTTTGCTTACTGACAAGATACAGGGCGATGCTGCCGTGGCGCCCGTTCCCCAAACCTTCGCCCAGCAATTGGCAGCCAATGCCACCCAGGCCAATGCAGGCGCTGCGGCTGAACACCTGTCGCCGCGCGTAGGCACGCCCGGCTGGGACCAGGCAGTCGGACAGAAAGTAGTCTGGATGGTGGCAGGCGGCAAGCAAACCGCTGAATTGACGCTGAATCCACCCGACCTTGGCCCTATGCAAGTAGTCTTGAGTGTCAACAATGACAAGGCCACCGCCACCTTTGTCACGGCGCAGCCTGAGGTGCGCGATGCGCTTGAATCCGCCCTGCCCAAGCTCAGGCAAATGATGAGCGATGCCGGCGTGCAGCTCTCCGGCTTCTCGGTCAGCACCCAGTCCTCCAACCAGGGCAACCAGCAATTCGCCGGCGATAACAGCTCGTCCGGCTCCGGCCGTTTCAGCCCAGCCCTCGCCGACGCGGACATCAGTCCAGTCCAGGCAACAATAAGCAGCTCCAGGGCCGGCAGGCTGGGCATGGTCGATACCTTCGCCTGAGCGCGCCTGTTGCAACTCTCTTCCTTTCGCACTGCAAAAGGCTTAGTTCGCTAAGCCTTACTAGCATGTAAAATAGCAGCTATGGCCTTGCCAGGCATCCGCGCGCATAGCGTCCTGGCATCGCAGATCGTGCGTGGCAGCTGGAATGCAGCTGGAATGAGGGAAATACACTGCATTTACCTTTCTTTTTCACAGATGTTAGGTACGATCGTAAAGATAATATGAAGCAATCGACGGCAATATAGCGCCGTACACGCGCATCCGTACCGAGTAATAAGGAAGATTATGGCAAAAGCACCACCACCAGCAAAAGCAGCGGCAGCTCACGCGGAAGCCGCAGGCGGCGGATCCAAGAAGAAGTTGATCATTATCATCGCCGCAGTCGTGGTTTTGCTGGCCGTCGCCGGCGGGGGCGCCGCCATGTTCCTGTCCAAGAAGGGCGGCGCCGCGGCACAAAAAGAACATAAGGCGGAGCCTGCCAAGGCGCCGGTATTCATCCCGATGGAACCGTTTACCGTCAATTTGCAATCCGAAAACGGCGATAAATACCTGCAGGTCACGATGACCTTGCAAGTGCCCGACGAGGAAACAGTGAACCTGGTCAAATTGAACATGCCGCAGGTGCGCAGCCGCTTGCTGATGCTGTTGTCCAGCAAGGACGCGACAGAAATCCTGAGCGGCGAAGGCAAGGCGAAGCTGATAGACGAGATCATGGAGCAGGCCGCCTTGCCGTTTACGCCCAAGGCCGAACCGCAAAAGATCACTGGCGTTTTCTTTACCTCATTTGTCGTACAGTAGACCATGGCTGATAATTTTCTCTCCCAGGAAGAAGTCGATGCCCTGTTAAAGGGTGTCACGGGAGACCAGGACGATTCCGCGGGACCGGAAGATACTTCCGGCGTCCGGCCCTACAATCTTGCCACCCAAGAGCGTATCGTCCGCGGCCGCATGCCGACGCTGGAAATCATCAACGAGCGTTTTGCCCGCCTGCTGCGCATAGGCCTGTTCAATTTCCTGCGCCGCAGCGCCGAGGTTTCGGTAGGCACGGTGCGCGTCTCCAAATACAGTGAATTCATTCGCAACCTGGTGGTTCCTACCAACCTGAACCTGGCGCATATGAAGCCCTTGCGCGGTACCGCCTTGATCGTAATGGATCCCGGCCTGGTATTTTTGCTGGTAGATAACCTGTTCGGCGGCGACGGCCGTTTTCACACCCGGGTCGAAGGCCGCGATTTCACGCAAACGGAACAAAGGATCATCCAGCGCATCCTGGAGATCATCTTTGAAACCTATTCGAAATCCTGGGAACCGGTGTATCCGGTCGATTTCGAATATATACGCTCCGAGATGAATACCCAGTTCGCCAATATTGCGACCCCCAACGAGGTCGTGGTATCGACTACCTTCACCATAGAGCTGGGCCCGGTCAGCGGCGAAATGCATATCTGCATGCCGTATGCGATGATAGAGCCGATCAGGGATTTGCTGACCAGCAGCCTGCAGGGCGAGACACTGGAAGTCGACAAGCGCTGGGTGCGCCTGATGACGCAACAGATCCAGATCGCCGAAGTCGAAATTGTGGCCGACCTGGGCACGACCAAGGTCACGCTGGGCGACATACTGAACATGAAAGAAGGCGATATCATCCCGCTCGCCATACCGGACATCGTTTCGGCGAAAGTGGACGGCACGCCGGTCATGGAATGCAAATACGGCATATTCAATGGACAATATGCGTTACGCGTGGAAAAACTGATCAGTTCCAGCGTACAAGACATAGCACAAGGAGAAAATCATGGATGACAATAGCGACGCACCTATCAGCGAAGACGATTGGGGCGCAGCGATCGCCGAGCAGGCCAAGGCTGAGGCGGCAATTGCAGCGCCGCCTGCCGCCAGCGCGACCATCTTCAAGGAATTCAGCGGTCAGAGCAGCAAGACCGAAACCCATAACGACATCGACTTCATCCTGGACATCCCGGTCCAATTGACGGTGGAACTGGGCCGCACCAAGATCGCCATCAAGAACCTGCTGCAACTGGCCCAGGGCTCGGTGGTTGAGCTGGACGGCCTGGCGGGCGAACCTATGGATGTACTGGTCAACGGCTGCCTGATCGCACAAGGCGAGGTGGTTGTGGTCAATGACAAATTCGGTATCCGCCTGACTGATATTGTGACGCCTGCGGAGCGCATCCGTAAGTTAAATAAATAAGTTGAATCAATGAGGCGTTTCCTATTTCCGCTGGCATTCACCAGCAGTACCGTATTGGCTGCAGAACAAACGACGATCTCCCCTACCACGGGCTTGTTGCAGATTTTTTTAGGACTGGTCGCAGTACTTGCGCTGATGGCTTTTGCAGCCTGGTCGTTTAAGAAAATCGGCCCGGTGGCGACCGGCAACAAGGTGCCGGTAAAAATCGTCGGCGGTGTCAATGTCGGCAATCGCGAGCGCATCATGGTCGTGGAAGTCGCCGACCAATGGATAGTGGTAGGAATCACCGCCAGCCAGATCAATACCTTATCGACCATGCCCAAACAGGGAAACCTGGCAGAACTGCAGGAGGAGGCGCAGCCTTCGAATCAGTTTGCCACCTGGCTGAAGCGCACGATGGACAAACGCAACGGGCCACAGCAGTAAATCAAAGTATGAAGACATCGAGCACTTTCGCACCGGGCTTGCTGCTGGCCCTCGTCTGCCTGGTAGGGATGACATTTCCCGACCTGGCACTGGCGCAGGCAAGCGGCGGTTTACCCGCAATTACCACCACCCCGGCCGCAGGCGGCGGGCAAAACTATTCGCTGAGCATCCAGACCCTGCTGTTCCTGACGGCGCTGACCTTCATTCCGGCAGCATTGCTGATGATGACCAGCTTCACCCGCATCATCATCGTGCTGTCCTTGCTGAGGCAGGCGCTGGGCACCCAGTCCGCGCCGCCCAACCAGGTGATGGTGGGGTTGGCATTATTCCTGACGCTGTTCGTGATGGGTCCGGTGTTCGACAAGATTTATGTCGATGCCTATCAGCCCTTTGCAGAAAACAAAATGAGCATGCAAGAGGCGATGGACAAGGGCGTGGAGCCGCTGAAAAAATTCATGATCAAGCAGACCAGGCAGACCGATCTCGCCTTGTATGTCAAATTGTCGAATACGCCGCAGTTGCAGGGACCGGAAGAAATCCCCTTGCGCATCCTGATCCCGGCCTTCATTACCAGTGAATTGAAAACGGCGTTCCAGATCAGTTTTGCGATCTTCATCCCCTTCCTGATCATCGACATGGTGGTCGCCAGCGTATTGATGTCGATGGGGATGATGATGGTGTCGCCGGCCATCGTGTCGCTGCCGTTCAAGCTGATGCTGTTTGTGCTGGTGGATGGCTGGCAATTGCTGATAGGTTCCTTGGCGCAGAGCTTTTACTAAGAAAGAATAAAATGACACCCGATAGCGTAATGACGCTTGGCCGCCAGGCGATGGAAGTGACTTTGATGGTTTCCGCTCCCTTGTTGCTGGTGGCGCTAGGCATAGGCCTGATAGTCAGCATCTTCCAGGCAGCCACCCAGATCAATGAAACCACCCTGTCCTTCATCCCCAAGCTGGTCGGCATTTTCCTGACGCTGATTATCGCCGGCCCCTGGATGCTGACGGTGCTGCTGGATTACATGCGGCAAGTATTTACCAGCATACCGACGCTGGCCAGCTAGAGCCGCCTGCTGAGCGCAGCCACAGAACAAGTACATTATGGTCACTGTCTCAGGCAATGAGCTGATAGGACTGCTCCTGTCATTTATCTGGCCCCTGACCAGGATATTGGGGATGATTTCCATCGCCCCGCCTTTCGGCAATAGCACGGTACCGGTCCAGGTCAAGCTGATACTGGGCATCATGCTGGCGCTGATCGTTGCCCCGGCCATTCCCGTCCTGGATATCGCCGACCCGCTGTCGGTGACGGGGATCATGATATTGATACAGCAATTTATCATCGGCATCGCGATGGGATTTGTCATCCGCGTCGTGTTTTCCGGCATAGAGATGGCCGGCGAAGTGATAGGCCTGACGATGGGACTGGGCTTTGCCAGTTTCTTTGATCCGCAAACCCAGGGCCGCACCAATGCCATCAGCCAGTTCCTGGTCTTGCTGGCGACCCTGATCTTCGTGAGCATGAATGTCCACCTGTCGATGTTGGCCGCCTTGGTGGAGAGTTTCACCACCATTCCCATTTCCACTTCGCTGACCAACGGTTTCAGCTTCCAGCGGCTGGCGATCTGGGGCGAACAGATTTTCATCTACGGCATGCAATTGTCGCTACCCATCGTGGCGGCGCTACTGATCACCAATATTGCGCTGGGTATATTGACCCGGGCCGCACCGCAGCTTAACCTGTTCGGCATAGGTTTCCCCATTACGATAGGCGTCGGTTTTATCATGGTAGGATTGATCTTGCCCTACCTGATGCTGCCTATCGAAACCATGTTCAGGCAGGGAATCGAAGCCATACAATCACTAGCGCTGCCGGCGCCCACCATCCCGGTACCGCGCTAGCCTCAGCCTCTCACTCTTATCCTGCGGAGTATTCTTCATGGCAAGCCAATCCTTCCTGTCGAAAAATGCCTTGTACTCCGTGCAGCAGATACGCGCGATGGAAAGGGCTGCCACCGCGACATTACCGCCGGAAACACTGATGCGCCGGGCAGGCGTGGCGGCCGCCGTCCATGCCAGAAGCTTGCTGAACCGGCCGCCTGCCAATGTACTGGTGCTGGTAGGTCCCGGCAATAATGGCGGCGACGCACTGGAAACCGCGCACCTGCTGGCTGACGATGGCTATGCGGTATCCGCCATGCTGTGCGCGGACCCCGCGCACCTCACCGCCGACGCCCAGAAATGCTATCAGCGCGCCCTGTCCAGCAATGTCCAATTCTTTGAGGCCGACTACCTGAGCCTGGCCAGACCGGAACAATGGTCGCTGGTGATAGACGGGCTATTCGGCATAGGCTTGTCGCGCCCGGTGAGCGGGCATTTGCATGCCTTGATTGAGCGGCTCAATAAATTATCCGGGCTGTACCGCTTCCCCGTGCTGTCGCTGGACGTGCCTAGCGGCCTGGATGCCGATACCGGACAGGTCGTCGGCCAGCAAGGCATTGCAGTATCGGCTAGCCATACCCTGACCTTCATAGGCAACAAGCCCGGCTTGCATACCGGCTCCGGCCGCGATTTTGCGGGAGAAGTGGAAGTCGCCGACCTGGCGATAGACAAACAGTTCAGGCAGGCGCCCAGGGCCCGGCTCAGCAATCAGATGATGTTTTCCTCTCTCCTCCGGCCTCGCCCGCACAATTCGCATAAAGGCAGCTTTGGCGACGTGTTGGTCATCGGCGGCGCGCAAGGCATGGCCGGTGCAGCATTACTGTCGGCGCGCGCCGCGGCACATTGCGGCGCGGGCCGGGTATTCATAGGATTCATCGCCGAACCTCCGGCTTATGACAGCCAGAATCCCGAGCTGATGTTCCGTAAAGCCGGGGACGCAGATTTTTCTGCCAGCGTGGTCGTCATAGGTCCGGGCCTGGGCCTGTCTGTCGAGGCCAAACACATACTGGGCAAGGCGCTGCAGCAAGCCGAAAAACTGGTCATCGATGCAGATGCATTGAACCTGATCGCGGCAGAAGCCAGCCTGCAAGCCTTGCTGACCGTGCGCACCAGGACGACTATCCTGACTCCGCATCCGCTGGAGGCTGCCCGCTTGCTGGGAAGCAGCGGCGCCGAGGTGCAGGCGGACCGCCTGCAGGCTGCGCGCACGCTGGCCAGCAGATTCAAGGCGACCGTGATCTTGAAGGGTTCCGGCACCGTCATTGCAGAAGAGGATGGCCAGGTCATCGTCAACCATACCGGCAATCCGGCATTGGCCACGGCCGGCACTGGCGACGTGCTGGCCGGGATGTGCGGCACGCTGCTGACCCATGCCGCCAGTCCGAGCGAGGCGGCACAGGCGGCGGGCTTGGCCGTATGCCTGCACGGCCAGGCCGCCGACAACCTGGTGGCGCAGGGCATAGGTCCGGTCGGCATCACCTCCGGCGAGTTGATTTCGGCTGTGAGGAATTGCCTGAACGAGATGCTGGCGGACAGCTCGGGCGCGGTAGATGCCTATTGAGGGGCATCAGCCCTGATTTAAAGAGGTATCAGTCCTGAGCCATAAGGAGCATCACTCTTGATGCAGGCGCCCCGCCGTAATCGTCAATGTACGCGAACACCTGGCGGCGATCGACAAATCATGGGTCACCAGCACCAGGGTGGAACCGCGTTCGCGGTTCAATGCAAACATCAGCTGTATCACCGATTCTCCTGTGGCCGCGTCCAGGCTGCCGGTAGGTTCGTCGGCGAACAAGAGCGGCGGCTCGGTCACAAAGGCGCGCGCCAGCGCCACCCTCTGCTGCTCGCCGCCGGACAGGAATTTAGGATAGTGCTTCAGGCGGCTGGACAAACCGACGCGCGACAGCATTTCCTGCGCCTTCTCACGCGCTTGCTTGTCGCCGCGCAGTTCCAGCGGCAGCATCACGTTTTCCAGTGCATTCAAGTGCATCAGCAACTGAAAGGATTGGAAAACAAAGCCCAGCTTCTCTTTCCTGAAGCTGGCCCTGCCATCTTCATCGAGCGCGAAAATATCCACGCCATCCAGCCATACCTGGCCGTGGCTGGGCGTGTCCAGGCCGGCCAAGATGCCCAGCAGAGTCGACTTGCCTGAACCCGAGGCGCCAACTATCGCAAGCGTTTCGCCGGCTTGCGCGGTAAAATCTATCTCGTGCAAAATAGTCAGCTCGCCGGTCGCGTCGGCGACACGCTTGGATAAGTGTTTTACCCCAATTGCAGTACGAGTAGATTCCAAAGGAAGGTTCATGCTGTTCTTTAGTCAAAAAAGTTTGGTCAGGCGTATATGTGGGCTGATGCTGGCAATGACAATCAGTTTATTCGGCACGGCCGCCTATTCTGCATCAAAAACCGTGCTTGTGCTCGGCGACAGCCTGTCGGCCGAGTACGGCCTGGCGCGCGGCACGGGCTGGGTGGCCCTGCTGGAAGACAGGCTGAAGCAAAAGAAAATCGACGCTGCGGTCATCAATGCCAGCATTAGCGGCGAGACCACCAGCGGCGGCAAGGCCAGGCTGGCAAACCTGCTGGTCAGGCACCGCCCGGATATCGTCATCATAGAATTGGGCGGCAACGATGCCTTGCGCGGCCTGGCATTGAACGCGTCGGAAGCGAATTTCCGCGACATGATAGGCATGGCCAAGGCGGCAAAATCCAGGGTCTTGTTGGTCGGCATGCAAATTCCGCCGAACTACGGGCGCGACTATACCGAGAAATTTTTTGCCATCTATGCCAAGCTGGCGAAAGACAGCAAGTCTGCGCTGGTGCCCTTCCTGCTGGAAGGCGTCGCCGACAAACCCGAATTATTCCAGCCGGATCGCATCCACCTGCTGGCGCAAGCCCATCCCAGGATGCTGGACAATGTCTGGCCCCAGCTGCAAACCTTATTATCGAAATGAGTGCATGAAATACCCTGAACTAGCCAGCTTTGGCGACCTGCTGCCGCGCCTGGCAGAATTCGACGCCATCATCGACGTCCGTAGTCCTGCTGAATACGCGGAAGACCATATTCCTGGCGCCATCAACTGCCCGGTGCTGGATGACGAGCAACGCATCCGGGTCGGTACCATCTATAAGCAAGTGAATGCCTTCGAAGCCAAAAAAATCGGTGCCGCACTGGTTGCCAGGAATATCGCGCTGCATATAGAAAATCGTTTCCTGGACCAGCCGAAGGACTGGAAACCTCTGGTCTACTGCTGGCGCGGCGGCAACCGCAGTGGCGCCATGGCGCTGATACTGGCCAAGATAGGCTGGCCGGTGGCGCAACTGGACGGCGGCTATAAAAACTTCCGCAGCCACGTCAATGAAGTGCTGCCGGAATTTGCATCGCGCTTTCAATGGCGGGTCATTTGCGGCACCACCGGTAGCGGCAAGAGCCGTTTGCTGCAAACCCTGGACGCTCAGGGTGCGCAAGTGCTGGACCTGGAACAACTGGCGGCGCATCGCGGCTCGGTGCTGGGCGGCCTGCCCAGCCAGCCGCAACCGTCGCAGAAAAAATTTGAAAGCGGCATCTGGCAGACCTTGCGCCATTTCGATGCGGCACGCCCGGTGTATGTTGAAGCCGAGAGCAAGAAGGTGGGCAAGCTCAGGGTGCCGGACGCCATCATGGAAGCGATGCGCAAGTCGCCCTGCATCAGCCTGCGCTTACCGACCGAGCAGCGGGTCCAGTTATTGATGGACGATTACGCACATTTCATATTGGATATCGACAATTTGAACCAGCAGCTGGATTGCCTGCAAAGCCTGCACGGCAAGGAAAGAATTCAATCCTGGAAACAATTGGCGCACGCCGGCCTGATCCATGAACTGGTCAGGGAGCTACTGGAGAAACACTATGATCCTGCATACTTGCGCTCCATCAATAAAAACTTCCTGCTGTCCACGCAGGCATTGCCTATCGACCAAACCGGCATCAATGGAGAGGATTTCTTGCTGAGCGCAAACAGGATTTTCGAGGCTGCCGGCTCGCACGCAGAAAGCGAACAGCCATAAAAAAACGGTGGCATTGCACCACCGTCTTTTTTGCCCTTGTGTTAGCGACATGATGAGGAATCTTAGAGACCTCGGGTCCGCGCCTAAAAGCGAGGAAACGTCCAACTCGAATTTTAACTTCTTACTTCACAAATAACCGGTTACACCAGACACCACCGGAGCTCAAATCAAATTCGTAGTGAATACCATGAATTTCCAGTATATCGACCTCCTTCTTTTGAACCAGTTACGGGTTCAATATAGGCCAATGCCTACACTTTCGAAAGACAAATATAACTATGCAGGGGACGACAGGGATTTAAAAAATTAACTAAACAATATCCCCGCATCAACTCGATTCCTGTTTGGACAGCTCTTTAGCGGAGGCCGGGAACACTGCCCTTCCATAAGGAAGAGACAGCGCCGCTGCCGACTGAAGCGCCGAATTTCTTCAGCACGCGCTCGGGCAAGCCCTCCTTCTGCGTGTAGTCGACGATATCTTCTGCCTTCAGGACGTCGCGGGCAACCGTGTCTATCGTGCCAAAGCCGTCCGCCAGGCCCATCTCCACTGCCTTGCTGCCTATCCAGAACAGGCCGGTGAAGGTTTCGGGGGTTTCTTTCAAACGCTGGCCTCTGCCCTTGCGCACCGTCTCGATGAACTGCTGATGTATGTCATTCAACATTGCCTGGGAAAAAGCCTTCTGTTTGTCAGACTGGGGGGAAAATGGGTCCATGAAGCCCTTGTTCTCACCGGCGGTCATCAGGCGCCGCTCCACCCCAAGCTTGTCCATCAGGCCGGTAAAGCCGAAGCCATCCATCAACACGCCGATCGAGCCGACGATGCTGGCCTTGTTGACATAGATCTTGTCGGCCGAGGCCGCGATATAGTATCCACCGGAAGCGCACATCTCGTCGACCACGACATACAGTTTTTTCTGCGGAAAAGCCTTGCGCAAACGCAGCATCTCATCGCTGATGATGCCGGCCTGGACCGGACTGCCGCCCGGGCTATTGATGCGTATCACGACGCCCACCGAACCTGCATCGGCGAATGCGCGATCCAGTGCCGGGATCACGGTCTTGGCGCTGCCGCTGCCGTCCGCATCGATGGTCCCGTTGATCTCTACCAATGCGGTATGCCGCCCCAGGTTTTCTATTTCCGCATTGTTATACAGGCTGAACTGATACAGCCCGAACAAGAGCAGGAACAGGAAGGACAGCTTGAAAAAAATACCCCAGCGGCGGCGCAGGCGCTGCTCTTTCAGGGCCTCGGTCGCCAGTTTTTCGAGTAGCTCGCGCTCCCAGCCAGGCGTGGCGGGAGGATGTGCTTGATCCGTCAGATTGTCGTTCATACTTGTCTATATAGGAAATTCATGCCATTGCGGGTTTAACAAATTCGTCAGGCTGCCACAGCACCTGGCCATCTTTCTCGATGACGCTGATCTTCCTCAGGCGGGCGCCGCGACAGGGGCCGCCGGCGCAATAGCCGGTATCCGGCACATAGATGGCGCCGTGCGTTGCGCACATGATATACAGGCCGCTGGATTCAAAAAATTCGCCCGGACTCCAATCCAGTTCCACCGGGATATGCGCGCATCGGTTCAGATAGCCATGCACCACCCCGCCGTAGCGGACCACAAAACCGGTCGCGTCGTCGCTGCCGGCACTGACCGGGAAGCGTACGCCACGCCCGCCCTCCTGGACCTCGCTCGATGCGCAGATAGAAATTTCAGTCATTATTACTACTGTCAGCCTTACAAAAATCAAGCATGCTCGGACAGCCAGCCACGCAGTTCCGCGACTGTCCTGGCGGAGAACATAGGGTTCAAGCCCTTCAGGGATAACTCGTCATGCGCGCCGTACTCGACCGCGACCGAGGCGGCGCCTGCATTGACCGCCATCTGCAGATCATGCGTCGTGTCCCCTATCATCACGGTGCGGCGCATATCCTGCCCCAGTTCCCGGGTCAGCTCCTGCAACATCGCGGGATGCGGCTTGGAAAAAGTCTCGTCGGCGCAGCGCGTTGCGTCAAACATCGACAGCAAATTGGCCGAATGCAGAGCCCGGTTCAGGCCGACGCGGCTCTTGCCGGTCGCCACGGCAAGGAAATATCCCTCTTGCGACAGCTCTTCCAGCATCTCGCGCACGCCGGCAAACAAGGGCAGCTCGTGGTCCCTGGCCAGGTAATGGTAGCGATAGCGTTCCACGATGCGCGGATAATATTTTGGATCGAGGCCGGGCATGGCCACTTGCAAGGCTTCTCCCAATCCCAAACCGATCACATAAGACGCCGCCTTGTCATCCGGAACCGGCAACCCCAAATCTCTTGCTGACGCCTGGATACATTTGACGATGGTCGCGGTGCTGTCCATCAGCGTGCCGTCCCAGTCAAAGACGATGAAATCAAATTGCTTTTTTGCCATATATTATTTTCAAAGGCCGGCAGCCATCCATTTCCAAGCAGCTGCCATCCTCTACTATCCTTAATGAAGCTATTTTACTCTTAATTTTTCAAGCTTAACAAAGAGTCAAGATTTGAGCGATGGCAACAAGCTGATCAGAAATTTTTCGCAGTCCGCCGGCAAACGCGCGTTCAGCGTGATGCTCTTTCCCGATTCCGGATGGGTGAAAGTAATCTGGTGCGCGTGAAGGAACATACGCTTCAGGGCGCCCCTGTCCTTATCGGCTTTTAGCAAGGCGCGGTTCAGGGCGAAATCGCCGTATTTGTCATCGCCGGCGATAGGGAAACCGCTGGCAGACAGATGTACACGGATTTGATGGGTGCGCCCGGTTTTTAGTTCAGCCTCCAGCAAGGCAAATTCGCCATATTTTTTTTGCAAACTGAAGACGGTGTGGGATGCCATGCCGTCGGCCTGCACCCGTACCCGGCGTTCACCTTCCGCAGTGGTGTATTTATGCAAAGGCAGCTTGACGTGCTGGCGCGCATTTTTCCAGTCACCATGCACCAGGGTCAGGTAACGCTTGTCGGTGAGGCCATCACGCATCTGCTCATGCAAATTTGTCAATGCCGAGCGTTTCTTGGCCAACAGCAACACGCCGGAAGTCTCGCGATCCAGCCGGTGCACCAGTTCCAGGAACTTGGCGTCCGGCCTGGACGCCCGCAATTGCTCGATGACGCCATAGCTGACGCCGGAGCCGCCGTGTACGGCGACGCCGGCCGGCTTGTCGATGACCAGCAGGTGGGCGTCTTCGAACAGGATGGCAAACTCGGCCGCTGGCGCATTTTGATTGGCACTTTCAGCAATGCGGATAGGCGGTATGCGCACAATGTCGCCCTCCACCAGCCGGTACAGCTGGTCTATCCTGCCTTTATTGACCCGGACTTCGCCGGAGCGCAGCACCCGGTAAATATGGCTCTTGGGTACGCCTTTACAAATACGCAATAAATAATTATCGATGCGCTGACCGGCTTCCTCTTCGGAAATGGTAACTAATTGAACCTGGGCTTGCACTTGTGAAGGCTGGCTGGGGGCATTCTTTTGAGCCTGTTTCCCATTATTTATCGCTAAGTCCTTCATTTTGAATATATAATCGTTTTCGCTTCAGCAATTTGCTTTAGCAGGTGTATGAATAAACGTCTATTCTACACAGGGGCGTATCTGTCGGCCTCGCCAATTTGCAAATTCGATGGAAAAGATGTGTATGCAACGTCCTAATGCACGTCAAGGTAGCGACCAAATGTTGTTATCGGACAGTGCAAAGGAAGTTGGATCAGATTGTTTGAATTGTAAGGATAAGTCTGGCAAGAGATACTGGGAATACAAAGAGTATGCTTGCCGGTTGATGGTTTTGAAGTAGTCCATCGATTTAGCTGGAAACGCTCATATATATAATATGCGTTATCCAGCGTACAAGTTGCGCATCGCCTGGCGTTGTGTTCGGCATAACCGAACCAGTACAACGCGGGGGACATGTGCACTCGATGAGCGGTCGAGACCATCCGCGCCCCGCGACAACAGAGGGATACAGAGGCGCTCAGATTGAAGTAAGAGCGTCCTATGTTGCCTTGTTACGCATCAGGCATTTCCCGCCCCGTCAAACACTCCGTCCGCGCATACATCCCCACGTAAGCCAGCTGTTTTCCTTTCTACAGGAAGGCAGCACAAGATGACCAAAAGGTCACGGAGTAGAACATGAAACGTATGCTGTTTAATGCTACGCAGCAAGAAGAATTGCGCGTAGCCATTGTGAATGGGCAAAAGCTCATTGACATCGATATCGAGACTGCCGGCCGCGAGCTGCGCAAGTCAAATATCTACAAAGGCGTCATCACCCGCATCGAACCCTCGCTGGAAGCCTGTTTCGTCAACTACGGCGAAGAGCGTCACGGTTTCCTCCCTTTCAAGGAAGTCGCCCGCACCTACTTCAAGGAAGGTATCGATGTCCGTAGCGCCTCCATCAAGGATGCGCTGCGCGAAGGCCAGGAAATTATGGTCCAGGTCGAGAAGGAAGAGCGCGGCAACAAAGGCGCCGCCCTGACTTCTTTCATCTCGCTGGCTGGTCGCTACCTGGTCCTGATGCCGAACAACCCGCGCGGCGGTGGTGTTTCCCGTCGTGTGGAAGGTGAAGACAGGCAGGAACTGCGCGAAACCATGGACAAGCTGGACCTGCCTGGCGGCATGTCGGTGATTGCCCGTACCGCTGGCATAGGCCGTAATGTTGACGAATTGCAATGGGATTTGAATTACCTGATGCAACTCTGGCGTGCCATCGAAGGCGCAGGCAAGTCAGCCGGCGGCGCTTTCCTGATCTACCAGGAATCTTCGCTGGTGATCCGCGCGATTCGCGACTACTTCCAGCCGGACATCGGCGAAATCCTGATTGACACCGACGACATCTATGAACAGGCCCAGCAGTTCATGAGCCACGTGATGCCGGATATGGTGCACAGGGTCAAGCGTTATAGCGACGATGTACCGCTGTTCTCCCGCTTCCAGATCGAACACCAGATCGAAACGGCGTATTCCCGTACCGTGCCCTTGCCATCCGGCGGCGCCATCGTGATCGACCACACCGAAGCCCTGGTTTCTGTCGACGTCAACTCGGCACGCGCCACGCGCGGCTCCGATATCGAGACCACTGCCTTCAATACCAACTGCGAAGCAGCGGAAGAAGTTGCGCGCCAATTGCGCTTGCGCGATCTGGGCGGCTTGATCGTGATCGATTTTATCGACATGGAAAACGCCAAGAACCAGCGCGAAGTGGAAACCCGTCTGAAAGACGCCCTGCGCTATGACCGCGCCCGCGTACAAATGGGCAAGATTTCCCGTTTCGGCCTGATGGAATTGTCGCGCCAGCGCCTGCGCCCTTCACTGTCCGAAGGCAGCCATGTGACTTGCCCGCGTTGCAACGGCACCGGCCACATCCGGGATACAGAATCTTCCGCATTGCAAGTCCTGCGCATCATCCAGGAAGAGGCAATGAAGGAAAATTCGGCCGCCATCCACGTCCAGGTACCGGTCGACGTTGCCGCTTTCCTGTTGAATGAGAAGCGCGGCGAGATCCTGAAGATAGAAAACCGCCATCGCGTGACTGTCATCCTGATCCCGAACAAGCACCTGGAAACTCCACACTACAAGCTGGAGCGTCTGAAACACGACGATCCTCGCCTGGAAGAAGCGCACGTCAGCTATGCCATGGCAGAACAAGCCGATACCGATATCGGCTACAACAAGCGCCAGAAAGAAGACGTCAAGCCGCGCCAGGAAGCCATGGTCAAGAGTATCACTCCTGAACAGGCTCCTATCGTTGAGCGCAAGGAAGCCGCTCCGGTTGCCGCACCTGCGCCGGCAGTCAACACCACCGAATCGCAAGGCTTCTTCGCCAAACTGTTCAGCTTCTTCAAAGGCGCGCCGGCAACTCCCGCACCTGTGGTAGAGCCGGTCAAGGAAGAGAAGCCTGCGCGCGGCGAACGCGGCGACAAGAATGCCCGTGGTCAACGCAATCGCGGCCGCAGCGGCCGCAATGGTCGCAGCGGTGAAGAGCGCGAAGAGCGCCCAGCCAGCGCCCGCGGCGAGCGTGGCGATCGCGCCGAGCGTGGTGACAAGGAAGAGCAAGCCAAACCGGTGCAAGCCGCCGGCGAACAGGCACAGCGTCCTGCCAAGCAGCCTCGTCCGCCACGCGAAGAGCGTGAAGGCCAGGGTCAGCAGGAAGGCCGCCGTGAGCGCCAGCAACGCCAACGAGAAGAACGCAAGGAAACAGCCGCCAGCACGGTGGCTGAAGCCAAAACCGAAGAAGTCTTGTTGAAAGGCGCCGCCCTGCCCGTCCTGCCGTTGGATGCAGCCGCCGAGCAGGCAGACGGAGTTGAAAACCTGGCAGTCGGCGCCGATGGCGAAACCGGTGAAGGCGGCGAAGAACGCCGCCGCCGCCGCCGCCGTGGTGGTCGCAACCGTAATCGCCGTGATCGCGATGGATCTGAAGCCGGCGACAGCGCAGAAGGCGCGGAACCGGGCGAACAGGCCGCCGCATTTGTACCGGTAGCGGAAGCGGCCCAGTTTGTCGCACATGCCGCCGCCGATACCGCTGCACCCGTGCAGGCTGCAGCTGCAGCTACCGAGGCTGCTCCCATGACGTTCGCAGAATGGGCGACCCCGCCTGCGGCGCAGACGCCAACGCCAACACCGGTGGCGCCGGCAACTGTTGCCGCTCCTGCCGAGACGGTGGCTGCAGTGACTGCTCCCGCGGTTGATTCCACGCCTGTCATTCCTCAGGTGCCGGAGCCGGTCGCAGTGACTGTTGCCGCAATCAGCGCTGCAGAACAAACGACAACAACTGCTGCGGTGGAAGCACCAATCGCGGTACCGGAAACGCCAAAAGCCGAAACAGCCCCGGTAGTTCCGGCCGTGACAGAAACAGCGCCGACTACCGCGATCGCATCCGTTACCGAGCCGGTTCCAGCCGTCGCGCCAACCCAGGCCACGCTGTTTGACGCGGTTGAAGCAAAAGCAGAAAAAGCCCCTGCATTGGTAACTGCGGCACCAGCCAAGCCGGCTCCGGCAGCCCCGGCAGAGGACTTGAGTTCCATGCTGGCGTCCGCCGGCCTGGTACTGGCCAGCACCGATCCTGCCAAGCTGCGTGCAGCCCAGGAGGCGGCGGCAGCGGCAACAGTTGCTCCACGTGTACCGCGCGAACGCAAACCGGTGCCACCGCAATCGGATGAGCCTCTTGTTATAGTGGAAACAAAGCACTAGACAGGCAAGCAACTCAGGCCGTCATCGAAAACCGGCTGCATCATCAGGATGCAGCCGGTTTTTTATTGCCCGGCCCGGTTTCGGGTCTTATTCGTCTCCATAGCCAATATCAATAGTTCGCCCTGCGGGATCACCGGTCTCGTGGTATCGTATTCGTCTCAGGATTTACAATAGCATTTGCATAAAAAGCCGCATTTTGGACAAGACATGAGCGAAAAATTCATCCCGGTGATAGACCACCGCCAGCGCATCCGGCCTTTATTGGTGCCAGGCACACTGGAACAGCCGGATGGGGAACTGCTGGACACCAGGGCACGGCCCTTACACGACTTGCGCATTTCGGTCACGGATCGCTGCAACTTCCGCTGCGTGTATTGCATGCCCAAGTCCATATTCGACAAGGACTACAATTTCCTGCCGCATGGCTCGCTACTCTCCTTTGAAGAAATTACCCGCATCGCCAGGCTATTCATCGCCCACGGGGTCACCAAGATCAGGCTGACCGGCGGCGAGCCTTTGCTGCGCAAGAACATAGAAAAACTGGTAGGCATGCTGAGCCAGCTCAGGACCAGGGATGGCCGCGACCTGGACCTGACCTTGACCACCAATGCCTCGCTGCTGGCGAGAAAGGCGCAATCGCTGAAAGACGCCGGCCTGACGCGGGTCACGGTGTCGCTGGATTCGCTGGATGACGCCACCTTCAAGCAAATGAACGATGTCGACTTCCCGGTGGAAGAAGTATTGAACGGCATTGCCATGGCGCACCAGGTGGGCCTGGGGCCGATCAAGGTAAACATGGTCGTCAAGGGCGGCTTGAATGACCAGGAAATCGTTCCCATGGCGCGCTATTTTAAAGAGACTCCGCACATCCTGCGCTTCATCGAGTACATGGACGTGGGCGCATCGAATGGCTGGAAGATGGACGAGGTGATTCCATCGGCCGAGGTTATCCGCCGCATTCGTGCCGCCGGCATGGATCTGCAGGCAATCGGGGCCAACTACACTGGCGAGACCGCCGGGCGCTGGCGTTATGTGGATGGCAGTGGCGAGATAGGCGTGATTTCCAGTGTGACCCAGGCTTTTTGCCAGGATTGCTCACGAGCCAGGTTATCGACCGAGGGCAAACTGTATACTTGTCTGTTTGCCACCGGCGGCCACGACTTGCGCAGCCTGCTGCGAGACGGCGACGCCCAGCATTCCGACCAGGCCATTTCCACCGTCATCGCCCAGATCTGGCGCGCCCGCACCGACCATTATTCGGAGCAGCGCACCCAGCAAACCACAGCCCTGGATCGCGCCGCCAAAAAAGTCGAGATGTCCTACATCGGCGGCTGACAGATTCCGGCATGCATACTATTGCGGCGATCGCCCCCACAGAAATCACCGGCCTGGTGCTGGCCGGCGGACGCGGTTCCCGCATGGGCGGCATCGACAAGGGCCTGCAATTATTCCAGCAAGAAGCGCTGGCCTTCCATACGATGCGCCGGCTGGCCCCGCAAGTCGGTGAATTGATGATCAACGCCAACCAGCATGATGCGCAGTATGCGGCGCTGGGCTGCCGCTTGCAGGCAGGCGGGGTAAAGGTATGGCCGGATGAAATTGCAGGCTTTGCTGGCCCATTGGCGGGCTTGCAGGCAGGTTTGCAGCACTGCAGCACCGGCTATCTGCTCAGCGCGCCGTGCGACTCCCCCTTCTTGCCGATGGACCTGGCCAGCCGGCTGGCGCGGGCGCTGCTGGAGCAAGGTGCCGACCTCGCCGTCGCGGCGACCGCGGGCGAAGGGGAAACACAAGTCCACCGGGTATTTTCGCTGATGAAAGCCAGCGTGCTGCCGCAGCTGACTGCTTTCCTGGACCAGGGCGGCAGGAAGGTCGGCGCCTGGCATGCCTCTTTATGTGTGGCGCAAGTCCACTTTGAAGAGGAAGCGGCGTTCTATAATATCAACACCCTGGAAGAACTGCGTCAACTTGAATCCCATGCCTGAACCCATCCCCGCCGCCCCTGCCTCCACCGCCAGCTTGAGCCAACTGCTCGCCAGCCTGGACGGCTACGATGCCAATGCCGTTCCGGTGGCGCAGGCCCAGCATATTATAAGCCGCTTTGTCGCCCCTGTAGTCGCCATCGAAAAACTGGCCGTACGCAGTGCGCTCGATCGCGTACTTGCCAGCGATATCATGTCCGGCATCAATGTTCCGGCCCACGATAATTCGGCCATGGACGGCTATGCATTCCATGGCGCCGACCTGCCAGGAAATGGGCCGACCAGCCTAACCGTCGTCGGCGTCGCCTATGCCGGCAAGGCCTTTGCGGGCCAGGTCGGGCGCGGCGAATGCCTGCGCATCATGACCGGGGCCGTCATGCCCGCCGGACTGGATACCGTCATCCCGCAAGAACTGGCGCAGGGCGTGACTGCAAACACGATCACCATCGTAGCGGGTAAAGTAAAGCCGGGCGACAACCGGCGCCTGAAAGGTGAGGATTTGGCGCAAGGCAGCATTGCGCTGGCCAAAGGCAAAATCTTGCGCCCTGCCGATCTCGGCTTGCTGGCATCTTTAGGCATTGCCGAAATTCCCGTCCGGCGCCGCTTGCGGGTCGCCTTTTTTTCTACCGGCGACGAATTGCGCTCTATCGGCGAGACGCTGGACGAGGGCTGCGTCTATGACAGCAACCGGTATACCTTGTATGGGATGCTGAGCCGTCTCGGTTGCGAGGTGATCGACATGGGGGTCGTCAGGGACGATCCCAGCTCCTTGCAGGCGGCGTTCCACGCAGCGTGCCAACATGCCGATGCCATCATCACCTCGGGCGGCGTGTCGACGGGAGCGGCGGACTATACCAGGCAAATGATGGCGGAAATGGGCGACGTCGCCTTCTGGAGCATCAATATGCGCCCGGGGCGCCCCATGGCGTTCGGAAAAATCAGCTCTGGGGGCGAATCCGGCGCAGCTGAAACCCGCAGCGCCTACCTGTTCGGCTTGCCCGGCAATCCGGTCGCGGTGATGGTGAGTTTTTATTTTTTTGTGCGCGAAGCCCTGTTGCGCATGGCTGCGGCAAACGCCAGCCCGCTGCCCATGCTGAGCGCCATTTCTACGGCGGCGATACGCAAGCGCCCGGGACGCACCGAATACCAGCGCGGCATTTTATCGACTGCGGCAGACGGCAATTTGCAGGTAAAAACTACCGGAGCCCAGGGTTCAGGCATATTGCGCTCGATGGCCGAAGCCAATTGCATGGTCGTGCTAGACGATGCGCAAGCCGATGTAGCCGTCGGCGACCGGGTGCGCGTGGTGCTTTTTGAGGGCCTGGTGTAACCGTGCAGCGCCCTCCCAGGCGGGACTTGATGCCTTAAATGGCAATTCCCTGCTGGAATTTACATTTCAATTGTGACATCTGCAGACCTTAAAGCTTGCAGTAACGATATACTAGGCACTTATGCGGTCTGTAGCTGACGGGAAACTAATCAAGCGCGGACCGATTCAACATTCCGATTCAACATTCCGATTCAACAATCCAATTGCAAAAATGCAATTTGTACTCAGGAGAAAATATTGAAAGCATTAGTTTGGCTAGCAAGCGCACTCACAGCAGCGGCTCTATTGACCGGTTGCGGCGGCAAAGGCAGCACCACGACCACTCCGACCGGCCCGTTTGCCACAATCTCGAAAATCGAATCCGACCAGATCGTCTACCGTCAGACCACTAAACTGACCATTACCGGGCAAAACCTGACCAAGGGTATCTCTATCTACAATTATGGTTGCCTGGGAATGACAGAGGTCGGCACCGGTACCGATACCCAGCGCGTATATTCCTGCAAGATGATTGCGGTCGGCACCGTGGTATTGAAAGTCCTGGCCAGCGACGGCTCGCTGATCTACTCCGGCACCCTGACTATCCCGGCCCCTACACTGGCACCGCAAATCACGATGGTGACCTCGCTGGGCACGATAGTCATGCAATTAGAGCCAAGCAAAGCGCCTATCAGCGTAGACAATATCCTGAATTACGTAGAAAGCAATTTCTATCCGAATACCATTTTCCATCGCGTGATCAATAATTTCGTCATCCAGGGCGGTGGCTACACGGCGGCGATGACACAACCGACCACGCAATCGGCGATCGTTCTAGAGTCCGGCAATGGCTTGAAGAATATCCGTGGCGCGGTCGCCATGGCACGCACCGATGCCGCCAATTCGGCGACCTCGCAATTCTTCATCAATGTGCAGGATAACCCTAGCCTGGATGCCACCAATGCCGGCGTAAACGGCTATGCGGTATTTGGCAATGTGATCAGCGGACTGGACGTAGTGGACAAGATCAGGGTAGTGCCGACCGGCACATCCAGCGGCCTGACCGACGTTCCGCTGACGCCTATCGTCATCAGCGCGGTGACCCGCACCCAGTAATCCGGCTATCAAGGATAGGCTGCAATCAGACAGCATTGGCAGCCTTTCCTGCAACACGCCGGCACATGCATTATCAATAAAACTTGCCCGGGATAGCCCGCTCGGTTATCTTGGGCACTCAGGCCTCGCTCAGATTTTTTTGTGAACTGCCGCACCCCGGTGCGTTAATACATAAGGAGTAAAGATGAACAAGCTATTGAAATCCATGCTGCTGGCCCTGGGTATGTCCCTGATGTTTGCCGGCGCCGTCCAGGCGGCAGATCCGGCCAAGAAGGCTCCGGCATCCGCCGCCGCTTCTGCCGAAGCGGCAAAAACGGAACTGCTAGACATCAACAGTGCCAGCAAGAAAGAACTGGCCGGCCTGCCCAAGATAGGCGATGTCCGCTCCGACGCCATCATCAAGGGACGTCCCTATAATGGCAAGGATGACTTGCTGAACAAGAAGATCATTCCCGAAGACGTGTACAACGGCATCAAGGACATGATCATCGCCAAGCAAAAACCCAAGACTGCGAAGAAAAAATAATCCCGCTGTAATTCAGGAAGTATTCTCTCCTGTTTTGAAAAAAGGGCCGACGATATCGTCGGCCCTTTTCTTTCAGGATTGCTGCTTGCGGGCATCAGCCCGGCGCATCCGGATCGCCCGCATCACCGAGCAGGTCGGCCTCCACGCCCAGCAGGCTCTGCGCCGCTTCGGCCGGCAAGGCTTCGACTGACTTCAACTTCCTGGTCATCTGACGGGTGCGCACTTCTGCATTGTCGATATTCTTGGCGGCGCGCTCCAGCGCGGTCTTGGTGGCCGCCAGCACGTCGCCGAACTTGCCGAACTCGGTCTTCACCGCTCCCAGCACCTGCCAGACTTCCGACGAGCGTTTTTCCAGTATCAAGGTACGGAAACCCATTTGCAGGCTGTTCAGCAAGGCCGACAAGGTTGAAGGCCCGGCGATGCTGACCCGGCAACTGCGCTGCAGTTCGTCGGCCAGGCCGGGCCGACGCATGACTTCGGCATACAGGCCCTCGGTAGGCAGGAACAAGATCGCAAAGTCCGTGGTCAAGGGCGGGGAAACATATTTTTCCGAGATGGTCTTGGCCTCGCCGCGGATGGCCCGTTCCAGTTCCCTGCCGGCGGTTGCCACGCCTTCGGCGTCAGCCTTCTCGGCCGCATCCAGCAGCCGCTCGTATTGCTCCTTGGGGAACTTGGCGTCGATCGGCATCCACACCGGCGTTTTGCCGTCTTCCTTGCCAGGCAACTTGATCGCGAACTCCACCCGCTCGCCGCTGCCCGGCACCGTCTCCACATTCTTGGCATACTGATCCGGCGTCAGCATTTGCTCCAGCACCATTTCCAGCTGCACCTCGCCCCAGGTGCCGCGCGTCTTGACATTGGTCAGCACTCGCTTCAGGTCGCCTACCCCTATCGCCAGCTGCTGCATTTCACCGAGGCCCTGGTGCACTTTTTCCAGCCGCTCCGAAACCTGCTTGAAGGATTCACCCAGGCGCTGCTCCAGCGTTGCATGCAGTTTTTCATCGACGGTCTTGCGCATCTCTTCCAGCTTGCCGGCGTTGTCGGCCTGCAAAGCCTGAATTTTTTCTTCCAGCGTCGCGCGTATTTCCGCCATGCGCTGCGCATTCGATTCGGTCAAGGCCACCAGGGTCTGGTTGATGGTGTCGCCGAAACGCTTCAGGCTCAGCGCCTGCTCTTCGCGCGCGCTCTGGCTTTGCTGTATCAGCGCCTGCCTTACCTGTTCCAGCTGCTGCGCATTGGTTTCGTTCAATTTCACCAGTTGCTGCGAAAACGCCTCGATCTGGTTATTCTGCAGGGTGGCGACGCTGGTCAGCTGGGCCGCCAGGTTTTGCTGCAACTGGGAAAAATTACCGCCTAGTTCCTGGCGCGTGGCTTGCGCCGTGCTCTGCACCTGTTCGCGCAGCGAGCGTTCCGATCTTTCCTGCGCCTGCTGTTGCTGCTGCTGGTCTTGCTTTAAAAAATCCTGCAAGCCCTGTAATTGCGCGTTGACGTCGCCGCCCCGATTGCGCATCAAGCTAAGTATGCCCAGCACCAGCAGCGCCAGCAATAGCAGCAGTATGACGATTTCTATAGGATTCATTAAATAGGTTTTTGGTTGATTTTATTGTATGGCGCGCCGGCCCCTGGGTGCGTTCCAGGGTCAGGTACGCATCCACATCCAACTAGCCTTGCCGGTTACGCATCCAGTCCGCGGTCTCGTAGAAAGACTGCATCAGCCTCTGTTGCAATGCCTCGTCTATGCCTACATCCTGCATCGCCCACGCCATGCAGCGCAGCCACTGGTCCCGCTCGCTGCTCGCAATCGCATACGGCAGGTGGCGGGCGCGCAGGCGCGGGTGCCCGAACTGCTCTATGTACAGATTGGGGCCGCCCATCCAGCCGGACAGGAACCAGTACAGCTTGTCGCGCGAACCATCCATAGGCGTCGGATGCAAGGCGCGGATGCCGGCAAACTCCGGCTCCAGCTCCATCAGGTCGTAGAACCTGTCCACCATCTCACGCAATTTGCCGGCGCCGCCCAGCACTTCAAACAGGGTGGTTTCCACCTCTTGCGCGGCCTGGCCGGCTTGCTGTGTATTTTCTGTGCTCATGCTATGCAATGCTCTCTATCTTCACTCAACTCTCGCGCAGGCTCAGCAGCGGCGGCTGGTTCAGCACATTGCGCAAACCGACCCAGCCGCCTATCAAGGCACAAGCCGCGCCTACGGCCAGGCCGGCCACCCACACCAGCGGGCTGAAGGTCCATTCAAAATTAAACACAAAACGCGCCAGCGCCCAGCCTATCGCCGACGAACCGGTCGCAGCCAGTATCCCGGCCAGGCCACCGACCAGCAGGAATTCTATCCACTGCGCCTGGGATAATTGCTTGCGGGTCGCCCCCAGCGCGCGCAGCAAGGCGGCCTCCCGCATCCTGATATCTTGCGAACCGGCCAGCGCTGCATACAAGACCAGCACGCCGGATGCCAGCGTGAACAGGAACAGGAACTCGACCGCCGTCGTCACCTGGTCCATCACGCTTTGCAATTGCTTGATCAGCGCGCCCACGTCCACTATCGTCAGGTTGGGATAGTCATGCGTCAGCTGGTTGACGAAGCCGACCTGCCCTTCTGGCAAGCGGAAGGCGGTAATCCAGGTTTGCGGCATGTCGCGCATCGCCTTGGGGTTGATGATGACAAAGAAATTCACCCGCATCGAACCCCAGTCCAGCTTGCGCAGCGAGGTGACGGTGGCGCTGACGCTCTGGCCGGCGACGTCAAACCCCAGCTTGTCGCCCAGCTTCAGGTTCAGGGTCTTGGCGATGCCCTCTTCCACCGAGGCCTCGGCCTGCTGCGTCGTGGCGTCGTTGTACCATTTTCCGGCACTGAGCTTGTTCATCACGGGCAGCTCGGCCATGGTGGACAGATTGAACTCGCGGTCCACCAGGCGCTTGGCCCGGTCTTCCGGATAAGTCTCGGCGGTGATGGCCTTGCCGTTCACCTGTATCAGCCTGCCGCGTATCATCGGATACAAGACCGGCTTGCTCAGCTGCGCCAGCCTGGCGCTGATCTCGTCCTTCTGGTCGGGCTGGATATTGATCACAAACTGGTTAGGCGCATCGGCCGGGGTGGCCTGCTGCCAGGCCGCGATCAGGTCGGAGCGCACGACGGTCAGCAATAACAAGGCCATCAAGCCCAGCGCCAGCGACACCACCTGGATCACGGTGGCGCCCGGCCGGCGTTGCAAAGCCGTCACCGCGAAGCGCCAGGACGCGTGCTGGATCAAGCCGCGCAGGCGCTTCAGCGACGCCACGGCCAGCCAGGCAATCAAGGCAAAACCGAGCAAGCCCAGCAGGAAGCCGGCGGCGGTCAGCAAGCCCAGCTTGATGTCGCCGGCCTGCCACAACAGCAGCCCGGTAAACATCGCCAGGCCTAAGCCGTAGCTGGCCAGAGTCAGCGGTTTAGGCGCATCCTGCTCGCGCCGTATCACGCGATTGTGCGGCACATTGCGCAATTGCAGGATAGGCGGTAAGGCAAAGCCCACCAGCAGCAGCAGGCCGGTAGCGACACCCTGCCATACCGGCAGCCAGCTGGCGCCCGGCAAATCATTGGAGACCAGCTTGCCCAGCCATTCCAGCAGCACGTAATGGCCGGCAAAGCCGAGCAGCACGCCGGCCAGGCTGCCAATGATGCCTACTATCAGGAATTCGACCAGATACATGGATGTGACCTGGTTCTGGGTCAGCCCCAGGCAGCGCAGCATGGCACAGGCATCCAGGTGGCGCAGCATGAAGCGGCGCGCCGCCATGGCGACCGCGACCGCGGCCAGCATGGCCGACAACAGGCTGACCAGCGACAGGAATTGCTCGGCGCGGTCCAGCGTCGCGCGCATTTCCGGACGACCGGTTTCCAGCGACTCCAGCCTGACGCCCTTGATGTCGTCCCGCTCTATGCCGTCTTGCAGCCATTTCTGGAAAGCCTGCGCGGTCTTGGCCGGGCCGGCCACCAGCAGGCGGTAAGTGACGCGCGAGCCATTCTGGATCAGGTTGGTGGCCGCCAGGTCTTGCTTGGAGATCATGACCCTGGGCATGAAGTTCATGAAGGAGGCGCCGCGGTCGGGTTCATTGGCGATCACCTGCGTTACCGTGAATAGTTTGTCGCCCAATTTCAGCTGGGTGCCGATTTTCAGGTTCAGGCCGGGCAGCATGGCCGGATCCACCCAGACCGTGCCGGCGGCGGGCGTGTCGCGGGTGGGCGCTTCGGCATTGCCCTGGCCCAGTTTCAAGTTGCCGCGCAAGGGATAACCGGGACTGACCGCCTTGATCGACACCAGGCGGGAGGCCGATTCTGCGCCCTCGCCGGCGATCGCCATGCTCGGGAACACGACCGTCTCGGCCAGCGACAGGCCGCGCTTTTCCGCTTCGCTGCGCCAGGCCGGATTGACCGGCTGGTCGGCGCTGATCACCAGGTCGGCCCCCAGCAGTTGATGGGCGTCGCGGTTCAGGCCGGTGCGCATGCGGTCGACAAAGAAACCCACCGAGGACAGCGACGCCACCGCGATCATCAGGGCCACCAGCAAGAAGCGCAGTTCACCGGCGCGCCAGTCGCGCATCGTCATACTTAAAGAGAGTCGCAACATGCTGCCCTTCCATACCTCGGTAAAAATTGATTGCCGGAGCTATCCCGCCAGCGCCTGGCGGAAGTCTTGCAGCAGGTCTTCCGTATCTTCCAGCCCTATCGAGACGCGTATCAGCGACTCTGCGATGCCCATACTGGCACGCCGTTCCGCGCCCATCTCGTAGAAGATGGTGTGCGCCACCGGAATAACAAGGGTGCGGGTGTCGCCCAGGTTGCTGGCGGGTATCGCCAGCTGCATGCGGTTCAGGAAATCAAAGCAGTCGATATCCTCCCTCAGTTCAAAACTCAGCAAGGCGCCATAAGAACGGAACAGCTCTTTCGCGATATGGTGCTGCGGATGGCCAGGCAAGCCCGGATAGTGCACGGCAGCCACCCTGTCGTCCGCTGCCAGCAACTGCGCTACCGCCAGTGCATTGGCGCATTCACGGTCCTGGCGCAAGGCGATGGTTTCTGCGCCGACCGCAATATGGTGCGCGGCTTCCGGCCCCAGGCTGCCGCCGAAATCGCGCAAGGCCTTGGCGCGCAGTTGCGCCATGCCCCATTGGATGACCGGGAATTTCTTGTAGTTCTCGACGATGTGCGGATAGGCATTCCAGTCGTACAGGCCAGTGTCAGTCAACGCGCCGCCCAGCACATTGCCGTGGCCAGCGATGGCCTTGGTCAGCGCATTCACCACCAGGCCGGCGCCGACAGTCTTGGGACGGAACAAATACGGCGAGGTCATGGTGTTATCAACCACGTACAGGATGCCGCGTTCGCGGCACAGTTCACCTATGCGTTTCAGGTCAGCCACCTGGGTGCGCGGATTGGCGATGGTTTCCACAAACACGATGCGGGTCGCGGGAGTCAGCGCCGCCCTGACGTTGTCGACATCGGTTGCATCGACAAAGGACACATCGACGCCCTGGCCGCCCATGGTTTGCCACAGGCTGTTGGTATTGCCGAACAAGAAGGCGGACGACACCACATGGTCGCCGCTGCGCAGCAAAGCCTGGCAGATCGCGCCTATGGCCGCCATGCCGGTGGCAAAACAGATGCTGGCGTAGCCGTCTTCCATCTTGGTGATCTTGTCTTCCAGCGCAGACACGGTAGGGTTGCCCTGGCGGCCATAGCGGTAGCCGGGCTGCTTGCCCTGGAATACCGCGGCCAGCTCGCGCGCATCCTTGTAGCCGTAGGCGACCGAGGTGTGGATGGGCTTGTGCAGCGAGCCGTGCTCTATGCTCTTTTGGCGGTCGCCGTGCAGGATGGTGGTGGTAAAGCCGTAAACTGGTTTGTCACTCATGATCTGTGGGAGGAAAAAAACGAATTCCTCAAGTGTAACCCAGAAATGGCCCCCTCCTGTTTTACCGCCGGATATCCAGGCTAGTTTTCAAGCAGGAATTCTTCCACCAATTGCGCCAGGATCTCAGGTTGGTCATGGTGCAACATATGCCCCGCTTCCATGATCATTTCCGTCTTTACTTTGGCAATATGCGCGATGCGGCGGTCTATCTCTATCCGGGCTTCCTCTTTCGGGCCCATCCAGCGCCAGACGTCGGTGTCATTGGCCTCTACCCACAGTACCGGCGCCGTTATTTTTTGCCAGCAAGCCATCACCTCTTCCACATGATAGAGCAAGGGGCTGGACAGCTTATGCGCGGGGTCGCCCAGGATTTCCCAGTCGCCCGCATCATTCTGCCGCGCCCAGTGCTCGGACAGGAAGGCCGCCCTGGCGTCCGACAGGCGCGGATTGGTCTTTTGCAAACGTCCGGCCACCGCGGCCTGGCTGGGATAGCTGCGCAGGGCCGGCTGCTCGCGCAATTCATCCAGCCATTTGCGGTAGCGGCCCGGGGTCTGTTTGGGGTGGGTCACCGGCATGCCGAAACCTTCCAGGTTGACCAGCTTGCGGATGCGCTCCGGTCTCACCCCGGCATACAGGCTGACAGCATTGCCGCCCATGCTATGCCCCAGCAGGTTGACCGGCTGATCCGGCGAAAAATGGCGCAGGATTGCATCGAGGTCGCCCAGGTAGTCGGGCGCCCAGTAGCAATCGGCGGCCGGCGCCTGCGTCAGCCCAAACCCGCGCCAGTCGGGCGCAATGACATGCCAATCCTGCTTCAGGCAATCCACCACGAATTGGAACGACGCCGAGACATCCATCCAGCCATGCATCATGAAGATTTTAGGTGAATTTTCTTCACCCCAATGACGAATATGGTATTGAAGTCCGCGGACCGTGATAAATTCTGAACGAGATGGTTTCATAATTGGCTAGACAGGTTTAACAGCCGAGGCTTGAGGAATGACAGTTTTTAGACAAACAATAGAACGACCGTTCGATAATTATACCGGAGACACGATGAGCAAACAGAAATCTGTGACGCCCGACCATTATGATGATTTATATAAAAATTTCAGGTGGGACGTTCCCGCGGACTTCAATATCGCCGAAGTCTGCTGCCATCGCTGGGCCAATGACCCGGCCACCGCGGCCAATATTGCCGTGCACTATGAAGATGCGGACGGCAACACCGCCACCCTGAGCTATGCCGGGTTGCAGCAACAGGCCAACCAACTGTCGCAACTGCTGAGCAAACAAGGCGTGCGACGCGGCGACGTGGTGGCCACGATCCTGCCGCAGCGTCCGGAAACCGCGGTGGCGATGATGGCTTGCCTGCAAATGGGCGCGATTGCCATGCCGCTGTCCTTCCTGTTTGGACCGGAGGCGCTGGAATACAGGCTGCAGCACAGCGAGGCGGTGGCGCTGATCGTCGACCAAAGCGGCGTCGACGCCTTCCGGCAAATCCGCGCGGCCTGTCCTACCGTAGGCACGGTCGTCACGCTGGACTGCGACATGGAAGATGCGCTGGACTGGCGCCGGCAGGCGAGCGCCATGCCATCCACCTTTGCCGCAGAAAGCACCAGGGCCACCGACCCCGCCATCCTGATCTATACCAGCGGCACCACCGGCGCGCCGAAAGGCGCGCTGCTGCCGCAATCGGCGATCATCGGCAACCTGACCGGCTTCGTCGCTTCGCAAAACTGGTTTCCGCAGGCGCAGGACGTGTTCTGGTCGCCGGCCGATTGGGCCTGGACCGGCGGCTTGATGGACGCCTTGCTGCCTACCCTGTATTTCGGCAAGCCCATCGTCGGCTATCAGGGCCGGTTTTCAGCCGAGACCGCGTTTTACCTGATGCAGAAATACGCCGTCACCAATACCTTCCTGTTCCCGACCGCGCTGAAGATGATGATGAAGGCCTGCCCTGAGCCGCGCAGCAAATACCGGCTCAGCCTGCGCGCCATCATGTGCGCCGGCGAAGCCGTGGGCGATACCGTGTTCAACTGGTGCCAGTCGGCGCTGGAAGTGACGCCGAATGAAATGTTCGGCCAGACCGAGATGAACTACATCGTCGGCAATAGCGTGCAGCAATGGCCGGCCAAACCCGGCAGCATGGGGCGCCCCTATCCCGGGCACCAGGTCTCCATCATCGACGACGACGGCAATGAAGTCGGCGTCAACCAGAGCGGCGAAATCGCGATGCAGAGGATGGACATGCACGGCACGCCCGACCCGGTGTTCTTCCTCGGTTACTGGAAAAATCCCGAGGCCACCCGCAACAAATTCACCGGCGACTGGTGCCGCACCGGCGACCTGGCGTTGCGCGACGCCGACGGCTACCTGTGGTACCAGGGCCGGGCCGATGACATGTTCAAGGCGGCCGGCTATCGCATAGGCCCGTCGGAAATCGAGAATTGCCTGGTCAAGCATCCGGCCGTGATGAATGTCGCCGTGGTGCCCAAGCCCGACCAGGAGCGTGGCAACCTGGTCAAAGCCTATATCGTGCTGAGCGCAGGCTTTCAGGGCAATCAACAATTGATCGCAGAGCTGCAAGCCCATGTACGCGGCAAGCTGGCGCCCTACGAATACCCCAAGGAAATCGAATTTATCGATGCCTTGCCAATGACGACCACCGGCAAGGTGCAAAGGAGGATATTGCGTCTGCAGGAAGAGCAAAGGGCGAAGTCGGGTTCCTGAGCCGGCCCCGGCTATTCAACTAGCCGGCGTCGGTCCGACGCATCCTGGAATTGCTGCTTAGGGCGCAGCGGGATACCAGCGCACCAGGTCGCCCACCTGGATACCCTTGCGGTTGGAGTCGGCGCTCAGGGCGCCGACGGAAAACCCGAGCTGCACCTGGGACACGGCAACGCGGCCCAGCATGCCCTCCTGGGTGCCGAGGCTTACCTGGTCGGCCGGCCGCATGAGCGGCAATTGGTGGCTGATCCTATACACCCCCAGTACGTCGCCGGGTACGATGGCCGAGTTTGCGCCGGCGTCAAACGTCAATTCATTATTGCTGATGCGGACTACCTTGGCGGCAAACGGCTGGACTTCCAGATCCGCACTCACCGCCCGCACGCCGGCGTCCAGCATGTCATCCAGCGCCCGGCCGACTGCGGTGGCAAAGAAGGCGGAGCCGCCAAAGGTCTTGTCGCGTCCTACCACCACCTCTTTCTCTACCACGCTGTCGAAACGATGGCGCGTCAACAGCACGCCGCTCAAGCCGTCGAAGACATAAATCTCGACTGCCAGCAGGCGTTTTTTGGTTTCCAGCAGCCCCAGGAATTTCGGCACCGCCCAGCTCTCCGCGCTGACGACCTGGCCCGCTATCACAAACTGGCTGTCATTGAATTCCGCCAACTGCCGCACGGTGTGTAGATTGGGCACGTCGACGGCGACACCGGCGCCTAGCAGCGAGGAAGCGCTGCGGGTCAGGAATTTGCCCGACCTTTCCAGCCTGGCCAGCAATTCTCGCGGAAAGCCGTGCGCAATATCGTCTATGTCCTGCAACTGGCCCGGCTTCACGACGTCAAACGCGGCCGCCACCACTTTTTTCTTGAACAAGTGCGCGGGCATTTTCACATCTGGCGCAGGCGCGCTGCCGTCCTGCACCGACAGCACCTCCACCCCCGGCCTCTCCTGAGCCTGTTCTTTGGGCTGGGGCGGCAGCGCCTGGGCCGCAAAAGCGGGCATCAGGCAAGCCAAAGCCGCAAGCATCGCTCCCGCCATCGCTTTCGCCCTATTTTGCAGGCGGATATTCAACTGTGTGAGGCCCGGCTCAAGCATAAAATTTTCCTTTGCGTTTAGGGCATCTACGGTCAAAAAGCCGGCTTCTTTAGCTCTGCAAGGCAGTCAACTCCGCCTCGCTGAAGCCCGCGGCGCGCCTGGCCTCGATATTGAACGGCGGACGCATTTGCGGCGCCCGGTATTGCTGGGCCAGCGCAGCATAGGCAGTCAGTGGATCCAGCGCGCGCTGCTCGCATAGGTAGGCAAACCAGCGATTGCCTATGGCCACGTGGCCGATTTCATCGCGCAAAATAATGTCCAGTATTTGCGCGGCGGCGGCGTCTCCCGCCTGCGCCAGCTTGGCGCGCACCGCCGGCGTCGCATCCAGGCCGCGCGCTTCCATCGTGCGCGGCACCAGCGCCATTCTGGCCAGCACATCGGCGGAAGTCCTTTCAGTCAATTCCCACAGGCTATTATGCGCAGAAAAATCGCCGTACTGAAAACCCAGCGCCACCAGGTGATCGGCCAGCAGGCTGAAGTGGTACGCCTCTTCCTGCGCCACCTGCAGCCAGTCGCTGTAGTATTCCGGCGGCATGTCCGGGAAACGCCAGAGCGCATCCAGGGCCAGATTGATCGCATTGAATTCTATGTGGGCCAAGGCGTGGATCAGCGCAGCGCGCCCCTCCACGGTATTCATCGCCCTGCGCTTGACGTCCAGCGGCGCTACCAGTTCCGGCCGTTCAGGCCGCCCCGGGACGTTCGCCGCTGCGGCTATGACTGCCCCAGTATCCAGGCTGAGCCCGCCCTGCAGCCAGCGCTCCCTCAATGCGCGCACGCCGTCCGCCTTGACTCTGGCCAGCGGCTCGACCAGCCAATGTAACGCCTGCTGGCGCAGCTCAGCCTTCAATTCGGCCATCGATACAGCAGGCGCGCCGGAAACGGAATTTATTGCGGAAGACGGTGAGTTCATACCAGGAGCGTTAAAATAGAAGGTTAAGCAGCTTTAACCCTCTATTTTACGGAAGATTCATGGCCATATACCAATTAGCTGACATTGTTCCAGAAATCGACCCCACGGCCTATATCACGGACACCGCCACCATCATCGGCAAAGTCAGGGTGGAAGCCAATGCCAGCATCTGGTTTGGGGTCACCGTGCGCGGCGATAATGAATTGATCACGATTAGCGAAAATAGCAACGTACAGGAAGGTTGCACGCTGCATACCGATCCCGGCCATCCGCTGGTCGTTGGTAAAAACGTCACAGTTGGGCATCATGCCATGCTGCATGGCTGCACTATCGGCGAAGGCTCGCTGATAGGCATACAAGCGGTGATACTGAATGGCGCCAGGATAGGCAAGAACTGCCTGGTGGGCGCCGGTGCGCTGGTCACCGAGGGCAAGGAATTCCCGGACAATTCGCTGATCGTCGGCTCCCCGGCCAAGGTCGTAAGAACTTTAACTGAAGAAGACGTCTTGCGAATTCAAGGAAACGCCCAAAATTATGTAAGTCGTGGGCAAGCATTCAAGACCCAGTTAAAACGCATTGGCTAGAAGATAATGACAGATACTTTACAAAAATTCATGTTCGAACACGCAGGAGTGCGCGGCGAACTGGTGGAAATTTCCGACACCTGGCAGCAAATCCTGTCTCACCAGCAATACCCGCAGGCGGTAAAGACCCTGCTGGGCGAGCTGGTGGCCGCTTCCGCGCTGCTCAGCGCCAACCTGAAATTTGACGGCACCATGGTCATGCAGATACATGGCGACGGCCCGATCAAGCTGATGGTGGTTGAATGCGATGGCGACCTGCATTTGCGCGCGATGGCCAAGCTGGCGCCGGATGCGGTGATACCGGAACATGCCGACCTGGCAGAGCTGGTGCACGCGCACGGCAACGGCCGCTTTGTGATCACGCTAGACCCGAACAATAAACTGCCGGGCCAACAAGCCTACCAGGGCATAGTCCCGCTGGACGGCGACACCATCGCGGTCGTCATAGAAAACTACATGATGCGTTCCGAACAGCTCGATACCAAGCTGTGGCTGGCGTCGAACGACAAGATATCACGCGGCATGCTGCTGCAAAAACTGCCCAAGACCGGCGGCACCGAATCCAAAGTGGAAGATGAGGCCGAAGCCTGGCATCGCGCCGTCACGCTGGGCGGCACCCTGAAGCAGCAGGAATTGCTGGACACCGACATCAATACCCTGCTGCACCGCTTGTTCTGGGAAGAGACCATACGCGTCTTCGATCCGCAGCACCCTAGCTTCAGGTGCAATTGTTCGCGCGAAAAAGTCGGCAATATGCTGAAGATGCTGGGTGAAGCAGAAGTCAATACCGCCGTCAATGAACTAGGCAAGCTGGACATCAATTGCGATTTCTGCGGCAAGCACTATGGCTTTGACAAGGTCGATTGTGCGCAGCTGTTTGTCGCCACTACCTTGGTGGAGGCGACCACCACCGCGAGCGACAGCAAGCATTGATCCAGCACTAAAACTCAGATGAAGAAGTAATGCCGGGGCCGCAAGGGGAATTTATCTTGCGGCTTTTTCTTTGGCGGCCCTGGCGGGGGCCTCGCTGGCGGGTGGAATAGTAGCTTGGCTGACAGGCTGCGGCGCCGTGCCGGCATCCAGGATTTGCACAAAAATCTCGTCTTTCTTGATCATGCCCAGCTCAAAACGGGCACGCTCCTCGACCGCTCCGGTACCGGTCTTCAAATCCTCAACTTCCGATTCCAGCTTGCCGTTGCGTTCTTTCAAGCCCTCGTTATGCATCTGGACCTGACTTACCTGCCTATCCAGTTCCCAGACGCGCAGCCAGCCGCCCTTACCCAGCCAAAGCGGGTACTGTATCAAGAGCAACAGGGTAGCAAGTGCTAACGCAATCAGGCGCATCCAACAACCACATATCCGATAGAAAAAGGAAACTCAAAAAAAGGGGGAACTGCGTTCCCCCTTTTCATTGAAACTTACTTCAAATTATAAAACGCTTCGCGGCCTGGGTAGCTGGCGATTTCGCCCAAATCTTCTTCGATGCGCAGCAATTGGTTGTATTTTGCCATACGATCAGAACGGGACAAGGAGCCGGTCTTGATTTGCAGTGCATTGGTGCCCACCGCGATGTCGGCGATCGTGCTGTCTTCGGTCTCGCCGGAACGATGCGAAATCACGGCCGTATAACCTGCGCGCTTGGCCATCTCGATGGCGGCAAAGGTCTCGGTCAGGGTGCCGATCTGGTTGATCTTGATCAGGATGGAGTTGGCGACACCTTTTTGTATGCCTTCCTTCAGGATCTTGGTGTTGGTCACGAACAGGTCGTCGCCGACCAGTTGCACTTTCTTGCCCAATACCTCAGTCAGCGTAGCCCAGCCTTCCCAGTCGTTTTCCGCCATCGCGTCTTCGATTGAGATGATAGGGTATTTGTCGACCCAGGTTGCCAGCAGATTGGTGAAGTCGGCGGAGGACAAGGTCAGGCCTTCGCCTTCCAGGTGGTATTTGCCGTCTTTGTAGAACTCGCTGGCGGCGCAATCGAGGCCCAGAGCGATTTGCGTGCCTGGCTCATAGCCGGCGGCCTGGATTGCCTGGATGATCAGCTTGATCGCTTCTTCATGGTTTGCAACGGAAGGCGCAAAACCGCCTTCGTCGCCGACCGCCGTGGTCAAGCCCTTGTCATGCAGGATTTTTTTCAGTGCATGGAATACTTCGGCACCGTAGCGTACCGCTTCGCGGAAAGTGGGAGCACCGACCGGGATGATCATGAATTCCTGGATATCCAGGTTGTTGTCGGCGTGGGCGCCGCCGTTGATCACGTTCATCATCGGTACCGGCAATTGCATCGCACCGGAGCCGCCGAAATAGCGGTACAGCGGCAAACCGGCTTCTTCGGCCGCTGCCTTGGCAACCGCCATGGACACGGCCAGCATGGCATTGGCGCCCAGGCGGCTCTTGTTTTCCGTGCCGTCCAGGTCGATCAGGGTGCGGTCCAGGAAGGCTTGTTCATTGGCATCCAGGCCCATGATTGCTTCGGCGATCTCGGTATTGATATGCTCGCAGGCTTTCAGCACGCCCTTGCCCAGGTAACGTGACTTATCGCCGTCGCGCAGTTCGATGGCTTCGCGGGAACCGGTCGATGCGCCGGACGGCACAGCGGCACGCCCCATCACGCCGGACTCAAGCAAGACATCGCATTCCACTGTTGGATTGCCGCGTGAATCAATAATTTCACGGCCGATAATATCAACGATAGCACTCATTCCATTCTCCTAAACAATTCAATAATAAAATTCTTATGTTTATATCTGTGTCCCCAACCCGGATCCGGGTTGGCCGCGAGACCATGATCTTTGATGCTTGCAGGAGTTCTTGTTGTGCAAGATTTCCCGGTTCGATGAACTCAAAAGCCGGTTTAGCTCTCGCCTGCTTTTCCAACCACGCAAAAAACAGGGACGGTCTTCGCACCACTGCATACAAGCTGCTTAATTACTTACCCCGTACTTACCCCGTACTTACCCTGTACTTACTATAAGTTTGCCGCGATCTTACTATGCGAACCCGGCCTTAAACCATGCTTTGCCGAATATTCAACATGCGGATGGCGGCATACCGAACAGCTGCTCCGCTCTTGCGCAGCAGCCGTCCGCCAGGTCCTTAGGCAAAACTGGATTCGAGGAAGCCAGTTTTCTTGACCACGCGATCGAGTTCGATCAGCGTAGCCAGCAATTCCTTCATGCGCCCCAGCGGCACCGCGTTCGGGCCATCGGACATGGCTTCGGCTGGATTCGGGTGAGTTTCCATGAACAGACCGGAGATACCCACCGCCACTGCAGCACGCGCCAATACCGGCACGAACTCGCGCTGGCCGCCGGAAGTCGCGCCCTGGCCGCCCGGCAATTGCACCGAATGCGTCGCATCGAAGACCACCGGGCAATTGGTTTCACGCATGATCGCCAGCGAGCGCATATCAGATACCAGGTTGTTGTAGCCGAAGGACACGCCACGCTCGCAAGCCATGAACAGGTCTTCCGGCAGGCCGGCTTCTTTGGCCGCGGCCCGCGCCTTGGCGATCACATTGATCATATCGTGCGGCGCCAGGAACTGGCCCTTCTTGATATTCACCGGCTTGCCGGATTGCGCGCAAGCCTTGATGAAATCGGTCTGGCGGCACAGGAAGGCCGGCGTTTGCAACACGTCCACCACCGCGGCGACCGGCTTGATCTCGTCTATCTCATGGATATCGGTCAGCACCGGCACCTGCAGCTGCTGCTTGACGTCGGCCAGGATTTCCAGGCCCTTTTCCATCCCCAGTCCGCGGAAAGACGTGCCCGATGAACGGTTGGCCTTGTCGAACGAAGATTTGTAGATGAAAGGAATGCCGAGCTCAGCAGTGATTTCCTTCAGCTGGCCCGCGGTATCGTGCGCCATTTGACGCGATTCGATCACGCAGGGGCCGGCGATCAGGAAGAATGGCTGGTCCAGGCCAACCTCAAATCCACACAGTTTCATGATTTATTTCCGGTGTTGGCCGTTGCATGCTTGTGCGCCAGCGTGGCCTTGGCAAATGAGATGAACAATGGATGGCCGTCACGCGGGGTGGACTTGAACTCGGGGTGATACTGCACGCCCAGGTACCAAGGATGCACGTCGCGTGGCAATTCCATGATTTCGCACAGGTCTTCGGTCGGGGTACGGGCAGACACGATCAAACCAGCCTGCTCTACGCGCCCCAGATAATGGTTGTTTGCTTCATAGCGATGACGATGACGCTCGGTCACCACATTGCCGTAGATTTCAGATGCCAGCGTGCCCGGCTGGACGGCGCAAGTTTGCGCGCCCAGGCGCATGGTGCCGCCCAGGTCGGAATTCTCGTCGCGGGTCTCTACCTTGCCGTCATGGTTTTGCCACTCATTGATCAGCGCGACTACCGGCTGCTCGGTTTCCTGGTCGAACTCAGTCGAGTTGGCCAGGGTCAAACCTGCCTTGTTACGGGCGTATTCAATCAGCGCCACTTGCATGCCGAGGCAGATGCCGAGGTAGGGGATCTTGTTTTCGCGGGCAAAACGGGCAGCGATGATCTTGCCTTCCACGCCACGCTTGCCAAATCCGCCGGGCACCAGGATGCCGTCGTATTTTTCCAGCGCCTTGGTGCCGTGCGCCTCGATTTCTTCCGAATCGACGTACTCGATATTCACCCGGCTTTCGGTATGGATGCCGGCATGGCGCAGCGCTTCGGTCAGGGACTTGTAAGACTCGGTCAGGTCGACGTATTTGCCGACCATGCCTATCGTGACTTCTTCTTTCGGGTTTTCCAGCGCGTAAATCAGCTTGTCCCACATATCCAGGTTGGCTGGCTTAGGCGACAGGCCCAATTTTTCGCACACGATCGCGTCCAGGCCCTGGTCGTGCAGCATTTGCGGAATCTTGTAGATGGTGTCAGCGTCCCATACCGAGATCACGCCGTCTTCAGGCACATTGGAGAACAGCGAAATCTTGGCGCGCTCGTCGTCAGGGATGCGGCGGTCGGCGCGGCACAGCAAGGCATCCGGCGAAATACCGATTTCACGCAATTTCTGCACGCTGTGCTGGGTAGGCTTGGTTTTCAGTTCGCCGGCGGAAGCCAGGTAAGGAACCAGGGTCAGATGCACGAAGGCCGCGGCATTGCGGCCGGCGCGCAAGCTCAGCTGGCGGGCGGCTTCCAGGAAAGGCAGGGACTCGATATCGCCGACGGTGCCGCCGATCTCCACCAGAGCCACGTCAAAACCGTTGGCGCCGCGATGGATATAATCCTGGATTTCATTGGTGATGTGCGGGATGACCTGCACGGTCTTGCCCAGGTATTCGCCGCGGCGTTCCTTGCGGATCACGGACTCATAGATCTGGCCGGTGGTGAAGTTATTCACCTTGCGCATCTTGGCGGTAATGAAACGCTCGTAATGGCCCAGGTCCAGGTCGGTCTCGGCGCCGTCATCGGTCACGAATACTTCGCCATGCTGGAAAGGACTCATGGTGCCGGGATCCACATTGATGTATGGATCAAGCTTGAGCATGGTGACTTTAAGACCGCGCGATTCCAGAATCGCAGCGAGGGAGGCGGCAGCTATGCCTTTGCCTAACGAGGAGACTACGCCCCCGGTAACGAACACAAACTTAGTCATTGCAGAAGGTGCCAGACGGCACAAGCGGGAAATTCGAATTATACACCAAAGCGACTTCCCCTCACAATTTTTCCGGCACTTTTATCGCAGCCGGCGGCGCCGGCGCCGCGCTTACATCGCATAGGAAAATTGTATTTTGGCAAAGTTTTGCGCCCCTTCTACGCTGCGCAGCTGCCGTATCTCATTACTCCTGCGGACCACGGAGGCGTGCAGGCCAAAGCGCTCGCCGCGCCACACATAGCCGATTTCCAGTTCGCCGACCGAGCGTTTCGGATCTACCCCGGTATGCTGGTCAGCGAAATAACCGCCCTGGATGGTAGCGTTATACGCTACCGCCTTGGCCTCGGCCCTGACGAATGCATAGTTGGCCGCCTGCTCCGGCAAGGGATTCAGTGCCCCTGCCCTCAGCGTCACGCCAACCGAGGCGTCCGTGAAGATATTCCCAAAGCGCCCACTCAAACGCGGCGTGACATCCAGGTAAGCAGCCGGGGTCCAGCGCAGCGGCGACCAGGCGCCGGACAACACGACGCCCCACTCGTCACGCAATTGCGTACTCCAGCCTTGCGGCAGCGGTTGCTGCAACAGCCGGTGCAGGTGGGTCTGTGACCAGTCGCCGCCGGCACAAGGTCCCATGCAGCCGAGGTCCAGCCCCAGCTGCGTGCTGCGCCCTTCCAGGTCGGCGCTCTCTTTGTAGATGCCGCCGAACAGCCAGCCGGCGTACGGATGGTCGCGCGGCGATATCTGCGCCGGCAATAATTTGGTGTCCGAGGCTGTATACAATTCCTGGCCTATGCGCCAGCCATAGCTGGTGGAGCCGCTCTGCGTGTTCAGCACAGAGCGCTGTCCCAACTGGATGCCGCTGGTATAGAAGCCGTCATTGCCGGTGAATAGCAGACTGTCATTCTCTATCGTCAATTGCCATACCGAGCGGCCTTTGGCGCTGACCTCGCGGTATTCATCCAGCGACGGCAGCGCCGTCTGCGCATACGACTGGGCACAGGCCAGCAGCAGGCCCGTTGCCAGAGATTTGCCAAACTTGCCAAGGATGGTTGTTTGCATGTTCAAGATCCTCAAATCAGTTTCTGTATCATTTGGTGGGTGGCTGCGGCCGCCTGTGCCGGCACTTCCATCGGTATCAGGTGGCCGCCGGTGATCAGCATGAAATTCTGTCCAACTATTTTCCTGGTGGCGTCCAGCCCCGCCTGCCGGCACTCTATCGACTCCGTGCCGCCGACAAAACCGATGGCAACCGGATAGGGCTGGCGGGTCAGGTAAGCCAGGTTGTCGGGTATGCTCAGGTAGATCGCGGTCTCAATCTCGCGGGTAAACCGCAAACCGACACCGTCCGTCTGCGGGACTATGCCGGCGTGTATGTAGTCGCGCAAGACTTCCGGCGGCCAGATCGCAAACACTTCTTTGGACGCAAAGTGCTGGTAGGCCGCCTCTGCGCTTTTCCAGGCGTTCCTGCGCTTTTCAGAAAACTGCGCCGGCGAGAATTTCTTATCCACGCCCAGGCGCTTGAACAGCTTCAGCGCCAGCGCCTTCCAGCCCGTGACTACCGGCGAATCCAGCATCACCACGCAACGCACCAGGTCCGGCCTGGCCTTGGCCGCCAGCAGGGCCAGGATGCCGCCCAGCGAATGCCCGACCAGGATCACCGGCTGCTGGTAGCGTGCTATCAGCGTATCCACCAGTTCCTGGGCCAGTACGCCCCAGCCATCGGTCACCGGGTAGTTGGGGTCATGCGCGTGCATATCCAGCGCCTGCACATCGTAGTGAGGGGCCAGGTGCTCAAAAAATACCCGGTAGGTACCTGCGGGGAAGCTATTGGCGTGGACAAAATGTAGAACAGGTTTGGCAGAATCGGATGACATAAATGGGGAGTAGCAATGCAAATCAAGTTTTGGAAGCTAAGGCTGGCTCGCAATCGCTGGCGCGCCATAAAATTCCTTGATTACTGGTGATACCAATAACGCGCGTGCTCGTGACGATATTCGGAAAATTCCAGACTAGTCCCGAATTGTAATGTGATTGCACCCGATTCGTCTGTTCTTAGTCGTTTTATTCCAAAATCGGCATAACGCGCAAAGACTTCTGGCTTGGGATGATGAAAACGGTTGCGGTAATCGACCTGGAACAAGGCCAGTTCCGGCTTGACCGCTTGCAGGAAGCCGGCAGTGGAAGAGGTGCCGCTGCCATGATGCGGCGCCAGCAGCACCGTCGCATGCAGTTTGTTCACCGCACTGCCGAGCAGTTCCTGCTCCTGCACCGCCTCTATATCGCCCGGCAGCAGGATGGAATGCTCTCCTTGTGTCACCTTCAGCATGCAGCTGCGCGCATTCGGTTTCCATTTCTGGCTATCGTAGCTGGCGGCGGCGGGCTGCAGCATCTCGAAACGGATGCCATCCCAAACCCAGGCCTGGCCGGCCTCGCATCTCCTGTGCTTAGGGGCGGCAGCGACGATGGGGCTGTCAGCCGCCAGTGAACTAGCCACCCAGCCCACCCTGAGGTGCTGGAACACAGATAGGGCTCCGCCTGAGTGGTCGTTATCATTATGCGAAATGACCACTGCATCCAGCGCGGCAATGCCGCGCGCATCCAGGTAGGGCAAGATCACGCGGTTGCCGCCGTCCGACTCCGGCGAATAAAAAGGTCCGGTATCGTACAGCAGCCTATGTTGCGCAGTTTCGACCAGCAGCGCCATACCCTGCCCGACGTCGAAGGCGGTCACCGTCATTTCACCCTCTCTGGGGTGGCTGGGCTGGTTGCACAATAGCGGCAGCCAGCATGCCAGGCCCAGCCAGCGCGCGGGCCAGCCGCGCGGCGCCAGCAACCACAAGGTGCCCAGCATCGCCACCACAAACATCCATGCCGCGGGAATAGGCGTACTCCAGACCGAATAAGACAATTTGCTCAGGTATTCCAGGCACCCGGCCAGCAAGGCGATGCAGGCATGCGCCAGTTGCAGCAGCCAGCCGGCGATCGGCGCAGGTGCCAGGCTGCCTGCCAACGCCAGCGGGGTCACCACAAAACTGACCAGCGGAATCGCAATCGCATTAGCCACCGGGCTGATCAACGATATCTGGCCGAACAGCAGCAGGGTCAGCGGCACCAGGCCCACGGTCACCACGTATTGCGTATGGCTGGCGGCATCCCAGGCCTGGCGCCACTTGCCGCGCCAGCCCTGCTGCGGCAACCGCTGCACTCGCCCGACGCCGGCGAACAGAATGGTCGCCACCGCGCCGAAGGATAGCCAGAAGCCCGGCCACAATACCGCCCACGGATCCAGTATGACGACCGTGCCCAGCGCCAGGCACAGCACATGCGACACGCTGGTCAGGCGGCCAAACCACAATGCGGCGGCGATCACCATCAGCATGTACAAAGTGCGTTGCGCCGGCACGCCGAAACCGGCCAGCGCGACATATACGAAAGCCATCAGGGCGCCGGCGATCGCCGCCACCTTTTGCGCCGGCAGCAGCAGGGGCAATTGCGCGCCGGTGAAGAAAGAACGCCGCCACAGCCAGTACACCAGGCCGGCAAACAGGCCGGCCACCATGGTAATGTGCAGGCCGGAAATCGAGATCAAATGACCTATGCCGGTGCGATTGAAGATTTTCCAGTCGGATTGCGTCACCTCGCGCTGATCGCCTACCACCAGCGCCACCAGCACGCCGGCATAGGGGCGGTCAGGCAAGCTGGCCAGGATGCGCTGGCGCAGCCAGGCGCGGCTATGCTCTACCACATTGCCGAAGCTCCAGACAAAAGCCGCCAGCCGCTGGTTTTTCAGCGCGCGCGCTTCATCCGAACGCACGCTCCCGGTGGCGCGCAGGTTTTGTTCCAGCAGCCAGACTTCATAGTCGAACGCATAAGGGTTGGCATTGCCGTGCGGACGCTTCAGGCGCACCGTCAATTGCCAGCGCTCGCCGGGCTGGACATCGCCTATGGGGCCGAATTCCTGGCTGCCGAAGCTGGAATACCAGGCCAGCGACAGCTTGCCCGGCAACACGGGCAACTGGCGGCCTTGCGCGAGCACCTGCTCCACCGCAAAATTGAACCTGACCCCTTGCGGGAACTGGTGCGGCAAGCTGTCGATGGTGCCGATCACGGTCACATCGCGCCCCTCCCATTCCCTGGGCAATTCCTGCGCCAGGTAGGCGTGTGCAAACACGCTGGCCCAAAGAAAGCCGGCCAAGCCGGCGGCGGCCAATCCCACTACCGGGCGAACAGCGCGATGGGAAGACCTAAAGCCAAGGAAGGCCAGCAACAAGGCCGCCGCCGCCAACATCGCCAGATATGGCCATTGCAGCAAATTTGCCTGTTGCTGTAGCAAGGCGACACCAAGTACAAAGCCGACGATGGCGCTGCGCATCAGGCCTGGAGATTATGCAGATAACATGCGAGCAAAATCCCAGTGTTAACTGGCACTGGATTTCGCCGTCAGGCGCTCACGCCATTGCGCCGGCGTATAGGAAAAATTTACCGACTGGGAAGCCGAGAAAATACCGATGTCGTAACCATAGATCACCGACACCGTCAGCATGTCGCGGGCCGCGATCCCCGGATAGTCGCTCAGGATAATCCCCGCCAGGCGGTTGGCGAGCGAATCGTAGTCCACGTTTTTACTCGCTATCATCACTCCGGCGGTCAAGTAGGTATGTGTCTTCCGCTCCTCTTTCATACTCTTAGACCAAGTACTGCCAGCATTGACGCTAGCCGCGGTGACGCCTGGCTCGCTGGCCAGTGCTTTTTGCAAAGGTATGAGGGAAGCAAACGGTTCAGCATTCAGCAATTTCATTGCAAAACCAGGGCCGGCAAGCGAGATAAGCATAATCACGGTTGCAACAACGAGATGACCGCGCCACGGTGACGCCGCCAGGGTCGAAGATCGCGAAGACGCCGCTTTGACTACAACGGAACCGACCAACAAATCATGCAATGACTGTCTGGTTTTTCGATTACAGATGTACAGATAAACAATCGACAAGCCACCTCCGAAGACCAACATGGATAATAAGTACATAAACCCAGTTTGGAGGACATCCAGATTGATCGCCGCGTTATTCAGAAAAAAAGGAATACACAGCACGGAAGCCCGTACGCACGATGAACTCAAACTCAAATCGGCACCATGCGTGCTCGCCACCCGCAACTTCAAGGCCCGTTTGCCGACCGTTTGGCCACCGAAAATACGGCTATTCATGAAGCCAAAATAAGCTAATGCAACGACAAAGCCTATCGCGCGGCCCCAGCCGCCGACTCGAACAAAATAATCGGACCACAGCAAACCCATACAAAATCCGACCAGCCCCAACACCAGGAAATCGATGCAGAATGCCAGGATACGAGCCCAAAATCCGGCGATTTGCAGAGAGCCTTCGCTTGGCTCCGCGACACGCACTTCATTTGTCATGTTTATTCCTCTTTAGACTATTTTCTTATGGGCCCGCGCACAGGGGCATAAATTGCTTTTTTCACAAGCACCTCAAGTGTACGGATTGAAGCAAGCTTTGTCTATGAGACGATGCTAAGGCGCATCAATCCATCACGCGCTATAGGATTGCGCAGCTTCATTAGGGGGCAGAAACTGTGATCATGCGCGGCAAGACCTGTTGCGCGTTAATGCTGGTTTGGCGGGCGACCTGCTCTGCGGGCAAGCCGCGCAGCTCGGCCAATACCCGGCCTATCTGCGGCAGCTCGGCCGGACTATTGGCCGCCGGGTGCAGCCAGCTAGGAGAAATATCGGGCGCATCGGTTTCCAGCACGATCGCTTCCAGCGGCAATTGCGCCGCCAGCCGCCGGATTTGCAAGGCGCGGGTAAAGGTCATCGCGCCGCCAAATCCTAGCTTGAAACCCAGGTCGATGAAAGCCTGGGCCTGCTGCTCGCTGCCGTTGAAGGCATGGGCAATGCCGCCCACCACCTTGATGCGGCGCAAATACTTGAGGATGATGTCTTGCGAACGCCGCACGTGCAACAGCACCGGCAGCCCAAAATCACGGGCTATCTTCAACTGCTCAGTGTAGAAATATTCCTGTTTTTCCTTGATAGGACTGACGGACAACTCAGGCAGGAAGAAGTCCAGGCCGATTTCACCGATCGCGACAAAGCGCGGATGCTCATGCTGGTGCGCGAGGATGTCGGCCACGCTGGCGCGCAAGCTGACCAGGTCCTGCTCCTTGGCGCTGGGCACGTACATGGGATGAATGCCCAGCGCATAAAAACAGTCGCTGCGCAGCGCCGCCAACTGGGCCACAGTGGAGAAATTGCTCGGATGGACCGCGGGAATCACAATGGCAGACACCTGCTTCTGTGCAGCATTTTCCGCGACTGCGAGCGAGGAGCCCCCAAACTCGGCCGCATCGAGGTGGCAGTGGGTATCTACCCACATCGCGCGGCCTCTTGTGGCAAAAACCGCAGCAGTTGATGAAATGATTGTTTAGGCATGCAATAATTATACTGCGAGCGGGCTTATCCCCTGTTTTTTGTTGCCCGCCGCAAGACTCGCCGGCCAAGCCGGTGGCGGGAATGGTTCGCCTGGCTTTGCACGGCAAAGCAAAGCTTTCATCATTGCATGCTGTTTTTGTGTAAGGCAGTCCGGGCATGGCGCAGCCTGGTAGCGCACCTGCTTCGGGAGCAGGGGGTCGGAGGTTCAAATCCTCTTGCCCGGACCATATAAGCTGATAGTGTCATCCGTTTTATCTTGCACGGCTTACCGCCAGTCCTGGAGCGATCTGGCGGCAGGCCATGCATGCCGGTCACGCCCGGCTTAAGGCATTCACCGGCTTCAGCAGCAACTGCCCTGATGCTCCTCATGCTCCACCACTGAGGCGCGCAGCAGCTTGGCCGCCTGCACCATGTTTTCCAGTGCGGCGACGGTTTCCGGCCAGTCGCGCGTCTTCAGGCCGCAATCCGGATTGACCCACAGGCGCCGGTCCGGCAACACTCCCCTGGCCTTTTGCAACAGCCTCTGCATTTCCGGCACGCGCGCTACCCGCGGCGAGTGGATATCGTAGACGCCGGGGCCGATATCGTTGGGGTAGGCAAATTCGCCAAAGCCGTCCAGCAACTCCATGTCAGAGCGCGAAGTCTCTATGGTGATCACGTCGGCGTCCATCGCTGCTATCCACGGCAAGATGTCGTTGAACTCGGAATAGCACATATGCGTGTGTATCTGCGTGTCGTCGGCGACGCCGGAGGCGCACAGCTTGAACGCCCGCACCGCCCAGTCCAGGTAGTGCGGCCAGTCGCCGCTCTTCAGCGGCAAGCCCTCGCGAAAGGCCGGCTCGTCGATCTGTATCATGCCTATGCCGGCTTGTTCCAGGTCGCAGACTTCGTCGCGCAGGGCCAGTGCAATTTGCAGCGCCGTGGTTTCACGCGGCTGGTCGTCGCGCACGAAAGACCATTGCAGCATGGTCACCGGGCCGGTCAGCATGCCCTTCATCGGCTTGGCGGTCAGGCTTTGCGCATAGCGGCTCCAGCCCACCGTCATCGCTTCCGGCCGGTACACGTCACCGTAGATGAACGGCGGCTTGACGCAGCGCGAGCCATAGCTCTGCACCCAGCCGTTCAGGGTAAAGCCGTAGCCCCACAACTGCTCGCCGAAATATTCGACCATGTCATTGCGCTCAGGCTCGCCATGCACCAATACGTCTATGCCCAGCTGCTCCTGTTGCTCGACCACCACGCGGATTTCAGCGCGCATCGCCTCCAGGTAATCCAGGTGCCCCAGCTGGCCGCGCTTGTAGGCGGCGCGCGCCTGGCGTATCGCCCCGGTTTGCGGGAAGGAGCCTATGGTGGTGGTCGGGAACAGCGGCAGTTCAAAGCGCTGCTGCTGTTTGACGATACGCTCGCCGAATACGCTCTTGCGCTGCGCATCCGCCGCGCTCACGCCGTCCACCCGCTTCTTGACCAGCGGATTGTGGATACGGGTAGATACGCTGCGGCTGTAGACGGCAATTTGCGCAGCGCTAAAATGCGGCAATACTTGTTCCGCCTTGCCGTTCAAGGCGCATTTCAGGCTGACCAGCTCATCCAGCTTTTGGGTCGCGAAGGCCAGCCAGCTCTTCAATTCATCATCCAGCGCGGTCTCGCCAGCCAGGTCTACCGGTACGTGCAATAGTGAGCAACTGGAGGCTATCCACAATTGCTGGCCCAATTGCTGCTGCAAAGGCTGCAACTGCTTCAGCAAAGCCGACAGGTCGGCGCGCCAGATATTGCGGCCGTCGATGACACCGGCGGAGAGCACCCGCCCTTGAGGCCAGTTTTCCAGGAATGCCGGCAATTGCCCGGGCGCCCGAACCAGGTCCAGGTGGATGCCGGCAACGGGCAGGCTGTGCAAGAGTTCGGCGTGGCCCGCCGCCGATTCAAAATAGGTGGCCAGCAGCAGCTTCGGCGCTTGCTGCGCCAAGGCGGTATAGGCAGGCGCAAAAGCGTTTTTCCATTGGACGTCCAGCTCCAGGCTCAGGATAGGCTCGTCTATCTGCACCCATTCCACGCCGGCCGCCTGCAGGCGTACCAGCACACGCTGGTAGGCCGGGATGATTTTATGTAATAGCTCCAGCTTGTGCGCCAGGCCGCCCTTGATCTTGCCCAGGTACAACAGGCTGACCGGGCCGATCAAAGTGAGCTTGGCCTGGTGGCCTTGCGCCTGCGCCTCTGCCAGCTCATCAAACAGCCAGTCGACGCCGCCGTCAAAGCTGCTGTCGGCGCTCCACTCCGGCACCAGGTAGTGATAATTGGTGTCGAACCATTTGGTCATTTCCATCGCAACATGCGCAGGAGTGCCGCGCGCCAGCGTGAAATACTCGGACAGAGACAGATTTTGGGGATCATAGCCAAAACGGGTGGGCAATCCCCCCAGCAAAGCCAGCGTATTCAGCACCTGGTCATACCAGGCGAAATCGCCGACGCTGACCAAATCCAGGCCGGCCTGCTTTTGCAAACCCCAGTGGTGCGCCCGCAGGTCGGCGCCGACGTCGCGCAAAGCTGCTTCCGACAGGTCGCCGCGCCAGAAGGCTTCCTGCGCAAATTTCAATTCCCTTTGGGCGCCTATGCGCGGAAAACCCAGTATATGTGCCGATGCCATGCTTTTCTCCAATGTTGACGAACTGCGGACACGCCTTTGGGCACATCGGCAGATCTTGATAATTCGATCATTGCTTGCCATGATCGGCCAACATCAACTATGATTCAAACGATAAATTTTAAGAATAAACTTGAATTTCATTCATAGTATTTTTTTATTGTTGTTCATATGCAATCAATCCTGGAACTGCGGCACCTGAAAACCCTGCACGCGCTGCGCGAAGCGGGCAACCTGCTGCGCGCCGCCACCCTGCTGAACGTGACCCAGTCGGCGCTGTCGCACCAGATCAAGTTAATCGAAGATCACCACGGTACCGCGCTGTTTGAGCGAAAATCGACGCCGATACGGTTCACACCGGCCGGTGAAAGGCTGCTGCAGCTGGCCGACAGCGTATTGCCGCAGATCGCCAATGCCGAACGCGACCTGGCCAGGATGGCCCAGGGCGTGGCCGGCCAATTGCGCATCGCAGTGGAGTGCCACACCTGCTTCGACTGGCTGATGCCGGCCATGGATGTGTTTCGTCAGCGCTGGCCCGAGGTGGAACTGGATATAGTCTCCGGCTTCCAGGCCGACCCGGTGGGCTTGCTGTATGGGCACAGGGCGGACGTGGCCATCGTGTCCGAGATAGATCATGACGAGAGCGTGGCCTATCACCCGCTGTTCCGTTTTGAAATCGTGGCGCTGGTGGCCAAGGAGCATGCGCTGGCGGAGCGCGATTATCTGGTGGCGCAGGATTTTGCCAGCGATACGCTGATCACCTATCCGGTGCCGGACGATATGCTGGATGTGGTACGCCAGGTGCTCAAGCCGGCCGGGGTGGACGCCGCGGCGCGCCGCACCACCGAATTAACGGTGGCCATGCTGCAACTGGTCGCCAGCCGGCGTGGCATCGCGACTTTGCCGGTGTGGGCGGCGCAGAATTATGTGAACCGGGATTATGTATTGCAAAAACGCATTACCAGGGACGGCCTGACCGGCAAGCTGTATGCAGCCTGCCTGCCCGAGATGTCCGGCAAATCTTATTTGACGGACTTTGTGAAGACCATACGCGAGAGCTGCTACCTGAACCTACAGAGCATAGAATTGATTTAAATAAGTTGATTTAAACCAGCTGATGTAAACAAGCTGATTTAAACCAGCTTATTTGAGCAGATTCTCGGCAGCCACCAGCACGCCGTCGGCGTCGGCATAGATCCAGTCGCCGGGCTTGATGCTGACGCCGGCGATGCTGATGCGCACATCCTGCTCGCCGCTGGCCCGCTTGGCGCTGCGCACCGGGAAGGACGCCAGCGCCCTCACCCCTATATTGCAGGCATTGATCTCTTCCACGTCGCGCACGCAGCCATTGACGACGATGCCGGCCCAGCCGTTTTGCTGCGCCAGGCTGGCCAGGTTGCCACCCACCAGCGCGCAACGGAAGCTGCCGCCGCCGTCTATCACCAGCACCTGGCCATTGCCAGGACTTTCCAGCTTGCTACGGACCAGGAAATTTTCTTCAAACACCTTCAACGTGCTGGCCGGGCCGAAGAACTTGCCGGAACGACCGAATTTCATGAAGATGGGAGGAAACACCCGTAATTCGCCGCTAACCAGCTTGTCCTCATTGGCGTCGCAAATATCGCAAGTAAAGAAGCTCATGGCCTGACCCTGTCCAAATTAAGATTAAAACCAAGCTCAACTATATACCAATCAAACGCCGAAATTTGGTAAGGAACAAAAACAGGGCCCGGGCCTGGGCTCAGGCTCAGGCCGCAAGTGCCCTGGCCTTGGTATTGGCTCCCACATTCACCGCCGTCATGATGGCCAAGACCTGGAAGATGCCTATCGTGACAAATACCCAGGCCGGGTGATGTGCATCCATCACCGCGCCAAACAGCGCGGGAGAGCAAGCCAGGCCTATATCAAGCCCGGAATACACGACGCCATACACGCGGCCGGTGGCGTTCTTGGGTGCTGCGGCGCGTATCAGCAAGTCGCGCGAAGGGCCGGCGATGCCGGCGCCGAAGCCTACCGCCCCCATCAATACTATGGCCGTCGCGGCATTCACCCAGCCGGTGGCCAGCAGCAGCGCAAAACTGCCGGCGACCGCAAAGGCGATCGCTATCGTCCTGTCATGCTGGCTGGTCTTGGCGGCAATGAACCCGCCCCATAGCATGCCGGCCGCAGAGGCCAGCATATACGCCGCGTAAGCGGCGGTGGCCCAGGCCAGCGACATCCCGTACAGCTCGCGCAAACCGACCGCGGCAAAACTCTGTATGCCGCCCAGCGCCATCGCCGTCATGAAGAAAAAGCCAAAGCACATCCACACTGCGGGCAGGCGCATAAAGTCCAGGGAACTCGCCGCCGGTTTGGCCGCAGCATTTGCCGGCTGTCCTGCTGGCGCGACGGCGGGCCGGTGGCCCTCGTCAGTGCGCAGGGCGTCGCGGTACACCAGCAAGATCGCCAACACCGCCAGCGGCAGGAAAGCCGCTGCCAGCAGCGCGGTGCGCCAACCGGCCACGCCGGCGATAGTCACCAGGAATACCGGTGCGGCAAACCAGCCCAGGTTGCCGCTGATGCCATGCACGGAAAATGCATAGCCCAGCCGCGCAGCCGATACCCGCTTGTTGAGCAAGGTGTAATCCGAAGGATGGAATACGCTGTTGCCGAGGCCGGCCAGCATCGAACCGGCCATCAGCATCGCATAGTTCTGTGCGCCCGACAGCAGCAACGCAGACAGCCCCAGGCAGCTGATGCCGAACAATAGCACCGCGCGCGCGCCGACCTTGTCCACGATAAAGCCGGAGACGGCCTGGCCTATGCCGGACACCACAAAAAAGGCGCTCATCAGCAAACCCAGTTCCGCATACGACAGGCTGAAGGCATCCTTAATCCATGGGAACAAGGGGGCCAGTATCATGTGGAAGAAATGCGAGATACCGTGCGCCAGGCCCACCAGGCTGATCACCAGCGCATCCTGCCTCAGGTTCGCGCTCGCGCCTATCGAGCTTATTGCGGCTGCTTCTGTCTTCATTGCTGTCTTCATTGCCCCACCTTCATCTTGTATTTTATTTATCATTACTACAGAGTGTAAGCAAAATTCTCGCGTCTGTTTTAAGATAAAGGGACATTATTTATCGCAAACCTGCCATCATGCCCGTATTAGCCGTCAAGCATACCTTGCCGCACCCGCCCGACAGCAATCCTACGCCCGAGCGCCAGGTGAGGCTGGTGGCGCGTGATTTGCAAGTCCACCAGGTATTGATGCCGCATAGCCATCCCTGGGGTCAACTGACCTACGCCCGCGAGGGCGTGCTGCACGTGATTGCCGACAATAGCACCTGGTTTGTGCCGCCGCTGCGTGCCATCTGGATACCGCCGCACATCATCCATGAAATACGCATCATGGAACACGCTCAATTGCGCGTATTGCACAGCTATCCGGGCAGCGTGCCGTTTCCGGACAATCAATGCGTCGTGCTGGAGGTGTCGCCGCTATTGCGGGAACTGATACTGGCGATGGAAATCACCGACCAGGCCGGCCCGCGCGAAGACAACCTGGTGCAGGTGATACTGGATGAGCTGCGCTACGCCGAAACCCTGCCTATGCGCGTGGCGATGCCGCAGGACAAGCGCCTGAAAGCCTTGTGCGAGAGCCTGATCGCCGACCCCGCCTCAAGTCTGACCCTGGAGGATTTTGCGCAGCAGGTGGGCGCTTCGGCACGCACGCTGGCGCGCCTGTTCGAGCAGGACCTGGGCCTGACCTTCGGCCTGTGGCGGCAGCAGATGCGCCTCGCCAGGGCCACCTCACTGATCGCCAACGGCCTGCCGCTGTCGCGGGTCGCCAGCGAACTGGGCTATACCAGCCAATCGGCGTTTTCGGCGATGTTCAAGAAAACCTTCGGCAAGTCGCCGTCGGCGTTTTATCAAAACAAATGAAGCAGGCATAAAAAAACCGATGGCTAGCATCGGTTTTTTTTATGCTTTGGATAGTCTTTAGCCTTTGGCAAACACCAGTTCGCCATTGGCGGCGTCTATCGCAATCACATCCTTGGGCCCGAATTTCCCTTGCAGTATCAGCTTCGACAAAGGGCTTTCGATTTCCTGCTGGATCGCGCGCTTCAAGGGGCGTGCGCCATACACGGGGTCGAAGCCGGCCTCTGCGATCTTTTGCAGTGCTGCATCCGATACCTGCAAGCCCATGTCCATTTGCTCCAGGCGCCTGGCCAGCACATCCAGCTGTATCCTGGCGATCGCGCCGATGTTCTTGGTGTCCAGCGCATGAAAGACCACGATCTCGTCTATGCGGTTGATGAACTCGGGGCGGAAATGATTTTTCACTTCGCCCATCACCGCCATCTTGATCACTGCCTGCTCGCTGCCCTCCATGGCCTGGATCTGGTGCGAACCGAGGTTGGAAGTCATCACGATCACGGTATTCTTGAAGTCTACCGTGCGGCCCTGGCCGTCGGTCATGCGGCCGTCGTCCAGCACTTGCAGCAAGACGTTAAACACGTCGTGATGGGCCTTCTCCACTTCATCCAGCAAGATCACGCTATACGGCTTGCGGCGCACCGCCTCGGTCAGGTAGCCGCCCTCTTCATAGCCGACGTAACCGGGCGGCGCGCCGATCAGCCTGGCCACCGAATGCTTCTCCATGAATTCGCTCATGTCTATCCGTATCAACGCGTCCTCGGTATCAAACAGGAAACCGGCCAGGGCCTTGGTCAGCTCGGTCTTGCCGACACCGGTCGGTCCCAGGAACAGGAAGGAACCGTAAGGCCGGCCGGGGTCGCTCAGGCCGGCGCGCGAACGGCGGATCGCGTCCGATACCGCGACAATGGCTTCATGCTGGCCGACCACGCGCTTATGCAGGGCGTCTTCCATCTGCAATAGCTTCTCGCGTTCGCCCTGCATCATGCGCGATACCGGGATACCGGTGGCGCGCGACACGATCTCGGCAATCTCTTCGGCGCCGACCTGGGTGCGTAGCAGCTTCAGCTTGCTGCCATGATTTTGCTGGCTGTCATCGGCCTGCTTCAGTTGTGCTTCCAGTTCCGGCAGGCGGCCGTACTGCAGTTCGGACATGGTTTGCCAGTCGCCCTTGCGTTTGGCATCGTCCATTTGCAAACGGATTTTCTCGATTTCCTCGCGGATATGCGCGCTGCCCTGCACCGTGGCTTTTTCCGATTTCCAGATTTCTTCCAGGTCGGCGTACTCGCGCGACAGCCTGCTGATTTCTTCTTCGATCAGCACCAGGCGTTTTTTCGAGCCTTCGTCTTTTTCTTTCTTGACCGCTTCCCGCTCTATCTTCAGCTGGATCAGGCGGCGGTCGAGCTTATCCATTACTTCGGGCTTGGAGTCGATCTCTATCTTGATCTTGGCGGCCGCTTCGTCGATCAGGTCGATCGCCTTGTCCGGCAGGAAGCGGTCGGTGATATAGCGGTGCGACAATTCCGCCGCCGCGATGATAGCCGGATCGGTGATGTCCACCCCATGGTGCACTTCGTATTTGTCCTGCAAGCCGCGCAGGATCGCGATGGTGGCTTCCACGCTAGGTTCGTCCACCATGATCTTCTGGAAACGGCGTTCCAGCGCCGCATCTTTTTCTATGTATTTGCGGTATTCGTCCAGCGTGGTGGCGCCGACGCAGTGCAACTCGCCGCGCGCCAGCGCAGGCTTCAGCATATTGCCGGCATCCATTGCGCCCTCGGCCTTGCCGGCGCCGACCATGGTGTGCAGCTCGTCGATGAAGACGATGGTCTGTCCCTCGTCCAGTGCGATTTCCTTCAGCACGGCCTTCAGGCGCTCTTCAAACTCGCCGCGGTACTTGGCGCCGGCCAGCAGCGCCGCCATGTCCAGCGACAATACGCGCTTGGATTTCAGGCTGTCCGGCACCTCGCCATTGATGATGCGCTGCGCCAGGCCCTCCACGATCGCGGTCTTGCCGACCCCGGGCTCGCCTATCAGCACAGGATTATTCTTGCTGCGCCTTTGCAAGACCTGGATGGCGCGGCGGATTTCATCGTCGCGCCCTATCACCGGGTCCAGCTTGCCGAGGCGGGCGCGCTCGGTCAGGTCCAGCGTATATTTCTTCAGCGCTTCGCGCTGGCCTTCGGCTTCCTGGGAGTTGACATTGGCGCCGCCGCGCACGGCGGAAATCGCCGCTTCCAGCGACTTGCGGCTGAGGCCGTTTTCCCGCGCCAGTTTGCCGGCGTCCGACTTGTCGTCCGCCAGGGCCAGCAGTAGCATTTCGCTGGCCAGGAACTCGTCGCCGCGTTTTTGTGCTTCCTTGTCGGCCAGGTTGAGCAGATTGCCCAGTTCGCGCCCTACCTGTACCTGGCCGTCGGTGCCGGAAACCTTGGGCAGGCGCTCCATGGCCAGTTTCAATGCCGCAGTCAGGCCGCCTACATTGACGCCGGCCCGTTGTAAAATCGAACGCGCACCGCCATCTTCCTGGTTCAGCAAGGCCAGTAAAATGTGCACAGGTTCTATGTATTGGTTATCATTGCCGACCGCATAGCTTTGCGCATCGGCCAATGCTTCCTGCAACTTGGTGGTCAGTTTATCGAGACGCATGAAATGCTCCTAAAATTGTTCATTAGCTCAAAAAATTGGGGCAATAGACTAGATTTCAAGAATGGAATAGGCGACAAGTTTGATCTACGTCAAGTTTGTCCTGGATGATGATGGAATTATTACAAATACAAGTAACTTACCAGCCGGAAGAAGACCGTATCCTGGTCAAATTTTCTTTCAGCGATGCCGGCCCCGATGGCGCCAGGCAAGAAATCCGGGCGCATATCACCCGGAGGCTGCTGCTGCAATTATGGCCGACCACCCTGCGTGCGCTGGAGACCCAGGTGGGTTTAAACCGGCCGGAAGCCGCGCACGCCAGCGCAGACATTGTCCAAATGGAACATGAATCTTCGCTGAAACAAATGAAGGAAGACGGCGGTTTCACCGATCCGTATGAAGCCGATGCGCAGGCTTATCCTCGCGGCGAGAGTCCCCTGCTGATACACACGATCAATTTCAATATACACGCCGATGCACCCATCTGCTTGCAATTTTTCCCGGTAGGAGAGGCAGCATTTGAGATTAACTTGCCGGAAAACCTGGTACATGGCTTTTGCAGCCTGTTGCAGGCGGCAGCCAGGGAAGCGGATTGGGGCGTGGCGCTGGTGATACCGGGGGCGGAACATGGTACGCCGGCCCCGCACAGGCTAAATTAGCTAAGAGGCCGTTGCAAAATTACCCTGGCGTTGTTGCCCTTGCAGGGCGCACACTGGCTTGCAAGCCAGTGCCGCTTCGCAGGCAGACGACAATGTCGTCTGAAACACCTGCTGCGCCCTCCTTGCCGGTGAAGCAGGGAATTCGAGCAGCATGCTGCTCGCCTGCGTAACGGTGTCGCCTTACAAGGCGACACTCCCTCCCTATAGGGATACAGGGGCTAAAGCACTGTCTTCGTCGGCGACTCCTAGCGGGGGCGCCGAGCCCAGACTAATTTCGCAACAGCCTCTAAAAATGCCGTGTACAGACACGGCATTTTTGCATGTCTTGCCTGCCACCGAAATCAATCAAACGACGCCTTGGCCTTGAATTGTTCGGTGGCAGCCACCAGCGCGGCGGCGATGCCGGGCTCCATCGCCGCGTGGCCGGCGTCGCCTATCAGGTGGAAACGGGCTTCCGGCCACGCCTGGTGCAAGCGATAGGCGGTCGCCGGCGGGCAGATGACGTCGTAGCGCCCCTGCACGATCACGGCCGGCAGGTGCCTGATCTTGCCTATATCCCTGATCAACTGGTCGTCTTCCATGAAAGCCGTATTCAGCATGTAATGCGCTTCCAGCCTGCCTATGCCTAGGCTGACCGCATCCGATTCGAAATCTTCTATCGCTTCCGGCTGCGGCTTCAGGAACAGGCAACTGCCCTCGTAGCGGCTCCAGTTCCTGGCGGCCTCGGTATAGATCGCCGGGTCGTCGCAGAACAGGCGCTTGACATAGGCCTGCAGCAAATCGCCGCGCTCTTCTTCGGGAATCGCAGCGGCAAAGCGCTGGTGCACTTCCGGGTAAAACCAGCCCATGCCGTTGACAAACCATTCCACCTCGGCCTGGGTGCACAGGAAGATGCCGCGCAAGACAAAACCCAGGCAACGCTCCGCATGGGCTTCGCCATAAGCCAGGGCCAGCGTGGAACCCCAGGAACCGCCGAATACCAGCCACTGCGAGATACCGAGCATCTCGCGAATTTTTTCTATGTCGGAGATCAGCAGGGCCGTCGTGTTATTCCTATACTCGCCCAAAGGCAGGGATTTCCCCGCGCCGCGCTGGTCGAACAGCACGATACGGTAGTGTTGCGGATCGAAGAAGCGCCGGTGATTCGGCGACAAACCGCCGCCGGGACCGCCGTGCAGGAACAGCACCGGCGTTCCTTCAGGATTGCCGCACTCTTCCCAATACAGGGTGTGCATGGCGTCCACCTGCAGGGTGCCGCTGCGATACGGCTCTATTGCGGGAAACAAGATGTCGTTGTTGTCGGACATGGAAAACCTTCAAGGATGATGGGATGCACCGGGCCGCTGCATAATAAGTCCGATGATAGGCCCAATAATAGATCCAATAATAGATCCGATGATAGGTCCGATATGACCAGACATATTCACCGGAATCGGCAATGCGCAATACTCAATGCGTCAGCGCCCGCCAGGAGGCGAAACCGGCGATGCAAAACAGCACCGAGCCTGTCAGGTGCAGCAGGCTGTGTCCGAGCGCCCACAGGTATTCCCCGCGCTGCAGCAGCAGCATGGATTCCGCCGAAAACGTGGAAAAGGTCGTCAAACCGCCGAGAAAGCCGGTGACCGCGAACAGGCGCCATTCCGGCGACAAATTGGGATAGGCGGAAAACAGCGCCACCATCAGCCCTATCACATAGCCGCCGCCCAGGTTGGCCGCCAGCGTTCCCAGCGGCACCTGGGTAGTGAGCGGATTCAGCCACAGGCCCAGGCCCCAGCGCAACCAGGCGCCTAAAGCGGCGCCCAGACCTACCGCCAACCAGCTCATGAGGCGTCCTTTTCATTTTTAGTTGTAGTGCCGGGATCGGCAGAGGAATTCGTGGAAGCCAGGCCCCACTTGCGCAGGGCCCGGTCGTCGCCTTCCCTGGCGTCGACCCAGCGCGCGCCTTGCGGCGTCTGTTCCTTTTTCCAGAACGGGGCCTGGGTCTTCAGGTAATCCATGATGAATTCACAGGCGGCAAAGGCCTCGCCCCTGTGTGCAGAGGCCACCGCCACCAGCACGATCTGATCCAGCGGCTGCAGCGGGCCTACCCTGTGGATGACCAGGCAGTCTTGCAGCGTCCAGCGCTGATGGGCTTGCTGCACGATGTCTTCCAGCGCCTTTTCCGTCATGCCGGGATAATGCTCCAGCTCCATCGCCTGTACATCCTGGCCGTCATTCATGTCGCGCACTACGCCGACAAAACTGGCGATCGCCCCTATCGCCGGCTTGCCCGCGCGCAACCTGGCGACCTCGGTACTGAGATCAAAATCCTCGGTTTGTATGTAGATCGGCATAAAAAATTAGACGCTTAAGCTTAAAAAGGAAAAATCAATTACGCCTGACCGAAGCCAGCAAGGCGCCGGCGCCGACGAAGGTCAGCCCCGATACCCGGTTGAACATCCGGGCGCGGCCCGCAGTTTGCAGCCAGGGCGCAACGCGCGCGGCGAAATTGGCATAGAACATCAGCCAGAAACATTCAAAGCAGACGAAGGTGCCGCCCAATATCATGAACTGCGACAGTTGCGGCAAGTCAGGATTCAGGAATTGCGGGAAGAACGCCGAGAAAAACAGCAAAGCCTTGGGGTTGCTGGCGCCGACCATGAAGCCTTGCAGGTACAAGGACGTCAGCGATTTGGACGGGCCTGCGGAGCGGTCAGCAACGGCGGAACGGTCGACGGAAATGCTGGACTGCTTGGAAAAGAAGGTCTTGATCCCTATATAGACCAGGTAGGCAGCACCCAGCCACTTGATCGCCAGGAAGATTTTTTCAGAAGCGGCCAGCACGGCGCCCAGGCCCGCAGCGGAGACCAGCATGATGATGCATACCGCACTGATGCTGCCCAGGGCGCTGGCAAAGGTACGGCGCGCGCCGAAATGGATGCCATTGGTAATGCACAGCAAGACGCTGGGGCCGGGTGTCACGGTCAGGACAAAGACCGCCGCCATATACAGCAACCACATGTTGAAATCCATTTACATCCCCTTTTGAGGTTTTTGAAATACTAGCCGGTGCCGCCCTGCGCGCCTCGGCGCTAACCGCCGGTCACCGGCGGGAAGAAGGCGACTTCGCCGCCGTCGGAAACCACGGTGTCCGCGCCGCACATTTGCTGGTCATAGGCCATGCGCAATGCGCGCCCTTCCGCCAGGACCTCGGCCCAGGCGCCGCCGCGCGCGATCAGCCACAGCCTGACCTCGCCGACGGTCTTTACTTCTGCCGGCAGACTGGCTTGCTCCTGCGACTTGCCCAGTTTTTCACGGACGCTGGCAAAAAAACGTAACTCTATCTTCATGAAAATCCCGCTTCAACAATACTTGGCGATACCCTGATTCTACAATAGTGCGTCATGACAATAATTCGGTAAATGGAATAAATCTTACCAGTTCACCGGCCGCGATCGCCTGCCCGGGCGCGACGTCGATCACGCCGTCGCCCCATACGGTGGAGGTCAGGACGCCGGAACTCTGGTTGTGAAACAAGTCCAGGCCGCCGTCTGCATTGATCCTGGCCCGCAAGAATTCGTTGCGCCGGTCCGGTTTGCCCCAGGAAAAATCCGCACGCAAGCGATAAGAGCGCGGCACCACATCGGCCACGCCCTGCATGCGCAAAATGAAGGGTCGCACAAATAGCAGGAAGGTCATGAAGCTGGCCACCGGATTGCCCGGCAAGCCCAGGAAAAAAGCGGCGCCGACCTCGCCAAAGGCCAGCGGCTTGCCGGGCTTGACCGCGATCTGCCACATATTCAGGCGCCCCTCGGCCTCTACCGCCGGTTTGATATGGTCTTCCTCGCCGACCGACACGCCGCCCGAAGTAATGATCAGGTCGTGCGCTTGCGCGGCGCGGCGCAAGGTGTCCCGGGTCGCGGCTAAGTTGTCCGGCACGATGCCGTAGTCGGTGATTTCGCAGCCCATGCCCTGCAGCAAACCGGTCAGCGTGAAGCGGTTGGAATTGTAGATCGCGCCCGGCTTCAGGGGTTCACCCGGCATCGCCAACTCGTCGCCGGTAAAAAACACCGCGACCCGTAATTTGCGGATGACGGACAGCTGCGCCAAGCCTACCGACGCCGCCAATCCCAGTTCCTGGCCGCGCAGGCGGGTGCCCGCCGGCAGGATGCTGGCCCCGGCCCGTATATCCTCGCCCTGGCGGCGTATCCATTCGCCCGCTGCCGGTACATGATGGACGATCACGCTGTCGACGCCGTCCATCTTTTCCAGCGTGCACTGTTCCTGCATCACCACCGCATCGGCGCCGGCCGGTATCATCGCACCGGTGAAGATGCGCGCCGCGCTGCCTGCCTCCAGTGGCTGCCCTATATGCCCGGCCGGAATCCTTTGCGACACCCGCAAACGGGCCTGGCCGCTCACGCAGTCGGCGGCGCGCACTGCATAGCCGTCCATCTGCGTGTTATCCATGGGCGGCACATTGAGTTGCGACACCTGAGCCTGCGCCAGGATACGGCCGTTGGCCGAGATGGTCGGCAACAGCTCCGACTCGGCGACTGGCCTTACCGCTGACAGTAAAAATTCCAGCGCCTCGGCAACGCTCAGCATGGGCTTCTTTTCGCTCATATCAGGTTCTTATTTGAATAGTCATGCCTTATTGTATATCGGCGGCAAGGCGCGCACCGGCGCCGGCCGTGATAAAGCCTATATGCTGACTGTCCCGCGCCCTATTTCCATCACCCTGCCGCCTACCCGTATCTGTTGATCTTCGGTCACCTGCAGGCTGAGCCGGCAGGGGCGCAGCACTTGCTCGCCCTGCGCAACGCTGAAACGCGCCGGCAGCTTGCGCCCGGCGGCTATCCACCATCCGCCCAGGTTGGCGCAGGCGGAGCCGGTGCCCGGGTCTTCAGCGATGCCGCCGCCTTGGCTGGCGAAAAAATACCTGGCCCTGACCTGGATCTGCTGTCCCTGGACGGCAGTGTCATTTTCGACAGCAAATACATAGGCAGTCCGGCGTCCGAGGCGGCTTGGCGGCCAGTCCGCCAGGAAGGCGCTGTCGGGCCGCACGCGTCTTACCGCATCGTCATTCCTGACGGCAATCAACAATTGATCGGAGCCGGTATCGACCCACATGGGTTCGCCCAGCAAGTCATCGGTAGCCAGCCCCAGCAGCGCAGCGATCTGCGCCGCCGGCAAATCCGGCGCCATGGTTTTCGGCCCGCCCGGGGTGGGCGCAGTGAAGGTCCAGTGGTCGCCGCTCGCCTCTACCGCCACCACGCCGGCCTTGCACTCCAGGCTAAGCCTGTCGCCGGTATCGAACACCTCGCGCACCACATGCGCAGTGCCCAGTGTGGGATGGCCGGCGAACGGCATTTCATGGCCGGTGGTAAAGATGCGCATTCTGGCACTGGCCTTGTCTGAGGGCAAAATGAAGCAGGTCTCCGACAGGTTGAACTGCAGGGCCAGGGCCTGCATCTGTTCGTCTTGCATGTCCGCGGCGTTTTCAAACACGCATAGAGGATTGCCGCCGAAGGTCGATTCGGCAAATACATTTAACAGGCGGAAAGAATAGGTTTTCATCAAAGATGGCAGAATAGGGGGTAAGGAATGATACCTAAGAATCTATTTTATCGCGGCAATAAGCTCGCGCAGGAATCTTGATATGATGTCCCAAAATGTCCGCATCATGTCTGACACATGGCTAGGCATTCCGCCCGAAACTGTTATCCTTCAGCCATACCACGAGTTTTTCACCTACAAGGATATTGCCATGCTGGAACTTCGCCCTAGCTGTGAATGCTGTGACCTCAAGCTGCCGCCGGACTCGCCGGAAGCGCGCATTTGTACCTTTGAATGTACATTTTGCCGGGATTGCGTAGACAATATCCTGCACGGTGTATGCCCGAATTGCGGTGGCAATTTCGTGCCGCGGCCGATACGGCCGGCCTCCAAATTAGGCAAGTATCCGCCGTCACAGCACAGGGTTTTCAATCCAGAGTGCAAAAAAACCTAAGTTAAACGCAATTCACCAATCTCGCCCAGGCCGATTTACCATGTCCAAAAATGTCCCACATTTCCTGTCGCCGCGCCAACTGGCTACCGCATTGATCGTCATTTTTCTATGGGGCATGAATTTCGTGGTCATCAAGATAGGCTTGAAAGGCGTGCCGCCCTTTTTACTGGGAGCCTTGCGTTTTGCGCTGGTCGCCTTTCCTGCCGTCTTCTTCCTGCCCCGGCCCAAGGTGGAAATGAAATGGCTGCTGGCGTATGCGCTGACCATTAGCCTGGGGCAATTCGCCTTCCTGTTTTCCGCGATGGCGGTGGGCATGCCGGCCGGCCTGGCTTCACTGGTGCTGCAGGCGCAGGCCTTCTTTACGGTCGGTTTTTCGGCGCTGGTATTCGGCGATAAATTGAGGGCCTCCAATTTGCTGGGCATGCTGGTCGCCAGCGCCGGCCTGGTACTGCTGGGTAGCGCCAGCATCAGCAGCTCTGCCAGCCAGGTGACTTTGCTGGGATTTATCCTGACATTGTTTGCCGCGGCGTCGTGGGCCACCGGCAACGTGGTCAACAAGAAAATCGGCGCCACTTCCTTGCTGAGCCTGGTGGCGTGGAGCGCGCTGATCCCTATTCTGCCCTTCCTGCTGTTGTCGCTATGCTTTGAAGGCGCCGCCACGATCAGTGACAGCATCCTGCATATCAGCCTGTCTTCCATATTGGCGATCGCCTACCTGGCCTTTGCGGCGACCCTGATAGGTTACACCTTGTGGGGCAGCCTGTTGTCCAGCCTGCCGACGCATATGGTGGCGCCGCTGACCCTGCTGGTGCCGGTGATCGGTCTCAGCGCCGCCTGGGTCTTGCTGGGCGAAGCCTTGCAGCCCTTGCAGTTGCTGGGTGCGGCGGTGGTCATGGGCGGCTTGCTGATCAATGTATTCGGCAATAAGCTGGCCGCACAGTTGCGCCGCGTGCCTGCTTGAGGGTACCTGAGAGTACCTGAGAAAGCCTGAACAATTCCGAAAATAGCGAACCCCGTATGTCGAGCCCGAAGCCTTACACCGTCTATTTCCTGCTATTGCCGGAGACCCTGCTGATCGATATGGCGGGGCCGGCAGACGCCCTGCTGTTTGCCAATCGCTACCAGCAAGAGATCTGTTTCGACCTGAAATTCATCAGCCCCTTCCCGCGCATACACACTTCGATAGGCTTGCAACTGGGGGACCTGGCGCCGCTGCCCCAGCAATTAGAGCAGGATGCGATCCTGGTGCTGCCCGGCCTGGTAGGCATGGAATTCCACTACGATACGCCGGAAGAGCAAGCCTGTATCCAATGGTTGCGCCAGCAGGTCAAGGCCAGTCACCGGCTGATCTGCATTTGTTCCGGCGCCCTGCTGGCGGCGCATGCGGGCTTGCTGGCACATCACACGGCGACCACCCATCACGACCATTGCAAGGACCTGGCGCAGATAGACAGCTCCATCCGCGTCGAAGAAAACCGCATTTTCGTCGAGCATGGAATGGTCAGCACCAGCGCCGGCGTCACCGCCGGCATAGACCTGGCGCTGCACCTGATCAGCGAGCTGGCCGGCCCTTTGACGGCGGCCGCGGTCGCCCGCAATATGGTGGTATACATGCGCAGGGCCGGTAGCGACCCGCAGTTGTCGCCGTGGCTAAAGCACAGGAACCATATCCACCCGGTAGTGCATAAGGTGCAGGACGCTGTCACCAAGGATCCTGCGCATCCGTGGAGCCTGCCGGAACTGGCGGAGATTGCCTGCACCAGCTCGCGCCACCTGACCCGCCTGTTCAAGACCCATACCGGGGTTTCGGTACAGGAGTACCTGACCAGCTTGCGCCTGTCGCTGGCCAGCAACTTGCTGACCCGGACCGGCTGGTCCATGGACAGGGTGGCGCAGGCTTCCGGTTTTGGTTCAGCCCGGCAATTCCGCCGCGTCTGGAGTCATTTTCATGATGAATCGCCGAAAGCCTACCGCTCACCGCCGGGACAGCTCAGTCATTGAAGCTATGCTGCGGGAGCGTTGAGAATTCTGCCTGGCAATAAAATGCGCTATGATGGCCGGATCGCCTCCCTCCTCAGCAGGTCCAGCCATGCCACAAATTTGCCCCAAATGCAGTTACATCCGCCAGGCCACCGACAACTGTCCGGACTGGCAGTGCCCTTCCTGCCAGATTGCCTATAGCAAGGCCGGCGGCCCGCAGGCCGATGCCAGCTATGGCAAATACGGCAAGCCCAGCGCTCCGGCGAAGGCCGAGTCCTCCGGCATCTTCAAATTATTGTTGGTACTGCTAGCGGTGGGCGCCGTCGTCGCAATCGCCAGGCCGGCCTGGAAATCCCGTTCGCTGCCCAATACCGGGGAAATCACGGCCACCACCGCGGCCCAGCCTGAAGTGATCCTGTACGGCACCAGCTGGTGCGGCTATTGCGCCGCCGCCCGCAAGTTTTTCGAGGAAAACGGCATTCGTTACACCGAACTGGACGTGGAAAAAACCAGCGAAGGTTATGCAGGCCACAAGAAACTGGGCGGCGGTGGCGTACCGCTGATCGTGGTCGGCGACCAGGTCTTGCACGGCTATAGCGAGGCCGGGTTGAGCCAGTCGCTGGGGCCCTGGCTGAAAAAATCCTGACACGCATGGCGAGCCAGGCAGAGCCTTAGCGCATTGCGCATCTGCTGGAAGAAGTGCAAAATTCCCCGGAATCCCGCTTATAAAACCTGCAAGTACGAGGAGACCCACGATGCGCGCCCTGCCACTACTCTTATCCGCATGCTGTCTCAACCTGCCCAGCCTGGCAGCCCAGGCCGCCAGCGTCGCCGACCTGGACTGGCTCAGCGGCTGCTGGCAAAGCGCCGGTGGCGAAGCCGGTTCGGAAGAGCATTGGCTGGCGCCCGCCGGCGGCAGCCTGTTGGGCATGGGACGCACCGTAGCCAAGGGCAAAACCGTGGATTTCGAGTTCATGCGGATACAGCAAGAGAATGACAGCCTGGTATTTACGGCCAAGCCTTCGCGCAAGCCGGAAGCCAGTTTCCAGATGATCGCCCTGCAAGGAAAAAGAGTGGTGTTTGAAAATCCGCAAAAGGATTTTCCACAACGGGTAATCTACCAGCTCAAGGATGACGGCAGCCTGCTGGGACGCATAGAGGGAACGTCAAACGGACAGGAGCGCGCGATCGACTTTCCCATGCAAAGGAAGAATTGCCAGTGAGCCAGACCATGAGACCGGGCAAAGGCATAGACCTGACATCCATTATTTCTTTTTCCACGAAAGACACGAAAAACACGAACAAACAAAAGCCACTACTCACATTACATCACTTGAGGAAATGGGTTTTCTTTCGTGCTTTTTGTGTATTTCGTGGACAAAATAATAGCTCCTACAAGCCGGTATGCCGGCTGATGTAGGCCTTCATCTTGTTGATGTCGGCCGTCATCACTTCAAAACGCTGCGGCAGCGCCTCGATGTTTTCAAAACCTGCCGGCCGCTCTGCATCGCGGCCCAGCGCTTCGCGTATGGTTTCATTGAACTTGGCCGGCAAGGCGGTTTCCAGCACGATCATGGGCACGCCCGGCGTCAGGTATTCCTGCGCTACCTTGATGCCGTCAGCGGTGTGCGTATCTATCGTGATGCCGTATTTGGCCTGGACCTGGCGTATCGTGTTCAGGCGGTCGGCGTGGACCGACTTGCCGGACACAAAACCGAAGCCAGCGATGTTGGCGAATTCATCGCCGTCGCTGCCCGGCTTGCCGGACAAGTCGAAGCCGCCCTGGGTTTCCACCTTCTTGAATAGTGCCGCCACCCGCGCTGCATCGCCGTCCAGCAAATCGTAGATAAAACGTTCGAAATTGGAGGCCTTGGAGATGTCCATCGACGGGCTGGTCGTATGATAGGTCTCGGCTGATTTGCGCACCCGGTAGACGCCGGTGTTGAAAAACTCGTCGAGCACGTCGTTTTCATTGGTGGCCACCACCAGTTTATCGATAGGCAATCCCATCATGCGGGCGATATGGCCGGCGCAAATATTGCCGAAATTACCGGAAGGCACGGTGAACGAGACTTTTTGTTCATTGGCCGTGGTCGCGCTCAGATAGCCGCGGAAGTAATACACCACCTGCGCCACCACGCGCGCCCAGTTGATCGAATTGACCGTGCCTATCTTTTGCCTGGCCTTGAATTCCAGGTCATTCGATACCGCCTTGACCATGTCCTGGCAATCGTCGAACACGCCGTCCACCGCGATATTGAAAATATTCGGGTCTTGCAGGCTGAACATCTGGGCGGTCTGGAAGGCGCTCATCTTCTTGTGCGGCGACAGCATGAACACGCGTATGCCCTTTTTACCGCGCATCGCATATTCGGCGGCGCTGCCGGTATCGCCCGAAGTGGCGCCGAAAATATTCAGTTCCGCCTGCTGTTTGGCCAGGGTGTATTCAAACAGATTGCCCAACAATTGCATGGCCATGTCCTTGAAGGCCAGCGTGGGGCCATTCGACAAGGCTTGCAGGATCAATTTGCCGTCCTTGCCATCTTCCAGCACGCGCAAAGGAGTGATTTGCGCGGCGTCTTCGCCGGCGCGCGCATTGCGGTAGACCTCGGCGGTATAGGTTTTTTGCGTAATCGCCCGGATGTCGGCAACCGGGACATCGGTGGCGAATTTGCTCAACACGGCAAAAGCCAGTTCGGCATAGGTCAGCTTGCGCCAGGCATCCAGTTCGTCGCCGCTCACCTGCGGATAATGCACGGGCAAATACAAACCGCCATCAGGTGCCAAACCGCCCAACAAGATTTCGGAAAAAGTTTGCTCTGCGGCGTGGCCGCGGGTAGATACATATTGCATAATAACGAGAGGCTAACAAGTGGAGTATGGAAGAGTTCCTTATTATATATCGCCCCACCCGCCAAAAACCTCTAGAAATTGGGCTTTTACAAAGAAATTTAGCGTGTTTATTTGGTGGCGCCGGCACATGTGCCGCGCGCCGCCAGGCGCTCATTTAGCGGCAATGCGCTGTGGATGGGCATACACCACGAAACTGCCGCTACGCACAAAGCCCAACAGGCTGACGCCAGCCTGCTCCGCCATGCTGATGGCCAGACTGGTCGGTGCAGAAATAGTTGCCAGCATGCTCATATTTGCACGCGCGGCCTTTTGCACCAGCTCGTAACTGGCGCGGCTGCTCATGATCGCAAAACCTGCTCCCCGAGCCGGTTTGCCGGCTGCCAGCGCCCCGATCAGTTTATCCAGCGCATTATGGCGCCCCACATCCTCGCGCACCGCCACCACATTGCCGTCCACGTCGGCCCAGGCCGCCGCATGGGTGGCGCCAGTGACCGCGTTAATTTCCTGCAAACCCTGCATGGCGGCGAAGGCCCGCAGCAAGGCTTGCGAGGTGATCAGCAAGCCGTCGGACAGGCGCGGCAAGGACAAGTCCAGCGCCGCCAGGCTTTCCAGCCCGCATACGCCGCAGCCGCTGCGGCCGGCCAGCTGGCGCCGCTTGTCTTTCAGGCGGCTGAAGCATTCCGAGGCGATGTTCAGCTGTATCTCGATGCCGCCGGCCGCGGGCGCCGCGACGCATTCCATGTCGTAGATCTGCGCCGGCGTATCGATAATCCTTTCAGACAGGCTGAATCCCAGCGCGAAGTCTTCCAGATCGCGCGGCGTCAGCATCATCACCGCATGAGAAATGCCGTTATAGACCAGCGCCACCGGCCTTTCTTCTGCCACCAGGTCGGTGGTTGCCTCCCCCTCTGCGCTGGTGGCCGGCAACCGGTGGCGCACTATCTGCACTTCGCGGTAGCCGGGCAGTTCAGCCGGATCGATCTCCATCATGCCTTCCCTTCGCTTAATCCCTTGCATGCCACGCGCCCGGTGTCGGTCAAGCTCAATAGCGTGCGCTCGCCATCCTGGGTCAGCCTGACCCATCCCGGTCCCGCCTGACCGCCTATCACATCCTCGCCCAGGTAGCTTACGCAGCGTAACAGGCTGCTCATGCGCACGCCCAGTTTTTTGCTCAGGCGCGCGGTGGACACCGGCTCCGCATGGCTTGCCAGCTCCGCCAGCAAGGCCGCGGACAGCTCAGGCACGCTGTCGCCCATCGCAGCCGTCTCAATGCGCGGCAGCGGCCGCTTCCAGTTCGTGGTGCGGCGTCAGCACCACCGGTATCGACTTGGAGGTGGGGGTACGCGCAAAATCGGCAAAACTGGACAAGGGCACCAGGTTATTCGTCTCCGGAAAATAAGAGGCCAGGCAGCCGCGCGGGATATTGTATTCCACCAGCATGAAGCGCCTGGCCTGCCGACGCACGCCGTCGTCGCTGAGGCTCTCCACGTCGACCCAGCTACCCGCCTGCAAGCCCAGTTGCCGTATGTCTTCCTTATGGATGAATAATACCCGGCGCTCGCCGAACACGCCGCGATAGCGGTCGTTCATGCCATAGATGGTCGTATTGTACTGGTCGTGCGAACGCATGGTCGACAGGTTGAACACCGGCTGCTCATGCTTTTCCCTGGCCAGGTGGATAGGCAGGTCGGTAGGCACCCGGTGCACATTGAAATTGGCCTTCTTGCTGGCGGTAATCCATTCGCGTTCCGCGGCGGTATTGCGCAAATGGAAGCCGCCCGGCACTTTGACCTTGTCGTTGAAATCGGCGAAGGCGTCGAATACTGCGGCGATCTTGTCGCGTATCCTGTCGTAGTCGGCCACCAGCCACAGCCACGGCGTCTTGCTGCGGTTTTTCAGGGTGGCCACCGCCAGCCGCGCCACGATCATCGGTTCCGACAATAGCTGCGGCGAAGCCGGCGCATTGATGCCGGAAGACAGGTGCACCATGCTCATCGAGTCTTCCACGCTGACCGCTTGCGGGCCGCTTTCCTGCATGTCGATTTCGGTGCGGCCCAGGCAAGGCAGGATCAGCGCTTCGCGGCCGTGGACCAAGTGGCTGCGGTTCAGCTTGGTCGCCACGTGCACGGTCAGCGCGCAATTGCGCAAGGCCCGGTGGGTGGCGTCGGTATCCGGCGTGGCGGTGGCAAAATTGCCGCCCATCGCAAAGAACACCTTGTCCGGCTGCTCCAGCATGGCGGTAATGGCCCCTACCGTGTCATAGCCGTTATCACGCGGCGGTGCAAAATCGAAGGTCTGGCCCAGGCGGTCCAGGAAGGCCGGGCTGGGTTTTTCATAGATGCCCATGGTGCGGTCGCCCTGCACATTGCTATGCCCGCGCACCGGGCAAGGCCCGGCGCCGGGACGGCCGATATTGCCGCGTATCAGCATCAGGTTGACGATCATCTGTATCGTCGCCACCGAATGCTTGTGCTGGGTAATGCCCATGCCCCAGCAGGCGATCACGCTGCCGGCGCGCATATAGATGTCGGCGGCACGCTGGATTTGCGCGCGGCTCAAACCGGATTCAGTGACGATCACGTCCCAGGATTCCGCCAGCACGTCGGCGGCGAAAGCCTCGAAATTGGCGGTATGCTGGGCGATGAAATCCAGGTCGATGATGCGCGGCTGGCCACCGGCTTGCGCCTGCTGGTCGGCTTCCAGCGTGCACTTGATGATGCCCTTGACGGTCGCCAGGTCGCCGCCGATTTTCAACTGGAAATAGTCGGAAGAAATAGCGGTGGAGCTATCTCCCAGCATTTCGATCGGGTTCTGCGGGTTCTGGAATTTTTCCAGCCCCCGTTCGCGCAAGGGATTGAAGGAAACGATAGAGGCGCCGCGCTTGGAAGCCGAGCGCAATTCGCCCAGCATGCGCGGGTGGTTGGTGCCGGGATTCTGGCCAAAGATGAAAATCGCATCGGCGATATGAAAATCCGACAACAGCACCGTGCCCTTGCCCACGCCTATCGCTTCGCGCATCGCAAAGCCGGAAGGTTCGTGGCACATATTTGAGCAATCGGGGAAATTATTGGTGCCGAATTCGCGTACGAACAACTGGTACAGGAAGGCCGCCTCATTGCTGGTGCGCCCCGAAGTATAGAAGATCGCGTCGTTAGGCGAAGGCAAGGCATTCAGTTTTTCCGCCACCAGTTCAAAGGCCTGCTCCCACGACACCGTCTTATAGCGGTCGCTGGCCTGGTCGTACTGCATAGGCTGGGTCAGCCGGCCCAGGTTTTCCAGCCAGTAGTCCGGCTGCTGCGACAGGTAGGCGACGGTATGCTGCGAAATCAGTTCAGGCGTGGCCCGCCTTGCGGTCGATTCCGCCGCCACGGCCTTGGCGCCGTTTTCGCAAAATTCAAACGTGGAAGTGTGGTCCTGGTCGGGCCAGGCGCAACCGGGGCAATCAAAACCGTCGGGCTGGTTGGCCGACAGTAGGGTACGCGCGCCTTTGGCCGGTATGCCCTGTTCGAAAATCTGTTGCGCAACGCTCTTCAGTGCACCCCAGCCACCGGCCGGACGGTCATACACCTGGATAGTCTTTTTAGTCATGGTCGCCTTTGAAGCAAATTTACACTAGCCTAACACGCATGATCTTGCATCTTCAATAAGCTGAATAAAGCATATTAGGAGTGCTGCGCGCTACACCGGATATGCCGCGCATTTCAAATTATGCAAAAAAAAGACCGCGCAAAGGCGGCCTTTCCGGTCTACTGTCAAATACTACTTACTTGAACAGCACGATCGCTTTTTGCAGCGTAATCCAGATGCCTATCGACATCGGGATACCCACGGCAATCCAGGCGAACAGCACAATCGCCGGATTGGTTGCGCTACCCGCCACGGCGACGCCGGCGCTGCCACCAACAGCACCGGTAACGCCGGCATTGGCGGCAACTGTGCGGTCATGCGCCAGCTGGCGCTCTGCCGCCAGCTCTGCTTCCGTCATGAAGACGCTTTCCTTGACCGGGCGCACCAGCAGGTTGCAGATGAAGCCCAGCACCAGCATGCCGGCCAGGATATACATCGTGACGTCATACGCCTGCGCCTTGGGAACGCCGTTGGCGATCTGGTATTCGCGGATATAGGTGACCAAGACCGGCCCCAGCACACCCGCGGTAGCCCAGGCGGTCAGCAAGCGGCCGTGGATGGCGCCGACCATTTGCGAACCGAACATGTCGGCCAGGTAAGCCGGCACCGTGGCAAAACCGCCGCCATACATGGACAGGATGATGCAGAAGAACAGCACGAACAAGGCCAGGCTACCGGAATGCGCAGTGGATGGAATGGAAGCGTACAGCACGAAACCGAGCACGAAGAACACGAAATAAGTCGCCTTGCGACCGATATAGTCGGAACATGAAGCCCAGAAGAAGCGGCCGCCGATATTAAACAGCGACAGCAGGCCGGTGAAACCAGCGGCGATCGTAGCGATCTGCGCTTTTTGCGCGGTCGTCAGATCATTGAAGGCGACATCGACACCGATCAGCTTGCCGGCAAAGACTTCCTGCAGCAAGGGCGACGCCATGCCCAGGATACCGATACCGGCCGATACGTTCAGGCACAGCACGGCCCAGATCAACCAGAATTGCGGTGTCTTCCAGGCTTTGCTTAGGTGCACATGCTTGCTGGTGATCATGGTATTGCTGCTCTGCGCCGTGGACGGCGTCCAGCCGGCCGGTTTCCAGCCCGATGCCGGCACACGGTAGCCAAAGGCGCCGGCCATCATGAAGACAAAATAGATCGCTGCCATCGCCAGGAAGGTTTCCCAGACGCCCACCGAAGTCGGCGTGGCGAAATGGCGCATCAGCCAGTCAGCCAGTGGCGCGCCTATCATCGCACCGCCGCCAAAACCCATGATCGCCATGCCGGTCGCCATGCCGCGCTTGTCCGGAAACCATTTGATCAGGGTCGACACCGGCGAGATATAGCCCAGCCCCAAGCCTATGCCGCCTATCACGCCGGCCCCCAGCCACATGATCCACACCTGGTGCACATACACACCGAAGGCGGAAATCACCAGGCCGCCGCACCAGCAGATCGCCGACACGACGCCGGCCTTGCGCGGACCCGCGTGCTCCAGCCAGCCGCCGAACAGTGCGGCAGAGCAGCCCAGGAAGATGAAGAACAGCGTGTACATCAAGCCCAGCGTGGAAATCTTCCAGTCGCAATTGCTGGCAAACAGTTCGGCAAGCAGGCTCATCTCTTTGGCGCAAGCCATTGACTTGTCTATGCCTATGGCCTTGGACAAAGGCAGCCAGAATACCGAGAAACCGTAGGCCATCCCGATACACAAGTGTATGGCCAGCGCGGCGGGCGGCACCAGCCATCGGTTAAAACCTTCGCCGGCGATCGTTCGCTCTTTGGAGAGCAAGGAGAATTGCGGTTGTGACATTGGAGTCCACCTTGTAGAGATATGTTGTTGTCGCGCTGGATTGCGGCCAGATCGGTTGCGTGTTGTTTCCCTATGATCAAATAATGCCCAACTCTTTTCCGTCGCAGGATGCAGGGACGGACAATGAATTAACAATAATTGTCAATTGCATTGTGTTTCAGAACATGCTGATTGACAACTATTTTCTTATCAACAGGAAATATTGTTGCTAGTTAATGCGAATGAAACAATAGGCCTGGGGCGGGCGGCACTAATTTGCACAAAAACGGGGAGAAACTGAGGTGGCGTGCCCGCCTCCGCGGCTAGGCGGGCAGCCTTGGGAAGAGTCCAGCGGCAAGCCAGCCATGCCGTCAGCGGTGGATCACCACCATCAAGGCGCGCGCCTCGGTTTTGCCTATATTGCGGATGGCATGGTTCTTGTCGGCCTCGTAGCGGGCGGTGCCGCCGACCTTCATCTTTTTCTTGACGCCGTCCACTTCCACCTCCATCGAGCCGTGCAGCAAGGTCAGGTGTTCAGTGGCGCCGGGATCGTGCGGATTGGATACCAGCTCGCCGCTGGGCGCCAGGGTCAGCTCATACCATTCATATTTACCGGCCAATTCCATCGGCCCCAGGATGCGCAACACGTAGCCGGCATGGCCGCCCGGCAAGGTCGGCGTCTCATGCGGCTCCAGCATGCGTATCGCATCGACCTGCCTGACTTCGGACGATAGCAGCTCGGCGATATTGACCCCCAGCGCATTGGCCAGGCGCCAGGTCACCGCGATCGTGGGATTGGCCTTTTCCCTCTCTATTTGCGACAGCATGGATTTGGACACGCCCGCGGTGCGCGACAGGTCTTCCAGGGTCAGACCGCGCTCCAGCCGCATGCGCTGCAGGGTTGCACCGACTTCCGGCGGCGTATTGGCAACCGCTTTCTTCATAAATTTCCTTGCATAGTTTAATAAGCATAGATAAAATTCGATATATTGAACTTTAGTTCTCAATATCGAATTATTCAATGATTTGTAAAAAAATCCATCTCCAGTAGTTGTTGTAGCATGGTAGTTGGGGTTTATGCAAATCATTCATCCGGGAGTAGCAATGAGCACAACTAATTCCAAGCAGGCATTTTTCACCGGCCTGGCCGGCAATCTCGACTCCCTGCGCCAGCAAGGCCTGTACAAGCCTGAGCGGGTAATCGCCTCGCGCCAGGGCGCGGAAGTGACCTGCGACGACGGCCGCAAGCTGATCAATATGTGCGCCAACAACTACCTGGGCCTGTCCGGCGACGAATCCATGGTGCAGGCATCCATCAAGGCGACCGAGGAATTCGGCTACGGCCTGTCCTCGGTGCGCTTCATCTGCGGCACCCAGACCGTGCACAAACAGCTGGAAAGCGCGATCTCCGAATTCCTGGGCATGGAAGACACCATCCTGTACGCGGCGGCGTTCGACGCCAACGGCGGCGTATTCGAGCCGCTGTTTGACGAGCAGGATGCGATCATTTCCGATGCACTGAACCATGCCTCCATCATCGACGGCATCCGCCTGTGCAAGGCGGCGCGCTACCGCTATGCGCATAACGACATGGCCGACCTGGAAGTGCAGTTGCAGGCTGCGGCAGGCAAGCGCCACAAGGTCATCGTCACCGACGGCGTATTCTCGATGGACGGCACGATTGCCCAGCTGGACAAAATCTGCGACCTGGCCGACCAATACGGCGCGCTGGTCATGATAGACGAATGCCATGCGTCCGGCTTCATGGGCGCCACCGGCCGCGGTACGCATGAGCACCATCACGTGATGGGACGCATCGACATCATTACCGGCACCCTGGGCAAGGCACTGGGCGGCGCGATGGGCGGCTTTACCGCCGCGCGCAAGGAAGTGATCGACACGCTGCGCCAGAAATCGCGCCCCTACCTGTTCTCCAATACCCTGGCGCCGTCGATTGCCGGCGCCTCGCTGTCGGTATTGCAGCGCCTGTCCTCGTCGACGGAATTGCGCGACCGCCTGCATGCGAATACAGCCCACTTCCGCCGCGAGATCGAGGCCTTGGGCTTCACCATCAAACCGGGCACGCATCCGGTGGTCCCGGTGATGCTGTTCGACGCCCCGGTCGCGCAGAAATTTGCAGCGCGCCTGTATGAACTGGGCGTGCTGGTGACCGGCTTCTTCTATCCGGTGGTACCCATGGGTCAAGCGCGGGTCAGGGTACAGCTGTCGGCAGCGCACAGCACGGAACAATTAAACACCGCACTGGCAGCCTTTGCGCAAGCCGGCCGCGAACTCGGTTTGTTGAAATAAGGAAAATCAGCATGGAACGTATTTTAGTCATAGGCGCCAACGGCCAAATCGGCAGCGAGCTGGTGGATGCACTGGCCGCCAAATACGGTGCAGACAATGTAGTCGCCGCCGACATCAGCCCGCGCAGCCTGTACGGCGCCAAGGTGTATGAAGTGGTCGACGTGCTGGACAATAGCCGCCTGGCGCAGATCGCCGAGCAATACCAGATCACCCAGGTGTACCAATTGGCAGCGATGTTGTCGGCCACCGGCGAACAGGCGCCATTAAAGGCCTGGACGCTGAATATGGATGGCCTGCTGAATATCCTGGAACTGGCCAGGATACGCGGCCTGGAAGGCAAGCCGCTGCAAGTGTTCTGGCCCTCGTCCATCGCGGCTTTCGGCCCCAATACGCCGGCCGAGCAAACGCCGCAGCTGACAGTGATGGATCCCAGCACAATCTACGGTATCAGCAAGCTGGCTGGCGAGCGCCTGTGCGAATACTATTTCCAGAAATACGGCGTCGATGTGCGCAGCATCCGCTACCCCGGCATCATCAGCTACAAGTCGCCCCCGGGCGGCGGCACCACCGATTATGCGATCGCGATTTTCCATGCTGCACTGCGGGGTGAAAGCTACCCCTGTTTCCTCAGCGCAGAAACCACGCTGCCGATGATCTACATGCCGGATGCGATACGCGCGACGATTTCGCTGATGGCTGCGCCGGCGGCCAAATTAAGCGTACGTTCCGCCTACAATGTGGCCGGTTTGAGCTTTAATCCACGGCAATTGGCGCTTGCAATCAAACAAAATTTGCCTGCATTTGACATACACTACCAGCCGGACAGCCGCCAGGACATCGCCGATAGCTGGCCCGACAGCCTGGATGACAGCGTCGCCCGCGCCGAATGGGGCTGGCAGGCAGAAGTAGATTTGCAAGAACTGGTCACCGACATGCTCGCCAATATCAAGGTGCAGCAGGGAGCATTGAATCAAGCTGCCTGAGCGGGCTGCCTGAGCAAGCCGCCTAAGCGGCATCATTATAAATAGAGACGAAAAGAGAACTATATGGACATGCGGGTATTTGATTTATTCAAGATAGGCGTAGGTCCGTCCAGTTCTCACACCGTAGGACCGATGCTGGCCGCACGCCGCTTCCTGCTGGAGTGCCCGGAATTGTTCAAGGCCAGCAAAGTGCAGGTCGCGCTGTATGGCTCGCTGGCACTGACCGGCCACGGCCACGCCACCGACAAGGCCATCCTGCTGGGCCTGATGGGCGAGACCCCGCAAGACCTGGTGCCGGACAGCGTGGACGGCAAGCTGGCGGCGGTGGCCGGCAGCGGCTCCCTGCGCTTGCTGGGTGAGTACAGCATCAAGTTCAATATCGCCGACGACCTGCTGTGGCATAAGCAGGAAGTGCTGCCCGGCCACCCAAACGGCATGCGCTTTACGCTGACCCGCAATGACGGCAGCGTCTGCGAGCGCGTGTTCTACTCCACCGGCGGCGGTTTCATCTACGCCGAGGAAGAACTGGAAAACTCCAAATCCTCTGCGCAAGAGCCTGCGGTACAGATCCCCTACCCTTTCGCCAAAATGGAAGACCTGCTGGCGCATGGCAAGCGCAGCGGCCTCAGTATCGCGCAAATGTTGCGCGCCAATGAAAACGTGCACGCCGGCGACGCCGAGCTGGACGCCGGCCTGGACCGCATCTGGGCCGTCATGAAAGGCTGCATCGCACGCGGCTTGCAAGTGGCGGGCGAGCTGCCCGGCGGCCTGCATGTCAAACGACGCGCTGCCAAACTGTGGCAAACGGCTAATGAAAGCAAGGATGTGCTGCCGCACGACGGCATGCACAAGGTCAGCCTGTATGCGATGGCGGTCAATGAAGAAAATGCCGCTGGCGGGCGGGTCGTTACCGCCCCCACCAACGGTGCTGCAGGCATCATCCCGGCGGTGCTGCGCTACTATGCGGAAGACTGCAAACCCAGCAACCCCGAACAGGGCGTGCGCAATTTCCTGCTGGTGGCGTCCGCAATCGGCATGCTGTGCAAGCGCAATGCCTCGATCTCCGGCGCCGAGATAGGCTGCCAGGGCGAAGTCGGGGTGGCCTGCGCGATGGCGGCGGCCGGCCTGACTGCCGCGCTGGGCGGCAGCAATGAGCAAATCGAATCCGCTGCCGAAATCGGCATAGAACACCACCTGGGCATGACCTGCGACCCCATAGGTGGACTGGTGCAAATCCCCTGCATAGAACGCAATGGCATGGGTGCGGTAAAGGCGATTACGGCGGCCTCGCTGGCCCTGAGAAGCGACGGCACCCACCATGTCAGCCTGGACCAGGTAATAGAAACCATGCGCCAGACCGGCGCCGACATGATGGACAAGTACAAGGAAACCTCGCTCGGTGGCCTGGCGGTGCATGTGGTGACGGTCAACTACCCGGCCTGCTAAGGCCCGTTGACAATTAAAATATTGCCGGGCCAGACACCGAAGCGACTCATGCGACGGCGCTTGGCTGACCCAGGCCAGCGGCACGCCCCCTTTGCGGGGTCTTTGATCCACGCTGCGTCTGCTACTTAAATACGTCGGCAAGACAGCCGCAGAGAAAATGCTGGAGCGCTGACGGCCCTAGGGCGTGTTGACATTCAATTTGGGTGTGCGAATGAGTCTAAACAGGCGCAGGGCTAGGCGCAGCACGCGCCGCAGTGCCAGCACTGTCAGCGGGCTGCAACA
>JAZJYH010000029.1:0-29051 GCA_040390485.1 Pseudomonadota bacterium
CGCATCCAGCCCTGGTCCTTATCCATCACCGGCTGCATGAATTGCTGCCAGGCCAGCGCCAGCTTTTGCTGCACGCCGCCCGGGCCCCAATCGGCCATGCGTTTCTTGATCTGGGCCGGCGCAAAAAACAGCGCCGGTCGCGCACCCGGCAAATTGGCGCCGCCGCCCAGTTCGTCCCAGTGGGTGCCGCCGACCGCGCAGCTGTATTTCATATTGTCACGGTAGTGATGATGAAGATCGCTGCGCAACTGGCCATTGCCCGCCATGTCCACATACACGACGGGAACATCGGCGGGCAGGGACGCCAGCTGGTCATAGGTGACTACCTGGTCATAGCAGCCCAGGCCCGCCACAAAGGCGGCATTCGCAGCCGAAGTCAGGCCTATCACCCGGCACTGCTCCTTACTGCGCTGCGACAGCATGAAGGCCAGGCCGTATGCGGTCTTGCTGGAGGCGCTGGACAGCAGCACAGTGCGCGCACCGAAGAAGTCATTATCGGCCAGGAAGTCGTCTATCATGAACGAGGTGATGAACAGCGGCCGCAGCAATACCTGCTGGTCTTCGCTGTCTGCCGTGTAGGCAGCGTCGGTGCTGGTGCGCAGGTACTGGTTGTACAAGGCGTGCATGGCCTGCCGGTGTTCGGCGGCGTCGATAAAGCCAGTATCGCTGCAGCGCCCCGGCTGCACCACCACGTGCGAGGACATCGGATAGTAGCCGTAAAAGCGCTCCCCGGGCTTGATCGCCTCGTGCCTGGACAGCACGACTTCGGCAAAACCCCAGACCGGGATCTTGCCCCAGCCTTCAGGCGCCGGGAAAAAATTCCAGTAGGACATGGCCTCGCCGAACGCCGCATAGGTGACATTGTTGGAGGTAAACGCAAACTTGTCTATTTTCAGCAATACCTGGCCGTCCGCCAGGGTGTCAGCGGTAGGCAGGGCCGAGCTGATGAATTTGCTGCTGCGCAAATTCTCGCGCTCGACGATGAATTCCTGGTTTTCGGTCAAGGCGGTTGTTGTCATGATTTTTTGTCTCCGGCGATATTGTTGGCGCTAATACAGCGACTCTGCTTAAGAGGCTGTTGTGAAGTTATCCTGGCTAGGCGTCGCCGACGAAGACAGTGCTTTAGCACGGCTAGGCGGCGCAACAACGCCAGGGTAATTTCACAGCGGCCTTTCATTTTTGATAGAGGTTCTTGCCCCACTTATCCGACCACTTCTGCAAAGGCATCAGGGCTTCCAGCAACTGTACACCGGATTTGCTCAGCGAGTAACCGCCCTCCTCGGCCAATACCACAATTTCCGCGTCGCGCAGCTCGCGCAGCCTCTGGTTCAGTACGGTAGGCGACATTTCGTCGCAGCAGCCCTGCAGCTCCCTGAAAGTCAGCGCGGGGCCGCGCAATTCCCAGATCACGCGCAGCATCCAGCGCCGTCCCAGCAGGTCCAGCAAAGCCATCACAGGGCGCCCGGTGCGCGATCCGCGCACGGCGGCCCCGGCTTTAGGCAGGCTCATGGTCGTTCCTTTCTACTCTCGCGAAATTTTTATTTCGATATGCTACACTATTCGTAGCATGCTACTGTTTTAGTAGCATTCGCGTGTAGCAGAATATGACAGCCATGCCCTTGTATAAATAATTTTTCGGAGGAATCATCATGAACAATCCTGCCCCTGTTGTTGGCACGCCCCGTATTACCCCTGCATCACCGCCATATGAAGCCGCCGCCGCGGAAGCCTTCGCCAAGGTGATGCCGGCCGGGATGGAACCCCTGCAATTGTTCCGCACCATGGCGCGCAGCCCGCGCGTCTTGCAAAAGATGTTTGCCGGCAGTCTGCTGGACAAGGGCAGCCTCAGCCTGCGCACGCGCGAAATCCTGATCCTGAGGACCACCGCGGCTTGCGGCTCGGAATATGAATGGGGGGTGCACGTGAGCATGTTCGCCGGCCGCGCCAACTTGACTGAAACCGAGGTCGCCGCCACGCTGGCATTCCCGCCGGACGCGGCAAGCTGGCCGGAGCCGGAATTATTGCTGCTGCAACTGGCCGATGACCTGCACCAGCATAGCCGGGTGTCGGATCCGGTATGGAATGGCCTGGCGCAGCACTTCTCGGCAGAACAATTGCTGGAAATGCTGGCCTTGATAGGCTATTACCACACGATCTCGTTCATGACCAATGCGGTCAGGCTGGCGCCGGAGACCTTTGCGGCGCGCTTCGAGCAAAAACAGGGCTAGGGCAAATGGGTTCAGGCCCTAGTGCGCGGCGGATTTCTTCGGCGCCTTGGCCGGCTTTGCCTCCACGCTAGCACTGGCGCTGGCCGCTGCACTGGCGCTGGCCTCGCCTTCGGCGGCCGGCTTGGGCGGCGGCGCCGCAGCGGCCAGCTCGGGCTTGACCACCTCGATCTTGTTTTCGCGCATGTAGTCGTTCATCTCTTTCCAGCCTGAATACACGGCAGCCCGGGAAGCGTCGGGATTGATGGCGTAGCAGTCTTCTATCGCCCGTCCGGCGTGACGGCAGGCGCTGCCGGTGGCGCGCGCGTCGGCCTCCTTGCTGGCGGCCTCCTTGACCGGGTCCGCGATACCCAGCCTGTCGCAGCCGGACAACAGCGTCAAGGCAAACAAAGCGGAACAAACAGAAAATCGAAATGGCATCGCAGCACCGGATAGGTTAATTGGGGGACTAGTGGACTGTAACAGTTGAATCGAGAGTGAAGGGCGCGTGCCCGGCGTGCAGGACAAGGCGCAAAGCACAGCGATAGCTAGCTATCGTGAGCATTTGCAACACAGTCATGCGCGGCGAGCACGTGACAGGCACTCTCGAATTCATTGTTACAGTTCACTAGCTATGAGGCGGCGCCGGCCATAGGGCAGGCGCAACGCCGGGAACCAGGCTATTTTAGCCGCTACTTTGCCCAAATGTGTGGTTTGCGGGCAAATTGCATGCTTAAACTCGCCGCCGGCCCGCGATCACATGGCCGACGCGTGGCGCTGGATAATTGCCGCGTCCGCCAAACTAGAGGCCGGCAAACGGGTCTATCTTTGTCCACGCCGGCGCCAGCCTGACCTCGACCTTGTCCAGCTTGCCGCGCTTGACGATGAAGTCCATGGAAGTGGAGAAATCATCGAAGGGATAAGGCAGGGCGACCAGGTCCTGCCCCAGCGGCCGGGTAAAATCGTCCCAATGAATGGGAAACACCCGGCGCGCGCCTACCGCCTGCACCACCTGCTGCCAATAGGCCTGCCGGAACGATGCCGGCTGCATGCCCAGCGTACCCACCCCGAGGAATACCACATCCGCGTGCCGGCCCTGCAAGGCGGCGTCCACGAAACCGGCGCTGCTCTGCACCAGCAGGCTGCGTCGCCCATGCTGTATCAGCAGGGAATAGCTATCCCCTTCCTTGTAGTCGATAGCCCGCACCGGCGGCACCAGCGGCTGGCTGATCTCGCCGCCGGTGAAGCCGGTAGGCGCATGCCGGCTCTTGAGCAGTTGCACATGGAAGCGGCCAAAATCCAGTTGCTCTCCGCCCTTCACCACGCGTATGCCTTGCTCCGGCAAACCCCAGCCGCGCCCCACATTGGCGGTGGACTCCGAGCCCACCAGCAGGGCCCCGGTCTGCTTGGCCACCTCGGGCGCATCCATCGCATGGTCGTAGTGGGAATGCGCCACGATGACGGCCGCCAGGCGCTGGATGCCGGCCCGCTGCAAGCTCTGGCGTATCAGGGCCGGGTCCGGCGCCACCTTCCCGGTCAGCACCGTCATCCGGTCCGGCCGGGTGAAAAAGCCGTCGGTCAGGATTGCGGTCTCGCCGTCATCCAGTAAGAGCGTGGCAACTCCGAGGAAGGTCACACGCAGCCCGTCCGGCTGTTCTGCCGGCGTGCTGGCCGCCGGCATCGCCAGTCCGGCATACGGCTTTAATTCAGGGGGGTGATTGAATTGATAGACCAGCCAGACCGCCAGCCCCAGCAGGACCAGCAACAACAGGGCCAGCACGGATTTCAGGATACGCTTCACGTTTTCCCCCAGCAATTTTGGATAGAGGAAAAATAAGGGAGGCCGGGAAATAAGTAAAGCGATGTTTTTCAGGAGTAAGGCTCAGGTGCAGGACAAATACCGGGCGCCGTGGTTAAATAGCAAGAAGCTGAAGCCCAGCGGCCGGCGGCCCGCCTGCTTGCTGAAAATCCTCTATGATGGAGGTGTTCCCACCCCGGATGCCATCGTGTTCCACCACCCCAGCGAATTTGTCACCTTCAAGACCAGTCCCCACCTGCCGGGTGTGGAACTGTATTCGGCACGCCTGGTGGACCACGCGTTTGCGCCGCATGTGCACGAGGGGTATTCGATAGGAGCGATAGAGGCGGGCGTGGAACGCTTCCGTTACCAGGGACAGGAGCACGTCGCCCCGGCGGGCACCGTGGTCTTGCTCAATCCCGATGAAATGCATACCGGCCAGGCCGAGGTGGAAGGCGGCTGGACTTACCAGATGCTGTACATAGAGCCGCAAACCCTGCTGGACATGACCGGCACCGAGGCTTTTTTTCCGAACGCAGCGGTGCACGACCCCTTGCTGGCCGGCGCCTACCGCAAGGCTTTCAAGACGATGTGGCAGGCCGGCGACGATGTAGCTTTTGTCTCCAGCTTCACCCAATTGATCGACGGCGTGGTCAGCCGCTACGGCAAGAATGCACAATTGCCGCTGCAGGCAGCACCATCCAGCCAACAGCAAAGACGGAGCCTGTCCATGCAGCGCGTGCTGGACTGCATAGAAGACCAGCTGGACCAAAGCTTGCGCATAGAGCAACTGGCAGCCGAGGCCGGCTTGTCGATGTTTCATTTCGTGCGCAGTTTCACCGCGATCTACCACGTCACGCCGCACCAGTATATACAGGCGCGCCGTACTGCCAGGGCCAAGCACCTGTTGGCACAACGCAATACCCCGTCCGATGCCGCCGCCGCAGTCGGCCTGACCGACCAGAGCCACCTGAACCGTTGGTTCAAACGCGCCTATGGCGTGACGCCGGCGCAATACCAACAGCAAATTGGTACAAGACCGGAGCTCGCAACGCGCGGATAATGCAGACTCCTCGTATAGGCGTCGCATTATGAAACTGAAAATCTGCAAGTTCCCGGGCCAGCCATCATGCTAGGCGGCGTGCTGGCCGCCCTGGGCGCCGGCCTGGTTTGGGGCCTGGTGTTCATTACCCCCTTGCTGCTGCCCGACTATCCCGGCGCCATCCTGTCTTTCGGCCGTTACACTGCCTTCGGCCTGATCGCCCTGGTTCCGGCCTGGCTGGACCGCAGGCGCATCGCCCAGTTGCGCCGCCAGGACTGGATCGCCGCCGGCAAGCTGGCGCTGATCGGCAATATCATCTACTACGCGGCGCTGGCCAGCGCGATCCAGCTGGCCGATGCGCCGCTGCCGACCATGCTGATAGGCACGCTGCCGGTGGTCATCGCGATCTGCAGCAACTGGTCGCCGCACCGCGCCAGCGACGCCATCGCCTGGAAAAAGCTGGCGCTGCCGCTGCTGATCATCTTCATCGGCCTGATGCTGGTCAACGCCAGCGAACTGGCCCACCTGGACGGCAAGCGCAGCCTGGCCGACTATGCCAAGGGCGGCCTGGTGGCGCTGATCGCGGTCGCCGCCTGGACCTGGTACCCGATCATGAACAGCCGCTACATGAAGCTGCACACCCACATCTATTCCTCTACCTGGGCCACCGCGCAAGGCCTGGCCACCCTGCCCATGGCCGCCGTCGGCTTCGCCGCCTACGGCATCTACCAGCATGTGGGCGGCAGCACGGCCTACGACTACCCGCTAGGCCCGCACCCACTCAGCTTCATCGGCCTGATGCTGACCCTGGGCCTGCTGGCTTCCTGGCTGGGCACCCTGCTGTGGAACCACGCCAGCCAGAAACTGCCGACCAGCCTGGCCGGCCAGCTGATCGTATTCGAAACCCTGTCCGCCCTGCTGTACGCCTTCATCCTGCGCGGCAACCCGCCAGCGCCGCAAATTTTGATGGGGGTCGCCATGTTATGTGCCGGGGTGGTGATTGCCGTGCGGGCATTCAAACCGGCGCCGCACTAGGAACCTGCTTGCTGGCGAGGCTGATGCTTCCTATGCATAGGAAGAAAGGCATCGTCCACGAAAAACACGAAAAGCACGAAAAGCACGAAAATTAATTGCCTCAGAATTCCTGTCTTTTTTCGTGTCTTTCGTGTTTTTCGTGGACAAAGCCTTACATCAAATCAGTCCACAGTATTACATCTGCTGAATTACATCTGCTGAAACAGATGCGAGTGATTCCGGCTCACCTCCAGCCGCTCCGCATGATTACGCAAAGTCACCATCTGCCGGCCCCGCATATCGCGCGTGACCGCCACGATGGCGTCCACCCTGACCAGGGTAGAGCGATGGATGCGCCAGAATTCGCCGGGGTCGAGCTCATCCTCCAGCTCTTTCAGGGTCTTGCGTATCAAGACTTCGGATTGCTCCGTCTGCACCCGCGTATATTTTTCATCCGACTGGAAAAACAGGATCTCCCGCGTGCTGATCATCCGCAGCGCGGTGCCCGAGCTGGCCTGTATCCAGCGCAAATAGTCGCGCCTGCCCACGCCCGCCTGCGCCTGCTGCAGCAGCTGGCTCAGCAGCTGCTCTATATTCTCGGGTACGGCGCTAGCGCGCTGCAAATGCGCGATCCGCTCTTGCAGGCGGGCGCAGGTGCGACGCAGCCGCTCGGGGTCCACCGGCTTCAGCAGGTAATCCAGCGCGCCCTGCTCAAACGCGTGCACCGCGTATTCGTCGTAGGCCGTCACGAACACGATATGGCATTGCCGCATCAGCAGCCGGGCCGCTTCCAGGCCGCTCTGGCCCGGCATGCGGATGTCCAGGAACACGACCTCCGGCCTCAGTACCCCGCTCAAGGCCACCGCCTCGATACCGTTGCCGGCCTCGCCGACGATCATCAGCTCTGGCCAGGCGACGCGCAGGCGGGCCCGCAGCTGCTCGCGCATGGGCGGCTCATCATCGACGATCAGTGCGGTGACCGTTTTGCTGCTTGCCGCTGGATTCATGGTTTGAACGCCCCATTGTTTATATAAGGTACCCGTACGCAGGTGTAGGCACCGCCTTGCGCTGGCGCCTCGATGATCAGCTGGGCGTTGGCGCCGAACAGCATTTTCAGGCGCTCGCGTATATTCGCCAGCCCTATGCCGTCGCCCGCGTGCAGGTTAAACCCGACGCCGTTGTCGATGACTTCCACATCCAGGTAGCCGTCGCGCACGCTGGCGCGGATGTCGATATGGCCGCCCTCGGTTTTCGGTTCCAGCCCGTGCTTGATCGCATTTTCCACCAGGGTCTGTATCATCATCGGCGGGAAAGGCGCATCGGCCAGGCCTGCGGGCAGCTCTATCGCCACCGTCAGCCGGTCGCGCATGCGGGCCTGCATGATGGTCAGGTAGGCGCGCGACAAATCCATCTGCCGTCCCAGGGTGCCGCCGCCCTGGTCGCGCATTTGCGGCATGGCCGAGCGCAAATACTGGATCAGGTGGGTGTGGATGCGGGCTGCCTGCGGCGGATCGGTTTCTATCAGCTGGCCGATCAGCGCCAGCGTATTGAACAGAAAATGCGGTTCTATCTGCGCCTGCAGGGTGGCCATCTGCGCTTCCAGCAGACGTCTTTCCAGCGCCTCCACATTGGCGCGGGTGGTGGCCGCGTCGGCGGCCAGGTCGGCGCGGCGCTTGCCGCCGGCCAGTACCTTGACGCCAAACGACAGCAAGGCGAACAGCACCGCCAATTGCGGCGCGCCGGACATGCCGGCGATCATCAGCGCCAGGAAACAGATGATGCCCAGGTTGCGCCACGAGACCACCGCCAGCCAGTCGAAAAAAGCCCACCAGATAACGGCAGTAGTTGCACCTATCTCACGCAAGAGCGGTAAGAAGCGATTGCTGGCCTGCTCACTCATGCCTATCCCCCAGGCTGGCTGCCGGAATGACCGAGCAAGCGCGGGCGGCGCGCCTTCCTGACGGCCAGCATCGCCAGCAGCAATAGCAGCTTCAGGCCCAGGAAAACCACGAACAGGCTCAGGGCCAGCGGCAGGATGGTCAGCGCCATCGCCAAGCCCAGGCAAATCAGCATCAGGCGCGGCAAGGGCATGCGCATCAGCGCGCGGCCGCCGTACGCCAGCAAGCCGGCAAAGGCCTGCACGACCTCGCGCAGCAGTTCTGTGATGGCAGCGCGTGAACTATTTTTCATCTACATTCTCCTGTTAAGTCTCTCATGCGATGGAGTCGCATGGATCAACTGTAGCAAGCCGGATTTGTCGGCGCCACCGCGCTACGATGAATTGCGCTATCGATGGGCCGACCGGCAATGGCAGTCGATAAACGGCGCTGCTGCCGGTCCGCGCATCGCTTACAATACTTACCTACTATGACAACAAATCTTCATCCTGTGCAAAATACCACTCTGAATCGCGCCCTGATACGGGGAATTTCCGCGGGCGTCGCCGCCCTGGCCCTGCTAGCCTGCACTCCCAAGCTGGACTGGCGCGAAGTGCACGGCAGCGACGCACCATATACGGCCTTATTGCCGGCCAAGCCGGCTTCCTTTTCGCGCCAGATAGATTTGCATGGTATCAAAATGACCATGAACATGGTGGCCGCCGAGGTGGACGGCACCACGTTTGCAGTGGGCAGCGCCAAGCTGCCGGATAGTGCGCAAGCGCTGGCGGCGCTGGAAGGGATGAAGGAAGGCATGCTGAAAAACATCAACGGCCGCATTACCAGCGAAAAAACCGGGGCCGCGTCGACCGCAACCACCAACGGCAGCAAGCAAAGCCGTTCCTACGACGTGGAAGCGCGCGGCAATTTGCAAAACGGCCAGGCCGTGGTGCTGGCGGCGCGCTTCGTGGCCAGCGAGCAATGGGTATACCAGGCCGTCATCATGGGAAATGAAAAGATGGTGACCCGCGATACGATAGACACTTTCATGACCTCGTTTAAAACCCGCTGAACAATGCGTATCCCGTGCTAGCGCAATCGCATGTTTTGGGCATGCTTTTGGCATGTTTTTGCATTGAAGAAAGGTCACGCTGCTGCGCGACCAATACCGGCCAGGCCGGCCCGTGCGGGACATCTTAATCGATCATATTATCGCTGTTCCCGGGAAAATGGCGTGCTCAAGCCCGTTTTTTGCGTGCAATTTGTATCGGAAAGAAAAAAATCGTCTTTTGTTCGCCAGCACTCTGCGACAATTGATTTTTCGGATTATTATTAAAGTGACCCCACTGATCTGGGCCGGAAGCAAGCATAGGAAATGCTTGCCGTCATCCAGGCGCAAGGCAGACCAAGGTCATGCTATTGCTCGAACAACGAAAATAAGGAGTTGGTTTCATGTTAATCACTTTCGAATCGAAAGCTGCTGCCGAAGTTACCATGTACAAAGAGCATGCCCGTCGCATACTGGAGCTGCTCCACAAGGACGTGGAAATGGGCGTCATCACATCTGCAGAAACTGAAGGTGCCATCAAGATCATTGAAGCCGCTATTAATGAAAGCAAGGTCCACCCTGTTTCAGAGATCGTGCAAAGGGATATCGACGTGCACCATAGCGACAATATCGACGACAATGAGCACGAAAAGATAGAGCCTGTCAGCTTTTCCGCCCGCGCCTATCCTCTGCTGGCCATGCTGCGCGCCGCCAACAAGATACACTGCGACGTGATCTGGGGCGTTTGATGACGTCCCACATAGAGGATACGAGCGAATTTCAACTGAAAACCATAGACGGCACCTCCCTGTTTGTCAGGGATTGGCCGCTGGCCGGGCAGTTATCCGGCGAGCAGACGGCGCCGGTACGCCACGGCATCGTGATCATGCATGGCCTGGGTGAGCATTGCGGCCGCTATGCTCATGTCGCACGTTTCTTCAACGCGCTGGGCTTCGTGGTCAGGACCTACGACCATCGCGGCCATGGCAAATCCGGCGGCGCACGCGGCGACGTGCCGGATGAAGAGGCGATGCTGCGCGATGCGCGCCTGGTGGTCAACGATTTTTCGCGCCAGTTATCGGCGCCGCCTCTGTTGCTGGGACATAGCATGGGCGGACTGTTTGCGGCCCGCTTCGCGACCGCCGGCCTGGCGCCTTTGCGCGGCCTGATCCTGTCCTCACCGGCGCTGGCGTTGCGCATGTCGGCCATCCAGCTGCTCTTGCTGAAAGCGGCGACGGCGCTGATACCCGGCGTGGGCGTGGCCAACGGCGTGAACACCCGCTACCTGTCGCACGACAAGGAAGTCGTGCAAGCCTATCAGAATGATGTGCTGGTGCACCCCAAGATCAGCGCCCGCCTGCTGGGCAGCATGCTGAAGTCGATAGACTATGCGGCCGGACACGCCACGCAGCTGAAGATACCGGTGCTGATGATCGTGGCGGCGGACGACCGGCTGGTAGACCCGGCCGGCAGCCGCCGCTTCTTTGCCCAGTTGCCCGCTAGCCAGGCGACCGCGCATTTCTATGACGGTTTTTATCACGAGATCTTCAATGAACTGGATGCAGACCGGGTATTTGACGACGTCCGGGCCTGGCTGGACCGGCAAGGGCTGATGCCCGAGCCTGCCAGCCTGCCGGGCCAAGCATACAGCCGTCCATTGAGCCAGCCACTCAGCCTATAAATTAGCTAATCAGCAGCTGAAAAGAGCAACGAAAAAGCCGCCATCAAGCCCGCCTTGAAGCCGGCGGCAAAACCGGGACTGAGCCTTCAGCATGGATTACCAACAAGAAATTTCATCATGAACAGCTTTGGTATCGTCAATTTCGGGCTGTTTTGTGCCGCCGTCCTGCTGCTGAATGCCACGCCGGGCCCGGATACGGCCTACATCATAGGCCGCAGCGTGGCCCAGGGCCGGGCCGCCGGCCTGGTCTCGGCGCTAGGAATATCTTTCGGCTGCCTGTTCCATTGCGTCGCCTCGGCCTTTGGCCTGACCGCGATCCTGGCCACTTCGGCCACGGCGTTTACCGTGATCAAGCTGGCCGGCGGCGCCTACCTGGTCTACCTGGGCATACGGATGGTGCTGGCCAAGCCCATGCGGCCTACCGATTCCCCGGTGATGCAGGACGTGCGCCCCTTGAAGACCGTGTTCTGGCAAGCGGTGCTGACGAATATCCTGAATCCCAAGGTAGTCTTGTTTTTCTTGTCATTTTTCCCGCAATTCGTGCAGGCCGATGCGCAGCATAAAACCGTGGCATTTTTGCTATTGGGGGCGACTTTTGTTGCGATGAGCACCGTCTGGAACAGCGGAACAGCCTTTTTGGCTGGTACACTAGCGCGCCGTGCAGGCCGTAATCCCAAGATCAAGCTATGGCTGGAAAGAATGGTCGGCAGCGCCTTTGTCGCCCTGGGCATCAAACTGGCAACTACCAGGAACTAGGGGGAACAGGGGCAAGCCTGGCGACCTGTATTCAAACCAAAACACATGCCGGCATTGCATTATTGATGTAGCGCTACAACGTGTGTTTCGGTTTGAATTCAAAAAACGGGCCTGGAGGCACGGTGCGTAGTATTGTGGTGTCTCCGGGCCGTTTGTTTTCCGATTTACGTATCCCATCCAGTAGCCCTATGTTGCCGCCATCCAGAAAAACCATCTCCAGACCCGCTCCCGCCGACTTCAAGGCGGTCGAGGTCAAGCCCGATTCCCTCGCTTTCAGCTTGCTGGGGGCGGCCCAGGCGGTCGCCCATGTGCTCGAGGGTACGGCCTTGCCGCAGGCTTTGAGCAAGGTTTTCACGCAAAACAATGCCTCGCCGCAGGCGCGCGGCGCGATCCAGGATATCTCTTACCGCACCATGCGCCAGGTCGGCCGGGCCGATGCGCTGCTGACCGCGATGACCAGCAAGGCGCCGGAGCCGGCCCTGTTATATGGACTGCTATGCTGCGCGCTGACCCTGATCATCAAGGTAGATGACGAGGATTTGCCCTACGAGGCCTTCGTGGTGGTGGACCAGGCGGTGACCGCGGCATCGTCCAACCCGCATATGGCGCACGCCAAGGGCATGGTGAATGCCATCCTGCGCCGCTTCCTGCGCGAGCAGGATGAGCTGACCGGCACAGTCTTGAAACAGCCGGCGGCGCTATGGAATTACCCTACCTGGTGGATAGACCAGTGCAAGGCCGCCTACCCCAAGGACTGGCAGGCGATTTTACGCTCCGGTAACCTGCCGCCACCGCTGACCCTGCGGGTAAACCGCCGCCAAACCAGCGTGGCCGACTATCTGCGCACCTTGGCAGAGCAGCAGATGGACGCCAGCCAGATAGGTCCGGATGCGATACGCCTGGTCAGGCCGGTGCCGGTACACCAGATCCCCGGCTTCGACCAGGGCCACGCCTCGGTACAGGACGCCGCTGCTCAGTTGGCGGCGCCGCTGCTGGACGCCGCCGACGGCATGCGGGTGCTGGACGCCTGCGCCGCCCCGGGCGGCAAGACCGGGCACCTGCTGGAACTGGCCGACCTGCATCTGACGGCCTTGGACGCCGACCCCAAGCGCATCACCCGGGTCCAGGAAAACCTGGACCGGCTGGGCCTGAACGCGACGCTGAAAGTCGGCGACGCCAGCAAATCCAACTGGTGGGACGGCCAGCTGTTTGATCGTATCCTGGCCGACGTGCCGTGCACCGCCTCCGGCATCGTCAGGCGCCATCCGGATATCCGCTGGCTGCGCCGCAAGTCGGACGCCACCCAGCTGTCGGCGCTGTCGGCACGTATCCTGGACAATCTGTGGTCCATGCTGAAGCCGGAAGGCAAGCTCTTGCTGGTGACGTGTTCGATCTGGCCGATGGAGTCCGAAGGCCAAGCGGCGGCGTTCGCCAAACGCCACAATGCGACCAGGCTGGACGCCCCCGGCCAGCTATTGCCGACCTCGGATGGCAGCAAGGATCATGACGGCCTGTTCTATGCCTTGTTCCAAAAACCGGCGGGCTAAGCTGTGCCGACATATGCCCAATGCAACTTTCAAGATATGATGGCGGTCAAACCCATCCTTTTCTTATTACCGATGCAACGCCTTTTCATTACCATATGATCAGACGCCCTGTTTATTTGCTGATGTCCTTGCTGCTGGCCCTGCTGCTCTTGTTGCAGGCGCCGGCCCAGGCGGCCGAGGCGGAAGTGATCACGGCCAGGATAGAATCCAGCGAAGACGGCTACCGGATAGCTACCGCTTTTGCATTCGACCTCAGCCATGCGCTGGAAGATGCGATTACCCGCGGCATTCCCATGTATTTCACGACCGAAGTGGAATTGACCCGGCCGCGCTGGTACTGGTTTGACGAAAAAGCCATCAAGTCTTCGCAAACGGTGAAGATAGGCTACAACGTCTGGACCCGCCAATATACCTCGACCACCAGCGGCAGCCTGCTGCAAAACTTCGCCACGCTGGAAGAGGCGATGGGCACCGTGTTGCGGCCGCGCCGCTGGCTGGTGGCCGAGAAAGGCTCGCTGACCAATGGCGCCACCTACAATGTGGCGGCGCGCCTGAAGCTGGACATCAACCAGGTGGCCAAGCAGCCTTTCCAGATCAATGCTTTGAATAACAGCGACTGGCGATTATCGTCCGACTGGAAGCGCTTTACCTTCAAGGTGGACGAGAAGTGACCAGAATTTTGCGGTACGCCCTGATTATCGGCGGTGCTGTAATGGGCATCCTGCTGTTCTTCCTGATGTCGGCGTCAGAGAATTCATCCCGGCTGGAACAATATTACGTCTGGCTGGCCGGCGCCAATGCGCTGATCGCCTGCGCCCTGCTGTTCATGGTGGCCACGCTGCTGTGGCGCCTGTTCAAGCGCTATCGCGCCCGCGAGTTCGGCTCGCGCCTGATGACCAAGCTGGTGCTGCTGTTTGCCCTGGTGGGTATCGCGCCGGGGGCCGTCATCTATGTGGTGTCGGTGCAGTTTGTCAGCCGCTCGATCGAATCCTGGTTCGACGTCAAGATAGAATCGGCGCTGGAATCCGGCTTCAACCTGGGCCGCAGCGCGCTGGAATTGTCGCTGGCCGACCTGCAGGGCAAGGCCCGCAACATGGCCTCGCAATTATCGGAACCGTCGGAAGCGTCGATGGCGATCCACCTGTCCCGCCTGCGCGAGCAGATGCAGGTGCAGGACGCCATCATCGTCAACAGCAGGGGGCGCGTGATCGCCACCGCGAATGCCGATGTCAAGGCGCTGGTGCCGGAAATACCGACTGCGGCGATGATCAGGAAGGCCAGCCTGTCGCGCGCGTATGCCGCCACCGAGGGCAATCCCGAAGCGCCTTCGCCGGCGGCCGACCCCGAGCGCCCCGGCGCCAGCGCAGTGGCGGTGGCCAAGCCGGCTGCCGAGGGCCAAACCGTGCTGCGCTCGCGGGTGGTGGTGGCGATCCAGACCTCGAATACCGGCTTGTCGCTGCAAAATGACAACTTCTACCTGCAACTGATACACCCGGTGCCGAAAGAGCTGGCAGCCAATGCCGAGTCCCTGCAAAACGCCGCCAGCGAATATGAAATCCGTTCGCGCAGCCGGGCCAGCTTGCGAAAAATGTATTTGTATACCTTGACGCTAACCCTGCTGCTGGCGATCTTTGCGGCGATAGGCAGCGCCTTCATGATCTCCGGCGAACTGGCCAGGCCGCTGCTCTTGCTGGCCGAGGGCACCAAGGCGGTGGCCGAAGGCAACCTGTCGCCGCGCCCCATCATCACCACCTCGGATGAGCTGGGCACGCTGACCCAATCCTTCAATACCATGACCCGGCAGCTGTCGGACGCCCGCGCCACGGTGGAAAAGAACCGCAGCGAACTGGAAACCGCCAAGGCCTACCTGGAATCGGTGCTGGCCAATATGTCGGCCGGGGTGATGGTGCTGGACCAGAGCCGGCACCTGGTCACCTGCAATGAATCGGTGGAACGGATACTGCAGCGCAGCCTGGAAGGCGACATCGGCAAGAGCCTGACCGAGATCGAAGGCATGCATGCCTTCGCGGCGGCGATAGACAAGGCCTTTTCCGAGCAGCATGCGCAATCGGCGGCCGGCGGCGAAAATGAAAACGAGCAGCACTGGCAGCAGCAGATAGAAATTCCGCGCATGCAGGCCAGCGCCAGCGTCGCTACCGCGACCGAACATAGCGGCGACAAGAACAATACCGAGGAACAAAGCATCACGCTGCTGGCGCGCGGCTCGCACCTGCCGGTCGCCTCCGGCACCGGCTATGTAGTGGTGTTCGATGACATCAGCAATATCATTTCCGCCCAAAGGTCGATCGCCTGGGGCGAAGTGGCGCGCCGGCTGGCGCATGAAATCAAGAATCCATTGACGCCTATACAATTGTCGGCCGAGCGCCTGCAAATGAAGCTGCAAGACAAGCTGAGCGAAGCCGACGTGTCCATCCTGAACAAGAGCACGACCACCATCGTCAACCAGGTTACTTCCATGAAACGCATGGTCGACGACTTCCGCGACTATGCCAGGACCCCGCCGGCCGTGCTGAAACCGCTGAACCTGAGCGCGCTGATAGACGAGGTGCTGCACCTGTACGTGGCCGGCGACGAGCGCGATGCGATCCGCGTCAACCTGGCGGCCGGCCTGCCGGCCGTGATGGGCGACGCCACGCAATTGCGGCAGGTGATACATAATCTATTGCAAAATGCGCAGGACGCGGTCGCGGATAATGCCAAGCCCGGCTTCGAGCCGCAGATAGACGTCACCACCGAAGTGGTGCGGTATACCGGCGCCGACAAGGAAGGACGCTCTGCGGTCAGGCTGTCCATCATTGATAATGGCCCCGGTTTCAGCAGTAAAATCCTGGCGCGCGCGTTCGAACCGTACGCGACCTCGAAGCCGCGTGGCACCGGTTTGGGATTGCCCATGGTCAAAAAAATCATAGACGAGCATGGCGGTAGAATCGATATTCAAAATCGTAGCGATACAAACGGTGCAAAAGTTTCGATTTTGCTGTTAAAGTTAGCACCGGATTCATGATGCGCCAGTAATTATGATTTTCTGGCGGATTGCGTGTATCTGAATCCTGCTGCTGTCAAAATTAAGAAAAACTGGAAATACAGTCTAGCGCCCGGCAGAGGTGCGGACTTTGACACTAGCGATGAATTTAATAGGGTAGATTTATGGCAAACATATTGGTCGTCGATGACGAAATGGGAATCCGGGAATTGCTCTCGGAGATTTTGGGCGATGAGGGACACGTCGTGCAACTGGCGGAAAATGCCCAGCAGGCACGCGAAGCCCGCGTAGAGTCGCGTCCGGATCTGGTGCTGCTGGATATCTGGATGCCGGATACCGACGGCGTCACCTTGCTGAAAGAATGGCAGCGCGACGGTGTGCTGACCATGCCCGTCATCATGATGTCCGGCCATGCGACGATAGACACTGCGGTGGAAGCGACCCGCATCGGCGCCCTCAATTTCCTGGAAAAACCGATCGCCTTGCAAAAATTACTGAAAGCCGTGCAGCAGGGGCTGACCCGCGGCGTGGAAGCGCCCCGCCCCGCCAGCCCCGGCTTGCGCTCGGTACCCAATGAAGTGCTGATCGCGACCAACCCCGGCTTTGCCGCCGCTCCGGTCGCCTATGAGAGCAGGCACTTCGCGCCCATGCAAAATGCCGCTCCGACAACGGTAAACAACCATATTTCCAACCTGTCCTTCGACCTGCCCTTGCGGGAAGCCAGGGATGCCTTCGAGCGCATTTATTTCGAATACCACCTGCATCGGGAAGGCGGCAGCATGACCCGCGTCGCCGAGAAAACCGGGCTGGAACGCACCCACCTGTACCGCAAGCTGAAGCAACTCGGTGTCGAGTCGATGAAATACGCCAAACGCGGCGAATGATTCCAACCGTCCTGGTCAGCGGCGCTGACTACCTGGCCAGGGAAAACGCCATTGCCGGCTGGCTCGCCGCGCTGCAGTCATCCGCCGCCGGCGCTACGGTCGAAGTCATCCTGGAAGGCCTGCCAAGCGGCCAGGACGTCCTGGCAAGCTCCCCCTCACTGCAGATCCAGCGCATCGCGCCCGGCTGCATGTGCTGCATAGGCAACCTGGCCATGCGCGTCACGCTGAACCGCGTGTTGCGGCGCAAGCCCGGACTACTGCTGATCAGCCTGGCCGGCAGCGAGCATCTGGACAATATCCGTCAATTCCTGAGCCAGCCGCCGTATGACGGCTGGCTGACCCTGGCCGAAGAAATCCGGCTGTAGTTCTCGCCGTCTTCCCGCCGCTCCCCTTCCCCGCATACCGATCCGCGCCACCCCGCCTCCGCCCGCCGCAGACGGTATGGACGAGCAAGGTGAAATAACGTACAGAGCCTGGCCGGCGGCCGGCCTATGCTGCATCTATGCCTCAATTCAGCAGCCGACGAGCGCTGCCTATCGTGGCGAGCGCCCCTGATCACAGCCGAATAAGAAACGCGGACAAGCTGTAGATGAATTGAAAAGTTTTGGCAAAAAATGATCGTTTACCCAATGAGAAATGGCAGCGAATCGTCAAATACTGTCAATCAAACCTAAAGTCGGGTGATTGCCCTACCGTAATTATTGCTGAGGGGAAGATTTTTTCAGGCTGGAAACTACTTGAAATTCCTTCTTGTCAGCACCATGTCTGGGTTAGGACTAATTTTAGCGCTACCCGGTTTGGTATCGGAAAGGATAGAAAATGAACCTCATCTACAATAGCGAGCAATACAGCGTGGTGGAATACGGTGCCGACGCCGAGCATGACGCGCTGCAGTTTGGCGGTTATGAAATTACCGACAAGTCGGTACGCCGCGAATGGTTTATCGGCGGCCCGCTGGCCCTGAACTTCCGCAAGGATGTGACCGAGCTAATCGCGACCGAACCCAGCATGGAAGAAATCGACGACTTCCTCGGCCAGTTCGATTCCTACATGGCGCAATCGGTATTGCTGCATTAATAGCACGCGGCGATGATCGTCACTGGTATGGGGTTTGCCCGGCTGCCCGGTTGCCTGACGCCAATAGCTATCGCTAGCCGGCAGGCGGTTCGGGCGCGGCAAAATCGGCGATGATGTGGACGTCCTTGTCAAATACGTCCCTGACCAGGTTTTGCAGTTCTGCGTCGTTGGCCGGATAGGGATAATTTCCTATCCCCAGCACGCCGTATTTTTCCAGCGTGGCGCGGCTGGGGAAGTAGGCGGTGTTGGGCGCCGTGCCGGCCCGTTCTATATGGCCTCGCAACGCATACCCGAGCTTTTTCCTGTCCAGCTCGGCCATCTTGCGTCCCAGTGTCTCCAGCTCCTGGTCGCTGACCCCGAATTCCCACTGGCGCGCCCTGGTTTTCAGCGTCAATTTTCCCTGTAGCGTCACGGTCTTGCTGGCCGCCGGCACCGCCGCCAGTATCAAGCTATCCACGGTGCGGTACAAACTGCGGTCGACGCCGATCTCGGCAAAAAACTCCAGCTCCCTGATCGCCAGCCGGTCCAGGTGGTTTTGCAAACCCTGGCCTCGCATGGAACGGCTATTCAGATTCCCGCGCTGGAATTCCTGCTCCTTTTCTGCGGACAGGCTGCCCAGCGGCGCGCCATGAAAACCGATCAGGCTATGCGCATTGACCGACTTTTGCGGCGCCGCCAGGAACAGGTAATTGGCGCAACTGGACAGGCAGTATTTTTCAACGATCAGTTGGATATTTCTCTTGCGCAGGTCTTGCGCAATCAGTATGCCCTCTTCCGCGCTGCCGCCCTCGGAAGTCACGATCAGGGTCGTGGTTGCGCTATCGAGTTGCGCCAGCAAGTGCTGCCGGCTGCCTTTGACGATCTGCCCTTGAAACGCGATCGTGCCGCTGTCTATGCGCCTGATCTGGTAAGGCGGCTTTCCTGCGCTGGCAAATTGGCACAGGGCGGACAATAACAGCAGGCAACAGGCGCGTTTCATGGTTCAGCTTTCCGTAACAGGCGAGGCAAGCGGCCTGAAGAGGTGCTAAAGGAGACTAGGGGTATTCAAGGGCTCAGCACTGGTCCCAGGGCAAACCGTCAAAACGCCAGCCGTTGATGGTGCTGCGCTGGTGTTCGGCATTCAGGTCGCCTTCAAAGCCATGCAAGACATTGATCACGTTCTTGAAGCCCTCGGTTTCCAGCACTTCGCCGGCCGTTACCGAGCGGCTGCCACTGCGGCAGATCAGCAGTATCGAGCGGTCGCCGTTGCCGACGATTTTCTTCACGTCCGGCACGAAGCGCGGGTTGACGGCCCAATCGGCGCCGTCATTCCAGGCGACATGGATGGCGCCGGTAGGGTGGCCGACAAACAAGAATTCGATTTCGCTGCGGCAATCTATCAACAGCGATGACGGGTGGGATTGCAGGTATTCTGCGGCTTGCTTGGGGCTCAGGTGTTCCATCTGTGTTCCATCGGGAGATTGCTATGAAGTCTGGTATCCAATATACCGCTTTTTCTTTATATTAGTGCTTCTCATATCATGCGGTGTCGCTTAAATGGATCAGTTCAATGCAATGAAGGCATTTTGCCGGGTGTTTGAAGTTGGCAGCTTTTCTGCCGCCGCGGCCGAGATCAATGTCGCGCATACGGTGATGTCGAAGCAGGTGCGTCAATTGGAAACCGAACTCGGTGTGCAATTATTCAACCGCACCACGCGCAAGCTGGCGGCGACCGAAGCTGGGCAAACCTATTACGAACACGCGCGCCGAATACTGGACGCCATGGAAGACGCCAGCCTGATGCTGAGCCGGCATCAGAGCCAGCCCGGCGGCAGCTTGCGCATCAACGCCCCGATGGCTTTCGGCACGCTGGAACTGGCCTGGTGGCTGCCGGAATTCATGGCGCTCTATCCAGACATCAAGGTGGACCTGGTGTGCAATGACCGCTATGTCGACCTGATCGACGAGGGCTTCGACGTGGCCTTGCGGCTGGCGCGCGAGCTGCCCGATTCCAGCCTGATGGCCAAACGGCTGGGCAGCAGCGCTATCGTGGTGGCGGCTTCGCCGGCCTATTTGCAGCAGCACGGCGCGCCCAAGACGCCGGCCGACCTGGCCCAGCATAATTGCTTGGCGTATACCCTGGCCGACAAGCCGCATGAATGGACTTTCGTGCAAGCCGACGGCAAAAGACTCAGCGTGGCGGTGCGCGGCAACTTCCAGGCCAATACCGGCATCGCCTTGCGGGCGGCGGCCCTGGCCGGGGTGGGCATCGTCATGTCGGCCGACTTCATCCTGCACGAAGACCTGCGCAGCGGCAAACTGCTGCCCTTGCTGGACGGCTACGCGCTGCAGCCGCGCGAGCTGTATGCGGTGTATCCGCAAAACCGGCACCTGTCGCCCAAGGTCAGAGCCTTCATCGACTTCGCGGCGGCCAGGTACCAGGATACCCTTAGGGCTGGGCCTTGACGGCGCGGTACTGCTGGGTCAGCCCGCCAAAGCCGTAGGCCGCGGCCCGTACATCGTGCACATGGACATAGCTCTCATGATGCAGATCCCCCAGGATGTCGGCCATGGCGCTGAATACGGCGGCGATGTAGCGCGCCTTTTCGGCGGCGGTATTGCTTTCATCGGTGATCCGTATATCCAGGAAGAAGCTGGTCTTGCGCTGCGCCGCCAGGCTGGGGCCGCCGACGAACCAGTGCGCGGCATCCACATGCTGGATGGCAATCGAGGTCAGCTCCGGCTTCTTGTGCAGGATCTCGGCGGTCAGGCCGGACAGCCGGGCGGCGACCTTTTCCGAGGTAGCAAGGGATGGCTGGGTAGACAACAAGACGGTCAGGATGGGCATGATGTACTCCGTGTTTGGTTAGGAGTGCCCAGATTAAACCCGGCCGCGCCGCCCGTGCAGTAGCGCCGCGGCACAAGTGATGTGCAGGAATCGCTCAGCGACAGCCCTGCGTCCGGCAAATCCCTGCAAAACAAGGCATTTTCTGCCAAAATAGTCCCAATAGTGGCAATTTTTACGCGAAACGCTAGCAACCCGGGCTGCGCCGGCATGGCGGAAGCCGGATAGTCGACATCACTTGGCGAATATGCCACGCGCCCGGCCTGGTGCTATCGTGGTTTTATCCTAGGCAAACCCCATTTTCACCATGGCTAACTCAGAAATCAGCAACAGCAGCAGCGGCAAAATGCAAGCCATCACCCCGCTGGACTGGTACTGCGGCCTGATGCAGCTGCCTGCTGCGCGCCATGCGGTGCTGGTATCCATCGTCGACGCCGCCGGCTCCACCCCGCGCACCACCGGCAGCCGCATGCTGGTCACGCTCGATACGCAGTTCGACACCATAGGCGGCGGCCACCTCGAATGGAAAGCGCTGGCGATGGCCCGCCTGTGGCTGGCCGAGCCGCTGGCTAGCCAGCCGGATCAGCCCGCCGCCCCGCGCATGGAACGCCTGGCGCTGGGCCCCAGCTTGGGGCAATGCTGCGGCGGCGTGGTGCAGATCGCGCTGGAAAGGCTGGACCAGCTCAGCGACCTGGAATTTGCCGAGCGGCTGCAACAGTACCGGCAAGGCTTGCCGGCCGTGCCCCACCTGTACCTGTTCGGCGCCGGCCACGTCGGCGCAGCGCTGGTGCAGGTCTTGTCGCAAGTGCCCTGCCGCATCAGCTGGGTGGATGAACGCGACCACCTGTTCCCGGAAAACCTGCCGGCCAATGTGGAGACCGAAGACACCGACGTGCCGGAAGCCGTCATCGCCAATGCCGAAGCCGGCAGCTATTTCCTGGTGATGACCCATCATCACGGCCTGGACCTGCGCCTGTCCGAGCATATCTTGCGCCGCCAGGACGCCGCCTGGTTCGGCCTGATAGGCTCCAAGACCAAGCGCGTCAATTTCGAACGGCGTCTGCAGGAGCGCGGCATTGCAAAGGAAAAACTGGCGGAGATGTGCTGCCCTATCGGTATCACCGGCATCAGCGGCAAGGAACCGGGAGTGATCGCGGTCGCGGTGGCGGCACAATTATTGCAACTATGGTCTGAGGCACGTACACTAGAACCATTGGCCGGCACCCGGCATCGCACAGAATTGAGCTCCACATGACTACCGCACTGCACGAATTCATCAAAGATTTACCCAAGGCCGAACTGCACCTGCACATAGAAGGTTCGCTGGAACCCGAACTGATGTTCGCGCTGGCGCAGCGCAACGGCGTCCAGCTGCCATATGCGTCGATCGAAGAAATACGGGCAGCCTATGCCTTTACCAATCTGCAATCCTTCCTCGACCTGTATTATGCCGGCGCGGCGGTGTTGCTGACCGAACAGGATTTTTACGACCTGACCATGGCCTACATCCAGCGCGCGCTGGCCGACCGGGTGCGCCATGTGGAATTGTTCTTCGACCCGCAAACCCATACCGCGCGCGGCGTCAGTACCGAAACCGTATTCGCCGGCATCGCCCGCGCCTTGCGCCAAGCCAGGCAGGAGCATGATTTTTCCAGCAGCATGATACTGTGCTTCCTGCGCCACCTGAGCGAGGAAGACGCGCTGGCGACTTTAAGCGCCGCGCTGCCCTTGCGCGAGCAGTATGCCGACTTGTGGAATGGCGTGGGCCTGGATTCGGCCGAAGTCGACAATCCGCCGGAAAAATTTGCACGGGTATTCGCGCAGGCGCGCGAGCTGGGTTTCCACCTGGTGGCGCATGCCGGCGAAGAAGGCCCGCCGGCCTATATCCACGGCGCGCTGGACATCTTGCAGGTGGAGCGCATAGACCACGGCGTGCGCGCCGAAGAAGACGCGGCCTTGATGCACAGGCTGGCCAAGACCCAGGTGCCGCTGACCGTCTGCCCCCTGTCCAACCTGAAGCTGTGCGTAGTGGACGACCTGAGCCAGCACAACCTGGCACGCATGCTGCGCGCTGGCCTGTGCGTCACGATCAACTCGGACGACCCGGCCTATTTCGGCGGCTATATGAACGCCAACTTCATCGCCTCTGCGGTGGCGCTGGACCTGAGCCGCGCCGAGCTGGTGCAATTGGCAAAGAACGGTTTTTGCGCCTCGTTCGCGACGCCGGAACAAAAGCAGATCTGGCTGGACGAGCTGGAAGCCTATGTGAAACAGGCGCACTGAACGCCGTACGGCATGGAAAAAAACCGCATGTTGAGCATGCGGTTTTTTTTGCGCTTGCAAGACTGGAAAATAGCTAGGGTGGGCGCTTTGTTACCGCGTGGGCAGTACCTGCCCACCCTACATTTCTGCGTAGACGAATATTCGGCAGAGATAAACTTGCCTGAGATCTGTAGCGAGCGGGCGTCAGCGAGGTCGATGTTGCAAGAGCGGCAGCGCAAAGAGCGGAACGTACTAAACGTACGTGAGCATCTTGAGCAGCGCATGAGCCTCGATCACGCCCGCGCAGTAAGATATCAGGCAAGTTTTAGAAGTGGTACTCAGCCCGTATCATGGGCGTCTTGGCCGTTTCGCCCTTGCCCCCGGTAGTCGCGGAAGAATTGCCGAACTTGTTCTTCCAGTACTGGTACTCGACACCGACGCGGAAGGTGTTCTTGCCGGCGCCCATCAGCGAGCCGACGTCGAACATCACCTGCATGTCGATATTGGTCTCGGACGTAGTATCGTTGCCGAATTCATCCTTGCCCTTGCTGGCGATAAAGTTGGCAAAGCCTTCAAACGCGACTTTTTCACTGAGCGGGATGCCCCAGTCCATGGTCAGCATGGGATGGGTCTTGTAGGTGTAGCGGCTGGGGATGGGGGAAGGCGCATTGCTTTCGCGCAGCAGCACGAGGCTGGTGTTCAGGTGACCTGGCACGTCCCACATCAGAGTAGGGCCGAGCACCAGCATGCGCTTCCTGGAGTTGTAGCCGGCGTCATTCTTGGTATTCCAGTCGAAACCCATAGTCAGGCCGACGCCGCGCACCGGGCCGAACTTGATCTCCTTGCCTTGTATCTTGCCTATGTCCAGGGTGTGGCGATACAGCACATAGGCTTCTTGCGCGCCGGCGCTGGAAGTCGGCGTGGCGGGGTCCTTGCTATCGGACTGCAACATGTCGACGTTGAAGAAATTGGTGCCGTATTTGTAGCCGCTGACGTGGGTCAGTGCAAAAATATTCTTGCTGATGTCTTGCGGATTGAAGGGCTCGGCGTAAGAATTGCCGTGGCGCCAGCTGATCGCCGTATCGCTCCACTCTGCCGCCTGCGCCTGTACCAGGCCGAATGTCGCGAGGCCGCACAAGACTGCCTGCACTCCGTGTTTTTTTGTGACGATGCTCATTGAATCTCCCTAAGGTTGGACAAAACTTGACCTGGGCCAGGGACCGCTGCAAGCCCCCTGGTCCAAACCGTTGAAATGGCTTTAATAATTTTTCTGCTAAAAGAATTTACTACCAGGAATTTACTACCAGGAATCTACTACCGGAAATCTACTGCAAAATATCTGCTGCCAAGTATTTACTGAATATTTACTGCTTCAAATCTGGAACAAGGCGCCACTTGTTGAAGCCGCCCGAGCCATCTATCCGCAGGCATTTTTGATGCCTGCCATGTTCAAACACGGCACGATATTGCCGGCCAGTCTACTGCCTGTATTACAAAAAAACTGCTTACTGCGTAACCAGGTCCGTCAGGCGGAAACCGCCTATCTTGATAATCTGCTCCAGGCATTCGCGCATTTCGGTGGCGCGGTCGGAAGACAGGCGGCGGCTAAAATGCTGGATGATGCTATGCCTGTCATGCCCGCGCACCGCGATCACGAAAGGGAAGCCGAATTTTTCGTTGTAGTCGGCGTTCAGCTTTTGCAGCAGGTTGAATTCTTCCGCACTGCATTGGTTCAGGCCCGCACCACTTTGCTCGCGGGTCGATTCGGCCGTCAATTCCCCCCTGACTGCAGCCTTGCCCGCCAACTCCGGGTGGGCCCGTATCAGGGCCAGCTGGGTCGCTTCATCGGCATTGCGCACGGCCTCCGCCATTGCAGTATGCAAATCTTGTACCAGTGCAAAGGGCCTCTGTCCCAGTGCCCGTTCGGCAACCCAGGGCGAGTGTTCAAAGATGCCGCCCAGGATGGAAACAAACTTGGCGGGGCTGGCACTATTCAGTTCGGCCAGCGAGATCGTGTGGCTCATGTTCTTGCCTTATGGTTGGTGTAGGGATGCTGTTCCATCCAGTGCTGCGCGATATCGATGCGGCGGCAGATCCAGACCTTGTCGTGCGCCTGAACATAATCGAGGAAACGCTGCAAGGCCAGGAAGCGGCCTGGGCGGCCCAGCAAGCGGCAGTGCATGCCTATCGACAGCATCTTGGGCGCATTCAGGCCGTCCGGATCGCCTTCGGCGTACAGCACGTCGAAGCTGTCTTTCAGGTATTGGTAAAATTGTTCGCCAGTATTGAAACCCTGCGGTGTCGCGAAGCGCATGTCATTGCTGTCCAGCGTATACGGCACCACCAGGTGCGGCTTGCTGCTGCCGTCGGACAGGCCGACCTCGGTCCAGAACGGCAGGTCGTCGCCATAGTAGTCGGAGTCATACGCAAAGCCGCCGTGCTCCACCACCAGCTTGCGCGTATTCGGCGAATCGCGGCCGGTATACCAGCCCAGCGGTGCGCTACCGGTCAGCTCGCGGAAAATTTGTACCGCCTGCTGCATGTGCTCGCGTTCCAGCGCTTCTTCCATATGCTGGTAATGTATCCAGCGCAGGCCGTGGCAGGCGATCTCATGTCCCAGTTCGCCGAAAGCGCTGGTCAGCTCAGGATGGCGCTGCAAGGCCATTGCCACGCCGAAGATGGTCAGCGGCAGGCTGCGCTTTTCAAACTCGCGCAGGATGCGCCAGACGCCGGCACGCGAACCGTATTCATAGATGGACTCCATCGACATGTGTCGCGCCTCATAGGCCGCGGCGCCGACGATCTCGGACAGGAACTGCTCGGAAGCCTGGTCTCCGTGCAGTACATTATTTTCGCCGCCCTCTTCGTAGTTCAACACAAACTGCAGCGCGATGCGCGCCTGTTGCGGCCATGCCGCGTGCGGCACGTCGCGGCCGTAGCCGATCATGTCCCTGGGGTAGTGGTTGCTGGTTTTGGCTTGCATCTTCATTCGGTTCCTGGTTGGCGGACGGCGGCGGCTTATTTTGACGGACGCGGCTTGCCCAGCGCTGCGCGCAGGTCAAAACCCTTGTCGTTCTTTTGCGGAGTGCGGCACGAGCACTGCTGCAAATGGTGCGCCATCTCTTGCAGCGCGCCGGCTTTGTCCTTTTGCTCTATCGCCTCGATCACCTTCAGGTGCTCGTCGAAAGAACAGGGCTGGTTGCCCGGCGCATCGGTGGTCGAAATCAGCAGCGTGGTGCGCGATACCAGGCGGCGCAGCATTTCCACCAGCAAATCGTTGCCGCTCAGCTTGGCCAGCTCTATATGAAAATCCGCCGACAGGCGTATCCACAGCGAGCGGTCGCCCTGCATGAACGCGGCGCGCTCGCGCTCCACCAGCGCGCGCAAACCCCTGGTGTCCACCACATTGGCCGCCATCGCTTTTTCTATCGCCATCTGTTCCAGCGTCTGGCGCAGATCGAACATGTCCTGTGCTTCCTTGTCACTGGGGCTGGCGATGAAGGCGCCGCGGTTCGGCTCCAGGTCCACCAGGCCATCCGCCGCCAACTGGTTCAGCACCTTGCGTACGCCGTGGCGCGCCAGCTTGTAGATTTCACCCAGTGATTGTTCGGCCAGCTTGGTGCGCGCCGGCAGCCGGTGCTCCATGATGGCATCGTAGATTTCGCGGTACATGCGCTCTTCCGCATTCGTCGCACTGTCGGCGGGAAGCGCCTGGACCACGGCTAACTTGACTGGCTCATTCATTTTGTCGGCATTTCATGATTAACTTTGTTGACCATTAAAATCCAAATTGTCGACAATTGCAAGAATATTTGTTGAGCATCCGAGTCCAAAAAACCACGAATCGGTAAAAATCGCACTAACACCAAGCCAATTTTCATAGGAAAATCGCTAATCTCACCATTTTCCATAAAATTTGTTTGACACAAGGCTTTTCACGGGCATAAGATTGTCAACAATATTGATTTATCTTTGTCGTCAATATTTTTAAGGCAAACCGCAGGTTTTGCCCTAAGACACTCCGATAATAGAAGGCAGCTCTACACAGACTCGAACAGCCGACGCAATGCCGGCCGGACAGCAGATGGATAGAGATACCCCAAAGCTAGTGTTTTCTTTTTGATTTGTATTGATTAGGAACATACAGCGGGGAAGTGCCTTGCTTCTGCGATCCCCCGCTATTTGCGCCCCTTCATACAAATTTGTTTAAATCATGAGGGAATCAGGATGGGACGTATAACTACACATGTACTGGATACCGCACATGGCAAACCCGGCCAGGGCATCGCCGTGCAGCTGTACCAGGTCAAGGATGGGCAAAGGCTGGCGCTGCGCTCGGTGCACACCAATGCCGACGGCCGCTGCGACCAGCCGCTGCTGGAAGGCGACTCCATGGGCACCGGCATCTATGAGCTGGACTTTGACGTCGGCAGCTATTTCACAAAACTGGGCATCAAACTGCCCGAACCGAATTTCCTGGGCCTGGTGACACTGCGCTTCGGCGTGTCAGACGCCGCGCAGCACTACCATGTGCCGCTGGTCGTCACGCCGTGGAGTTATTCCACCTATCGCGGCAGCTAGCACTAGGTCTACACACCTCGGGATGGCGCGCATTTTGCCGTGAGCCTGTTGCCGGCATCCCCTATCGCAAAGTTTTGGAGCATATGAATGGAAGCATATTTGTTGGATTGGGCCAACCTGCTGTTGCGCTGGCTGCACGTGATCGTCGCCATCGCCTGGATAGGTTCGTCGTTTTATTTCGTGTGGCTGGACAACAGCCTGAAGCCGCCTGTCGACGACAAGCTGAAGCAGCAGGGCGTCGGCGGCGAATTGTGGGCCGTGCACGGCGGCGGTTTTTATAACCCGCAAAAATACCTGGGCGCGCCGCCCAAACTGCCGGACGACCTGCACTGGTTTTACTGGGAGTCGTATAGCACCTGGATCTCGGGTTTCAGCCTGTTTTCGCTGGTATACCTGTTCAATGCCAAGACCTACCTGATCGACCCCAGCGTCGCCAACCTGACGCCGACCGTCGCCGTAGTGCTGGCGCTGGCCTTCCTGATCGTGGGCTGGATCGTGTACGACCTGCTGTGCCGCCTGTTTGGCAAGAACGAAAGACTGTTGTCGGTGCTGGTAGTGGCCTATGTAGTAGTGGCCGCCTGGGGTGCCTGCCACCTGTTCTCCGGCCGCGCCGCCTTCCTGATCATAGGCGCGATGATAGCGACCATCATGAGCGCCAACGTGTTCTTCTGGATCATCCCCGGCCAGCGCAAGGTGGTCGCGGCGATGAAGGCCGGCCAGCCGGTCGACCCCGTGCACGGCCAGCGCGGCAAGCAGCGCAGCGTCCACAATACCTATTTCACGCTGCCGGTCTTGTTTGCAATGCTGTCCAACCACTACAGCATGACCTATACCCATCCGCACAACTGGCTGGTGCTGGTGTCTATCATGGTGGCGGCAGTGTTCATACGCCAGTTCTTTATCCTGCGCCACAAGGGCAATACCAACTTTGCCTATCCGGCGCTGGCGATCGTGATACTGGCGGCGGTAGCGGCCTGGATCGCGCCGAAGCCGGTAGAGCCTGCACCGTTGGCAGCCAATGCCACCAATGCAGCAGCCCCGGCCACGCCGGGCCTGGCCCAGGTCCAGCAAATCGTGCAGGCGCGCTGCATCCAGTGCCACGCGGCCAAGCCGACCCTGATGCCGACCCCCGGCAAGGGCCTGCTGCTGGAGCAGCCGGAACAGGTCCAGGCCAAGGCCCAGCTGATCTACCAGCAAGTGGTGCAGCAAAAGCTGATGCCGCTGGGGAACTTGACCAATATCACCGATGCCGAGCGCGCCACCATAGCGCAGTGGTATGAAGGCGGCGCCAAGTAGGCCGACTTAAAAATGAGCTTTCCGAATGCCGTGCCACGCAAGCAGCATCGCTGCGGCACGGCGGCAACAACCGACAATTAAACCGACAATTATCAAGGACACCATCATGGCAACCATTACGCTCGACCCCAACGCCCCAGACTTCACCCGCCGCTA
>JAZJYH010000030.1:0-6483 GCA_040390485.1 Pseudomonadota bacterium
GACGCTGCATTTTGTGCTTTACAGAAAATGGATCAGAAACAGACGTTGTTTGAGCCGAAGGCGAGTTTCGTCTGTTTCCCATTTTTTGTAACGCACAAAATGTGATGGCGCTCCGCGCCATCACCCGAAGGGCAAGTCTGCGGTCGCCTTTCTTTTGCTTACTCTTTCTTTGGCGAAGCAAAGAAAAGTAAGTGGCTGTCGGGCCACCCCCGACCTGTACCCACGAAGTGAAATCGAATTATCTGGCTGAAGACCATTAAAAGTTCATCCGTTTTAAGTCTATTTTAAATCTGCACTCCTATTATCAGTCCCAAGCACAATAAACCTGTGCAAATGATACCCAAGGAGTGTTTCATGAAAAGCAAAATCTTTACGCAAAGCATCCTCGCTGCCGCGATCGCTGCGGCGGCAGTCTCAGGCTATGTCTACCTGGAAAACAGCGGCATCAGCAAGGTGCAGGCGGCCAGTGTCGCGGCCCAGGCGCTGCCGGTGTCGCATACCGTATCGGCCGGCATTGCCACTGCGACCGATTTTTCCGGCATCGTCGATAGCTACGGCCCCGCCGTGGTCAATATCAGCGTGATCGGCAAGACCCAGAAGGTCAGCCTGCGCGGCCGGGCGCAGGATGATGGCGATGAAGACCAGCAAGACCCGCTGTCAGAGTTTTTCCGTCGCTTCGGACCGCAGATGCCAAATGTCCCGCATGGCCCGCAAGGCGGTATACAGCGCGGCCTGGGCTCGGGCTTTATCGTGAGCCGCGACGGCTTGATACTGACCAATGCGCACGTGGTGGACGGCGCCCAGGAGGTGACCGTCAAGCTGACCGACAGGCGCGAGTTCAAGGCCAAGGTGCTGGGCGTCGACAAGCGTTCGGACGTGGCGGTGATCAAGATCGACGCCAAGGACTTGCCGACCGTGGTGCTGGGCGACCCGGCGTTGACCAAGGTCGGCGAGCCGGTGCTGGCGATAGGTTCGCCCTTCGGTTTTGAGAATACCGCCACCGCCGGCATCGTCAGCGCCAAGTCGCGCACTTTGCCGGGCGACCCTTCGGTCGGCTTCATGCAGACCGACGTCGCGGTCAATCCCGGCAATTCCGGCGGCCCACTGTTCAACCTGAAGGGCGAAGTGATCGCGATCAACTCGCAGATCTACAGCCAGACCGGCGGTTACCAGGGCTTGTCGTTTGCGGTGCCTATTGACATCGCCAACAAGGTGCAGGCGCAACTGGTCAAGAGCGGCAAGGTGACCCGCGGCTACCTCGGCGTGTATACCCAGGAGCTGGACCAGGCGCTGGCGAATTCCTTCAACCTGAAAAAGACCGAGGGCGCATTGATCAGCTCGGTGGAGAAGGATAGTCCCGCCGACAAGGCCGGCTTGCAGCCGGGCGACGTGGTGGTGGGTTTTAATGACAAGCCGGTCGGCCACGCCTCTGACCTGTCTTCGCTGGTGGCCGATGTCATGCCGGGCAGCAGCAGCCGGCTGGACATCATCCGCAAGGGTGAATCGAAGAAGCTGGCGGTCACCATAGGAGAAGTGAAGGGCGCCAAGCTGGCCCTGAATGACGACGGCGCCCTGTCCAGGGGCCGGCTCGGCGTCACCGTGCGGGCGCTGGACCGGGACGAACAAAGGCAATCCGGCATCAGCAAGGGCCTGGTGGTGGAAGACGTGGCCGGGGCCGCAGCCAGGGCCGGGATAGAGCCGGGCGACGTGATCCTGTCCATCAACGGGGTTGCGGTCACCGACGGCAAGCAGTTCCAAGGCATGGTGCAAAAAGCCGGCAAGACCGTGGCCTTGCTGGTGCAAAGGGAGGATGCCAAGATCTTCATTCCGGTCGATCTTGGTTAAGCTAGTGCCCCTGGTATTGACGCCTGGCAAGAAAGCAGTCGTTGTCGAAATTGCTTTCCACCTAGACAAGATCGGGAAAAAGACTATGATGATTTGAGTACATCCTTGCTTTGCGGCTAATAGTGGGGCATCGGGCTGGCGGTTTGCACGATGCTTCCTTTTCAGCAAGACTTCGTGAAGCCCGGGTTTTTCTCACACCACTCGCAACGGACCGGGGACCAACAACCATGGCCGAACTGGACGAGCAACGTCGTCGACTGACCGTAAAGATAGTCTATTACGGTCCTGCCTTATCCGGCAAAACCACCAACCTGACACGCCTGCACGACTTGCTCGCCACCGAATTGAAGGGCGAGATGATGACGCTGGAGACCGACGGCGACCGTACCCTGTTCTTTGACCTGTTGCCGCTGGGCTTTACCGCGCCTTCTGGCCTGCTGATCAAGTTCAAGGTATTTACCGTGCCGGGCCAGGTGGCGCACGACGGCACGCGCAAGGCGGTGCTGTCGCGTGCCGACGGCGTGGTCTTCGTCGCCGATTCGCAGCGCAACCAGGCCGTCAATAACGGCGTTTCCTTTGAGAACCTGCTGGCCAATGCCGCCATCCTCGGCATAGACCTGGATAGCTTGCCGCTGATGGTACAATTCAACAAGCGTGACCTGCCGGCGGCCGCCATCTTGAGCGAAGAAGAGATACGGGGGCGCTGGTCGCAGGCGCCCTGGCCGTTGTTCTTTGCCTCGGCGCTGGAGGGCAGCGGGGTGCTGGACACCTATGCCGCCTTGCTGGCAAGACTGTATGACAGCCTGAACGCCAAGTTCCAGCTGGCGGCCGAGCATGGCCTGTCGCGCCAGCAATTCATCTCTGCGGTGGGGAGCTAAGATGGGCATCGCACAGTTCGATCGCGAAATGGGGCTGGGCGAGCTGCTCGCTGCGGCGCCGCTGCTCAAGCTGCGGGCCGCGCTGACGGCAATGCTGGGCGAGCACTGGGGCCTGCGCGATGCCGCCGGGCAATTGCTGCTGGGTGTAGGGGAAAGTGCGGGCGACGACCCCATGGCCTTGCCGCTGTACCTGGAGATAGAGCTCATCGGCAAGTTGGCCGCCAGCGGGGCGCGCCGCGAGCAACTGATGGCGGCTGTGGCCTGGCTGGGCATCGTCCTGGCGGACGCCTACCGCTACCGCATGGTGTCCGACCTGCACAAGGAAGCCGTGCACGCCGACTACGAAGCCTTGCAGCGCAAGCACCAGGCCCTGCAGGAATCGGAAAGCCGCTATCGCGAGCTGGCGGCGCAACTGGAGCAGCGGGTGGAGCAGCAGGTGCAGACCATTTCGCGCGCGCAGCGCCAGCTGTACCAGGCCGAAAAGCTGGCCTCGGTCGGCAGCCTGGCGGCCGGCATGGCGCATGAAATCAATAACCCGGTAGGCTTTATCCGCAGCAATATCAATACCGGGCTCGGCTACGTCCGGCAAATGAGCGCGGCCTTGCTGGCCTTCAGGCAGGGCCAGGCGCAGCAGGCCGGCCAGTTGTGGCAGCAGGCCGACCTCGATTTTGTGCTGGAGGATTTCCCCGGCTTGCTGGCGGAATCGATGCATGGCGCCGACCGGGTGACGCGCATCGTCGCCAACTTGCGCACTTACGCCAATATCGACTATGCGGAATCGGCGCCGGTAGACCTGAACGATGCGGTGCGCACGGTGGCCGGCATCGTGGCCGACCAGATGCGGGAAGAGATCAAACTGGAAATGGAGCTGCAAGCCTTGCCAAAAATCGAGTGCGACCAGGGCCGCATCCACCAGATGCTGCTGTCCATCCTGCAAAACGCGGTGCTGGCCATCGCAGGCCCGGGCCTGGTCAGGATCACTACCGAAGTGGCTGCTGCGGCTGCATCCGCTGCCGACGCTGCGGACGGTGGCGCCGAGCAGGAGATCAGGATCGCCATCAGCGACAGCGGCTGCGGCATTCCACCCGAGGCGCTGGAGCGCATCTTCGACCCGTTTTATACGCAGCGCGACGTTGGCAAGGGCACCGGCCTGGGCCTGACCGTCAGCCATGATATCGCGGCTTCGCACGGCGGGCGCATTACCGTGCACAGCACGGTCGGCACGGGCAGCAGGTTTACCGTGCACCTGCCGGTGCAGCCTGTGCTGAGTGAACCGGGGAGTGCGCCGGGGAGTGCGCCGGCATGAGCGCAGCCAATCAATTTGCCCACTTGTTTACCGGGGAGGGCGGGCCGGCCGATAGTGAGCTAGAACCCGCAGCCGCGGCCGCCGTACCCTTCCGGCTGTTACTGGTGGATGATGAGCCGAATGTGCTGGCGGCCCTGCGCCGCGTATTCCGGCAAGAGAATTACGAGGTCGTGACCTGCACCGATCCGAAACAGGCGCTGGAACTGTTCAGCCGCGAAGTCTTCCAGGTCATCATCAGCGACTATATGATGCCGGGCATGAATGGCGGCGAGTTGCTGAAGCAGGCGCGTGCGATCCGGCCGGGCATGATACGCATCATGCTGACCGGCCATGCCGACGTCAACGCGGTGGTCAGCGCCGTGAAAACCGGGGCGGTCTACAAGTTCATCCTGAAACCCTGGAACGATGACGACCTGCGCGTCACCGTTGCGCTGGCGCTGGAGCAATACCAGCTGATCCAGAAAAACCATGCCTTGAAGCGCGACAACCAGCAGCAATCCAGGGAGATAGAGCAGCTGGCCAAGTTCGGCGTTTCCAACCGCAGCCAGCTCGCCTTCATGCTCAACAAGCACGGCCTGCTCACCGCGCAGCAGGTGCAGGAATTGACCGCGGCGCACCAGCAGGGCAAGGAACCGATGCTGAAGATGATCGTCGACCGCGGCTGGCTGTCGGAAAAGACGATCCACGACCTGATAGACAAACAGCTGCAGATACAGCAGGTGGCGCTGGCCGAGCATCCGGTCGATCCGGCGGTGGCGGTGCTGGTGCCGGTCAAGATTTGCCAGCGCCAGCTGGTGGTGCCGCTGGCGGTCGCCGGCAAGCGGCTGACGCTGGCGATGGCTGATCCGCTCGATGTGGGCTTGCTGGAAGACCTGCGCTTTGTCACCGGCCTGGAAGTGGTGCCGGTGCTGGCGTCTATCGCCGCCATCCGCGACAAGATCGCGGAGGTCTACAAGACCGGCGCCACCGATATGAGCGACCTGGAGGTCGCCTTCGGCTCGCCCGATCCGTATGAGGGTATAGAAATCGTCATCGAAGACGACGACAACCTGGCGCTGGATGCGCTGATGGTGGAAACTGATGAGCCGCCGGCGATACGCCTGGTCAATTCCATCCTGCTGGAGGCGGTGCGGCTGGGCGCCTCGGACATCCACATCCAGCCGCGCGCCAAGAACGTCATCGTGCGCCTGCGCATAGACGGGGTCTTGGTGGACAAGATACAAATCCCGCACAATATGCACCAGTCCATCGTCTCGCGCATCAAGGTGATGGCCGAGCTCGACATCTCTGAAAGGCGCAGGCCGCAGGACGGCCGCATCACGGTCAAGACGCCCAAGCGGGTGGTGGACCTGCGCATTTCCACCTTGCCGACCATCAACGGCGAAAAGCTGGTGATGCGCATCCTGGACCGCAATTCCGCCGTGCTGAGCCTGGATGCGCTGGGCTTCGGTTCCGCCAACCTGGAAAAAATCCGCTACGCCGGCGACAAGCCGCAAGGCATCTTGCTGGCCACCGGCCCCACCGGCAGCGGCAAGACCACCACGCTATACAGCTTGCTGCAAAGCAGCGCCACGCAGGAAAAAAACTACATCACGATAGAAGACCCGGTCGAATACTACCTGGACACCGCCGGCCAGGTGCTGGTCAGGGAAAAGATAGGCCTGACCTTTCCGCTGATACTGCGCGCCATCCTGCGGCAAGACCCGGACGTGCTGCTGATAGGCGAGATCCGCGACATAGAAACGGCCGAGGTCGCCTTCCACGCGGCGCTGACCGGGCACCAGGTGTTTTCCACCTTGCACACCAACTCGGCGCTGGCCACCGTTTCGCGCCTGCTGGACCTGGGCCTGAAACCCTTCGTCGCCGCCACCGCCTTGCAAGCCATCATCGCACAACGCCTGGTGCGCAAGATCTGCGAAAACTGCCGCATCGTCGTCCAGCCCGACCGCGAGTTGCTGCGCCGCCTGGGCAGGAAATACGAGATCGGCGTCAGCAGTTGCTACAAGGGCCAGGGGTGCCAGGACTGCTATCACAGCGGCTACAAGGGCAGGGTGGGCCTGTACGAGGTGCTGGCGCCGGACGACCAGATGCGCCACCTGATCGCCAACCAGGCCGCGATCACCGAGCTGGCGCGCTATGCGTATGAGAGCGGGTTTCGTACCTTGCGCGATGATGCTTTTGATAAGGTGGTGGCGGGGGCTACTACTTTGGAGGAGGTGTTTCGGGTGCTGGGGCCGGAGTAGGCCCGGCAGGCCTTTTTTGCGTGATCGGGGGTGTCGCTTGGTTGACAGGTTGCGCTTCGTTGGTGTCGGCCGGGGGTAGCCCGGCGGCTACTCACTTTTCTTTGCTTCGCCAAAGAAAAGTAAGCAAAAGAAAGGCGACCGCAAGCCTCGCCCCTACGGGGTGCCCGATTATGCGGTACAAAAAATGGGAAACGGGCGAAACTCGCCTTCG
>JAZJYH010000031.1:0-84252 GCA_040390485.1 Pseudomonadota bacterium
CGCTTGGAGCTTCGCCGATTGTGCGGTACAGAAAATGGATCAGAAACGGGTGTGTTTGAGCCGAAGGCGAGTTTCGCCCGTTTCCCATTTTTTGTACCGCATAATCGGGCACCCCGAAGGGGCGAGGCTTGCGGTCGCCTTTTTTTGCTTACTTTTTTTGGCGAAGCAAAAAAAGTGAGTAGCATGCCGGGCTACCCCCGGCCAGCAATCTTAACTAACACTAACGGTGATAAGCATCAGTATCGCAGATAGCAGGAACCTAGTGTTCAGCCCAACTACTATTGATACAACTCCCTCAGCACATTTTTCTGCACCTTGCCCATGGCATTGCGCGGCAATTCATCCACAAAATGCACCCGCTTCGGCACCTTGAAATTGGCGATGCCTGCTTTCAGCGCGGCTATCACGGCGGCCTCCGATAATTGCGCCTGGGGCCGCAATACCACCACCGCCGTCACCGCCTCGCCGAACTCCGCATGCGGCACGCCTATCACCGCGGATTCCGCCACGCCGTCCATCTCGTCGATGAAGGATTCGATCTCTTTTGGGTAGACGTTGTAGCCGCCCGAGATGATCAAGTCCTTGCTGCGGCCGACGATGCTGAGGTAGCCGTCGCTGTCGAACTTGCCGACGTCGCCGGTGCGGAAGTAGCCGTCGGCAGTGAATTCCTCGGCGGTTTTTTCCGGCATGCGCCAATAGCCCTTGAATACGTTCGGGCCCTGGACCTGGATGTCGCCTATCTCGTCGACGGCGCAGGCCGCGTTGTCTGTCTTGACTACCCGCAGATCGACGCCGGGCAAGGGCAGTCCCACGGTGCCGCCCTTGCGCTGGCCAGTATACGGATTGGAGGTCTGCATCGTGGTCTCGCTCATGCCGTAGCGCTCCAGTATGGTGTGGCCGCTGCGCTGCGTGAATTCGTTGAAGGTGTCCAGCAGCAAGGGGGCGGAGCCGGAGATGAACAAACGCATCCTGGCGCAGGCTTCGCGGTCCAGGCCGGCTTCCTGCAGCAGGCGCACATAGTAGGTGGGTACGCCCATGAATACCGTGGACTGGGGAAGGTAGCGCAGCACCTGGGTTGCGTCGAACTTGGGCAGGAAGATCATCTTGCTGCCGTTCAGCAGCGCACCGTGCGAGGCGACGAACAGGCCGTGCACGTGGAACAGCGGCAGGGTATGCAGCAGCACGTCATTTTTCTGCCAGTGCCAGGCCTGCTTCAAGACCAGGGCGTTGGAGGCCAGATTGTCGTGGGTCAGCATGGCGCCCTTGCTGCGGCCGGTGGTGCCGGAGGTGTACAGGATGGCGGCCAGGTCGTCCGGCTCCTTATGCACGGTCCTGAAAGTGTCGGCATGGGCGGTGGCGCGGTTCAGCAGCGAGCCGCTATTGCGGCCCTCTGCCGGGGCGTCCAGCGTATATACATGCTTGGTGCCGGCCTGGAAGGCAAGCTGCGATACCCAGCCGAAATTTAGCGGCGAACAGACCACTACTTCAGGTGCGGCATCCTCGATGAAATACGCGATCTCGGCCGCGCGATAGGCGGTGTTCAGCGGCAGGTAGACATAGCCGGCCCGTATCGTCGCCAGGTACAGGATCAGCGCTTCCGGCGATTTCTCCACTTGCACCGCTATCCTGGCATCCGGTTGCAGCTTCAGGCTGGCCAGCAGGTTGGCCATCTTGGCGCTGGCCCTTTCCACGTCGTCCCAGCTGTAATAGCGGCCGTCGTGGGTCTCCATGCAGCAGCTTGATTTATCTTCAGGGAAACAGGAGGCAAACAGGGCGTACAGATTGGCGTTCATTATTTTCCGGTAAAGGTGGGCGGGATTTTTTTTAGGAAACTGCTGATGCCCTCCTGGTAGTCTTGCGACTCCAGGAAGGTGAAGGCCAGCTTTAATTCCTGTTCGGTCAAGGGCTCGACCGCGACGCCGAGCCTGCGGGTCAGCTGCTTGTTCATGCGGGCGGCCAGCGGCGCGCCCTGGGCAATCCGTGCCGCGCTTTGTTGCGCTTCCGCGGCCACGTCAGCGGCTATCCTGTGGATCAGGCCCTTGTCCCTGGCTTCGGCCGCATCGAACACCCGGCCTTCCAGCAGGATTTCCAGCGCGGTCGCCTTGCCCACCAGTTCCAGCAAGCCTTGCAGCTCGCCCGGCGCCAGTGGGAAACCCAGGCGATTGATAGGGATGCCGAAGCGCGACGCCGGCGAGGCGATGCGGATGTCGCAGGCGCAGGCGATTTCCAGGCCGCCGCCCACGCAGACGCCCTGTATCGCGGCGACGGTGGGATGCAGGCAGTGGCTGATGGCGTGCAGCGCCTGCGCGATGGTTACTGTATGGTAGCGCATGCCGTCGGCCAGATTATTGCGCACCGTGGCAAATTCCTGGATGTCGGCGCCGGCGGCGAAATTGTCGCCCTCGCCGGTGACGATGACGCAGCGCAGTTCATGGTCGGCCGACAGGCTATCGAAGGTGCTGCGCAAGCCCTGCCACATGGCCACGTCCAGCGCATTCAGCTTGCCGGGATTGGACAGGGTGACGGTGGCGATGGCGCCGTTCTCGTTCTTGTCGCAGCGGATTTCAGACATGGTGCTGGGCTCAGGTCTTGGCTGCCGGCTTGCGGCCGGCGAACTGGTAGGCGCCTATCAGCAGGATGGCGCCGCCTACGATCATCGGCAGCGACAGCATCTGGCCGGCAGAAATCGTGATGCCGGCAAAGCTGACTTCGTAGTCCGGGGTACGGAAGTATTCGGTAAAGAAACGCGCGCAGCCGTACAGCATCACGAACATGGCGCCGACTGCGAGGCGCGGCCTGGCTTTGCGCGCATACAGCCACAGGATGATGAACAGCAGCACGCCGTCCACCAGCATCTGGTAGATGGGCGAAGGATGCACTAGGTGGTCTTCTATACCCGGCCATTGCATGGCCCACGGCAGGTCGGCCGAGGCGATGCGGCCCGGCAGCTCGTGGTTGATGAAATTGCCGAGGCGTCCGGCGGCATAGCCTAGCGGCACCAGCGGCGCGATGAAATCATAGACGTCGGCCAGGTGGTACTTGGCCCGGCGCGCCCACAGCGACATCGCGATCAGCACGCCGACAAAGCCGCCATGGAAGGACATGCCGCCTTTCCAGACCGCAAAGATTTCCAGCGGATGGGAAAAATAATAGCTGGGGTTATAAAACAGCACCTCACCCAGACGCCCGCCCAGGATCACGCCCAGCACGCCGTAAAACAACATGTCGTCGATATCCTCTTTTTTCCAGCCTTGCGCGGCGATGTGCGGCTGCTTGATCCTGACCCTGCCCAAGGCGACAAACATGACGAAGGCAGCCAGGTACATCAGGCCATACCAGTGGACGGACAGGGGGCCGATCGTGAAGGCGACCGGATCGGGATTCGGATGTATCAGCATCAGGGATTCTTTCCAGGATTGAGCAAGTTTAAAAACGCCAGCAGCACCGGCGAAGGATTGTCCTTGCGCCAGGCTATGCCTATCTCGACCATATCGTTGGTTGCGGCCGTCGCTGCCGACGCCGGCTGGAGCGCATGATAGGCGACGCCGGGACGTTTCAAATTCGACACAGATTGTGGCACAAGAGCGATGCCCATGCCAGCCGAAACCAGGCCTATGATGGTCTGCATTTGTATCGCTTCCTGTCCTATCACCGGCGTCAGGCCTTCTTCGCGGAAGCGCCCGAGTATCACATCGTGCAGCGCTGGCGCGATTTTACGCGGAAAGATGACCAGCGCCAGGTCTTTATAGCTGGCCAGCGCATCCGGCCGCCTGCGCTGTGCGGCGGTCTCGGGTATGGCCAGCATCAGCGGCTCGGACAGCACCTTCTGGTAGTTGAGCAAGGGCTGTAGCCGTTCCGGCAGCGGCGGGATCAGCAGGCCGGCGTCGATCTGCCCTTTTTCCAGCGCTTCCAGCTGCACATCGCTGGTGGCTTCCCGCAATTCTATCTGCACGTCGGCATAGGCGGCGCGGAATTCGCGCAGGTAGGGCGGCAGCACGCTGTAGTCGGCAATCGAGACGAAAGCCAGCGACAAATGGCCGCTGGCGCCAGCGGCGGCACGCTGCACCAGTTGCGGCAGCGCCTCTGCCTGTTGTACTAGCTGGCGGGCCTGCGGCAGCAGCGCCAAGCCGGCGGGGGTCAGCGCGATACTGCGGGTGCTGCGCACAAACAGCGGCGTACCCAGCGCGCTTTCCAGCGCTTGTATGGTTTGCGACAAGGGAGGCTGCGTCATATGCAGCCTGGCAGCGGCCCGGCCAAAATGCATTTCCTCGGCCACGGCCAGGAAATAGCGCAGCTGGCGCAATTCTATATTCATAGTGTATTTATATGATTGATATTTATTTCGACCTAATTAAGCATGAATCATATATTTGACAGATGGTTTTAGGCAAGGCAATCTGGCATACAACAGAAAGCCCTTGAATATGCAGGGTTTTCAGCCAAAATAATTTGGGGCCTGGCAGGCTCTTAAACTCTGAGGAGAGACCCAGCATGTCTTATAACCGCCGCTCTAAAAATATTACGCAAGGCGTAGCCCGCAGCCCCAATCGTTCGATGTATTACGCGATGGGCTACGAAAAGGAAGATTTCGACAAGCCTATGATCGGTATTGCCAACGGGCATTCGACGATCACGCCATGCAACTCCGGCCTGCAAAAGCTGGCCGATATCGCGGTTGCCACCATCAAGGAAAACGGCGCCAATCCGCAGGTATTCGGCACGCCGACCATTTCCGACGGCATGTCCATGGGCACTGAGGGCATGAAGTATTCGCTGATTTCGCGCGAAGTGATTGCCGACTGTATAGAGACCGCGGTCAACGGCCAGTGGATGGACGGTTGTGTCGTGATCGGCGGCTGCGACAAGAACATGCCGGGCGGCATGATCGCGATGGCACGCACCAATGTGCCGAGTATCTACGTCTACGGCGGCACCATCAAGCCGGGCAAATGGAAGGGCAAGGACTTGACCATCGTTTCTTCATTTGAAGCGGTGGGCGAATTCACCGCCGGCCGCATGTCGCAGGAAGATTTTGACGGCATAGAACGCAATGCCTGCCCTTCGTCCGGCTCCTGCGGCGGCATGTACACGGCCAACACCATGTCTTCGTCGTTCGAGGCGCTCGGCATGTCGCTGCTGTATTCATCCACGATGGCCAATCCGGATGACGAAAAGACCGGCTCTGCGGCCGAATCCGCCCGGGTGCTGGTGGAAGCGGTCAAGAAGGACATCAAGCCGCGCGACATCATTACCCGCAAGTCGATAGAGAACGCGGTGGCGGTGCTGATGGCGACCGGCGGCTCCACCAATGCGGTGCTGCACTTCCTGGCGATCGCGCATGCGGCGGAGATTGAATGGACGATAGACGACTTCGAGCGTATGCGTCTGAAAGTGCCCGTCATTTGTGACCTGAAGCCGTCCGGCAAATATGTGGCGACGGATTTGCATAAGGCCGGCGGCATCCCGCAGGTGATGAAGGTCTTGCTGAATGCCGGCCTGCTGCACGGCGATTGCCTGACCATCACCGGCAAGACCATGGCGGAAGAGCTGGCCCATGTGCCGGACGTGCCGCGTGCCGACCAGGACGTGATCCATACCATAGAGCAAGCCCTGTATAAGCAGGGCCACCTGGCCATATTGAAGGGCAATCTGTCGCCTGAAGGCTGCGTCGCCAAGATTACCGGCCTGAAAAACCCGGTGATCACCGGCCCGGCGCGCGTGTTTGAAGATGAAAGCAGCGCGATGGAGGCGATCCTGAAGGACAGCATCAAGGCCGGCGACGTGATCGTGATGCGCTACCTGGGCCCCAAGGGCGGTCCCGGCATGCCGGAAATGCTGGCCCCGACTTCGGCCATCATCGGCAAGGGCCTGGGTGAATCGGTAGGCTTGATTACCGATGGCCGCTTCTCCGGCGGCACCTGGGGCATGGTGGTCGGTCACGTATCGCCGGAAGCCTTTGTCGGCGGCACCATAGGCCTGGTGCAGGAAGGCGACTCGATCACGATTGATGCGCTGCAGCAGTTGATACAGCTGAATGTGCCGGAAGAAGAAATCGCCCGCCGCCGTGCCAACTGGAAACAGCCGGCGCCGCGCTATACGCGCGGCGTGCTGGCCAAATTTGCCGCGCTGGCTGCACCCGCCAGCAAAGGCGCGGTCACCGGCTGAGCGGGACGCTAGCAGGAGACCAGGCAGAAATGAAAAGACCGGATCATGTCCGGTCTTTTTTTTTGCAGGGGGAGGGCGGCTTATTTGCGCGGCTTGCCTTTGTCAAAACTGCGTTTGACCCTTTCCTTTTTCATTTTTTCAAAATGCCCGTGATCCTTGCGTTTGTCCAGGCCCAGCATGCGTTCAAAAAACTCGAACCACAGGAAGGCAAAAAAGGCCAGGCCGACGATCCACCACCACGACATATTCACCAGTGGGCCGACTTCCAGGTACTTGAGCAGGGACAGCAATGCGATAGCAATAATCAACAGCATGGGGAATCTCCTTTTGGGGCTAGGATAAGAGCAAACATCGCGGTGGTCAATCTCGGCGTCGCATGCTGTCACACACTTGATTATTTTGCAAGTCAACCGGAATGCGGCAGCGGCGTTGAAATAAAGGATAGAAAAAACCTGTAGAATTAGGTTTTGTTTGCCGCAGCATATCGTAATTCGGGGCAATGATTCGTAACGTTTTAACCTGGAGAGAGCACAATGAAATATTCTGTATTGATAGGGGTTGCCGTGGCAGCCCTGGCGTCTGGTTCGGCAATGGCCAACGCAGACCTGGCCAAGGCAAAGAATTGCATGGCTTGTCACGCTGTCGCGAATAAAGTGGTCGGCCCTGCCTACAAGGACGTGGCCAAGAAGTATGCGGGCGACAAAACCGCAGAAGACAAGCTGGTGCAAAAAGTGATGAAGGGCGGTAGCGGCACCTGGGGTGCGATTCCTATGCCCGCCAATCCGCAAGTAACGGAAGCCGAAGCGCACACCCTGGTAAAGTGGGTCCTGTCGCAGAAATAATGCGCCGCCCGGTAGTGCAGAAGCCCGCTAGCCGCGGGCTTTTTTTTTGCCGGTCCGCACATTCCTGCCGCCCATAAAAAAACGCCGCAAGCCAGGCTTGCGGCGCTTCGGAACTCAGCCTTTTTAAAAGGCTTAGCTCATTTACTTAACAACAGAGATCAATTCACGCTTGCCGGCTTTGTATGTGTACAAAGTCAGTGTGCCGTCTTTAACGTCGCCCTTGTCATCAAATGCGATGTCGCCGGTTACGCCCTTGTGATGGATCTTGGCCAGTACTGGCAGGTATTTTGCTGGTTCAGCTGATTTAGCCTGGACCATCGCATCTACCATCGTCATCACTGCATCGTACACGTACGGTGCATAGATCTGTACTTCTACGCCGAATTTCTTCTTGTAGGCCACCTTGAAGTCATCGCTGGCTTTTTTCTGTGCATCCAGTACGCCGCCTGCTTCAGCGCAAACTACCTGGCCTTCGCCGATAGCGTCGCCTGCCAGTTTAGCCAAGTCGGTAGTGCAGATGCCGTCGCCGCCCATGAACTTGGCATTGATGCCCAGTGCCTTCATCTGACGCAGCATAGGACCAGCAACAGCGTCCATACCGCCGAAGAAGATCACGTCTGGGTTTTTGGCTTTGATCGCGGTCAGGATAGCGCTGAAGTCGGTAGACTTGTCAGTCGTGTGCTCTTGCACCAGGATCTCTGCGCCTTTGGATTTCGCGCCTTTGACGAATTCTGCGGCAACGCCTTCACCGTATGCAGTCTTGTCGTCGATCACGGCAATTTTCTTGGCTTTGTTGATCTGTACTGCATAACGACCCAGTGTGCCGCCCAGTTGGCCGTCATTGGCCACTACACGGAACGCGCCTTTAAAGCCTTGTTGCGTGTACTTAGGGTTGGTTGCGGATGGGGAGATTTGCGGGATGCCAGCGTCGTTGTAGATTTTGGATGCCGGGATAGTCGTGCCGGAGTTCAGGTGACCGATCACGCCGTTTACTTTCGCGTCGACCAGTTTCTGTGCTACGGTTGTGCCTTGTTTAGGATCCGCGCCGTCATCTTCAGCCAGCAGTTCGAATTTGACTTTTTTGCCGCCGATCATCGTGCCCTTGGCATTCAATTCTTCGATCGCCATTTTGGCGCCGTTTTCATTGTCTTTGCCCAAGTGAGCAATTGCGCCGGAGATAGGACCTACGTGACCGATTTTTACAACTTGTTCCTGGGCTGCCGCAGTACCAGCAAAAGCGAATGCAATCGCGCCAGCCAGTGGAATCATTTTAGTTTTGAACGACATGAACATACTCCCTAAGGTTTAAAAAGTAGGACGACTTAACTGCAAAACTGACTCATTCAGATTTCTGAATAGCCAGAAGGTACAACAGAAAAAATGTTTCGCATAGCTATTTTGTGTGGTTTTTTTGGAACTTCAACGTTTTTTATATGCCCCAATATCGAGCACTCGACAAGGTTGACCGCAAGCTGCTGAACTTGCTTCAAAAGAACAATCAAACTCCGACCAGGACCCTGGCCGACAAACTGCATATTTCGCAGCCGACCTGTTTGCGGCGCATCCGCGAACTGCGCGAAGCCGGCGTGATCAATGCCGATGTCGCGATGGTAGATCCGTTCGCGCTGGGCTACGGCATGCTGGCCTTTCTCGAGGTATCGCTGATCAACCAGTCCGACGAATTCATGCACGAATTTGAGGCAGGCATGAATAAGGAAGCCGAAGTCATGCAGTGCTATTTTGTGTCCGGCGAGTACGATTATTTCCTGGTCGTGCACGTCATCGACATGGATGCCTACTACCAGTTTGTGCGGCGCGTCATTTCCGGTTCCGGCAACGTACGTCATTTCCACTCCCGCTTTCCGATGAAACGAGCCAAGTTTTCGACCCGCATCGCTTTCGATGAGAAGGCGGCTGAAGTGCCGGTGCGGGTCGCAAAATAGGCTTACTGCTGCTTTAACGCGGCGGTGGCGAACTTAGATGACAAAATGGGAGATATAGATTCCATGCGGATCTGCGAGGGAAAGCTGGCTGTAAGCTGCGTGGATGCTAGCGCTTGGAAGTGGTAAGTAGTTTCCCTTAGCTTGGTGATGAATCCGCGAAGGCTAACACTAGTGAGTTAAATTGTTCTTGGTAGAGGCTAGCCGGGAGTGGCCCGGCGGCCACTCACTATCTATTGCGCCGCCCCCAGGCAGGTCCAAGAATAGTCAGCCCCAAGTAGGCGACCGCAGACTTGCCCTGCGGGCGATGGAGCGAGCCCCGTCACATTTTGTGCGTTTCAAAAATGGGAAACGAGCGAAACTCATTGTCCTTGCAGGGCGCATATCCGCTTGCAGACGGATACCGTTCCGCAGACACCGGGCAGTGGCCGGTGAAACCCCTGCTAGGCCTCAGACAACGCTCATTTTCTATCTATTTTCCGCAACGCACAAAAGCTGCAGTGAAGCAGCTTCGTAGCGTGGGCACCCCGTGCCCACGCGGCTGGAGCATACCTGTGTTTATGCCCCGGCGTGGCTTATGCCGGCACCAGGATCTTGCTGCCCGGGTTGGTTTGTTGCATTCCGGTAAAAGCAAACTCCACGTCAGGCTGGCGGCCGGACACGATGTCGGCGATGGCGCGGCCCGAGCCGGCGCCCATGGTCCAGCCCAGGGTGCCGTGGCCGGTGTTCAGGAACAGGTTGCTGAACTTGGTCTTGCCTATATACGGCACGTTGGACGGCGTCAGCGGGCGCAGGCCGGTCCAGTAGGTGGGGCTGTCGTAGTCGCAGGCGTCCGGGAACAGTTCGCGGGTGCGGCGGGTGATGGCTTCGCAGCGGGTGGTGTTCAATTCCCTGGTATAGCCGTTCAGCTCGCAGGTACCGGCCACCCGCAGACGGTCGCCCAGGCGGGAGACCACCAGCTTGTAGCCGTCATCGGTCAGCGATACCGTCGGCGCGGCGTCGGGATTGGTGATCTGGTAGGTGGCCGAGTAGCCTTTGCCTGGGTAGATCATCAGGTTCACGCCCAGCGGTTTCAAGAGCGGCACCGAGAAGCTGCCCATGGCCATCACGAAGGCGTCGGCGCGCAATATGGTGTGGCGGCCGTCGGCGTCGATCACCTCTACTCCGGTAATCCTGGCGGCGCTGCCGCTACCTTCGGTCAGCAGGCGGGTGACGCTGGTGCTGTACTGGAAATCGACGCCGGCTTCGGCGGCTTTTTGGGCCAGGCCGCTGGTGAACTTGTAGACGTCGCCCGATTCATCGCTGGCGGTGAAGTCGCCGCCGACGATCTTGTCGCGTATGCCGGCCAGCGCCGGTTCTATCCTGACCACTTCGTCGGCGGCGATGGAGTCGCGCTGGCAACCAAGGTCGCGCATCAGTTTGGCAGCCGGCAGCGATTCCTCGAAATCCTTCTGGTCCGTATAGAAGTGCAGGATGCCCTTGGTCAGGCAATCGTAGTCCAGGCCGGTCTCGGCGCGCACCGCTTGCAGGGTCTGGCGGCTGTATTCGGAGATCGCCACGATTTGGCGGATGTTGTAGGCGGTCCTGGCCGGTGTGCACTCGCGCAGGAAGCTCAGGCCCCAGATCCATTGTAGCCATTCCGGGCGCAGGCGGAACAGCAGGGGGGCGTCTTCCTTGCCCAGCCATTTCAGCACCTTCATCGGCGCGGCGGGGTTGGCCCAGGGCTCGGCATGCGATACCGAAATCTGGCAGCCGTTGGCGAAGCTGGTTTCCTGCGCAGCGCCCGGCTGGCGTTCTATGACGGTGACCTCGTGTCCGGCCTTTTTCAGGAACCAGGCGGATGAGGTGCCTATGATGCCGGCGCCTAAGACGATTACTTTCATGGGGGGAATCTCCTATTGTTCTATAGCGAGATTGTAGGAATTTATTGATTGCCAGTGTGATCAATAACGCTATCGGATATTTTATTTACGCAAAGAAAATGATCAAAAGCGTTTGAAAAACAAAGCTTTTTAATCAAAAGCTTTTATTTTGACATTCTGGATTTTGAGATTTCCTGGGTGATGGCGCGGGTAATGACCTCTTCCATGGTCTTGTGCAAGCCGGCCCGGATATCGGTGGCCAGCTGTTCGACGGCGGTCTGCAGCACGTCAGCCAGGCTGTCGCGCACCCGGTGCTCGAGTACGAAGTCCACCCTGGCCAGCACCTGCTTCAACACGTTCTCGCGTATCGTCTGTTCCAGGCGCGACCATTCTTCTTCGCTGAATGCCGATACTGCCGCGCGGCCGTCCTCGTGCTCAGCGGGCGCGGCCTGAACAGGAGCAGCGGCAGCTGCAGGAGGGAATGCAGCCTCGGGGACAAGCGCGGCCGCGGCGGGTTCTTGTGGAAGTATGATGTCGGTCAGTACCGGGATATTGGCGTCCAGCGGATTGCTCATGATGGTTTGGCGACCGAGTGGGTCAGCGCGTAGCCGTGCTGCTGGTAAAAGCGGTAGCGCTCGCGGCCGGACTGGGTATCTTGCTCGCTGCTGGAGACGATTTCTATCATCCGCTCGAAGCTGGCAAAGCCGCCCGGGGTCTGGTTGGTCAGGTTGATCAGCAATTCATGGTGGGGAAAGCTGGCCTGGTCGTCGGCGCTCAGCACGATCGGGGTTTGCGCCGCCAGTGGGTCCGCGAGCATCACATGCGGCAGGAAATCCTGCTCGGAAAATGTCCACAGGGCCTGGTTCAATCTTTCCAGTTGCGCCCTGTCATTATCAAACACGACGATACGGCATTTGGCCGCCCTGGCCTTGCGGATCAGGCGGCATGCATAGCCGATCTTGTCGGGGACATTGCTGTGGAAGTCTATACGTGTCATGGTGCTTTTTTATTCCGGTGTGAAGCCGGTTAGAACCGGAAAGTCGGCTCGGCGGTTTTCTGGGCCGGGGCCGGTTTATTGGCCGGCTCTTCGGCTGCTTTCGGCGTCGCGGCCGGTGGCGGCGGCGAGGCCGGCTCTGCTGCAGGGTAGCGGTAGTCCCTGGGCAGCCGGTTGCTGGTCGGGTAGCCGGCGTCGGTCAGCGCGGTACGCCATTCTGCGCTTTCATAGCCGGAGACTTTTTTGGAGCCCACCACCATCACCGGTAGCAGGGCGCCGCCGCTGACCTGTTTCAGCTTTTCTATATCTTCATTGCTCTTGACGGTTTTTTCCAGGAAGGGGATGCCATTGCTTTTCAGCATGGACTTGGCTTCGCCGCATATGCCGCAAGACGGAGCCGTATAGATAGCTACCGGGTTCTTGCCGACCGGTCCCGCCAGGTCCGCCGGGAAATTACTGGTATTGATCTCGCCGCCAGTCGCCAGGCTCTTCAACTCCAGCCGTTTTGCGCTGGGCGGCGGCGGTGCATCGCTATAGGTGACCTTGCCATCCGGCCCCACCGACTTATACAGTTGCGCGGACGCATTCAGGCTCAACAGGCAGCCAGACAATAGCAGCAGGCTGGATAGTGTAGTTCTCGTCTTCATGGCTTCCTCTGTACTGTGTTTGTGGGAATCTGTATACCGGTGCTTCAGGCCGTCATGCCGTTGTGGCGCAGTAGCGCATCGATAGTCGGTTCGCGGCCACGGAAAGCCTTGAAGGATTCCAACGCTGGGCGGGAGCCGCCGACCTCCAGCACTTCCGCCTGGAACTTCCGGCCCGAACTGCGCGACAGGGTGCTGCCCTCGCCGGCGGCGGCCTCTTCAAACGCGCCGTAGGCATCGGCCGACAAGACCTCGGCCCATTTATAGCTATAGTAACCTGCCGCATAGCCGCCCGAGAAAATATGGCCGAAGGAGTGCTGGAAACGGTTGAACGCCGGCGGGTTGAAGACTGACACCTGCTGCCTGACGCTGTCCAGGATTTCCTGGGCGCTTTGCTGGCCGCTGGCATCGAAGTCGTCATGCAAGTGCATGTCGAACAGCGAGAACTCGACCTGGCGCAGGGTTTGCATGCCGGACTGGAAATTCTTGGCGGCGATCATCTTGTCATATAGGGCGCGCGGCAGCGGCGCCCCGGTATCGGCATGCGCCGTCATATGCTGCAGCACGTCCCATTCCCAGCAGAAATTCTCCATGAATTGCGAAGGCAGTTCCACCGCGTCCCATTCCACGCCGGAAATGCCGGCCACCGACAACTCGTCGACCTGGGTCAGCAAGTGGTGCAGACCATGCCCGAACTCATGGAACAGGGTGATCACTTCATCGTGGGTAAACAAGGCCGGCCTGGTCTGGCCATTGACTGTAGTCGGTTCGCTGAAATTGCAGGTCAGGTAGGCCACCGGTGTTTGTATGCCCTTGGCAGTACGGCGGCGGCCGCGGGCGTCGTCCATCCAGGCGCCGCCGCGTTTGCCGTTACGCGCATACAAGTCCAGGTAGAACTGGCCGACCAGCTTGCCGTCTTTTTCTATGCGGTAAAATTTCACGTCCTTGTGCCAGGTGCTGGCGGCGTCGGTCTTGATCTCTACCGCGAACAGCGTCTGTATCACCTGGAACAAACCATCCACCACCTTGTGTTCCGGGAAGTATTGCTTGACCTCCTGCTCGGAAAACGCATAGCGCTGCTCGCGCAATTTTTCCGAGGCATAGGTGGTGTCCCAGGCTTGCAGCTCGTTTATCCCCAGGTTTTCGCGGGCGAAGCTGCGCAGTTCGGCCAGGTCTTTTTCGGCAAAGGGGCGGGCGCGGCGGGCCAGGTCTTGCAGGAACTGGCTGACCTGGGCCGGCGATTCCGCCATCTTGGCCACCAGCGAGACTTCGGCAAAATTACGGTAGCCGAGCAGCTCGGCCTCTTCCTTGCGCAGTTTCAGCAGCTCCGCAATGATCGCAGTGTTGTCCCATTCCGCTTTTGCGCCCAGCTCGGAAGCCTTGGTCACATTGGCGCGGTAGATGGTTTCGCGCAGCTGGCGATTGTCTGCATATTGCAGCACCGGGAAATACGAAGGGAAGTGCAGCGTGAACTTGTAGCCGGGTTTGCCGTCTTTCTCCGCCGCGGTCTTGGCTGCCTGCAATACGTCTTCCGGCAAGCCTTTTAGCTCTGCGATATTTTCTATGAACAAACCGTAGTCATTGGTCGCGTCCAGCACGTTTTCGGAAAACCGGGTCGACAATGCCGCGTGTTTTTCCTGGATTTCCGCATAGCGCTGCTTCTGGTCGTCGGCCAGCTCGGCGCCGCCCAGGCGGAAATCCCGGACCGCGTGATCGATGATGGTTTTCCTGGCCGCCGGCAGGCTGGCATAGCCGGCATCCGCCTGCAGCGCCTTGTACTTGTCGAACAGCGCCAGGTTCTGGCCCAGTGCGGTCCAGAATTCGGTGACCTTGGGTTGGTTTTCGTTGTAGGCGGCGCGCAGAGCCGGGGTATCGACCACCGCATTCATATGGCTGACGATGCCCCAGGCCCGTCCCAGTTTCTCGGTGGCGTTTTCCAGCGGCTCGACAAAATTTTCCCAGCTGACTTGCTGTCCGGGCTGCTCCAGCTTGGCCACCATCGCGCGATTTTCGTCCAGCAAAATCTCTATCGCAGGCGTCACGTGTTCCGGTTGTATGGCGTCAAAACGCGGCAGGTCGCTAAAGTCCAGCAGGGGATTTTGTTCTGTCATCAGTTTCTTTCAGCAGCTTCTATAGTATTTACCAGCAACATCGTGATGGTCATGGGACCGACGCCGCCAGGAACCGGGGTGATATAGCCCGCCACTTCCTTGGCATGCGCAAAATCGACATCGCCGCATAATTTGCCGTCATCATCGCGGTTCATGCCCACATCAATGACAACGGCGCCGGGTTTGACCATGTCGGCGGTGACGATGTTGCGTTTGCCGGTGGCCACGACCAGGATGTCGGCATTGCGCGTGTGGTAGCCGAGATCCCTGGTCTTGGAATTGCAGATGGTGACGGTGGCGCCGGCTTGCAAGAGCAACATCGCCTGCGGCTTGCCGACGATGTTCGAGGCCCCGACCACCACTGCATTGGCGCCGCGCACCGTATAGTTGATCGATTCCAGCATCTTCATCACGCCGTAAGGCGTGCAGGGGCGAAACAGCGGCTGGCCCGTCATCAGCAGGCCGGCATTGCTGATATGGAAACCGTCCACGTCTTTTTCGGCGGCAATCGCTTCTATCACCTTGTTCGCATCGATATGCGCCGGCAGCGGCAATTGCACCAGGATGCCGTGGATTTTGGCATCGTGGTTCAGGGCATCTATCCTGGCCAGCAAGGCCGCTTCGCTGAGGTCGCCGTCATATTTTTCCAGCACCGAGTAAAAGCCGCAATCCTCGCAAGCCTTGACCTTGTTGCGCACATAGACTTGCGAGGCCTGGCTGTCGCCCACCAGGATCACCGCCAGGCCGGGCTGTTTGCCTTGTGCGGTCAAGGCCGCGGCGCGCTGCGTGACGTCGGCGCGAATTTGTTGGGAGAGCAGGGTTCCGTTGATGATGTGGGCGGTCATGATGGGTGGTCGGTGGGAGGGTGATCAAACCAGAATTATAAATTATGGCGGCGCCTATTCGTGCAGGGCGCGCATATTCTCCCTATTTCTCGGTATTTTTTCGAATTCCTCCGATTTTTTTCCGCATTTTCCTGACTGGCAGTCCATGCCCCGCCTTTTTTGCGGGCGCCGGCAGCAAAAACAAGGCGGCGAGAGCTGGCTTTTATCTAAAATCCGCATGCCGGCTTGCCGCCAAGCGCTATGTTTCCACCAGGAATGAGCGGTTTTATTGCCGCACGGATTTGGTTTTGTTGACAAATATTGCATTGCAAAAACGAGAATGAACAGTCTGCATAAGGATAGTCAGGAAATTATCAATAATTATCCTGCGTTGCAGCAAAATATCACATTATGAAATTCAATATCGCTATTTGAAAAATAAAAAACTCCTGTTAGAATACTTGCGCAAACAATACCCAAGCCGTAATTTGTCGATACGCCCAGCGCGATTCTTAATAAATGCGCCACAATAGGAGACTACAGATGTCACCCCAGATTGACCAAGTCCTGACGCAAGCCGTCAATGATCCCGATGTACTCGAAACCCAGGAATGGCTGGACGCGCTCGAATCCGTGATAGAAAACGAGGGCCCCGAGCGCGCTCACTACCTGATGGAACGTATGGTCGACCTGGCACGCCGTCGCGGCGCGCAGATCCCGTTTTCCAGCAACACTGCTTATGTCAACACTATCCCAGAACATGTCGGCGAGCACTGCCCCGGCAACCTGGAGATAGAAGAGCGGCTGCGCTCCTGGATGCGCTGGAATGCGATGGCGATGGTGGTCAAGGCCAACCGCCTGGATGGCGACCTGGGCGGTCACCTGTCCAGCTTCGCTTCGCTGGCCAATATGCTGGGCATAGGCTTCAACCATTTCTGGCACGCGCCTAGCGAAGGGCACGGCGGCGACCTGTTGTACATCCAGGGCCACTCGTCCCCCGGCATCTATGCGCGCGCCTTCCTGGAAGGCCGCCTAAGCGAAGACCAGCTGCTGCACTTCCGCCGCGAAGTGGACGGCAAGGGCTTGTCGTCCTACCCGCATCCGAAACTGATGCCGGACTTCTGGCAGTTCCCTACCGTATCCATGGGCCTGGGCCCGCTGATGTCGATCTACCAGGCGCGTTTCCTGAAGTATTTGCACGCACGCGGCATCGCCGACACCGCCAACCGCAAGGTCTGGGCCTTCTGCGGCGACGGCGAGATGGACGAGCCGGAATCGATGGGCGCGATCGGCATGGCCGGCCGCGAAAAACTGGACAACCTGGTGATGGTGGTCAACTGTAACCTGCAGCGCCTGGACGGCCCGGTGCGCGGCAACGGCAAGATCATCCAGGAGCTGGAATCCGATTTCCGCGGCGCCGGCTGGAATGTGGTCAAGGTCATCTGGGGCAGCGGCTGGGATGAGCTGCTGGCCAAGGACAAGGACGGCATTCTGCAAAAAGTGATGATGGAATCGGTCGACGGCGAATACCAGAACTACAAGGCCAAGGACGGCGCCTATGTGCGCGCCAACTTCTTCGGCAAGCATCCTAAATTGCTGGAAATGGTCAGCAAGATGTCGGACGACGATATCTGGCGCCTGACCCGCGGCGGCCATGATCCGCACAAGATCTATGCGGCCTTCAAAGTGGCGCAGGAACACAAGGGCCAGCCTACGGTATTGCTGGTTAAGAGTATCAAAGGCTACGGCTTCGGCAAATCCGGCGAGGCGCGCAATACCGCGCACAACACCAAGAAGCTGGACGACGAAGCGATCAAGGCGATGCGCGACCGCTTCCAGCTGCCTATCCCCGACGACAAGCTGGCGGAGATTCCTTTCTTCAAGCCGGCCGACGACACACCGGAAATGCAATACCTGCACGAACGCCGCAAGGCGCTGGGCGGCTACCTGCCGCAGCGCCGCCAGAAAGCCGACGAAGCACTGGTGGTGCCGGAACTGTCGGCCTTCCAGGCCATGCTGGAGCCTACCGCCGAAGGCCGCGAGATTTCCACCACGGCCTCCTATGTGCGTATCCTGACTACGTTGCTGCGCGACGCCAGCCTGGGACCGCGCGTGGTGCCTATCATGGTCGACGAATCGCGCACTTTCGGTATGGAAGGCCTGTTCCGCCAGATCGGTATTTTCAGCCAGGTCGGCCAGTTGTACGAACCGGTCGATAAAGACCAGGTGATGTACTACCGCGAAGACAAGGCCGGCCAGATCCTGCAAGAGGGTATCAATGAAGCGGGCGGCATGAGTTCGTGGATCGCCGCGGCGACTTCATACTCGACCAATAACCGTGTGATGATTCCGTTCTACACGTATTACTCGATGTTCGGCCTGCAGCGTATCGGCGACCTGGCCTGGGCCGCCGGCGACATGCGCGCACGCGGCTTCCTGCTGGGCGGCACCGCCGGCCGCACCACGCTGAACGGCGAAGGCTTGCAGCATGAAGACGGCCACAGCCATGTGCTGGCGTCGACCATCCCTAATTGCGTGCCTTACGATCCTACCTTTGCGCATGAAGTTGCGGTGATCATGCATGACGGCTTGCGCCGCATGGTGACCAACCAGGAAGACGTGTTCTACTACATCACCCTGATGAACGAGAACTACAGCCACCCTGGCCTGAAGCCGGGGCAGGAAGAGGGCATCATCAAGGGCCTGTACCTGCTGCAGCAAGGTCAGCAGGGCGGCAAGCACCGCGTGCAGCTGATGGGCTCGGGCACCATCCTGCGCGAAGTCATCGCCGCCGCAGAGCTGCTGAAAAACGACTGGGGCATCGACGCCGATGTCTGGTCCGCTCCTTCGTTCACCTTGCTGGCGCGCGACGGCCAGGATGTGGAGCGCTGGAATATGCTGCATCCTGCCGACGAGCCGCGCCTGGCCTATGTGACCCAGTGCCTGAAAGACACCGCCGGCCCTATCGTGGTGTCGACCGACTATATGCGTACTTTTGCCGAGCAGGTGCGTGCCTTCATGCCTAAGGGCCGCAGCTACAAGGTGCTGGGTACCGACGGTTTCGGCCGTTCCGACAGCCGCGCCAAGCTGCGTGAGTTCTTTGAAGTGAATCGTTATTTTGTCGTGATCGCCGCCTTGAAATCGCTGGCCGACGAAGGCGCCCTGTCGGCCTCGGTAGTGGCACAGGCGATCGCCAAATACGGCATCGATACCGACAAACCGAATCCTGTGACTGTTTAATTTGACCTTACCATCCCCTCTCTGTGTCAGGAGAGGGCCGGCGCGAGGCGGCTTGCTACAGCAGGCCACCCCCTAGCCGGCCCCCGCCTCGCGGGAGAGAAGAGAACGGAGCTAAAGCTATGAGTACAATTGAAGTCAAAGTGCCGGACATCGGCGATTTCAAGGAAGTGGAAGTCATTGAATTGATGGTCAAGGTGGGCGACACGATCAAGATCGACCAGTCGCTGATCACCGTGGAATCGGACAAGGCCAGCATGGAGATACCGTCCAGCCAGGCCGGCGTCGTGAAAGAAATCAAGGTCAAGGTCGGCGACAAGGTGGCCGAAGGTTCGCTGCTGCTGACGGTGGAAGCCTCGGCCGCGGCTGCCGCGGCACCGGCGCCCCAAGCTGCTGCACCCGCTACAACGCCCGCCGCGCCTGCCCCGGCTCCAGTGCCAGTGGCGGCTGCGCCAGCGGCGGTTGCGACACCGGCGGCACCTGCCGCGGCAACGAGCCAGGCGCCAGCCGCCAACGGCAAATCGCATGCCTCGCCGTCGATACGCAAGTTTGCCCGCGAGCTGGGGGTGGACCTGTCCCGCGTAGCGGGTTCCGGGGTCAAGGGCCGGGTCACGCAGCAAGACGTGCAAAACTTCGTCAAGGGCATCATGTCCGGTTCTGCTGCCGCGCCTGCCGCCGCAGCCAAGGGCGGTGGCGGTGGCCTGGACCTGTTGCCGTGGCCGTCGCTGGACTTCAGCAAGTTCGGCGCTACCGAGCTGCTGCCGCTGTCGCGCATCAAGAAACTCAGCGGCCCCAACCTGCACCGCAACTGGGTGATGATCCCGCACGTCACGCAATTCGACGAAGCCGATATCACCGGGCTGGAAGAGTTCCGCAAATCCTCGAACGAGGCGATGGCCAAGTCCGGCGTCAAGCTGACCATGCTGGCCTTCGTGATCAAGGCCAGCGTCGCTGCACTGAAGAAATTCGCTGCCTTCAACGCCTCACTGGATGCGAACGGCGAAAACCTGATTTTGAAGCGGTACTACAATATAGGTTTCGCCGCCGATACACCGAATGGCCTGGTGGTCCCGGTCATCAAGGATGCCGACAAGAAGGGCCTGGCCCAGATTGCCCAGGAAATGGGCGAATTGTCGGCGCAGGCCAGGGATGGCAAGCTGAAACCGGCCGACATGCAGGGTGCAACGTTTACCATCTCGTCGCTGGGCGGCATAGGCGGCACCGCGTTCACGCCTATCATCAATGCGCCGGAAGTCGCCATCCTCGGCTTGTCCAAGTCGGCCATCAAGCCGGTGTGGGACGGCAAGCAATTCCTGCCGCGCCTGATGCTGCCTTTGTCGCTGTCCTATGACCACCGTGTCATCGACGGCGCGATGGCGGCCAAGTTCACTGCCTACCTGGCCGACGTATTGGCCGACTTGCGCAAGACTATGCTGTAGCAAACGATGGGGCGGTGAGGCCATGCGGTTTCTTCGCCCGATTTTTTGTTAAGGAGGCCATCATGACTACCTGTGTCGTCGTCAGGAAAGAAAACGAAATCGCGATTGCGGCCGATTCCCTGGTCACCTTCGGGGATACCCGGCTCGCCCACGGTTACGAGCAAAACAACAAGATCATCCAGGTCGGCGAATCGTATATCGCCCTGGCGGGTTCTGCCGCGCACTTCCCCGTGATGCGCAAGTTGCTGGCGGGTATGGAGCAGGAGTGCCATTTGCGGACCCGGGAAGAAGTGTTTGAAACTTTTTCCCGTATCCACGCGGTGCTGAAGGAAAAGTATTTCCTGAACCACAAGGAAGATGATGACGATCCTTATGAGTCTTCGCAGATCACCGCGCTGGTGGCTAATCCCTACGGCATTTTCGGGGTGTACTCGTATCGCGAGGTGTTTGCCTTTGACCGTTTCTGGGGCATAGGCAGTGGCCGCAATTTTGCGCTGGGAGCGATGTATGCGGTGTACGACAAGGCGACCAGCGCCAAAGAAATTGCAGAGACAGGGATACTGGCCGGCGCCGAGTTTGACAAGAGCACGGCCGGCCCGATTAATTTAATTCATTTCACTACAAAGAATATTGAAGATATGTCGTAAATTCCCGGCACGCCGGGATGGATGATATCTCTCTTTAAAAGCCCTTTATGGGATCAACGGAGCGGAAACTATGGGCATGATCGAAGTCAAGGTACCTGATATTGGTGATTTCAAGGAAGTGGAAGTAATTGAGCTGCTGGTCAAGGTCGGCGATACGATCAAGGTCGACCAGTCGCTGATTACCGTCGAATCCGACAAGGCCAGCATGGAGATTCCATCCAGCCACGCCGGCGTGATCAAGGAACTGAGGATCAAGGTCGGCGACAAGGTCGCCGAAGGCAGCTTGTTGCTGGTGCTGGAAGCGGCCGATGTTGCTGCCACCGCTGCAAGTGCCGCGCCGGCAACGGCTCCCGCTCCCGCGACTGCGCCGGCGGCCCATGCGGCCCCTGCGGCGCCCGCTTCGGCGGCAGCCCCGGCAGCCGCAGCATCCTCCGGTCCGGTGGAAGTCAAGGTGCCCGATATCGGCGACTTCAAGGAAGTGGAAGTCATCGAACTGCTGGTCAAGGTCGGCGACACCATCAAGGTCGACCAGTCGCTGATCACCGTGGAATCGGACAAGGCCAGCATGGAGATACCATCCAGCCACGCCGGCGTGATCAAGGAGCTGAAAGTCAAGGTAGGCGACAAGGTCGCCGAAGGTTCTTTGCTGGCGATAGTGGAAGCCACCGGCGGCGCTGTGCCAGTTGCTCCCGCCGCTGTGGCTCCCTCAGCCACGGCCGCAGCCCCGGCAGCGCCTGCACCTATCGCTTCCAGCTATGCTGGCAAGGTCGACGTCGAATGCGACATGATGGTGCTCGGTTCCGGCCCCGGCGGCTATTCCGCGGCTTTCCGCTCCGCCGATCTCGGCATGAATACGGTGCTGGTGGAAAAATATGCGGCGCTGGGCGGGGTTTGCCTGAACGTCGGATGCATCCCGTCCAAGGCCTTGCTGCACGTGGCGGCAGTGGTCGATGAGGCGGCCGCGATGGCATCGCACGGCGTTACCTTTGCCAAGCCGGAAATCGATATCGACAAGCTGCGCGGCTACAAGGACAAGGTCATCAGTAAGATGAGCGGCGGCATCGCCGGCATGGCCAAAGCGCGCAAGGTGACTGTAGTGCAGGGCGTAGGCCAGTTCGTCAGCCCGAATCATCTGGAAGTGACCGCTGCCGACGGCAGCAAAAAGACCGTGCAGTTCAAGCAGGCCATCATCGCCGCCGGTTCCTCCGTGGTCAACCTGCCGTTCGTGCCGCAGGACCCGCGTATCGTCGATTCTACCGGGGCGCTGGAACTGCGTGCGATACCCAAGCGCATGCTGGTCATCGGCGGCGGCATCATCGGCCTGGAAATGGCGACCGTGTATTCCACCCTGGGCGCGCGCATCGACGTGGTAGAAATGCTGGACGGCCTGATGCAGGGCGCGGACCGCGACATGGTCAAGGTCTGGCAAAAGTTCAACGACAAGCGCTTCGACAAGATCATGCTGAAGACCAAGACCGTTGCGGTCGAGGCTTTGCCGGAAGGCATCAAGGTCAGCTTTGAAGCCGCCGATGCCTCGGTCACCGCACCGGAACCGCAACTCTACGACATGGTGCTGGTCGCCGTCGGCCGCAGCCCCAACGGCAAGAAGATTGCCGCCGACAAGGCCGGCGTCAGCGTCACCGATCGCGGTTTTATCAATGTCGATACCCAGATGCGCACCAATGTGCCGCACATCTTCGCCATCGGCGACCTGGTGGGCCAGCCTATGCTGGCGCACAAGGCCGTGCATGAGGCGCACGTGGCGGCAGAAGCAGCCAGCGGCCTGAAATCGCATTTCGATGCGACGGTGATCCCATCGGTCGCCTACACCGACCCCGAAGTGGCGTGGGTGGGCATGACCGAAGACGAAGCCAAGGCCAAGGGTATCAAGCTGGAGAAGGGCCACTTCCCGTGGGCTGCCTCCGGCCGCGCCGTCGCCAACGGCCGTGACGAGGGTTTCACCAAGCTGCTGTTCGATGCAGAAACGCATCGCATCGTCGGCGCCGGCATCGTCGGCACCCATGCCGGCGACATGATAGGCGAGCTGGCATTGGCGATAGAGATGGGCGCCGACGCAGTGGATATCGGCAAGACCATCCACCCTCATCCTACCCTGGGTGAATCGATAGGCATGGCGGCCGAAGTGTTCGAGGGCGTGTGCACCGACTTGCCGCCTATGCGGAAGAAGTAATCAGACTTTTTGCAAAATAAAAACCTCGCGGACCCAAAGTCCGTGAGGTTTTTTTATGCCTTGAATGTATGGCGCTAGCATGCTTATTTAGCCAGGCAGCTTGGCCGCCAGCAGGTCCACCTTTTCTATCACCGTCATCCTCCGTTTTTTGAGGATAACTTCCCTTATTTGGAATAAAATTTTGCGAATGCAGAGACATCCTCTCGCTCGGTAACGAGCGTGTTTTCTATGCTTTCAGGAGACGCATATCCAAGACTCATGCCGCACAACAGCAATTCATCCTGGCTTAGATTGAGCTCCTTGGCGATAATTCTATGATATTTCATGAATGCGGCCTGGGGACAGGTGCTCAAGCCGTGCGCTCTTGCGACGACCATGATGTTTTGCAAGAACATACCGTAGTCAAGCAAACTGCCCTGCTGCATGACACGGTTTATGGTAAAAAATAAACCTACCGGGGCATCGAAAAACTGATAGTTGCGGCTATGCTGGGCGTGCATTTGTTCCTTGTCGCCTTTTTCGATTCCCAGCAATCCGTACAACTTCCAGCCTAGGTTCCGCTTTCTGTCTACATAGGGCGAAATCCATTCGCGCGGATAATAGTCCCATTCATCTTGATGTTCTTTCTCCAATTCAGGGTGGTCATTCGCCTGCTGTATAGCGCGAGATAGACGTTCTTTGGCGTCTCCGGTCACGACATGTACCTGCCATGGCTGAATGTTGACTCCCGTCGCCGCAAAGCGGGCGACATCCAGGATAGCCTCCACAGTTTCCTCGGGAATTGTAGCGGGCAGAAATGCCCTTATGCTGCGACGGGACGTGATTGCCCATTCTATCGCCCTACGTAGCATTTCCGCGCTAATTGCCGGTGGTGGACCGGTTCTTTCCATCACTGTCTCCTTGATTTTCAAAACAAAACCTCATCAAATGGTTCTGTATGGTGAGAGATTAGCGATGGAAGAGGAATGCTGTTGTCCTCTGGAAGACATTGTTGCGAACAAAGCCTTGCTCGGCATCGTCTGTTCCTTGCCTGCTCCAAAGACAGCCAATGTCTTTTTTAGGACAGTCTGGAAGGGAAAAGAGCGCCTAAAGTAGCTCTCCTCGCCAGCGTTTGATTTAACTATTCAATGCTTGAATCAGACGCTGTTGCGAGCAACGGCGAAGCATCCTAAATGCCCGCCCCTGTAGCTTCATAACAATTTAGGAGACTAGCCATGAGCACTAATATTTACGAGACCGGTTTAGGGCGAACCGACGCCAACCACGTCCCGCTGACGCCGTTGCACTTTCTTGACCGAAGCGCAGACCAATTTCCGGATCGGATCGCCATCGTTCACGGCGAAATACGCCAGACCTGGGAAGAAACGCGTAAGCGCTGCCGGCGGCTCGCCAGCGCACTAGTGAAGCGAGGCGTGAAGCGAGGAGATACTGTCTCGATTCTCGCGCCCAATACTCCCGCCATGCTGGAAGCGCATTTGGGAGTGCCTCTTAGCGGGGCCGTTCTCAATGCAATCAACTGCAGGCTGGATGCGGATGGCGTCAGATTTATCCTTACGCACGGCGAGTGCAAGGTTCTTTTCGTCGATCGCGAGTTTTCAGCGCTAGCAGCGCAGGCACTTGCAAACATTTCCGACCGTCCACTCGTCATCGACATCGCCGATATTGAAGCCCCTTTGGGAGAGCCCGTAGGCGAGCTCGACTATGAGCGCTTCCTGAAAGATGGGACTCCCGAATTCAAGGGAATCTGGCCTGCCGATGAATGGGATGCGATCGCCTTGAATTACACCTCTGGAACGACGTCGGATCCCAAGGGCGTTGTGCCTAGCCATCGAGGAACCTACCTCATGAGTATGCTGCAACTGACCGACTGGGGTATGCCGCGCAACCCGGTCTATCTCTGGACGCTGCCGATGTTCCACGCCAACGGCTGGTGCTTCACCTGGGCTATCACCGCAGCCGGCGGTACGCACGTATGTTTGCGTAAGGTCAGTGCCAAGAATATATTCGATGCCATTGCCAAGCATGGAGTCGACCATTTTTGCGCAGCACCGATCGTCCTTGCTTCAATTGCGAACGCACCGGCAGCTGAACGCAGGAAATTGCCCCGCAACGTTCGAGTTCGAACGGCGGGGTCTCCGCCACCTGCGGCGACGCTTAAGGCAGTGATTGAATTGGGTTTTGAAGTTGAACACGTGTACGGAATCACCGAGGCCTCTGGTACGCCGGTCAGTTGTTTTAATCAGCCCGAGTGGCGCGAGCATACGGTGGATGAACGGGCGCGTCTCATGGCTAGACAGGGTAACCGTGCCGCGGGGCTTGAGGATTTACGGGTGGCCGACCCCGACACCCTGGAACCGGTTCCGTTCGACGGCAAGACCCAGGGAGAGCTATTACTTCGTGGGAATATAGTGATGAAAGGATATTTAAAAAATGAGGCTGCAACACGTTCCGCATTTGATGGTGGATGGTTCCACACCGGCGATGTGGCGGTCGTACATGCAGACGGTTACGTTCAGATCACAGATCGCTCCAAGGACGTCATTATTTCCGGAGGAGAAAACATCTCATCGATAGAAGTCGAAGATGTGTTGCACCGTCATCCAGCGGTGCTCATAGCCGCCGTAGTTTCACAACCCGATGCTAAATGGGGGGAAACCCCTTGTGCATTTATTGAACTTAAGCCAAGTGCCGAGGCGCCCAGCGAACAAGAAGTGATTGCGTTCTGCAAGGAAAGGCTCGCTCATTTCAAATGCCCCAAGAGGGTAATTTTCTGTATGCTGCCAAAAACAGGAACTGGAAAAATTCAAAAGTTCCGACTGCGTGACGAAGCCGGCAGTCGCGCAGCAATTACAGCTCTATCGCGAGCCTAGTAGATTGACTGCCAGGGTACGGTACCCTTTCTTTCACGGGACCGTATCTGCGTACTCCACCAAGCTGAAGCTGCCTTACCAGGATTGGGTGCCGGAGCGAGAAAAGTCCCGCAGCCTGGGAAGATCCAGGATCACGATTGATGCGTACTCGATAGCCAATAGCTTGGCATCTGCGAGCTCGCGGAGCGCCCGGTTGGTATTTTGCCTTGATAAGCCGGATAGCAGCCCAATCTCCTCTTGGGATATTTTGAGAGTATGCCCGGTACTGGGATACAGCTGGGGATTGAACAACTCCGATAAACAGAAGGCCACCCGAGCCGGAGCTTCACGCAAGCGACGGTTTTCAATCAGGGCAACATAATATCCGCATCGTGAGTTTAATTGGTCAATGACGTAGCGACTGAATGAGCTGCTGTCCTGCAGCAACCATTCGAATGTTTGTCGTGGAACAAAGGCCAACTTGCTGTCGCGTAGCGCCACTACCGAGTACGGCCGCGGTTCATTTTTAAGTACAGCACCTTCACCAAACCAGGCGCCGGCAGGTACGCCGGCAAAGGTGGTAGATCGCCCGTCCTGCGAAACAGTGTCAACTTTCACCATGCCATCGATCAAGCCGAGCCAGTGATCTGCAGGTGTCCCCAGAGGACAAATAATTGCGCCGCCAGGATATGAGCGTTCGAAAATATCCTGGCTCAGGCGCGCCATTTGTTGCGGGCTTAGTCCAGCAGACCAGCGAGAATTTTCAACGAAGGATAAAAGGTCCGGAGACAAAGTCATAGTAATTTTCTAAAGAGTATTCTTTCGATACGTGCAGCGGAGTGCAAACATTTCTAATATACAGGGTGTCACCAGTATTTTATAGTCGCTTGCAAATTCGCCTCTCGAACGAATTGGACACCGCCCGCCGTCACCGTTTGCAGCGCAGGGCGAATCGCCTGCGGAACGATTGCATCGATCTGTTGCATCCACCGCTTGCATCCATAGCTTGAGTCTACAGCTAATAGCGGGCGGACAAGCAGGCGAGGATTCTGCGGCGAATGGCTGACCGCCACGCCATCGAAATGTATCTTCAGCCTCGATCCACACCCGGCTGCGCCGCCGGGCCGCCGACTTGGAAAAAAAGCCGCCGGTTAAGCCGACTTTAATTCCCGCGCATCCAGATAAAGTGTGAACGCTTCCTCCACTATCTCTTTCAGCTCCTCGGGGCGGCGCAAGGGTTTCTCGATGAACTTGTACACGGCGCCCTTATTGATTGCCTGGCGCGTGACGGCATAGTCCTCATAGGCGCTGAGCATAATGCGCACGGTCTGCGGATACATGCGCCTTACCCGGCTCAGGAAATCCACGCCATTCATTTCCGGCATGCGCTGATCACATAGCACGATGGCGATCTCATTGCAGGCCAGTAATTCGAAAGCTTCCTGCGGGCGTGTCGTCGTGTGCACCACATAACCTTCGGTCGCCAGTATCAGTTCCAGGAATGCCAGCATGTCAGGCTCATCGTCCAGCAGCAGCAAGGCGGGAGCATCCGGGGGGCGCCCGGTTAGCCTCGCCGGCAGGCACTTGCCGTCCAGCAGCAATTGCGTCATGCCCTGCGCCGGGATGGGCTTGCTGAAGTAATAGCCCTGGATCAGATCGCAATTGCGCGCCAGCAGCAGCGCCAACTGGCCTTCGGTTTCCACGCCTTCGGCCACCACTTCCAGATGCAGGCTGTGCGACATGGTAATGATCGCATCAGAAATCGCCAGGCTGCCGGGATCGGTGGTGATATCGCGCACGAAGGAAATGTCGAGCTTCAGGCGGTCGATAGGAAAGCGCTTCAAATAGCTCATATTGGAATAGCCGGTGCCGAAATCGTCGATCGACAGTTCGACGCCGATCTCCTTCATACGCTCCATCAGCGGCACACTCTTTTCCGGATCGGCCATCGAGAGGCTCTCGGTGAGCTCCAGCTCAAGGAACCTGGCCGGCAAGCCGCTGCTGTCGAGCGCGCGCCGAACAACGGCTTCCAGGTCCTGCTGCGCGCATTGCTTGGCCGATACGTTGACGGCGACCGGGATGGCCGGCAGGCCGGCGTCTTGCCACGCCTTGTTTTGCGCGCAGGCGCGCATCAGCACCCACTCGCCGATAGGGAGGATCAGGCCGCTCTCTTCCGCGAACCCGATAAACTGGGCGGGGCCAATCAGACCTTGCAGCGGATGACGCCAGCGCAGCAAGGCTTCGACGCCCACTACTTTGCCGCTGCGCAGGCTGACCTGGGGCTGGTAATGCAGTTCGAATTCGTCGCGTTCAAGCGCTTGCTTCAGGCTGGCGCCGAGCTCCAATTGCTTCTTGACTCGCTCATGCAGGTCGACGGTAAAGAATTGGAAGCCGTTGCGCCCCAACTCCTTGGCGCGGTACATCGCCGTGTCGGCGTTTTTTAACAGGGTGTCGGCGGTTTGCCCGTCTTGCGGATAGCTGGCGACACCGATGCTGCAACTGATCCTGAGTTCACGCTCTGCCAGCACCATGGGGTGGGCGATGCTGGCCAGCAGCTTGCGCATCAGCTCGGTGATATGCGAGGCCAGGGATGCTTCACTGTGCTGCGCCTGGTTCAGCAGCAGGAGGACAAATTCGTCGCCCCCGAGGCGTGCCACGGTATCGCTGGCGCGCACGCAAGCTTGCAGGCGGGCGGCGATCGTCTTGAGCATTTCATCGCCGACGTCGTGCCCCAGGTTGTCGTTGATCAGTTTGAAATCGTCAAGATCGATGAAGACCACCACGATGCTGTCGCCGTGCCTTTGGGAATTGGCGATGGCCTGATTCAGGCGATCCTGCAGCAGGCCCCGGTTGGCAAGTCCGGTCAAGGTGTCGAAGTGGGCTTGCCGCAGCACTTGCTCGGCATCGTTCCTGGCCTCCGTGATGTCGTTAAAGATTGCTACACAGTGCGCGGGCGGGCCGTCGTCGTTGAGCACCGGCGCGATATATACTTCATTCCAGAACGGCTTCCCATCCTTGCGATAACTGCGCAATACCGCATGCGTCTGGCGCCGCTCGCGCAGCGCCAGGCGAATCTCCTGCAAGGCCGGCTGATCGCTATCGCTACCGACCAGGAAGTTGACGCCCTGTCCCAGGGTTTCGTCCACGCTATAGCCCGTTATGCGCGCAAACGCCGGATTCACGTACTCGATCGGATATCCCGGCTGGGTCAAGTCAGCGATCATGATTGCGTTGACGCTCGATTCAATCGCCCGTTCACGCAAGTGCAGCGCTTGCTCGGTCAGCTTGCGCACCCGAATTTCTTCCTGCAAATCCTGATTCGCGTGCATCAACTCATCGGCGCGGCTTTCCAGGCTGGCCTGGGATATGAGCAGGGACCGACTCATGGCATTGAAGCTGGCCGCCAGCTCGCCGATTTCGTCGCGCGAATTGAGGTTGACTGCAACGTCGCGCTCGCCTCTGGACAATTGCAATGCGGCGTCGCGCAATCGCTGCAGCGGCAGCGAAATCGCACGCGAGATATAGACGCCGCAGCCCAGGGCCAGGAGCAGGCCGGCGAAGCTGACCACGGCTACCAGCTTTAAGGAATGCCAGGCCTGGGCCGACAATTCATCGTACAGCGGAGTGTACTCATACGCGAGCGCCGCAATGATCTTGTGCTCCGCGTTGGAAATCGGCACCACGACTTGCCGCTTTTCCGGAGCATCCGCAGTGGCCATTTCCACCATGGTACGGGTTTTACCGTCCGCCAGGGTGTGCGCGACGATTTGGCGGCGTCCGGCGTCTATCGGTTTGCCGACATCGTCAGTATCGACGTCGGCGATAGTGATCAGCCTGGTGTCGAAAATTTCCACATCGTACTTGCCCCTCTTGGAGATGAAGTTGAGGAAGCTCTGGTAGTGCGAATGCTCACTCGCTTCGTCACCGTCCGGCGTTTCGTATGCAGCCATGTCCGCCACCGCTGCGGCCATATTCTTGGCTTGCGTCTCGATCGCTATTTCCGCCACATCGCGCAGACGGTTCAGCGCCACCGCGCCGACCGTGATGACAATCAGAAAAACGGTCGCAACAATTCCTGTCAATTTGGCCGATATGCGCATCTCACCTCCCAGAATCATCTCGTTAGTGGGGACTTGCCGATCAATAATTGCAAAAACAACAATGTTAAACGATGCAACAGCATAGCATTGATTTGAACCACATACCGGGTGGCTCGCACCATTTTCCAGCCCAAGCCAACCGGTCGAAACAAAATAAGCTCTGGCTCAAAATACTCCGCCGAAATGTTTCGCTGCCTTCCCCCATGATGGCTGACCAAGGCATAGGTCAAACCCGCCGAGTCCGCGGCAAAGCTGTAGGGTGGTCAGCGTCGGAACAGGACACCAGTTGCGTGAGAACAAAATAGCTGCCGCGTGACCGGCGGCCGGCAATCTCACGTGGCGTTAGTCATTGGCAATAAGAGCCCACAAAAAAAAAGCAAGCGCGGCATCGGGCGCTTGCTTTCTTGTTTAAGCGCTGAGACGCGTTGGCGAAAATCGAATACGCTATGCGTCCTCAATAAATCAGTGTGAACCTGCATTCGCCGATTTGCCTGCCTCCTGCAGCGAACTATCCCGCGCCGCCTTGAATTCAGCATCTGGTTTCCACTGCGGCTTTGCTTTGCCCTGCGCAACCTCATAACCCGCTTCAAACAGCAAACGCATGTCTTGCACCACGCCGCCGAAATCCCAATCCTTGTTCACAACATCGCTGACCTTGTGGTAGTCATGCGCCGTGTAATCGTCGGATTTTTCTTGCGCGAATTTGGCCGACTTGCCGATGTACTGGGTGCCGCTGCCAGCGTAGATGACCGGCACGCCGACCTTGGCGAATTCAAACTGGTCGCCACGGTAGAAACCTCCGGCTTCGGGGCGTGCCTCTGCACTGGTGCTACGGCCCTGGGTTTTGGCGATCTTGCGCACCAGGTCGTCGGCGCTGGATTTGCCGTAGCCGGTGATCTTCACGTCGCTGGTCCTGCCCCAGGGGTTGATGCCGTCGATGTTGATGTCGAGCAGGGTTTTGGCCAGCGGGTACAGCGGGTTGCGCGCATAATAGCGCGCGCCCAGCAGGCCTTGCTCTTCCGACGTGGTGGCGATGAACAGGATGCTGCGTTTGGGGGCGACCGGCAGAGCCTTGTAGGCCTTGGCCAGTTCCAGCAGGCTGGCCACGCCGGAGGCATTGTCCAGTGCGCCGTGATAGATCTTCTGGCCGCGCGGACCCGGCAGGGCTTCATTGATGCCGAGGTGGTCCCAGTGCGCGCTGTAGACGACGTATTCGTCTTTCAGTAGCGGGTCGGAGCCCTCGATTTTGGCGACCACATTGTTCGAGTCGGCCTTGCTGAACTGGTTGCTGACTGTATAGCTGGCGGTGGCAGCGAGCTTGATCGGCTTGAAGTCTTTCGACAGGGCAGCTTGCTTCATTGCCTCAAAGTCCAGCCCGCTGGCGCTGAACAATTCCCTGGCGCGGTCCAGGTGTATCCAGCCCGGCACCGCCGGGAAATCCGGGTTTGGTCCATCACTATAGATGTTGAAATTCTGCCGGCTCCAGCTATTTTTGATCACTTCATACGGATACGAGGCGGGCTTGGTTTCATGCACGATCAGCGCCGCCGCCGCGCCTACTCTGGCCGCCATTTCAAACTTGTAGGTCCAGCGCCCGTAATAGGTCATCTCCTTGCCCTTGAACATGTTCGGATCCAGCCGGGCAGGGTTGTTGGGATCGGGTATGGCTGGGTCGTTAATCAGCATGACCAGGGTCTTGCCTTTCAGGTCCATGCCCTTGTAGTCGTCCCAGCCATATTCCGGCGCTACTACGCCGTAGCCGACAAATACCAGTTCAGATTGGTTCACGCTGATTTCAGGCTTGGCCAATGGCGACCAGGCGACATAATCGTCGGGGTAGTGCAGCTTTTGTTCCTTGCCACCCAGGTTCAGGCTCAGCGTGGGCGCCGACGTGGTTCCCAGCAAGGGCACTTTTTGCACATAGCTGCCGTCAGGATTGCCGGGAGCCAGGCCGAGTTTCTTGAATTGCTCGGTGATGTAAGCCACCGTTTTTACCTCGCCATTACTGGCCGGGCTGCGTCCCTCGAAGTCGTCCGAGGCCAGTACCTTGATGTGCTGCAACAGCGCGTTCCCATCGATGGCGCCGGCCGCCTTGCCGGCATCGCCGGCGGCAATGGCGTGGGCGGAAATGCCGGCCAGCGTGCCGAGCAAGACTAGCGGTGTTAATGAATATTTGGCATATTTTTTAGAAATCATTCCGGTGTCCCCTTTTTGCGTTCTCTTGATCTGATCTAGCTACGGTATATGGGCGGCTGTGCTGTGCCGCCAGACTTGAAATATTACCGTATATAAATATATCAAGCATGCTGCGTGTATAAGGGAATTTATTTTTCGGCGCCAGATGGCTCTACGATGGCAGCGTATCCGGCATCGTCGCCATCAATCCGCTCAGCCATTCCACAAACACGCGTACTCGCGGCGACAGTTGGCGATGGTGCGGGTACAGTACCGACAAGGGCATGGGGGCAGGGCGCCATGCCGGCAAGACCTCGCGCAGGCTTCCATTATCCAACTGCTTTGCCAGGCCGTGGCGCGGCGCCTGGATCAGGCCGAAGCCGGCTTCGCAACTGGCCAGATAGGCGTCGACATCGTTGACCGAGACCACGCCGCCCAGTGCCAGCTTGCGGGTTGCCCCATCCACTACAAATTCAAAATCCATCGGCCTTCCAGTTTGCGACGATATGTAGTTGACCGCCTGATGGTGTTGCAGGTCTTCCAGGGTGTGCGGCACGCCGAATTTTTCCAGGTAGGACGCGCTGGCACAGGTGATTTGCAGCATGGAAGCGACGCGCCTGCCTACCATCGTCGAGTCGCGCAGTTCCCCGCCGCGCAACACGCAATCCACGCCTTCCCGGACCAGGTCCACCAGGCGGTCGCCCATGCCGATTTCCAGTTCTATCTGCGGATAGCGCTGATGGAAGGCCGGCAGGGCCGGAATCACGATGTTGCGGCCCAGCGAACCCTGCAGGCTTACCCGCAATTTTCCCTTGGGGTTGGCTGTGCTATGGCTGAAAGCCGATTCGGTCTCTTCCAGGTCGGCCAGCAGGCGCACACAGCGGTGGTAATAGGCTTCGCCGTCCAGTGTGGTGCTGACCTGGCGCGTGGTCCTTTGCAGCAGGCGAGTGCCGAGGTAGCTTTCCAGCTGTTTGATAGTGTGGGTTACCGTTGCCCGCGGCAGCAGCATGCTGTCGGCAGCGCGGGTAAAGCTGCCCAGCTCGACGATACGGGTAAATACCTGCATGGCGTGGATGCGGTCCATGGCGGCCTCATTGTTCGTGAATGTTGAATAGTGATGGCAATTTTATGCCATTTATTGTTGAAATTTAAGAGCCTACAATCCTTTCATTCCAAAACCACACGCAAAAACGCAGGGTCGCGGAAGCCGGATCACTTGTCTTATTTGCCATTACAGGAGCAAACCACCATGAATACATCGACTAGCGCCCCTCACCTTGCCAGCCGTACGCTCGGTGCCGCCGGCCCGCGCGTTTCCGCGCTGGGCCTTGGCTGCATGGGCATGTCCGACCTATACGGCCCGGCTGACGAGGCGGAAAGCATCGCCACCGTGCATGCCGCGCTGGATGCCGGCATCAACCTGCTGGACACCGGTGACTTTTACGGCATGGGCCACAATGAAATGCTGATCCGCGAGGCGCTCAAGACCCGCAAGCGCGAAGACGCGGTAATCAGCGTCAAGTTCGGCGCCATGCGCGATCCTCAGGGCAACTGGGTAGGCATGGACGGCCGTCCCGCCGCCGTCAAGAATGCCTTGGCATATAGCCTGCGCCGCCTGGGTACCGACCATATCGACGTATATCGCCTGGCGCGTGTCGATCCCGCCGTGCCCGTTGAAGAAACCGTAGGCGCCATCGCCGACATGGTCAAGGCCGGCTACGTGAGGCACATAGGCTTGTCGGAAGCCGGCGCCGACACCATACGCCGGGCGCAAGCGGTACACCCGATCAGCGACCTGCAGATAGAATATTCGCTGTTCTCGCGCGGCATAGAAGCCGAGATCCTGCCGGCCTGCCGCGCCTTGGGGATAGGCATCACGGCCTACGGCGTATTGTCACGCGGCTTGCTGAGCGGGCACTGGAACGTGCAGCGCAATGCCGCCATTCACGACTTCCGCAGCATCAGCCCGCGCTTCCAGGGCGACAATCTGGAGCGCAACCTGGCTTTGGTGGAAGCGCTGCGCGGCGTCGCCACAGAAAAAGGCATCACGGTGGCGCAGGCGGCGATAGGCTGGGTGCTGGCCCAGGGGCAGGACATCGTAGCGCTGGTCGGAGCGCGCCGGCGCGACCGCTTGCAAGAAGCTCTCGGTTCGCTGCACCTGGTACTGACGCCGCAAGATGTGGCGCGCATAGAACAAGCGGTCCCCGCCAGCGCGGTTGCCGGTGATCGGTACAACAAGCACTCGATGGCGCTGCTGGACAGCGAACGCGCCTAGGCGAGGAGTAGTCTCGTTAAGTTACTAGAACTCATTTCATAAATACCAGTGAGATGCGTTTGCCCCAGAAAGAGCGCTGGCAAGGCGTGCGAGGCAGTGAATAGCGAGCTATTCACAACGAGTGCAACGCAGTCCAGCGCTCTTTCTGGGGCAAACCCTCCGGGAACGGCCTATTTGGGCGCATTGCGGCGTTGCGACGCTAGCAAAGGGACCACCCTTTGCGTCGCGACGCGCCTTGCACTGCATCCCAAATAGGTCCGTTCGCACTCGCTGCTATTTATGAAATGAGTTCTAGTCTCGCTATTTGACTGCATCCCCGCAAGAACCGCCCCATGTTAGATAAAGGGGCGGTTCTTTTAGCATAGGATACACGGCGGCCAGGCCAGCGCGGCCAGTCCCAGCCCCAGTGCGCAACACAGAGGCGAATACGCCAGCGTATCCATGCGGGCAAAGCGGGTCGTCCTGATTTTCTTGAAGAAGCCGACCAGGCGGAAATCTCCTATCGCGCGCAACAACATCGCGGCGGCCACCAGCGCCAGCACTGCACGCAAGCCCGGATATTCCATTGCGCTGCCGAACCAGCCGCCGCGCATGCCGGCCATGCCGGCAATCATGAACAGGACTGCAGCGACCGCCAGCGTGCCTGACTTGCCCGGCTGAAAAGCCTGCTCCATGCTTGACGCATCGTTCTTGACGGGACGTTCCGGTATTGCAATCGACTGCCATTTTCGGCCGCCGCAAGCCCAGTAAACGTGGACCGCCGCCAGCGCGGAAAAAATCAAGGCCAGCAGCAGGGCCAGTGCGGAAATCATAGGCGGGAAGCCTGGCGGCGCTTGATCACGCGATTACTCGTACTCGGCCGGTCCGCCGCCGAAACGATGCTGGGTATGGCGCGCGGCGCCACTGTCCTTTGCGACTCATACGCGGTGACCAGGGCGGCAATCCGCGGATCGGCGGCGCCGGGGCCGGGCAGCCAGTCCAGGTCTTTCAGGTTCAGCGCCTTGCCGTCTTTGTTGCTGGGGCGCATGTCGGATATTTTTTTCCCGGTCTTGCGTTCGACAATCTGCAGCGGGATGGAAGCCGGGGTTTGCAACCAGCGGTCTCCCCATTGCATCAAGGAGACCAGCACCGGCAACAAATCCAGTCCCATCAGCGTCAGGTGATAGCCGTAGCGCCTGGCCTCGCTGTCCAGCGGCTCTTGTTGCAGGATGCCATGCTCGACCAGCTTGCTCAGCCGGGCCGACAAGACATTGCGCGCTATGCCCAGGTGTTCGGCGAAATCGTCGAACCTGTGGGTGCCGAATACGACTTCCCTGATCAGTAGCAGTGTCCAGCGATCGCCCAGTATTTCCAGGGAACGTGCTGCGGAGCAGGTGGATTCATTGGGTTTCAATCTGGGCATGCTGTTTCCTCGGTCGGCAATATGCGATCAGCATAGGATATAAAGTTTCATAAAGCAACCTATTTAGTCCTATTAAAAAACTCATTGAGACTGCGGCAATTAAAAAAAATGATTCGCCTTGTCCTACAAGGCCTCTGCTTGCTGTCCTATATGGCAACTTTTTTGCCGATGCTACGATGCAGACCATGGTTCGGGTTTTAGTCCCGTTCTTATTCAAAGCAAGCTGGTGGAAACAAATCACGCATGCAAATCACGCATGCAAATCTTCCTACCTGTCATGCGCTTAAAAAAAGGAGTTCAATATGAATTGGGACATCGTTGAAGGCAACTGGAAACAGTTCAGGGGCAAGGCCAAAGAACAATGGGGAAGACTGACCGACGACACGCTGGACGTGGTTGCCGGCAAACGCGATCAGCTGGCCGGCAAGGTGCAGGAAGCCTATGGTCTCAGCAAAGATGAGGCCGAAAAACAAATCAAGGAATTTGAAGAACGCAACAAGGATTACAAACCATAGGCCGGAATGCGAGCCGGCATGAAAAATTTACCGGCGCCTGTGCCAAGCCAAGCGATTGCCAGGCTAGGCGATAGCGTGAAACTCAAGACGCAATCAAAATATAAAGAGGACACAAAAATGAAGAAGCTAATGACAGTCTTGCTGCTCTCTGTCGCCGCGCTGGGCTTGTGCACCAGCGCTTTTGCAGCAAGCAATGACGCCAAGGCGGCGTACAAGACGGCGCAAGATAGCGCCGACAGTGAATACAAGCTAGCCAGGGCCAAGTGTGATGCACTGGCCGGCAATGCCAAAGACGTCTGCGTGGAAGAAGCGAAACTGGCCCGCACCCGCATCAAGGCGGAAGCAACAGCCAATTATGAAAATACGCCCAAGGCCCATACCAAGGCAATGATAGATATTGCAGACGCCGAATACGCCGTCGCCAAAGAAAAATGTGACGACAAGGCAGGTAATGACAAAGACGTGTGCATCAAGGAAGCCAAGGCTATCAAGGAAACTTCAGTGGCCAATGCGAAAGCCGGCAAGAAAGTAACCGACGCTCGTCATGAAGCAGCAGAAACCAAGAATGAAGCCAACTATAAAGTGGCTATCGAAAAATGCGAAGGACTGGCGGGTCCGACCAAGGAGGCCTGTGTAGCTTCAGCCAAGGTGCAGTACGGCAAATAGTAGAGCGGTAGCAGGTAAAACGGTTTTTTTGAAGTAACAAGTTAGGGACGGCACTGCGGTCTCCGGCTTGAAGGCAGCGCCCCGGGGTTTGTCGCTGATCACGCCTATGCGGAAACCAGCGATACACCTGAAAATTAAACTTATCCTTTTTTCTGGAGAATAAAAATGAAATCAATCATCAAACGACTCAGCGTGTTTCTGATGGCTGCCATGATGGTCGCCTTGGTGGGTTGTGCGTCTACCGCCAAACAGGAAGGTACCGGCGAGTATGTCGACGATACCGTCATCACCGCCAAGGTAAAAGCCGCTTTTATCAACGAGCCTACGCTGAAAGCGTCGGAAATCAACGTCGAGACTTTCAAGGGCACCGTGCAATTGAGCGGTTTCGTCGCTGATGCCAACTCCATAGGCAAGGCGGTGGAAGTCACACGCGGCGTCAAGGGCGTGCAAAACGTGAAGAACGATATCCGCGTCAAGTAACACCCGCGGCGCAGCAAGACTGGTCGGGGCCCGGCTGAAATAAAGCCTAGCCTTGGCCTGGTAATTGAACGAGCTTGCATTTTCCCACGTCAAGACCGAAAATCAGGCAGCCGGCAGGCTGGATCACGGCCGCTTCGGTTTGTTTGAATCGCCATCAAGGAGCCATCAATGGGAACTACTTCCACTATCCCAACAAAAACCGTCACTGCACGGGATGCAGCCGAGCAACTTGCCGAGCGTGTAGGTAGTGCGGCCGGGAACGTGTACGGCGCCACCAGGGCTGCCGGCAAACAGGTCGGATCGGTTGCCTCGGACGAAATGCTCAAATTGAAAGCGGACCTGGACGAGCTGATCGCCCGCATCCCCAGCTTGTCGGACGTCGACCTGAGCGCGGCCAAGGAAAAATTGCTGGAACAAATCGCCGTCGCCAAGGAAGCAGCCAGCCAGGCCAGCCTGGGCGCGCGTGAAAAATTGAACCAGGGTGTAGAGGTGGCGGGCGGCTATGTCAAAGAGCGTCCGTTTCAATCGGTAGCGATAGCTGCCGGCGTCGGCCTGCTGATAGGCATGTTGATCGCCCGCGATCGGTAAAAATTCCAGGCCGCTTGATTTGGGATGGCGACCCGGCCGCTTGTCTGGCCATGGCCATCTACCCTGCACAGCACAATGTTGATTGTGCTGTTTGTTTTTATACAGACCGATTGTTCAACTTTCTTTGGGCTGCCCCGGCTCCTTCCTTCCCCGCCTTGCCGTGAGTCTTTCTTCTTATCGCTCCTGAAGCGCAGAATGGTTTCCTGTGTTGGATATCGTACAGAGGTGGAGTAGCTGACTACCTATGCTGAAGCCTAGGCTTGGATTGCTACTGCGCGAGGCTTCCCGGCTATATACCGGCAACCATGTGCGAACTCAGTCAGCCGGGAATCCGTCACGACGCAATTATCTTTTCAAGGAGTTTTATCATGAATTCAGACCAAGTCAAAGGCGCGGCCAAGGACGCACTCGGAAAAATGCAAAAAGAGGCAGGAAAAATGATAGGCAGCAAGGAACAGCAAGCCAAGGGTGCCGCCAAGCAGGTCGAGGGCAAGATACAAAAAGGCATAGGCAATATCAAGGAATCGATCAAGGACGCCGACAAGAAATAAAGCGGCTCGCTCTTGCTGCCGGCATGCGCAGGCCTGCAGCAACAATCAATTTATGGGTACCAGGCGTTTCGCCGCTGCGCTGATGGATATGGCCCTCAACCGGAATACACAATAAAAACCGAGCAAGAACTGAGGTCAGGCATGCATAGCGCTCCACAACAGACGGTAAGGCCCGATCCTGCCATAGAGGCAGATCGCGTATCCGCACGCACCGATGCGCCCGCGGCTGAATCCTCGGTCATTTCAGGTGCGGAGGGCGTGGCGGCGAGTACTGCGGACAGTGTGCAACTGCCTGGCGTGCAGCGCATCCATGTCGATGCCCGCGGCTGGGCCATCACGATGCTGGCGGTCATCGCCTTTGTCTTCGCGCTTAATTTCGCGCAGAAATTTTTCATTCCCCTGACTTTCGCGATCTTTGTCACCTATACGTTGAACCCGCTGGTGGCGGCGCTGGAGCGCGTCAGGATACCGCGTCTGGTTGGCACCTCCATGCTGATGATAGGCATAGTCTGCGGCATAGGCATGCATGTGAATTCTCTCAGGGCAGAGTTTGATTCCATCCTGGAGCAACTGCCTGCGGCGACCCGCAAAATGTCCACTGAATTGGGCAGGGTGCAATACGGTCAGGCGAGCTTGATGCAAAAAATGCAGGCGGCAGCGACGGAACTGGAAAAAGCAACCAGCCAGGCCACCGGCGTCAAGCCGGACGTCAAAAAGCCGGTCGCCAACGAGCAGCCGGTATTCAAGCTCAGGGATTGGTTGCTGGCCGGTTCCAAGGGTGTGGTGGACTTCCTTGGGCAAGCCGCGATGGTCATGTTCCTGGTGTTTTTCCTGTTGCTGTCCGGCGATACCTTCAAGCGCAAGCTGGTCAAGCTGACCGGGCCTTCATTGAGCAAGAAGAGGATCACGCTGCAGATACTGGACAATATCAATACATCCATCCAGCACTATATGTTCATGCTGCTGGTGACGAATACCTTGCTGGGCTTGCTGGCGTGGGCGGCGCTCCAGGCGATAGGACTGGAAAATGCCGGGGCCTGGGCCCTGACCAGCGCGCTATTGCATCTGATTCCCTATTTCGGCTCGCTGCTGGTCGCCGGTGCTATCGGCATAGTCGCGTTCATGCAATTCGGGTCGATCTCGATGGCCTTGCTGGCGGCCGGCATTTCCATGGGAATCGCGACCCTGGTCGGCACCTTTGTCACCACCTGGATGACGGGCAAGATCGCCAGGATGAATGCGGCCGCAGTGTTCATTGTGCTGCTGTTCTGGGGCTGGTTGTGGGGCGTTTGGGGGCTGCTGCTGGGCATTCCTATCATCGTCATTGTGAAGGTCATCTCTGAGCACATAGAGGGCCTGGAGGCGGTTGCCGAGCTGCTGGGCGATTGATGCATGAGCGCAAACTTGTCAAAGATGCGTTGCATTGTCGTCAGGCATATTGCGTGGGCTAACGTACAGAATTCGATTGCATGGTCTCTTACACTAGAATTGTTCGATCGTGTATTGCATGATTTTTCAATACCGTTTCGATTCGGTACATTCCGGTAAGTCATGTAAGACAAGGAGATTTCTATGAATACCTTAAAGATCCTGGCAATCAAGAGCATTGCCATCGCGGCGGTCCTCAGCCTCACTGCATGTGCAGGCATGAGCCATCAGGACAAGAGCACGGTTGCCGGCGCAGGTATAGGCGCGGTCGGCGGTGCGGTGCTGACCGGCGGTAGCGCTATAGGTACGGTAGGCGGCGCCGCCGTAGGCGGTTTCATTGGGAATGAGGTAGGCAGAAGGAAATAAGCAGACTAGTGTATTGACACCGCCACGCGGCAAGCCGCCGGAACGGCCGGCTTTGTTCCAGAGCTCATTTCATGGATATCAGTCGCTTTGCCATTCATGAAATGAGTTTCTGTTATCCGGCACAGATGTCGATTGGCAGAATAGCTTTAGCAGAATAGCTGATAGCAGTAATTATTAGAAAGATGAAAGGGACATAATCATGCTGTATACCATTGCGGTCATCTTGTTGGTATTGTGGATATTGGGTTTGGTCAGTTCTTACACCGTAGGCGGATTTATCCATATCCTGTTGGTGGTAGCCATCGTCATGTTCCTGGTGCAAATAGTCAGCGGACGAAGATAGGACGAAATAGTCATGCTCCGGCCACGGCCGGGCATGGTTCCAGGAATTTGCAAGATCAATAAAAAGCCATCTGCCCGGGGCGCCGGACAGATGGCTTTTATATTGCCGGATAAAGCAAGAATGAGCCGAGGATGGAGCTGATGCGCTGATAGTCTAGCCAGGCGGCCCGGCAGGGATGCCCATACAACCGGGTCCCGCCGCTGCCTCGGGCACGCGCCTAGAGGCGATAGACCCGGTTATTCTCTATATACACGCGGGTGCCGACTCGCACGTCCGCAATCGTGTCTTGGGTGATGGTCTGGTAGCTACCATTGTCCATGCGCACCGTGATTTGGTACATTTCACGCACGTTGGGCGCATTATTGTTTTGTTCTATCTTGTTGCCGACCACTGCGCCACCGACTGCGCCGGCGACTGTCGCCGCGGTATTGCCGGCTCCGCCGCCAACCTGGTTACCCAGTATGCCGCCGACCAGGCCGCCGACCAGGGCACCGGCTCCCGGTCCTCTTCTTTCGGTCTGCACCTGGACGATTTGTATGGCATCGACCACGCCGTAGGAATTGTAAACCTGGGGCGATGCCGGAATGCTGGTGGTCGTGGTCGTGGTGCCGCAGGCACTCAGCAAAGAAGTCACTGCCACCATCGCCGCAATGGCAAATTTCTGATGGATATTCATTATTTTCTCCTCGGCTATGTATGGATAGGGAAAGCATAGTCAGCGCAAGGAAATCCCACAGTGCGGTAACACACTGTGGGGTGCAGTCGTGTTACTGCCAGCTCATGACGCCCGCCGGTTTCCCGGCTCGACAAGCTTGCCAGACTGGCTAGCAATTTCGCCGGGGATATCCTTGTTTCCCCTATGGGCGGCACAAATACTGTGCATGCCTTTATTGCCTGGTGGCACCGTTTCTCCCGTGCTTGTAGGACAACACTGACCGAGCGCAACGCGCTTCGCGTACAAGCCGGCACCTGTTACTCCGATGGCTGACATCTTGGTAAAAACTTAAAGTGGGAACCATATTGCTTGGCTTGGATAAGCGATGGGTACAACAGCAAGAACCGCGTAGCGGCAACAATTTCTCAGGGTTGGTGCGGCTACAACGATGTTAGATTTGAAATTAAGGGGAATAAAAATGAACAATTCCATGCGTAGTGAAATTTCGGTAAAAGCGCGACCTCCTATGCCGGCAATGCCGGCGGCTAGCATGTTGAAACGGGGATTTTCGATAGCCGACGGCACATTGAATCCGCGTCCTATCGGCCCTATCCAGAATGATTTGCTGGCGGCGCTGCCTGCCGACGAGCTGGCTTTCCTGTTGCCCCACCTGGAATTCGTGCATCTTCCTTTCGACAAGGAACTGTATGAGTACGGTAGCAAAATATCCCATGTGTATTTCCCCACCACCGCGATTGTCGCCTTGCTGTATGTGCTGGCCGACGGCGGCGTGACCGAGATAGGTGTGATAGGCCATGAAGGCTTGCTGGGCATCTCTATCCTGATGGGCGAAAGCGCGCTGGGAACGGCCATGGTGCAGAGCGCCGGCCACGCCTATAAAATGAAGGCGTCGGTGCTCAAGGAAGCCTGTAGCCGCGGCGGCAAATTGCAGCAATTGCTGATGCGTTACACCCAGGCCCTGTTTGCCCAGATGGCGCAAAACTCGGTGTGCGGCCGCCACTATTCCATCGACCAGCAATTATCGCGCTGGCTGCTGGACCGGCTCGATCGTCTGCCCACCAATGAATTGAAAGTAACCCAGGAAATGATCGCCAATATGCTGGGCGTGCGCCGCGAGAGCGTGACCGAGGCCGCCGGCAAGTTGCAGCATGAAGGCCTGATCCAGTATCGCCGTGGCAATATCACGGTGCTGGACAGGGAGGGCCTGGAAATGCATGCGGGAGAATGCTACCGGGTCGCCAAGCACGAGTTTGACCTGATGCTGTCCAATGGCTCCAGCTGGTAGCAGGCGACGCAGCCGGGGTGCTGCGGCGCGCCCGGTGGCGCCGCTGACAGGTCTTTAATGCGGGAAGGGCAGGAAGGCTTCGATCGCGGTACCGTGGTTAGCCAGGCCGGGCTTGACGGTGAAACTTCCCCCTAGCAGCAAGGCGCGTTCGCGCATCCCCAGCAAGCCGTGTGATCTCGGTTTTTTCAGTGCGTCCTTGGGAATGCCGACACCGTCATCCAGGATTTGCAGCCACAGCCCGGAGGGCTGGCGTTTCAAGGTGACTTTGACGCGGCTGGCCTTGGCGTACTTGACCACGTTATTCAATGACTCCTGGGTAATGCGGAACAGGGCAATGCCCCAGGCCGGATCGATATTGTCAAAATCCTCGGTGATATCGGCTTCATACTCTAGCCCTGCAATGCGGGTAATCTCTTCGCAATGGTTTTGGATGGACGCCGCCAGTCCCAGGTTATCCAGCATGCTGGGGCGCAGGTCTTCGATAATCCGGCGCTTTAAGTCCACCGTGTCCAGCAAGGCCTGTTTGGCGCGCAGTAATTGATTGGCCATGGCGGGGTCGGTCTTCTTCAGTTTCTCGGTCACCATGGAGAGGTCCATGCTGATGACCGTCAGGCTGGAGCCCATCTCGTCGTGCAGTTCCCGCGCCAGCTTGGCTTTTTCTTCTTCCGACACGTTCAATAGATGGCGTGACAGTACCGACAGCTGTTCGGTACGCGCCAATACGGTGGTTTCCAGGTTGTCATTGGCCAGCTTCAGCGCGTCTTCCACTGATCTCTGCTTGGAAAAACTCCTGCGTATCAGCCGGTAGAACAGGATCAGGATCAGGATCGCCACCGCGTTGATCGCATTGCCTACCCATAGCGCGCCGTTATATTCTTCGTAAAAACGGTCGCGCCTGGCCGTTAGCAACTCCAGCTCTTCCTTTTCCATGATGATGTCCTGCAGGCGGATTTCATCCATGATCTCCCTGCCTTCGCCCAGCTTGACCGCATTCACGACTTCGCTCAGGCCGCCGTCCTTGAACAGCGTGGAGCTTTCTTCGAATTTCTGCATCTTGCGATCGAACAGCAAGCGCAATTGCGTCAGGTTTTTCACCTGGGCCGGATTATCCTGCACCAGTTTGTTGAGTATGATGAACTCTGACGAAAGTTTATCCTTGGCAGTTTTCCACGGGCCGAGGTAGGCGGGGTCTTCCGACATGTAATAGCCGCGCAGGCTACTTTCTGCATCCATGATCAGCAGGTTGATATTCTTCAAGTGATCCTTGACGCTCCAGCTATGCTCCATCCAGTCATTGTTCTGCTTCAGTTTTTGCAGGTTCTGGTAATTGGAGACAGCGGTGCCGACCAGGATCGCCAAGCAGATGATAAACAGGGCCGTCACATAAATGGGGATGGATGCGGACGTATTTTTTTTCACTTGAACCTATCCAGGGAATATTCATTGTCAGACTATAACAGACTGGCGCGGCCGGATAAGGCCCGCGGGACCGGGTTCAGCTGCATTTTCCTGCGTGCGGAATATCGGCCGCACCGCAGCCTTGACAGCGCAAGCCGACAGCGGTAGTCATTGTCCTACGCTTTCTTCCGCGTAAGCTTATTGCGCTCGACTTTCGCTGTCCTTAGAATGCTAAGTATATAAGGAAAATTGACGATTAAAATAAGACCAATAAGAAGGTCTAAATAATGAATATTGCGAAAAAATTGAAAGTATTTTTAATCGAAGACGCGATCAGGATACGCTCCGTGCTGATTGATATTTTGCAGCAGACCGGAGACATTGAAGTGATAGGTTACGCTGAAAATGAAAAAGATGCTTTGAACCAATTACGCTCCAAGGAGTGGGATGTCGCCATCGTCGATATCGGCCTGCGTGAAGGGAATGGCCTCGCCGTGCTGGCCGGCTTGAAGAGCGACGCCAAGGCATATGGGCGGCGCCTGGTATTTACCAGCAATCCCAGCTTGGCCTTGAAGGCGCGCACCATGGCGCTTGGTGCGGAAGCGTTTTTTGATAAATCCCGCGATATGGATGTGCTGGTCAACCACATCCAGGCCATGGTGCACTAGGCTGCTCGTCAACAAGTGCCGGTCTTTGCCGCTTAGGCTAGCAGGTAAGGGCAGCGCACCCTCGCAATGGCGGCGGGATGCGCCGGATTGAAACTCGCCGGATTGAAACTATTTATTCCAGCAGATTATTTTTCAGCGCGTAATAGGTCAGGTCGCTGTTGGAATGCAGCCCCATCTTTTCCATTACCCGGGTCCGATAAGTGCTGATGGTTTTTACGCTCAGCGATAGTTTGACAGCGATATCCGACACCGATTCCCCCTTTGCCAGGCGCAAAAATACCTGGAATTCGCGGTCCGATAATTCGGTATGAATGGCAGCGGTCGTGTCATGGTCGAAGCCCTGGGCCAGGATTTCGCCCACGGCCGCGCTGACGTAACGGCGCCCGGTGGCGACGGTACGGATGGCCTTGATCAATTCTTCCGAATCGCACTCCTTGTTCAGGTAGCCGTTGGCGCCCATTTTCAACAAGTTCACGGCGTATTGCTGCGCCGGATAGCCGCTCAATATCAGCACCGGCAATTCCGGTTGGCCTTGTTTGATTGTGCGCAAGGTATCGATACCGCTTTGGTCCGGCATGCTGATATCCAGCAGCATCACGTCGCAGATTTTCTTGCGCGCGATGTCCAGCGCTTCTCTTCCGCTAGTAGCCTCAGCCACTACATCGATGTCACTGACCTCAGAAAAAATCTGTTTGAATCCTGCTCTAACGATCTGGTGATCGTCGCAGATGGCAATACGTATCATTTCTTCCTCGACTTTTCTTGATCGAATGTGTCTGCATGACCTGCCAAGGCTAGACGAGCCCAATCAGGTGGGGGAGGGCCGGATCAACACATAAATGCAAATTTTACACTAAGGGTATGCATGTTTCCCTAATTGTCCTGGTTTTGAGCCGTATTTTGCAAACTTCCAAAATATCGGGCATATTGGCGCGTAAATTCGGCTCCCAGGAAAAATATCTGTGACGAGTAATAAATCCATAATAGCAGGGCCACCACCGAACCGGCGGCGCCGTAGCCACTGGCCACTGCGCTATTGCCCAAATACACGCCGATTGCATACTTTCCCAGGCTGAACAAGCCTGCCGTGCCAACTGCGCCCATCCAGACATCGCTCCAGGACAGCTTGATTTGCGGCAGCATTTTATAAATCACCGCGAACAGGCACGCTATCACCGCGAACGAAAAAAACGAGGACAGGTGGCCTAAGATCAGCGCACCTTCAGCCCAGTTGGTCCAATAATGTTCCAGGATGGCCAGTACGGCGCTGATGACCAGTGATACCAGTAATAAAAATGCAAGTACCAGGACTAGCCCGAAAGACAACAGCCTGGTGCGTATCAAGCCCACTATTCCTGGCTGGTAACTCGGCGGAACTTGCCAGATTTCGTCCAGACTGCCTTTCAATTCGGCAAACACGCTGGTTGCGCCTATCAACAGCACGGCGGTAGCAACGATGGTGGCGACGCGCCCCGATGCCGGATTATGTGCGGCCGCCAGCAGTACCTGTATCGCGTCGGCGCTACGCGGCCCTATCAGGGAACTCAACTGCAGGAAAATTTCCCTTTGCACCATGCTGCTATCGAATACGGTGCCGACGATGGCGATGACCAGGACCAGGATAGGCGCCATAGAAAACAGGGTATAGAACGCCAGCGCCGCGCCTTTGCTTGCCGCCCGCTGGTTGATCCATTGCTCGATGGCGTTGAACAGCATCAAACGCATACGCTCAGGGAGGGGCAAACGGGAGGATCCTGCAGTCTGGGCCGGAATCTGCTGGCATGAATTTGAATTTTCGTGCTTGGCCGAGGCGGCTTCGTTGCGGGGCGCAATCTTCCGGCGCAATCCCTTTTTATCCTTATCCATCATAGGCGATATTTACTCGTGTCCCTGATTAGTGACCAGTATCCGATATCCCTTACACTGAATATGTACGTTAGCGTACCGTAACCCTAGCGCCTTATCCTATCTAGTCGCCAGCCGGATTCTTGCTTATGCCTGGCAAGCTGCGGCGCACAATGCAACTGAACAACGAAGCTGAACAAGGGGCGTGAAAAAGCTGCGGCCCCAGGTCCGCAGCTTTTCCTTGTTCCGCTCGCACCCCGGGCGATGGCCCGGGTTTGACAATCTTAGCGCTTCTGCCGGAACAGCTGGCTCAGCAGGTAACCGGCCACAGCGGCGACGAGGATGGATTCAATAGGCTTTTTCCTGACTTGTATCCGGCAGTCGTCCAGCAGGCGCTGCTGCGCCAGGTGCAGTTTTTCGCTGCTCTGGCACAGGCTTTCCGCCGCCGCAGCTGCGGTGCAGGCGATTTTATCGACGGCCTGCCTCAAGCTTTGCTGAGTGCGCGCCGCTATCCTCTCGGCCGCAGCCTGTTCGCCAAGCTCGCTTGCCGCCATTGCCAGCGCTGGGGCAGTCGCGTCCGCATTCTGTACGCCGTTATTGGCTGGGCTGGGTGGGGTTTCATTGATAGACATTTCCGCTCCTTGGTGTGTAGTCAAGCTGTGCAGTCAAGCTGCAGCACCGCAGGGTTTCCTTATGCACAGAGATATCTGCAGCCATATACGCCGCTTTAGCGCATCTTGCCCTTGCGAACCAGGTTGAGTAGGGCCAGTAAAACAAGTGCGCCAAAAAAGGTGCTCAAGGCCGAGCCCAGGCCAAATGAGGCCGCGGCGTGCAAATCCTGGCCGGACAGGCCGAGTGCCAATGGGTCCAGTGCCCAATGGCCGAGCGCACTGCCGAGCACGCCTATCAGCAAGTCCAGTGCCAGCCAGTTTTGCAGCTGCGAGCGCATCAGCAAACTTGCCAGCCAGGCGATGACGGCGGTGGAAACTATCCAGGCGATGAAATTCATAGGGCGTTCGTTACGGTTCGTGTAAATGGTGTTTAGTCCGCCTGTAGATGGGCGCCGGGGTCGGGGCCTAGTGGCGAACCTGGCTATCTGCTGTGCCTACCGTATTGGCAGGCGGGGGCAAGTTGCCGCCTTCGCCTTCCCAGGTGTTCAGTTCCGCCTTGTGCTGCTTGCGTTCGTGGCGTTTGGCGTGATGCCGGGTTTTACCGATTGCCGTCATTAGCGCCCAACCGGCCAGGCCGGCGGCGAGCAAGATGTGTTTTTTCGTGAGCATGGAATTCTCCTGTCTTATTGGTGGTGCTTGCGAAGTCGACTTGTAGTGCTTACTCCCCGTGCCGGTGTTTCAAGCGGCGTTGCTCGGGTTCATGCCCAATGGCGCCGGCTTGCCTCGTTGCTTCAGGCAGTGCCGGATGATCCGCTGGGCATCGCCTACCGCTATCTGGCATTTGCCGCTGACTTGCCTGTGCACGCCGGCTATTTGCAAGCGGTTATTGCCGAGCAAGCGGCCAAACAATTCCTGTGTCCATCCCAGGGAATAAATGCTTGCGCCTTTCAGTAGGCTCTTGTTCATCGCGGCTCCTCCGGTTGCATGTTTTAAGAAACACCTGTTCTTGATGCACAGGCGCACATGCGAATCTTGAGATCGGACCATGTGCGCCATCTGTTTTTTCTATGGAGTTCATACTAGCATCGGCAAAATAAGCGCTATATAGGACGTCAGCGAGCGGGCGTGTAGGACAAGATGAAGTGACAGACCCTGCCAAAAATCCGTAATTGCCATGTAGAAATGGTAGCGCTCAACAACATCGACGCCGCTTGCGTTGTTCCCTATTTTCTTCGTGTATTCCTACAGTGCCGAAAGCGCATGTCCGATGGCGAAAAACCGGGGCGGCGATTAGCATGTTTGCATGTTAAAAACTTCTCTTTGATGTTCCAGGAAACCCCGTGGCGGCGAGCGTGGCGTGGGTGTAACAAGGAAGGGCGTACGGCAGGGGCGGGACGGATGATGCGGCAACCGGAACATGCTGCGCTGCCACCTTCGCGATGAGAGTGTTTTTACCTGTGTGCCAATTCTTTTAAAGGAAACATCATGGAAAACGACGATATCATTTCTACCCTGAACGACTTGATCGAAACCTGCAAGGACGGTGAAGAAGGTTTCAAAACCTGTTCGGAAGACGCCAGCGATCGCCATCCGGAATTAAAAACCATGCTGGCAGAGCGCCAGCGCGGCTGTGCTGCCGCTGCGCGCGAGCTGCAAGACCTGGTGCGCGCCCAGGGCGGCGACCCCGAGACCAGCAGCAGCGTTGCTGGCGCCTTGCATCGCAGCTGGGTGAATATCAAAACCGCCATCACCGGCAAGGATGATGAAACGGTCCTGATTGAGTGCGAGCGCGGTGAAGATTCCGCCGTGCGCGCCTATCGCAAGGCATTGGAGAAAGACCTGCCTGCCCATATCCGCCTGGTAGTAGAGCGCCAGTACGAGGGCGTATTGCGCAATCATGACCAGATCAAGAACTTGCGCGACCAGGTCAAGGTCGGCGCCTGGTAAAAAAATCCCGGGCTTGGCCCGGGATTTTTTATGTCACTCATTTTTTTTCACTCATTTTTGTGTCATTCATTCAGGAAGGCGTTTACCGCAGCCACCGTGCCGGTTGGATCTTCCTCATGCGGCACGTGGCCCAGCCGCTTGAACTGGACGAACTTGCTGGCGGCGATATCCTGGTGGAAGCGCTGGCCATATTCCAGCGGGATTAACCTGTCCTGCATGCCCCAGATGATCAAGGTAGGAAGCTTCAGGGTCTTGATGGTGGCCGCATTGGCGCCGGCGTCGAGCTGGTTGAAGCGTTTTCCGAGCGCGTGGCGATTACCCTGCCGCAAGGTCATCGCTACATAGCGGTCTACCAGTTCGGGAGTAACCCGGCCCGGATCGCCATACACGTTGCGCACGCTTTTTTCTATCAGGCTGCGCGGCAGCGTCACCTCCATCAGCTTGTTCAAACCCGGGGTACGGGCGATGCGGAAACCTATCGGCACCGACTTGGGCTGGTAGGCATAGCCGCCGGCATCCACCAGGATCAGCTTGTCCACCCGTTGCGGCGCGGCGGCGGCAACTTGCCACGCTATCTCGCCGCCCAGCGAATTACCGCCGAGGACGAAGCGCTGTACGCCTAGCGTATCCACCAGGTCCAGCATGAATTGGATATAGGTGGCATTGCTGTAGTCATCCTGGGCGTTCGGCCCGGTCAGGCCAAAGCCAGGAAGGTCCATCGTGATGACCCTGTGCCTGCCTTTGAGTGCGGCGACCCAGCCCTCCCAGGTATGCAGGCTGGCGGAGGTGCCGTGGATCAGCACGATGGGCAGGGGATCATCCCTGGGGCCTTCGTCGCGCAGATGCACCTGCAAGCCCTTGACGGCGATGAATTGCGAAGGAGGCGGAGCCCAGCGCTGCTTTAATTCTGCTACCGGCTTGTCCGGCGCCCAGCTCAAGGCAATTGCCGCGGCGACGAGCGCCAGCGACAGCAGTAATATATACAGAATTCCCTTGCGTACCCATCTTGCCTTGCCCATTTCTCCTCCAGTTTATTTGTGTTGTGCTTGCTGATGATACCTGCAACCCGGGCCGGGGCAAGGACGTTTGCTGCCACATCGGCATGTTGGCATGTGGGCATCTAGGTATAAGGCCGGCTGCGGGCAGGATGCCATTTTGACGTAAAAAAGCCCGCCGGTGGCGGCGGGCTTTCCAATGCGGCGCTGCAACGCATTCCTACAAAGCCGGGATAGCTTGCGGGGCGTAGGGCTTGACAGGCTGCTCCTTGAGTTTCTTTTCCAGCAGTTGCAGGGCCACTTCCAGTTGCCTGTCTTCACCCATGAAGCTCGCGTGCGGCGGGTTGTCGACTTCGACGTCGGGTAGCACGCCTATGCCTTCGATCAGCCAGCGGCCGTCGGCGGCAAACTGGCCGTTCTCCGCTACCCTGACCATGCCGTTATCGGCCAGCCGGTTCCTGTCGGACAGCCAGACGCCGGCCCCGGCCGTGCGCTTGCCGACCAGGGGCGCGATGCCGAGCGCCTTGATGCCGGCCGCAAAGGTTTCGCCATCCGAATAGGTCAGCTCATCCACCAGCACCACCAGGTGGCCGCGGAAGGTTTGCTGCATATTGCCAGATGGCTGGTTATTCGGCGAGGACCAGAAGGCCCAGGCCTTGCGCAGCAATTTTTCTATGATCCAGCTGTCGATGTTGCCGCCGTTGTTGCGGCGTACGTCGATGATCAGGCCGTCACGGTTGATATTGCTGTAGAAGTCGCGCGCGAAGCTGGCGATGTCGCCGGCCCCCATCGCGCGCAGGTGCAGGTAACCGATTTTACCCTTGGAGGCGGTATCGACGCGGCTGCTGCGGCTTTGCTCCCAGTCGCTGTAACGCAGGCTGTTTTGCTTGATCATCGACACCGGCAGCACGATGAAAGCCTTGGCGGCGGCGCCGCCGCGTTTGACGTGCAGCAAGACTTGCCTGTCAGCCTGGTTCAGCAGCAGGTCCGAGATATCGCGCGCCTGCAGCACAGGCTTGCCGTTGACGGTGGTGATCACGTCGCCTTCCCGGATGTCCATGTCGGCTTGCGCCAGCGGGCCGCGCTCTGCCGGCAATTCCGGTTCGCTGCGGTAGATGCGCTCGATACGGTAGCCGTCGGCCGTGCGCGACAGCACGGCCCCCAGGCCGGCCGGCTGGCCTTCCGGCGCTGCCTTGCGGATGTCGCCGGGGGCAACCTGGGAGTGCAGGGCGCCGACCTCGCTGACCATCATGCCCAGGATATCGTTCAGTTCCGCCCGGTCGGTGATGCGCTCCACCAGCGGGGCGTATTTATTGCGTATCTTCAGCCAGTCGCGGCCGCGCATCTTGTCGTCGTACAGGAAATCCCTGTGCATGCGCCAGGCGTCGGCAAACATTTGCTTCCATTCCTCGCGCGGACTGGAGCCGAAGGACCAGTCGTCGATCTTGATCTTGGCCTTGCTGATATCCGCCGGCTGCTTGGCGCCGGCCTCCACAATCACGAATTCGCCGGGACCGCTGGCGGTGTGGGTACGGTAGAACACGCGCTTCCTGTCATTCGACAGGTCATACTCCCTGACCCCCGCCACGAAGATCTCAGGCGTGGGGCTGGTGCGGCTGATGGCCAGGGTCTTCAGCGTCGCCCGGCCGTTTTCGCCGGCATCATCCTCCAGGAAATACAGACGCTTGCTATCCACCGCCAGCGCGCGATAAGTGCCGGCCGCCAGTGGCACCGCGTACAGGCGCTCGGCCAGGCCGGCAAACACTACCGCCGGCAATGCAGGTTTTTCCGTTTTTTTGGCGTCTTCTGCGGCGGCCGGTTTTTTGTCTTCCTTGGCTTCTTCCTTGTCAGATTTTTCGGGATCGGCCTTGCTCAATTCATCATCCGGCTTGAATGGGAAGCGGTTGCCCGGCTGCAAAGCCAGCGCATAGACACCGCTGCGCTTGTCGAACACCGGCCCCATATTGCGGTCGCCCCACGGCGCGCGGTTGGCCAGCTTGAAATTGCGGTCTGACAGGAAATACAGCCACTTGCCGTCCGGCGAAAAGGCCGGCGAGCTGGCCGTGTAACGGTCGGTGGTGACAAAGCTGAGCTGCCGGGATTCGAGCCCGTACAGGCCGATCTGGTCGCGCTGGGCGCTATTGGTGGCGCGCACCATGGCCAGGGTCTTGCTGTCCGGCGACCAGACTACTTCTTCGTGCTTGTCCACGCCGACCTTGCCGGCGTCGTCAATCACGACGTCCTTCTTGGCGGTCAGATCCAGCAGCCAGGAACGGCCGCGCTTGTCGGTATGCGCCAGCCATTTGCCGTCCGGTGACGGATACAACTGCCAGCGATGGCTGTCGCCGTTGCGGGTCAGCGCCTCGCCGGGGCCGGCGCCGTTGGCCGGGAATCTCCAGATCTCGTTTTCGCCGGTGGTGTCGACGATCGCATACACCCATTTGTCGTCATGGCTGAACACCGCGTCGCGCGCGCGTGAGCCTTCTGGCACGGCGATCTCTATGCGCCGCTGCGAGCCGGTGCCGGCAATGCTGACGCGGCCACGCGCGGTAATGATGACGCGCTCATCCTTGTTGGACAGCTGGACGTTGGTCAATTGCTCCAGCGGCGACTTGATCAGGCGGCTCCTTTGCTGGTCGAAATCGGAAACCAGGTCTATCTTCAGCAGCCTGTTGTTGTGCTGGGCCAGATCGAGCACGTGCAAATCCGCGCCGAGCTGGTAGACGATCTTGCCGTCGCCCATGGCGGCATTGCGCACATCCCACTCCTGATGGCTGGTCAATGCCTGTCTGTCGCTGCCGTCGGGATTCATGCTCCACAGATTATCGGCGCCGTCCCTGTCGCTGACAAAATACAGGCGATTATTCCACCACATCGGGCGCTTGTTGTTAGCGCTGTCGCCGGCAAACAGCGGCTGGGCTTCGGCCTGGCCTTGCAGCTCGTAGCGCCATAATTGCGCATATGCGCCGCCGCGGTAATGGCGCACATTGTCGTTCGTCATGTGCAGGCCGTAGCGCGTGAAGTACAGGGTCTTGCCGCTATCGTCGAGGGTCGCTTCATTGGCGTCGGCCACAGGGAAAACACGGCGCAGCATGCTGTGCGGATTCACCGCGGCGATGATGCGGTGGGCCGACGGCCCGGTGCTGTTTTGCGTGCTGACCAGCACCTCGCCCTGGGCGCTCCAGTCCAGTACGCTGACCGCGCCGTTTTCAAATGTCAGGCGCTTGGGCAGGCCGCCCGCCAGCGGCATCACATAGGCTTCCTGCGCCCCTTCGTACGAGGCGGAAAATGCCAGCCATTTGCCGTCGCGCGAGATCGCCGCATTGGTTTCGGCGGCCGGATGGGTGGTGAGCCTTTGCGCCTGGCCGCCATTGGCCCCGACCTTCCACAAGTCGCCTTCGGCGGTAAACACGACCGTATCTGCGCGCATCGCCGGAAAGCGGTAATAGGCATCGCCGGCAAACGCGGGCGCGACCGCCCCGATCAGGGCAAGGGATAGCACAAGCTGCGAAATTTTCATTTTTTATACTATTTGGTTGAAAGGGAAGACTAGGGCAGGGCGCCGTCTATTTTATTGTAATGATGGCATTAAAGCGAATACATACGCCAAATCAGACGCAGCCATCAGATAGTTTTTTTGACAGAAAGTTCTGCCTGCCTGGCAAACGGTCGGGGATGAGTAGGCGGGAGTGGCGGATGGAGAGCAGGACGCGACGGAGGCGGCAGAGGCGGGCCGGCCGCGGGACTTTGGGAGGGGGGCGGCAAGCAGACCTGCTTGCCGCCCGGGGCAATTACTTCTTCACTTGCTGCAATACCTGGCCCAGCATGTCTATCATCTGGTCGATTTCGGCGATGCTGACATTCAGCGCCGGCATGAAGCGCAGCAGGTCGGGCCGCGGCGAGTTCAGCAGCAGGCCCAGCGGTTCCATATTGCGCGCCACTTCAACGATCTCGGGGCCGATGTTGGAGCCCAGTTTCAGGGCGCGCAGCAAGCCTTCGCCGCGTTCTCCCTGCAAGCCATACTGCTCGGACAATTTGAGCAAGGCACGGCTCAGATAGGCCGCCTTTTCCTGCACCGAAGCCAGGAAGCCCGGCTCCAGCAGGGTTTTCAGGACGGCGATGCCGACCGCCGTGATCAGTGGGTTGCCGTTATAGGTGCCGCCCTGGTCGCCCGGGACGAAGCAAGCCACCTCTTCGCGGCACAGCAGCGCGGCCAGCGGCACGCCGCCGCCTATGCCCTTGGCCAGGGTCATGATGTCCGGCTCTATGTTCGACGACTGGTAGGCGAACAATTCGCCGGTGCGGCCCATGCCGGACTGTACTTCATCGACGATCAGCAGCAGGCCATGTTTGCTGGTCAGTGCGCGCAGCGCTTGCATGAATTCGCGGCTGGCCGGCAATACGCCGCCTTCGCCCTGCACCGGCTCCAGCATCACGGCCACGGTCTTGTCGCTGATCAGTTTTTCCACCGAGGCGATATCGTTCAGGTCGGCCTTGGGGAAGCCTGACACTTGCGGCGCAAAAATGGTATCCCAGCCCGGCTTGCCGGAGGCCGACATGGTGGCCAGCGTGCGGCCGTGGAAGCCATGGTCGAAGGTGATGATTTCAAACGCGCCGTTCTTGTTTTTCTGGCCCCACTTGCGCGCCAGCTTGATCGCGCCTTCATTGGCTTCGGCGCCGCTATTGGCAAAAAAGACACGGTCGTAGCAGGAGTTATCGGTCAGCAGCGTCGCCAGTTCTATCGCCGGCGCATTGTAGAAGGCCGGCGAGGGGTTGATCAGTTTTTTCGACTGGCTGATCAAGGCATCCTGTATGCATTGTGGCGAGTGGCCCAGGCAATTGACGGCCCAGCCTTGCAGGTAGTCCAGGTAGCGCTTGCCCTTATGGTCGGTCAGCCACATGCCGCTGCCCTCGGTAAACACGAGCTCGGGCCGTGGCGTGATGTACATGAGGGCGTTGACGTTGTACTGGCTGTATTCCATTTCTAGGCTCCTGGGTTGAAAATCCGGCAAAAAGGGTGAAAAAAGGATGGGAATGCTGTTTTGATGCTTTGCTAGCTAAAAAAAGTGGGCAGATACAAAAAAAGCCACAGGTTGGGCCTGTGGCTTCGGTGTTCTGGTGCTGCTTATTTCACGCGCACGCTCATCACACAACTCGCCCAGGCTCCGGGTGCATAGCACTACGTCGCGCGATATTTGGTGAAGACATGTTAGGGAAATTTTTCATAAAACGGATAGTAGGACGTTTTGCGCACTGCGTCAAAATGTTTTTTGTATGTTTTTTATCTTGCAAGATCATTCATCATGCCGACACGGCGCTATTACATCGGGCAACAGCGGGCATCATGCCAGGTTTTCCTGGAGCAGCCGGGTCAGCAGCCTGGCCACCAGTTGCACCGCCTGGTCCTGGTTGCGCCGCTTGTGCCAGGCGATATCCACGCTGAAGCTGCCGGCGTCCAGCGGCGGGGTAAATTGCTTTAGCTGGCTGGATGGGCCGGCCGCCAAGCTATGTTTGGCCATGCTGCGCGGGATCAGGGCAATCGCATTGGACGCCGCGACGATGGCAGGCACGGTCAGGAAGCTGGACACCGAGACGCCTGCGCGGCGCTGCAGGCCCAGGCCGGCGAGCTGCTGGTCGAGCGGCGTGCTCTGGCTGCCCTTGGCAGACACCAGCACGTGCGGATAGGCGGCAAACTCCTTGAGGCTTGGCCGCTCGCCCAGCGGGTGCCCCAGTGCGGCTATCCCCACATAGCCCTCTTGCCCGATATGCACTTTTTCCACATCCGGCGGTACCGCCCCCAGTGTGGACAGCACCAGGCTGATCTCGCCTTTTTGCAGCCGCGCTATCTCTAGTGCATTGTCGGTCCAGTTGTGCACCACCAGGTTCAGGCCGGGCGCGGTTTCCTGCACTTCAGCCCAGAGCCGGGGCACGATCAGCGTGGCTGGAAAATCCGGCATCGCCAGGTGCACGGTTTGTTTCAATTCAGACAATGGAGTATCCTGCACCTGCACCAGGCGCTGCAAGCCGTCCAGGATTTCCCTCAACGGCCCCTGCAATTCCTCTGCGCGCGCGGTCAAGCCCATGCCGCCCTTCCTTCTCTCCAGCAGCGGGTCCTGGAACAGCAGGCGCAGGCGCTCCAGCGCATGGCTGGTGGCCGGCTGGGTCAGGTACAGGCGCGCCGCGGCGCGGGTGACGCTACGCTCGGTCAGCAGCGCATCGAGGATCACCAGCAAATTGAGGTCTATCGCACGTAAATTCTTTTGGTGCATATCGCTATATATAAAACATGCATTGGACGAATTTCATACTGAATACTAACATGGCACCATCAACCACAGGAGAGCACGATGAATACCACGCATGAGCATGATTCAGCTTCAGCTTCAGTTTCAGCGCCGGCAGCGGCCAGGATCGCATTGTTTGGCGCCTCCGGCGCGATAGGCAAGAGTATCGCCGCGGCGCTGCGCGCCCGCGGCCAGGCTTACCGGGTAGTCGGCCGTTCGGAGTCCGCCCTCAGGCAAGCTTTCGGCGACGACCCCTTGGCCGAGATCGTCACCTGGAATACCGATGACCCCGCCTCCATGCGGGCCGCCGCGCAAGGCATCGACACCGTCATCTACCTGGTGGGCGTGGACTACTGGGAATTTGACCTGCACCCGGTGCTGATGCAAAAGGCGCTGGATGCGGCGATCGCGGAAAACGTGCGCCACTTTGTGCTGAGCGGCACCGTCTACCCTTACGGTTTGCCGACCGCGGCCAAGCTGAAGGAAGACCATCCGCGCCAGCCGCATACCTTCAAAGGCCGGATGCGCAAGCAGCAGGAAGACTTGCTGATGGCGGCGGACCGGGCCGGCAAGATACGCGGCACGGTATTGCGGCTGCCGGATTTTTATGGCCCCGGGGTAGAAAAAAGCTTGGTGGGCGGCGTGTTCAAGGCAGCGCTGGGCGGCACGCGCGCCATGATGATAGGACCGATAGACACGCCGCACGAATTCGTCTATGTGCCGGACGCCGGGCCGGCACTGCTGGCGCTGGCCGCCAAGGAGCAGGCATACGGCCGGGTGTGGCACTTTGCCGGCGCCGGCGTGATTTCGCAGCGCCAGCTGGCCGAGAAGATATTCGCCGAGGCCGGCAGCCAGCCCAAGCTGACGGTACTCAACAAATGGATGATAAGGCTGATAGGCTTGTTCGACAAATTCATGCGCGAACTGGTCGAGATGCACTACCTGCAAACGGCGCCGGTGCTGATGGACGACAGCGACTTGCGCAAGCTGCTGCCGGGCCTGGTGAAAACCTCCTACGACGACGGAGTCAGGCACACCGTGGCGGCCATGCGCTCTTAAAACAAAAGCCCGGCGAGACCGGGCTTTTGTTATTGCGCAGAGGGCCTTGTGGAAAGGGCCTTATGCCGCCAAGTCGGCTTCCGAGGTGAAGGAGTCGGCGTAAAATTCTTCTTCCGGTAACTTGCACTGCGCCACGAAATCGGCCCTGGCTGAATCCACCACGACAGGCGCGCCGCAGGCATATACCTGGTAGCCGCCCAGGTCGGCGTGGTCTTCCATTACCGCCTTGTGCACGAAGCCGTCGCGGCCGTGCCAGGCGTCTTCCGGCAAGGCGTTCGACACTACCGGCACGTACGTGAAGTTGGGCAAGGTGTGCGCCCAGGTCTTGCACAGGCTGTTCATGTACAAATCCGCCGGGCGGCGGCCGCCCCAGTACAGAGTGACCGGGCGGGTGGATTTGATGAAAATCAAATGTTCGACCAGCGCCTTGATAGGCGCGAAGCCGGTGCCGGAGGCTAGCAGGATGATAGGTTTTTCGCTGTCTTCACGCAGGAAGAAGGTGCCGTGCGGCCCTTCAAAGCGCAGGATGTCGCGCTCTTTCACGGTCGAGAATACCTGGTCGGTAAACAGCCCGCCCGGCATATGCCGCACGTGCAGCGTAATCTGCTCATCCAGGTGGGGCGCGTTGGCCATGCTGTAACTGCGGCGCTTGCCGTCGCGCAGCATGAATTCTATGTACTGTCCGGCCTGGTATTGCAGGCGCTCATTGGCCGGCAATTGCAAGGCGATCAACATCACGTCGTGCGACAGCCTTTCCAGCTTGGCAACACGGCTAGGCATTTTCTTGATCGGGAACTCGCCGCTGGCCAGGATCTCGCGCGCTTCTATGTTCAGGTCGGAATGCGGCTTGGCGCAGCAAAACAGTGAAGCGCCTTGCGCCTCTTCGGTGTCCGACAATGCCCTTTGCTGGTGCACGCCGTGCGTGACGCTGCCTTCCAGCACTTTGCCCTTGCAAGAGCCGCAAGCGCCATTTTTACAACCATAGGGCAAACCCACGCCGGCGCGCAATGCCGCGCTCAGTACGGTTTCGCCATCCTCGCAACTAAATTGGCGGCCGCTCGGACTCACTGTTACTTGAAAAGTCATACAATCCTGAATATGAAAAATAAACAAAAAAAACTGGCTAAGCCGCGCCTGCTTATCCTGGGATGCGGTGATGTCGGGATGCGCCTGCTGCCTTTATTGCGCGAGCAGTTTCGCGTATTCGCCGTGACCAGCCAGCCGGCGCGGGTGGCCGAGCTGCGCGCTGCCGGCGCCGTTCCCATCATTGCCGACCTCGATCAGCGGCATAGCCTGGCCCGCCTGGGGAAGCTGGCGAACCATATTGTGCATTTGGCACCACCACGCTCCGAAGGCGAAATTGACGCCCGCACCCGTAATTTGACCGCCATTCTACCTGACAAGAGCCGCCTTGTTTACATTAGCACTACCGGCGTATATGGAGATTGCGGCGGCGCGCGCTTCGACGAGACCCGGGCCGTACACCCGCAAAATGCGCGCGCCAGGCGGCGCGTGGCGGCGGAAGGACTGTTGCGGGCCTGGGCCAGGCGCAGCCATTCCTCGCTGGCTATCCTGCGTGTGCCCGGCATTTATGCGGCCGACCGCCTGCCGCTGGAGCGTTTGCAAAAAGGCACGCCGGCCCTGCTGCAGGCTGACGATGTGTACACCAACCACATCCACGCCGACGACCTGGCGCGCCTGATCAAACTGGCCTTGTTCCGGGCGTCGCCGTCGCGGGTCTACCATGCGGTGGACGACAGCGACATGCAGATGGCCGAGTATTTCGACGCCGTGGCCGACGCCTTTGCACTGGCGCGCCCGCCGCGCCTGCCACGCGCAGAACTGGCCGCCACGGTCAGCCCCATGCTGCTGTCTTTCATGTCGGAGTCGCGGCGTTTGCAAAACGACAGGATCAAACTGGAATTGGGGATGCGGCTGCGCTATGCGAGAGTGGAAGACGGGCTGCGGCAAGCCAGGCAAGCATCGCATCAAGCTGCAAAAGAAAATTAATTGATGATGGGCAGCTCTACATAGAAGGTCGAGCCTTCGCCTTCCACGCTGCTGAAGCCTATCCGGCCGCCCATTTTTTCCATCATGGTCTTGCTCAGCGACAGGCCCAGGCCGGTGCCCGCGTAGCGGCGCGCCGCCTTTGCGTCTTCCTGGGTAAACTTCTGGAAGATGCTGCCCTGGAAGTCGGCGGAGATGCCTATGCCGTGGTCGATGATGGATACCCTGGCCCAGTTTTCCGTGCGGGACAGAAGCACCTCCACCTGGCCGTTCTTGCGCGAGAATTTGATCGCGTTGGACAGCAGATTGGACAGCACCTGGATGAAGCGCTGCTGATCCACCCTGACCATGATGTCGGCCTCATGCTGGGCTTCGAGCACCAGCGTCACCGAGAATTTCTGGGTATAGCCCTTGTTGGCGTCCACCGCTTTTTTTACCAGCCCCGGCAGCGAGGTTGCCTGCAGGTTGAACTGCATGCCGCCGTACTCCAGTTTTTCAAAATCCAGCAAGTCGTTGATCAGCAGGATCAGCCGCTCGGCATTATCGTTGGCCATCTCCAGCAAGGTCTTTGCCTTGTCCGGGATTACCCCGCCTATGCCGCCTACCAGCAGGCCCAGCGAGCCGCGGATCGAAGTCAGCGGGGTGCGCAGTTCGTGCGAGACCGCGGCCACAAATTCGCCCTTCAGTTTTTCTACCCGTTTCCGCTCCGACAGATCGTGCAGGATCAGGACCAGCAAGCTCTGGGTGCCCAGTTCCACCCTGGCGATCGCCAGTTCCAGCGGAATTTCCTGGTCCAGGCGTTTCCTGCCGACCACTTCCTGGCGCGCCTGCTTCTCGTGCAGCTGCAGCTGGTCCTGCATGTAATTTTGTAAAAATTCTTCCGATGCCGGATCCGGAAACAGGCTCAGGATATTCCGGCCGAACAGGGCGCCGCGCGGATAGTCGAACAGGATCTCGGCCGACTGGTTGGCCGACTCGATAAAACCGCTGGGGTTCATCGTCAGTATGCCCTCCGCCGCATTGGCCAGGATGGCGCGCAAACGCTCCTCGCTGTCGTTCAGCTGGCTGGTGCGCTGCGCGACCAGGATTTCCACATTGAAGGTATGCGCCGTGACCACCAGCAGGTAGATGCCGAGCAGGCTGGTGAACAACAGGCCGCCTATCATCGTGAACCAGGTAATCCAGGAAACATGGGTGTCCCAGTAGGCGCTGGAGGGCTGCGCCAGCAGCGCATACTGGCGTCCGCCGAAATTGATGGTGGACTGGAAAAAACGCTTGGGATCGACCTGCTTGATCGCGTCGTAAAAGACCCCGTGCTTGCCGGGATAGGACAGGTCGTAGAATTTGATCAGGATATTTTTCTGGTCTTCCTTGCTGAGCAAATCCTCCACCACCTCGCTCATCCGCAGCACGCTCATGGCCACGCCCTGGAACGCTTCGGCCCGCTTCCAGCTGGTGCTCAGCGATTTGCCGGGCGCATAGATGGGGGCGTACAGCAAGACGGAAAACTGTTCGCCCTTGTCCGTCACCAGCACCAGGGGATCGGTTACGGTCAGGTTGCCGCTATCGCGCGCTTCCTCGATCGCATTCCTGCGGATGTCGTTCGACCCCATGTCAAAGCCGAAGGCCAGGGTTCCGGTCCGGAACGGCTCGATATAGGTGATGGGGAAATAGTCTTCCCGGTCGGCGGCCGGCGCCAGTTTTCCATCCGGGCCGCGCTCCGATATCCTGAAGTTGACATAGCCTTCCCGCAGCACCGATGCTTCAAAGGCAGCCTTGTCCGCCAGCTTGACTTTCGGCGCCCAGATCAGTGAAGTAATCGCCTTGTTGGACTGTATCGTATGCTGGACAAAGGTGGAGAAATTGCTGCGGCTGACGGCTTGCTGCTGGGGTTCCGAACTGGCGAAAAATCGCTCTATATTGCTGACCGCATCGGTATGATTATTCAATTTGTTTTGCAGGTCCTGGCTGATGCGCTCCACTTCCAGCCTGAACTCCAGGAACTGCTTTTGTTCTTCCCTATGCCGTATGTAAGTGAAGACGATGACCACCACTACCAGGCAGATCACCAGCGGCAGCAAGACATTCCAGCGGCGCGAATACCAGATCTTTCTCGGCTGGCCGAACAGCACCATGACGATAGGCGTAATGGTCAGCACACCCAGGGTATCGCCTATCCACCAGGTGGCCCAGTTGTTCAGGACATGGCTGCCGGGGATGAAGTGCAGGCCATACAGGGACAGCACGCCGACGCTGGCGCTGACCAGGCAGCCGATGGCGCCGCCGTACAGGAAGAAGCGGAAAATGCCGGTATCGCTGTCGAGCGCGAGATTGTCGTCGGCGAAGCGGCGCACCAGGTAGCTGCCCACAAAGGCCTGCAAGCTGGCGCCGCCGGCCAGCAGGGCGGCCAGTGCCAGGGCGTTGGCCGACACGCCGCCAGCAGATTCCCAGCTGATCAGGAGGTTCACCAGGAAAGAGCCGAGGGCCACGCCGGGCAACAGCCGGTAGCCGGCAATCAGGGTGATGCCCAATGCGACCCCGGCCGGCGGATAGACCGCCATGGCGTAACCGGGCGGGATGGCCAGCAGCAGCGACAGGCGTCCCAGCAGCAGGTACACCAGGCCCAGCGCCAGTATCCTGGACAAATCCGTAGACCATAGCGCGGCAGGAATCCGCCTGCTTGAAAAAGGCATCAGAATGCTCCCGCCGAGCAGACTAAGAGCCGGCGCCTGCGCATGGGGTGAACTTTGCTGTGGACTGCATGGCAAGTAATATCAGGCTAATCGTTTTCAGACTAATGCCGAGGTGACCTTCAAGACCTCGTCGGCGGTAGTCAATCCCTCGATGATCTTGTAGGCGCCGGCTATCCTCAAGGGCTTCATGTCGTCGGCGATGCTTTGCGCCCGCAGCGCATGGATATCGGACTCTTCCTTGATCAGCTTGCTGAAAGGCTGGGTGACCGTCAGCAATTCATACAGGCCGGTACGGCCGAGGAAGCCGGTTTGCCGGCATTCCGGGCAACCCACCGGACGGTAGATGGTGGCCGGCTTGGGGATATTCCATTCTTCGGTCAGGCTCTTCCATACCGCATCCAGCATTTCCCCGTCCGGCGACTTGCAGTGCCGGCACAGCGTGCGCACCAGCCTTTGCGCCAGGATGCCGATGATGGTCGCCTCCAGCAGGTAGTAGGGAACACCGAGTTCCAGCAGGCGCATGATGGCCGAAGGCGCATCGTTGGTATGCAGGGTGGACAGCACCAAATGCCCGGTCAGCGCGGCCTGGATCGCCATCTCCGCGGTCTGCAGGTCGCGGATCTCGCCGACCATGATGATGTCCGGGTCTTGCCGCATCAGCGCCTTGACGCCGTCGGCAAAGTTCAGGTCTATGCTCGGCTGCACCTGCATCTGGTTGAAAGACGCTTCCACCATTTCTATCGGGTCTTCGACGGTGCAGACGTTCACATCGGAGGTTGCCAGCGCTTTCAGCGTGGTGTATAGCGTGGTGGTCTTGCCCGAGCCGGTAGGCCCGGTCACCAGGATGATGCCGTGCGGCTTGCTGGTCAGCTGGTCCCAGCGCACCGCGTCGTTGATAGGGAAACCCAGTTCAGGCAAGGTCTTTACCACGACTTCAGGATCGAAAATACGCATCACCACCTTTTCTCCGAATGCGGTAGGCAGGGTAGACAGGCGCAACTCTACCTCCTGGCCGCCGGCGGTGCGGGTCTTGACACGGCCGTCCTGCGGCCGGCGCTTTTCTATCACGTCCATGCGGCCCAGCAGCTTGATGCGGGCCGTCATGGCGATCATCACGATGGCCGGCACCTGGTACACCTGATGCAAGACGCCGTCTATGCGGAAGCGTATCGTGGCCAGTTCGCGTTTCGGTTCCAGGTGGATGTCCGAGGCGCGCTGGTCAAACGCGAACTGCCACAGCCAGTCGACGATATTGATGATGTGCTGGTCATTGGCGTCGACCTGCTTGTTGGCCTTGCCCAGCTCTACCAGCTGCTCGAAATTATTGCGTAGCGCGAGGTCGTTGACGCTGGCTTTCTTGGCGTCCTTGATCGATTTCGCCAAGGTAAAAAACTGCGAAATATACTGCGAGATGTCCAGCGGGTTGGCCATCACCAGCTTGATCTCCTTGCGGGTGATCTTGGCAATCTCTTCCTGCCATTCGCTGTTGAAGGGTTCGGTGGTGGCGATCACCACCGACGTCGCGGTGGACTCCACCGGCAGGATATTGAACCTGGTCGCATAGGTCGACGACATCACATCGGACACTCTGGTGAAGTCTATCTTGAGCGGATCGATGCGGTAAAACGGCAGCTTGACCTTGCCGGCGGTCCATTCGGTCAGCCAGTCCAGCGTCAATACCTGGTTGGGCGGCAAGGCCGACTGCAGCTTGCATTGGGCGACGGCCGTCAGCGGATGCATGGTGGCCGGGCCGTTGTTCAGCACGCCTTGCGCGTGATTGAATTCTGCCTTGGCCGTCTCTTTCTTGACGATGCCGTCCGCCATCAGCCAGGTAAAGATTTGCTGCATACTGAGTGATCGGTGCGCAGCTTTTGTCATCGTGTTAGCCATAGTGTCAGAGTCGGTCCGGGGTGAGTTTATGCGTTAGTCTTTAAGCCATCGACCCAGGATTTTGCCGGCAGCCTGGTGCTTTCCTTGATCGCCACTGCGCGCTCATACAAGGCGGGGAAATCCAGCTCGGGCCTGGACTTGAATGCAAACGCGACCACGTTGCCGTCGTGTACCTCCGGCAGGCACAGCACCTGGTCGAAGGCAAAACGCAGGGCCTTCAGGTTTTTCAGGTAGCTGGGATGGTCGCCGAACAGGTTGACGGTTAATATTCCCTGCTCCGTCAGGCAGGCGGCGCAAGCCTGGTAGAACTCGGCGCTGTCCAGCACCGGGCCGCGTGCGGTGGCGTCGTACAAGTCTACCTGCAGCACGTCGACCTGGCCGTGATGCTTGCTGTCATTGACAAACTCTTCGGCGTCCATTTCCAGGACCTGCAAGCGCTCGTCGTTGGGAGGCAGCTTGAACATGCTTTCGCACACGGAGATCACGGCAGGGTTCAGGTCGATCGCGGTGACACTGGCCTGTTCGAAATTGCGGTAGCAGAATTTGGTCAGCGCGCCGGTGCCCAGGCCCAGTTGCACGATATGGGTGGGCTGGTCCATGAACAGCATCCAGCCCATCATTTGCTGGGCATACTCCAACTCTATCCAGTCCGGTTTGCGCAAGCGCATCGCGCCTTGCACCCATTCGGTGCCGAAGTGCAGGTAGCGTACGCCGTCATGCTCGGACAAGGTGACCGGCGCAAACTTGGGTTTGCGGGCAGTCTTTTTCAGCGCCGGTGCGGCGGCTTTGGGTCCCGAGCGCAGATTCGCTTCGGCTTCTATCGATTTACGTTTTATCAGCATATGCCTATTTTACATAGGAGTCTGTCAAGACTAGGGGGAATCGGCGGCAAAAAAGCCTGGCTGGACCCAATTTCAGCGATTTTTTTGCCAATAGTCGCGCTACTGGTAAAAAAACAGCAAAAAATCGGCAAGACCTGTCTTCGCCCAGCCATATTTCCGCCTGGCTGCCCTAAGCTTAACAGGCTCCCGGCGGATTGTTCACCAGAGTAATAAATTCTGTGTAAATCTGTGTAAATGCGTGTGCATTTGCCGCTATGGACGAGGGGGCTGGCATCGTGGCTGGCCTGGAATTTAGGCAATAAATTCAGGCAAGATAGTCGCGCAAGTGCTGCCAATTTATAGGCGTAGGCCGATGTATAAGCGGTGGCGACCGATAGGATTCCAAGTTTTCAGCTATTGTCTATCCGCCGTTTCGGTCACTTTGGCCTGCGCCAGCGGCCCCACTCCGTCCGCTCGAAAAAGTGCCCCCTCGGCCACAGTAGGTTGACGCGCTGGCCGTGGTACTGCACTTCGCCTACAGACATGCCGCCCGCTTGCGCCCATCTTCTCCAAAAAGAAACAGAGATCGACCACCAGAGCCATGCTGCAGCGAAGCCGCCACCCAGCGCCAGAAACTGGGGAATAGGCGGTTCCACGGAAAACCAGGTCTGCATGACGAATATGGGCCCTAGCATCAAAGGCAGCGTCGGTCCATTCACAAGCAGCACGCCGACAAGGACAGTCAGACCCACCGGCCGGGAACCAGGGGTCGGCAGGGCATACCTGAAGTGGTCGGAAGCGGCTGCGAGCGCGTGCCGCTCAGCCTCCGGCAATTGCATGAGTCGACGCCGCAATCGTAGCCGCTGTAGTGCCAGCGCCAGGGAGAACAGTAGCGAGGCGGCAGCGAGTACAGCCAGGTAGGTCAGCTTGAAGTCGCTGCCAAGCAAGCCCGCGAGCCATTTTGCCATGGCACCCAGGGCCAGGAACGAGACAACAAGAGCGACGCGCAGCTTGGTCACGCCTCAGCCATTGCGATAATGCCGGCGCCGCAGACTTCTGCTTGGCCGCTGCTATACGTCTTGTCCATCATGTATCCTTCCGATCTCACCGCCCAAAATTATCACGAAAATGTGTTTCATTATAAGCAATAAATCCTTCGTTCACTGCCTTGGCTCATGCATTGCTCAAATGCTGGCGTAGGGCTAGCCATAGTTGCGACTTTTCCGCATATGACAAAGTGTATGCGGGACTGCTCGACGGCAGTTCGACTATGTGATAGCGCGAAGCGCGTTCGCCAAGCACCTTCATCCCCAGCCTTTTGGCCGTCCCGCCATTGAATGCGATAGCCCCAATATTCGGGAAGTGCGCAAGTAGCCCGAGGAGGTCATTGTCATCGCGGTTGCGGATGTTGCTATCCAGGCTGCCGGGGCGATGCGCCTCTGCCACCACGTCCCACAGGCCAACACCATGTTGTAACAATGCTTGCAGGCGCGCTGCGTAATCGAGTGAAACCAGCTCCGCACCGATCACTTCAGACATCAACATCCAGAATCGATTTTGACGATTTCCGTAGTACTGCTGAAGGGCAAGCGACTTCTCGCCTGGCAGGCTACCCAGCAGTAGCAAGCGGGTGCTATCGTCGACTACTGGATCGAAGCATCGCTTTCGCAAATTCTGGCCTTGGACTATCTTGGTCATCCTATGAATTCTACTAAGTGCTCCACTGGTTTTGCGGGTTGGCGTCATACGAATCGTGTACCAGCGCTTGTTCTTCACGCCGGCGGCCCAGTATCGGTAGGTGAACCTGGGTATCGACCACCGGCGCCGATGATACGCCTTTACCTGTAATACAATCAATCCCATCATTTTTATTAAGGCAGCATAGACATGGAACGCGTCCAGTTTCTCGACCATATTTTTTGGCATAGCCTGACCGGGCCGCATGCGCAGTATGCCTCCGGCGCTGGTGGCGCGCGCCGCTACGCGCGCGGTTTCTCGCCCATCCTCGGTTTCGTCGACGTGCAGCATCCGGATTTCGCTGCGCTGGAACCCTATTGCGAGGCTGGTGAACAGTTCTATTGCGACAGCTGGACCGGTGCGGCGCCTGCCGGCTGGCGGATAGATGCGGAGTCCCGCATGTTCCGCATGGTCTGGAACGCCGCTGTGCCGGCCGCCGATGCTGCACCTGACGCCATTCAGCTGGGTCCGGAGCACGCAGCCCAGGCGCTGGAATTGGCGACCCTATGCCGCCCCGGCCCTTTCGGCCCCAGGACCATCGAGCTCGGAGACTATTTCGGTTATTTCGACGGCCAGCGCCTGGTGGCCATGGCCGGCGAGCGCATGCGCGCCGCAGGGCTGAGGGAAATCAGCGGGGTCTGTACCCATCCGGATTACCAGGGCAGAGGCTACGCGCGCCGCCTGGTGGCCAAACTGGTGCGCCGCCAGATGGAGCGCAACGAGACGCCTTTCCTGCATGTCATGCGTGACAACGACGCCGCCCACCAGCTGTATTTGCGCATGGGTTTCTACGACTATCTGGAGTCTGTCGTGCGGGTCGTCTCGCTGGAGCGCTAGCCAGGATGAGGAATGTTGCATTATTGTCTATATCCACAGGGTAAACCTACAGGCAGCCTTGATCAGGGCCAGGCTGCTCATGCATTTTCATCCATCTTCGAGGCTATGCGCGCGGCTTTGTCAGCCGGGGTTTCTCGGGCTACAATAGATTGAGAGGCTGGGACCGGCGGGGACGCCCGTTAATTCCAGAAAAATAAAACAAATCGTATAAAAGCGGAGACCAGCATGAAACCAGCCAGGGCAGTAGACCAGTTACTGGACAAGTACGCCGAGAGCCACCAGAATCCCGTCAATGAATGGATACACTTCGTTTGTGTGCCGGTCATCATGTGGACCGTGCTGGGGCTGATCTGGGCCATCCATCCCTGGGCGGCCGTCGCTGCGGCGGCAGTCTCATTGGCGTATTATTTCACTTTGTCGGCCTCGTTCGCGGTCGGCATGAGCCTGATGGCGGCGGCGATGCTGGGCATACTGTATGTACTGCCACCGTCCTGGGTGTTGCCGGTGGCTGTCGGCGCGTTTGTGATCGCCTGGATTTTCCAGTTTGTTGGCCACAAGATCGAAGGCAAGAAGCCCTCGTTTTTTGATGACTTGCGATTTTTATTGATTGGACCGCTGTTTGTCCTCGGGTTTTTATATCGCCGCCTGAAGATTTCCTATTGAAATCGGGCTTGTTGGGCGCCGAATGAACAATCCGGATCAAAACCTGTCCAAGCTGGTAGATGGTTAAACTTGTATCTTCGGAGAGTATTGTGAAAAAATTGTTAATGATCACCGCTATTGCAGCCTTGAGCGCCTGTGCCGTGAGCCCCCAATCGTCCAATAGCGTATATCGCTCGCATCAGACCCAGAATGAGCAAACCGTGCGCATGGGCGTGGTGGAATCGGTGCGGGAAGTGCTGATCGACGGCGGCAAGAGCGGCGTGGGCACCGTGGCCGGCGCTGCGGTGGGCGGCATCGCGGCCGGCTCCAATATTGGCGGCGGCAATGGCGCGATCGCGGCCGGCATCCTGGGTGCGGTGGCCGGTGGCTTGATAGGAAATAAGATTGAGGACAATGCGACCCATCGCAGAGGCCTGGAAATCACGGTCAGGCTGGATAACGGCGAGCTGAAGGCAATTACCCAGGACGCCGACGAGGGCTTCCGGGCCGGCGACCGGGTACGCCTGCTGTCTGCCGGTCGTACCACGCGCGTCACTCATTAATTTGCCGTATCAGTTTGCCTAGGCAGCAATAAAAAAGAGCGGGGCATTCAACATGCCCCGCTCTTTTTGCTTTAGCTCGCTATAACTATAAGCGTAGCGCTGCTTATTTACTCACTTATTTACTTACTTATTTACTCAGCAGCATTTCATTGAGGCGCTTCACAAAACTGGCCGGATCGGCCAGCGAACCGCCTTCGGCCAGCATGGCCTGGTCGAACAGGATATGCGACCAGTCGGCAAACTTGGCTTCTTCATACTTCAGGCGCTGCACCAGCGGATGGTCGGGGTTTACCTCCAGGATAGGCTTGGATTCGGGCGCTGCCTGGCCCGCAGCCTTCAGCATGCGCACCAGGTTGCCGGACAATTCGTTCTCGTCCGCCACCAGGCAAGCCGGCGAATCGGTCAGGCGGAAGGTCACGCGCACATCCTTGGCCTTGTCCGCCAGCGCTGCCTTCATTTTTTCCACCAGATCCTTGAACTCGGTTTCGGTCGCCTCGTGCTGCTTTTTCTCGGCTTCGTCTTCCAGTTGGCCCAGGTTCAGGTCGCCCTTGGCGACCGAGGCCAGTTCCTTGCCTTCAAAGTCGCTCAGGAAGGACAGCATCCATTCGTCGACGCGGTCGGTCAGCAGCAGCACTTCCACGCCTTTTTTGCGGAAGATTTCCAGGTGCGGGCTATTTTTTGCGGCGGCGTAGTTGTCGGCCGTGACGTAGTAGATCTTGTCTTGGCCTTCCTTGGCGCGGCCCAGGTAGTCGGCCAGCGAAACGGTTTGCGCATCGCTGTCGTTATGCGTGGAGGCAAAGCGCAGCAGCTTGGCGATGCGCTCCTTGTTGCCGGCGTCCTCGCCTATGCCTTCTTTCAGGACCTGGCCGAATTCGCCCCAGAAGGTGGCGTACTTGTCCTTTTTATCCTGCTCTTCGGCATCGGCGTTGGCCAGCTCTTCCAGCATGCTCAAGACGCGCTTGGTGGAACCTTCGCGGATGGCCTTGATGTCGCGCGATTCCTGCAGGATTTCGCGCGAGACGTTCAGCGGCAGATCATTGGAGTCGATCACGCCCTTGACGAAGCGCAGGTAGACCGGCATCAATTGTTCCGCATCGTCCATGATGAACACGCGCTTGACATACAGCTTGATGCCGCCGCGCTTGTTGCGGTCCCACATATCGAAAGGCGCGCGGCTGGGGATGAACAGCAATTGCGTGTATTCGCTGCGGCCTTCGACGCGGTTATGGGTATAGCTCAGCGGCGCCTGGAAGTCGTGCGAGATATGCTTGTAGAATTCTTCGTATTGCTCAGGCGTGATGTCGGACTTGTTGCGTGCCCACAAGGCGCTGGCCTGGTTCACGGTTTCCAGTTCGTCTTTCAGGACCTGGGCCTTTTTCTCTTCATCCCATTCCTCTTTCTGCATCAGGATAGGCAGCGAGATATGGTCGGAATAGGTGCGGATCACGGACTTCAGTTTCCAGGAAGACAGGAATTCGTCCTCGCCTTCGCGCAGGTGCAAGGTGATGGAGCTGCCGCGGTCGGTTTTTTCTATGTCTTCCACACTGAAATCGCCTTCACCGGCGGATTCCCAGCGTACGCCTTCGCTGGCGGCAGTGCCGGCGCGGCGCGATTCCACCGTGATCTTGTCGGCCACGATGAAGCCGGAGTAAAAGCCGACCCCGAACTGACCTATCATCGCGGCGTCTTTTTGCTGGTCGCCGGACAGTTTGCCAAAGAATTCCTTGGTGCCCGATTTGGCGATGGTGCCCAGGTGCAGGATGGTTTCGTCGCGGGTCATGCCTATGCCGTTGTCGGCGATGGTGATGGTGCGCGCCTCCTTGTCGAAGCTGACCCTGATCTTCAGGTCGGCGTCGTTTTCGTACAGGGCGGTGTTATTGATCGCTTCAAAACGCAGCTTGTCGGCGGCGTCGGAGGCATTCGAGATCAGTTCTCGCAAGAAAATTTCCTTGTTGGAATACAAGGAGTGGATCATCAATTGCAGTAATTGTTTTACTTCTGCCTGAAAACCCAGGGTTTGTTTATCATGCTCAGACATGTGTTCCCTCAAAAATCTAATTAGTGATGTGGTGATGTGTTTATTTTTAGTACCTGCACGAAAATGAGGCTATTAACACTGTTTTCAAGAGGGGCTTTTCACTAAGTATTTTTGCCTGTCTGATAATGTTTTCATTTTGCTACAATTTGTGCGTTGCGGCGTGAAGCAAATCTCGTCTATCCTTGATACGATGTCGGGCAGGATTGCTGCCTTTTCGCTCCTGCCTTCTGCCATTCCTCCAGGTTTTGCACGTCCCGTTCAGTCCACCGTAAAGGAAATATCATGCAATTGAAAGATAAAGTCGCCGTCATCACAGGCTCTGCCAGTGGCATAGGCAAAGAGATTGCGCAGGAATACGCCAAGGAAGGCGCCAAGGTCGTGATCGCCGACCTGATGCTGGAAGCGGCGGTCAAGACGGCTGAAGAGATCAAGGCGGCCGGCGGCCAGGCCATAGGCGTGGCGATGAACGTCACCGACGAAGCGCAGGTGGACAAGGGGATTGCCGATGCGGTGGCCGCTTTCGGCGGCATCGACATCCTGATCAGCAATGCCGGCATACAAATCATCAGCCCGGTGGTGGACCTGAGCCTGGACAACTGGAAAAAAATGCTGGCGATCCACCTGGACGGCGCCTTCCTGACCACCCGCGCCTGCATGCGCGAGATGGTCAAGGGCGGCAAGGGCGGTTCCATCATCTACATGGGTTCGGTGCATTCGCATGAAGGCTCGCCGCTGAAGGCGCCCTATGTGGCGGCCAAGCACGGCCTGGTCGGCCTGGCCAAGGTGGTGGCGAAAGAGGGCGCCAAGGACGGGATACGCGCCAACGTGATCTGCCCCGGCTTCGTGCGCACGCCCTTGGTGGACAAGCAGATCCCGGAGCAGGCCAAGGAGCTGAACATCAGCGAAGAGGACGTGATCCGCAAGGTGATGCTGAAAGATACGGTGGACGGCGAATTCACCACGGTAGCCGACGTCGCCAGGACGGCGATCTTCCTGGCCGCCTTCCCGACCAATGCGCTGACCGGGCAGTCGATCGTGGTCAGCCATGGTTGGTATATGCAATAAATGCGGCAATAAATGCGGCAATAAATGCGGCAATAAATGCGGCAATAGCCACACCTCAGGCGGCGGCGTCCGTGTTGTCGGGGGAGTGGCATAATGAGCCGAACGCGCAAAGGCTCAAACCCTCGGACCCTTTACTACCAGAAACAATCTACCAGAAACAAACGACTCGTCTGGATAGCGCGGCCTCCCTAGTTGACTCCTTTTTCGAGGCTCAATCGTCTTAGCTATACCTAGACTACGGAGCAGAAATGATGAGCCTCAAAGATAAGAATGTCGTCGTCACCGGCGGAAGCCGTGGTCTTGGCCTCGGGCTGGTCGAGGCCCTGGTCGCGCACGGCGCCAGGGTGACGGTCATCGCCCGCGGCGCCGATGCGCTCGAGTCCGTCCGCGCCCGGCTGGGTGTCGCCACGATCTCCGCCGACGTGACGGACGAGACCGCCGCCCACCGCATCCTTGCCGAGGTTCGCCCGGACATCCTCGTGCTGAACGCCGGCGCGAAGCCGCCGATGGGTCGGTTGGACCAGCTGGGCTGGGCGGATTTCACCGCGACCTGGGAGACCGACGTCAAGGCCGGGCTCTATTGGATGCAGGCGGCGCTCAAGCTGCCGCTCAAGCGTGGAAGCCGCGTCCTGGTAGCATCGAGCGGCGCGGCCGTGAACGGTTCGCCGCTTTCTGGCGGCTATGCCGGCGCCAAGCGCATGCTCTGGACCATGGCCAAGTACGCCAACGGTGTCTCGGAGCAAAAGGATCTGGGGATTCGCTTCCAGGCGATCGTGCCGCAGCAGATGGTGCCCGGCACCGGGATCGGCGACGCGGGAGCCAAGGCCTACGCGCACGCCGCAGGCGTCACGCCCGAAGAATTCGTGGTCCGCTTTGGCGCGCCGATGCCGCCCCGGGAGTTCGGCGAAAAGCTTGTTTCCGTGCTGAACGACCCGAAATTTGCCGAGGGCGTCGCCTTCGGACTCAAGGGCACCGGGATCACCATACTCGAGGGAGCGGCGGCTTGAGCACGGGGCTACCCTCGCCGAACGAGAACCGCCGGGCGGAAATCCTCGCCGTGGCCGGCCAGCTGCGCCCCGAGCTGCACCGCTATTGCGCGCGGCTGATGGGATCGGTCATCGACGGCGAGGACGTTGTGCAGGACACGCTCGTCCGGGCTTTCGAGGCGTTGCAAGACCTGGACCAGACGACGCCGCTGCGGCCCTGGCTGTTCCGTATCGCCCACAACCGCGCCCTCGACCTGCTGCGCAGCCGGGCGGTGCGGAAGGCTGAACCCTTAGCCGCCGCTCCGGACATGATTGACCCGGCCACCCCTGATCCCATGGAGATATTGATGCGCCAGGAAGCTGTCAAGACCGCAGTATCGCGCTTTGTGGAGCTACCGCTCCTTCAGCGAAGCGTGGTCATCCTGAAAGATGTGCTCGACGAGTCGCTGCTCGAGATCGCCGCTCTCCTCGGCCTCACGGTCGACGCAGTGAAGGGCCATCTGGCGCGGGGGCGCGCGCGCCTTCGGGAGATCAACGCGCAAGGCGGCGCGCTTCCGGATGGACGACCGGCGTCCGATGCGGTGGCGCACTATGCCGCACTCTTCAACCAGCGGGACTGGGATGGCTTGCGGGCGCTCTTGGCCGACGACGTGAAACTCAATCAATCCACGCACCCGCTTCGGGCCGGCGCCGCGGACGTCGGTTTGTTCTTCACCATCTATGCCAAGATCGACGGTGTGCGGCTCGCCCCAGCCTGGCTCGAGGGCCGGGAGGTGATCGCGGTGTTCGAAGACCCCGCCGATCCGAAGCCCAGCTACATCATGTGGCTCGAGTGGCGCGACGGCCGGATCAGTTTCATCCGCGACTACCGCTATTCCCGCTATGTGGCCGCGGATGCGGAGCTGGTGCTGGCGCTGGTGCCGCAGGCCAAGCCGCCGGGCGCCGCTGCCGGCCACTGAACGCCAAACGCACTGCGAGAGCGCACACGCTGCACAGTGCGGATTTCACTCCGTCCTGGGATTGCAGCACCATGTCTTTGGGTTGGCCGCAGTCTAAGAGTCTTGGTCGTTGTGCCTTGATGACTCCATCCCGTATGCAAAAATAAAGGCCGCTTCCGAAAAGAAGCGGCCTTTATTTTGTCGAAAAACAATTTCCGATTTCAACATTTTAGGCGAACGGCTCGATTTGCACGCCGTGCCTTTTTATTGCCCTGCTTGATTAAATGGGCTTGATCGTCATGCCCGTCGCCGTGTCTTCCACTTCATAGCCCAGTTCGCGCAATTCCTTGCGCAGCGCGTCGGCCTCTGCCCAGTTCTTGCTGGCGCGGCTGGCCTGGCGTCGTTCTGCCAGCGCCAGGACTTCTGGCGGTATCTCTCGCTGCGGCGGTTGCCAGTGCTGCAAATCCAGTCCCAGTACCCGGTCAAATTGATCGAACGTGGCTTTTTTCACCGCAGCCGGCAGCTCGGCCTTGACCAGTTCCCAGACGATGGCCAGCGCCCGCGGCAGGTTCAGGTCATTATTGATCTCGGCCTGGAAGCGTTGCACAAATCCCGGGTCGGCTGCTGCCGTGCCAGTGTCGCTGGACCAGGACAGGTAGTGGTCGCGTAGACGCTGTAGGGCGGTTTGCGCGGCCGTCAGCGCTTCCCAGCTGAAATTCAGCTGGCTGCGGTAGTGCGCGGTCAGGCACAGGTAACGGTAGGCCAGGGGATCCACCTGCTGGTCCACCAGGCTTTGCAGGCGCAGGAAGTCGCCGCTGGACTTGGACATCTTGCCGGCGTCTATCTGCAGGAAATAGCCGTGCATCCAGAAATTTGCCAGCCGGGTGCCGTAGCAAGCCTGGGTCTGCGCAATTTCATTGGTATGGTGGATGGGGATATGGTCTTCGCCGCCGCAATGGATGTCGAACCAGGGTTCCAGGTATTTGGCCGACATCGCCGAGCACTCTATGTGCCAGCCCGGGAAACCGCGCCCCCAGGGGCTGTCCCATTCCATTTGCCTGGCCTCGCCGGCAGGGCTGAACTTCCATAGCGCGAAATCGGTGGCGTTACGCTTGTCGCCCAGGGCGACCCGCTTGCCGGCTTCCTGCCCTTCACGATTCAGCCTGGCCAGGTAGCCGTAATCGTCCTGTTTGGAGGTGTCGAAATACACGCCGTCGCTGGTGATATAGGTATAGCCCTTTTCTTCTATGGTGCTGATGAAGGCGATCTGCTCGGCGATATGCTCGGTGGCCTTGCACCAGATTGCCGGCTCCAGCATGTTCAGGCTGCGCAGGTCTTGCTTGAAGGCGATGGTAAAGCGCTCGGCAATCTGCCAGGCCGATTCGCCCGCCTTGCGGCTGCCTTTTTCCATCTTGTCTTCGCCGTCGTCGGCGTCCGACACCAGGTGGCCGACGTCGGTGATATTGATCACGTGGCGCACCCGGTGGCCGTTGAATTCCAGGGTGCGCCGCAGCAAGTCTTCAAACAGATAAGTGCGTAAATTGCCTATATGCGCGTAGTCGTACACGGTAGGGCCGCAGCAGTACAGGCCCACCCAATCCTGGCGCAAACGGGTGAAAGGGCGCAGCTTGCGCTCCCAGTTATCGTAAAGGAATATGTCCATCGGTGTTGTGGAGTAAAAAAGCAAATAAATAAGGGTACCCAGTAAAGCCTGGGCAAAGGAAAGGCTTACAGCGTCAACAACAATGCTGTTTCAGGTGGGGTGAGGCGAGGAGGGCGGCGAACCGCAATCGTGCTTGCATAAGCTAATTCAAAATAATTCCGCATAATTTACCACAGGCACTTTGAATCCGCATCCATTTGCGCTGTTGTACTTGCACGGAGGAATTTTATTATCTATTTGTACAAGCCGGGTGCGGCTATATAATGATTAACAGCTAGAAAAATTAATCAGAGGCTGTTGAGAAATTACCCTGGCGTTGTTGTGCGGGGACGCCGAGTCCTCCTAGCCGTGCTAAAGCACTGTCTTCGTCGGCGACTCCTAGCGGGGGCGCCGAGCCCAGACTAATTTCTCAACAGCCTCTCTAAAGAATTAGCCGGGAGTGCGCCCATGCAAACTCGTTATCCTGATGTCGGCGAGGATCAATATCGCTCGCACTATCTGAACACGGACATCGCACAATGCCGCAGGGTGGTCCTGGTGGTGATGTGGGCCATCCTGCCGTTCATCTATTTCGATTTCGCCTTGCGCCAGCCCGGCAATTTTTTTTTCATGCTGGTGGGCGCGCATGCGGCGCTGTTCCTGTATTCGCTGTGGCTGTCGCGGCAATTGCCGCAGATCCTGAGCGCCCAGCAAATGGACCAGCAAGTGCTGCGCTGGGTATGGCTGGCGCTGGCGGTCACGCTGGCCAGCAATGCGGCGCGGCCGGCTGATTATTTCGGCCACTACTACGTCGACATCTGGATCATCGCGATGTACTTCGTGGTGCTGCCGCTGCCTCTGCGCTCCCTGAACCCGCCCATGGTGGGCTTTGTCGCGGCATCGCTGTCCCTGCTGTTCCTGTACAAGCAGGCGCCGGTCGCTTCGTATACCTATAACGTGGCCCTGATGCTGTTGCTGGCGGCCGTCTCCGGCCATTCGATTTCTTCGCGCACGCACCGGTTCCGGCGCAAGACCCTGAGTGCGGAGCAGGAGTTGGACCGGCAGGCCAGCACCGACCCGCTGACCGGCGTGGCCAACCGGCGCGAATTCATGCGCATCTCCGACGGCGAGCTGAAGCGCCATGCGCGCCTGGGAAAATCGCTGTCCCTGCTGGTGCTGGATCTCGATCGCTTCCCACAGATCAACGAGGCGCATGGCTACCAGGCCGGTGAAATCGTGCTGGTGGAAGTGACGCGCAGGTTAAAGCGGGCCACCCGCAGCTACGATTGCCTGGCCCGCTATGGCGGCGAGGAATTTTGTGTGCTGTTGCCCGAAGCCTCGGCCGAAGACGCCGGCAAGATCGCCGCGCGCACCAAGGCGACCATCGTGGCGATGCCGGTCGCCGTGTCCGGCAAGGAATTGCGGGTCAGCGCCACCATAGGGGTGGCGACCATGCTGACGGGGGATACCATCGTCAGCATGGTCAAGCGGGCCGACGCCGACTTGCACAAGGCCAAGCAAGGGGCGGAAGAAACCGCCGAGGCGCCGGCCGCTGTTGCAGAGGTCGACCAGGTCGCATCTCCGGCGACCGCGAGCGAATAAGACCGCTCCTGGAGCCCATACAGGGGGAGTGGCTTTTTTGATAAGCGACCGGCTATCCCGTGCAGATGGGCGCCCGTATGTACCAAAAAAATACAGTCTTCGCTGGAAATAGGGGCAATTGTTGACTGTACGTAATTGCCGTGCTACACATCAAAAAAGTATAGTTTGAAGATAATTTATTGATGATTTGTACGGTGGCCCTTGCCGTGTGCAGAGTTAGGCCAGATGCCGATCACGAGAAGAACGAAAAACGGGTGAGGTGGCGAGATGAAGGCTTGTCGAGACAGTAAGTTACTTCGTTGTAATATATTAATGTTATTATAAAAGGATTGTCGTAACGCCATCTGCAAGGATAGGCGTTGTTTGCTTTGGGTGTTGGTATCTGTGCGCTGATGGCCGCCTTTTCCGCTATTGCCATCAGTTGCCACCAAGAAAGCATGGAGGACACTTTATCGTTATCGTATTTTTATGAAAATTCTTTAATGGATAGGGCACCTGCCTATGAGTAAACTCGGTACGGGATCTACAGTAGTGGCCGGTAATTGCAGTAAGTAATAACAACAAGCAATAACAATAAGCGATAACAATAAGCAATAGCAATTCAGCAGTGCCAGGCGTCACAGGTTTTTTGGTTGGGAGAGCAAAATAAAAACGACTCAACAGGATCTCGACATACGCAGCCGCTTAATGGCTGCGCGCTTGCCATCCATGCCTCAGACCTTGCTCAAACTTATGGAGCAATGTCAGTCCGAGGAAGTGGGGGTGGCGGATTTGTCACGCCTGATCGCCCAGGATGCGGCGATGACGGCCAAGATGCTGGCCGTGGCCAACAGCTCCGCCTACCACCGTAACGGCCCCTCCAACGGGCTGGACCCGGCCTTGCAGGCGATCGGCACCGAGATGATCAAGACCATCGTGATCAACGAGTCGGTATCCCAGATTTTTGACAAATTATCGCAAGCGGGCGGCACCGATTTGCGCGGCTTCTGGTCGCACTCCGTGCAGTCCGGCCTGACCGCCAAGGTGATCGCGCTCAAGATGGGCTATTCCAATCCCGAAGAAGCTTACCTGGCCGGCTTGCTGCATGACGTCGGACGCCTGGCCCTGTTCGCCATCCTGCCGAAAGAGTACGCCTTCAATTTCTTCGCGGCCGATGACGATAATCTGTGCGCGGTGGAAGAGCGCACGCTGCAAACCACGCATGCCGAGGTCGGCTCCTGGCTGATAGAGCAGTGGAGCCTGGATTCCTTCATCGCCGACAGCGTGCTGTACCACCATGAGGCCCCGGCCCGCCTGGAGAAGGCGCATCCGCTGATACGCATTACCTACCTGGCGCACGCCTTGAACAGCAAGGGACTGAGCGATTTCCAACTGGAAAAAGCCGGCGCGTTGTGCGCGCTGAAGCTGGCCGACCTGAATGAGATACGCGGCCGTGTCACCGAGCAGGTCCAGAAATCGGCGGAACAACTGGATATCGACCTCAGCGAAGAGGTGCAGGCGCCCGCCCCCGCTGCGCCGGTCGCCAAGGATGCCACCAAGGACAAGATGATGGAGCAGGTGCGCGGCATGGTGCTGGCGTCCGAGCTGGGGCGCTCCTTTTCGCGCCAGCAGGGCGAGAGCGGCTTGCTGGAAACGGTGGCCAAGTCGGCCCGCATCCTGTTCCATTTTGACGGCGCCGTGATCTTGCTGATGAACGATACCGGCGATGCGCTGGTGGGCAGCCGGGTCGGCGAACACCGGCTGCGGCTGGCGGATTTTTCCCTGCCGCTGGACGCGGACAGCGTGATCGCGGAAGCGGTGCGCGAGCGCCGGGTACTGTTTACCAGCGGCGAGCAAACCGAGATGGGCGTGTTTGAAGAACAATTGCTGCGCCTGTTCAATACCGAGCAGCTGGCCTGCCTGCCCCTGCATGCGGACGGCAATCGCCTGGGCGTGATCATCGCCGGCTTCATGTCCTGGCAGGGCAATGAGCTGGGCAAGCGCGAGGGTTTCCTGAAGACCTTCAGCAGCCAGGCCTCGCTGGCCCTGAAAGCCCTGCTGAGCGAGAGGCGGGACGCCGACAACCTGACCGAAAATCTGTCGCGCGGCTACCGCGAGGCATCGCGCAAGGTGGCGCACGAGGTGAATAATCCTTTGTCGATTATCAAGAACTACCTGGGCATCCTGGACCGCAAGCTGTTGAACCGGGAAGTGGTCAGCGGCGAAGTCACGATCCTGAACGAAGAGATAGACCGGGTCGGCAAGATCATCGACGAGTTCGTCGACGTCAACCTGGCCGAGCAGTCGGGCAAGACCGAGATCAGCCGCGTAGTCGGCGAGGTCGTGCGCCTGTTCCAGCAGGCCGAGTTTGCCTCGCCCCTGGTGAAAATCGAAAACCGCGTGCTGGATGAATCCTTCAAGATAGACGGCAGCGCCGATACGCTGAAACAGATTTTCATGAACCTGATCAAGAATGCGCTGGAAGCGATGTCCGGCGGCGGCGTGATCGAAATCGGCAGCCACGGCCTGGTGAATCGCGAAGGGGTCTTGTACGTGGAGCTGTGGGTCAAGGACACCGGCCCCGGCATCGCCCCGGAAGTCATGGCCAAGCTGTTTTCACCGGTCAAGAGCAGCAAGGGCAGCGGCCATAGCGGGCTGGGCCTGAACATCGTGCACGGCCTGGTGAAGAAACTGCAGGGCTTGATCAGCTGCCGCAGCACCAAGCAAGGTACGACCTTTGAAATATTATTGCCAGTAGCACAGCGAACAGAGCACGAGTCTGTCGCTTATTCATAAGCCAAATCCTCTGGAATAAAAATGAGCCTGATAAACTCGTATGACTCGACCGCAATCAATGTCGCCCTGGACGGAATGGATCCGGTGGCCAGACTTGAACAGGCGAAAATTCCGCGTTTACTGCTGGTGGATGACGAACCCAGGCTGTTGAGCAGCCTGCATGAATTACTCAGGACCGGCGATTACCACCTGGTGACGGCGACCAACGGCGCCGAAGCGATAGAGCAGCTGAGCAAATTGCATTTCGACCTGGTCTTGCTGGACCTGCGCCTGCCCGACGTCAGCGGCCACGACATCATGGATTTCATCCTGGAGCGCGGCATAGACGCCAGCGTGATCGTGCTGAGCGGCGACCGCGGCATCGACGCCGCCATCGGCGCGCTGAAGCGCGGCGCCTACGGCTATTTGCGAAAGCCGTACCCACATGAAGAATTGCTGAAGACGGTAGGCAATGCCTTGCAGAAGCGCCGGCTGGAAGCCGAGAACCGCGATATGGCCTGGCGCCTCGAATGCTCGGAAAAGCTGTACCGCTACCTGGTCGACAGTTCGCCCGACATCATCTATACCCTGAATGTGGAGGGCAAGTTCACCTTCGTCAATGACAGGGCGCATCAATTGCTGGGCTATAAGCCGGACGAGCTGATAGGCAAGCACTATTCGGTGCTGGTGCATGAAGAAGACCTGGGCCGAGCCCGCTATGTATTCAACGAGCGTCGCATCGGCAGCCGCGCGTCCAGGAACATAGAACTGCGCCTGCGCTACCAGAATGAACCCGACAAGAACCGCGACTTCGATAATACGCTGATGTCGATCTCCTTCAATTCGGTCGGCATGTACTCGGTCGACCAGGGCGACGGCAAGCGCGAGTTCTTCGGCACCTACGGCGTGGCGCGCGATATTACCGAGAGCAAGCGCGCCGAGCAGCTGATCTCCTACCAGGCCTACCACGACATCCTGACCGATTTGCCGAACCGCGCGCTGTTCCGCGACCGGCTGAACCTGGCGCTGATACAGTCCAAGCGCAATAAATCGGAACTGGCCGTGATGTTCGTCGACCTGGACCGCTTCAAGCTGGTCAACGATACGCTGGGCCACATCAAGGGCGACGAGTTATTGCAGATGGTGGCTTCGCGCCTGCGCGATCGTTTGCGCGAGGGCGATACCCTGGCCCGCCTGGGCGGCGATGAATTCACCCTGCTGTTGCCGGATCTGCGCGACAAGCAGGACGCGGCGATGATTGCCGACCAGATCGTGCAAACCCTGAGCCAGCCTTTCCTGCTCGGCACGCACGAAGTGCATGTCTCGGCCAGCGTCGGCATCGCGGTCTGCCCCGGCGACGGCGAGACCGCCGACGACCTGATACGGCACGCCGATATCGCGATGTACAAGGTCAAGGCGCTGGGCAAGAACGGCCACAGTTTTTACGACAGCTCGATGCAGGACGCCTCGCACCAGAAGATCCTGCTGGAACACAGCTTGCGCAAGGCGCTGGAAAACGGCGAGCTGGAAATGTATTACCAACCGCAAATCGACATCAACACCGGCCAGGTGATAGGCGCGGAAGGCTTGATACGCTGGAACCATCCCGAGCGTGGCGTGCTGAATGCCGGCGAATTCCTGCCTTTCGCGGAAGAGAACGGGCTGATACTGCCGATCAGCGACTGGATGCTGGACCCCTTGTGCCGCGACCTGAACCAATGGAATACCGTCACCGAGCAGCCCTTGCGGCTGTCGCTGAACCTGTCGCCGCAATACCTGGACCGCGGCGATTTCCACAAGAAGCTCAAGGGCGCGCTGGCCGTGCACGGCATAGCCGCTTCGCAGATAGAGGTGGAAATCACCGAAAACCTGTGCATACGCAATCCGCAGTATGCGATCGAGCAATTGAACAAATTGTGCCAGCTCGGCATCAGCGTCGCCATCGACGACTTCGGCACCGGCTATTCCTCGCTGGCCTATCTGCACCGCTTCCCGGTGCACACGATCAAGATCGACCAATCCTTCGTGCGGGAAATCCAGGATGAGGACGGACACTATCCGGTGGTACTGGCGATCATTTCCATCGCGCGCGGCCTGGGCTTGCATATTATTGCGGAAGGCGTGGAAACCGAATCCCAGGCGCGTTACCTGGAACAGGCCGGCTGCACCACCTTGCAGGGCTTCCTGTTCCATCAAGCCTTGCCTCAACATAAATTTATCCAGTTGCTGAAAGAGAATGCCTGTGAATTTTCACTCAAGTGACCACAAGAATGGGTGACCGGTAAATGGAAATGCAAATGCGGCGGGCCGCGGATGAAGGCAATGCCGAGGCTCAATACCATATAGGCCTGCAATACATGCAGGGCAAGGGGGCGGCGCAGGATGCGAAGTCGGCCGTGCCCTGGTTCCACAAGGCCGCCGAGCAAGGCCATGTCATGGCCCAGTTCAACCTGGGCCTGATGTATGCGACCGGCCAGGGCGTGCCGGCCGACACCGAACAAGCCATACACTGGTACCGCCGGGCCGCCGAGCAGGGCTATGCGCGCGCCCAGTTCAACCTGGGTCTGATCTACAGCAGTTCGGCCAAATACCAGAACCACATGCAGGCGCTGGCCTGGTATAGCAAGGCTGCCGAGCAGGCGCATACCGGCGCACAAAACAATATAGGCCTGATCTACATCACCGGCCAGGGCTTGCCCAGGGATTACCGCAAGGCCATCACCTGGTTTGAAAAAGCCGCTAGCCTGGGCGACGCCGCCGCCCAAAACAACCTGGGCATGATCTACGGCAACGGCAAGGATATGCCGGCCGACTACCCGCGCGCGATCTCCTGGTATAGCAAGGCCGCTGAGCAAGGCTATGCCAGCGCCCAGTTCAACCTGGGTTTGCTGTACGACACCGGGCAGGGCGTGCCGCGCGACCACAAGCAGGCGATACTCTGGTACCTGAAGGCGGCCGAGCAAAACCACGTCAAGGCCCAGTTCAACCTTGCCCTGATCCATGAAACCGGCGAGGGCGTGCCGCACGACATGAAGCAGGCGGCCAACTGGTACCGCAAGGCGGCCGAGCACGCGCATCCGGCGGCTTGCTACAAGCTGGGTCTGATGTACGACCAGGGCCTGGGCGTGGTGGAAAACGGCCGCACCGCGCTGGACTGGTATCTGAAGAGCGCCGCCGCCGGGCACGCCGGCGCCCAGTTCAAGCTGGCGCTGCGCTACGACAACGGCCAGGACGTAGAGCAAAACTACAAGCAGGCGCTGGCCTGGTACCGCAAGGCGGCCGACCAGGAAAATGCGCGCGCCCAGTTCAATTTGGGTTTGATGTATGCTTATGGCCACGGTACCGCGGTGGACCTGGTGCAGGCGCATAACTGGCTCAGCCTGGCGGCCATCAACGGCATGCATAAGGCCAACCGGCACAAACACATCGTGGAGTTCAAGATGACTCCGCAACAGCTGGAGCAGTCGCAACACACTTCCATGGAGTCGCTGGAAAAACCCAGCAGGCTGATCTGAGCTGAACAGCTCAATGAAGTGAGTGTTCGGCTGCTCTGCCACACACTAAGGAATACCTATGAAAACCAAAGCAGCCATCGCCTGGAAGGCGGGCCAGCCCCTGACGATAGAAGAAGTGGAACTGGGCGGCCCCAGGGCGGGCGAAGTCCTGGTGGAGATCAAGGCCACCGGCATCTGCCACACCGACTACTACACCCTGTCCGGCGCCGATCCCGAAGGCATCTTCCCGGCCATCCTGGGCCATGAGGGCGCCGGCGTGGTGGTGGACGTCGGCCCCGGCGTCAAGAGCCTGAAAAAAGACGACCACGTGATCCCGCTGTACACGCCGGAATGCCGCGAGTGCAAATTCTGCCTGTCGCAAAAAACCAATCTGTGCCAGTCGATACGTTCCACCCAGGGCCGCGGCCTGATGCCAGACGCCACCAGCCGCTTCTCGCTGGACGGCCAGCCCATCTTCCACTACATGGGCACCTCCACTTTTTCCAACTACATCGTGGTGCCCGAGATTGCGCTGGCCAAGATACGTTCCGACGCGCCTTTTGACAAGGTCTGCTACATAGGCTGCGGCGTCACCACCGGCGTCGGCGCGGTACTGTTCACCGCCAAGGTCGAGGCCGGCGCCAACGTGGTCGTGTTCGGCCTGGGCGGCATAGGCCTGAACGTGATCCAGGCGGCGCGCATGGTCGGCGCCGACAAGATCATCGGGGTAGACATCAATCCGGCCCGGCAAGAGATGGCGCGCAAGTTCGGCATGACCCATTTCATCAATCCCACGCAGGTGGAAAACGTGGTCGACAGCATCATCCAGCTGACCGACGGCGGCGCCGACTACAGCTTTGAATGCATAGGCAATACCACCACCATGCGCCAGGCGCTGGAGTGCTGCCACAAGGGCTGGGGCCAGTCCATCATCATAGGCGTGGCAGCGGCCGGGCAAGAGATCAGCACCCGTCCCTTCCAGCTGGTGACCGGCCGGGTATGGAAGGGCTCGGCCTTCGGCGGCGCGCGCGGCCGCACCGATGTGCCCAAGATCGTCGACTGGTATATGGAAGGCAAGCTCAACATCGACGACCTGATCACGCACAGGCTGCCGCTGGAACGCATCAACGAAGGCTTCGAC
>JAZJYH010000032.1:0-53847 GCA_040390485.1 Pseudomonadota bacterium
ATTGAATTGCATATTCACCTCAGGGTTAAATAATATGACATCAGTAACACGAAGCAAACTGTACAAAACAAATATGACAGGATTATGACCTAGATTAAACAATCATGAAATAATTGCCCTTATGGTAATTTTATTGTCATATAGTTGTCATATCTCATGCTTACAATGCACTAAGCTATATATTAGTAGATGCGAGTAACGATGCAGTTTTGTTGGATGACATGACGTCCAGGGCCTTTATGACATGTGAGCGAGTATGCAACAACGAGATGTAGATCACCAGGCTGCGGAAGTGCAAGCAGAAAAACAAGAAAATCTTGTCAAAACCAGCCTAGTCACAATTCCTGCAGCCAGTGAATTATCACGCTCCGTGATCTTCCTGGACCGCGAGATGTCGCAAATCGCCTTCAACTGGCGCGTTTTGGCGCAGGCGGAAGACAAAAATGTGCCCTTGCTGGAGCGCCTGCGTTATTTATGCATAGTCGGCAGCAACCTGGATGAATTCTTTGAAGTCAGGGTTGCCAGCCTGCTGGCGCAAAATACCATAGACGGGGAACTGGCCCAACATCCGTCTTTCCTGGCCACGCTGGGCCGCATCAGCAAGGAATGCCATGAGCTGGTGGCGCGTCAATATGCGGTGCTGAACCAGGAAATCCTGCCGCAGCTGTCCGAAAACGGCGTCCACCTGTTACGTCACAATGACCGCAATGAGGCGCAGAGGGCTTGGGTCAAGGCCTATTTCGAACGCGAAGTGCGTCCACTGCTGACACCGATAGGCCTGGATCCCGCCCATCCCTTCCCGCAGGTGGTTAACAAGAGCTTGAATTTCATCGTCTCGCTGGCCGGCAAGGATGCCTTTGGCCGCGGCACGGCGATCGCCATCGTCAAAGCGCCGCGGGTGTTGCCGCGCGTCATACGCCTGCCGGACGCCTTGTCCGACGGCGGCGTGGCGCTGTGCCTGCTGTCCTCGGTCATCCACGCCCATATCGCCGACTTGTTCAATGGCCGCGAAGTCTTGTCTTATTCGCAGTTCCGCGTCACGCGCGACAGCGATTTGTGGGTAGATGAAGAGGAGGTCAAAAACCTGCGCCAGGCGCTGCAGGGCGAATTGCAAAGCCGGCAATTTGGCGTCGCGGTGCGGCTGGAGGTCGCCAAGAATTGCCCGGAAAACCTGTCCGAATTCCTGCTGGAACAATTCTCGCTGGATAAGGACAGGCTGTACCCGGTCGACGGCCCGGTGAATATGGTGCGCCTGTCGGAACTGGTAGACCACGTCAAGCAACCCGGCTTGCGCTTCCCGCCCTTCAGCGCGAAGGCCAATGGCAAGTATGCGCCGAGCGACATATTTTCCTTGCTGTGCAAGCAGGACGTCCTGCTGCATCATCCCTTCCAGCCGTTCCAGACCGTGATCGACTTCATACGCGCGGCGTCGGTCGATCCTTGCGTCGTCGCGATCAAGCAAACCATCTACCGCACGGGCATGAACTCGGACTTGATGGAATCGCTGATCGTCGCCGCCCAGCAAGGCAAGGAAGTGACGGTGATAGTGGAGTTGATGGCGCGCTTTGACGAAGAGGCCAACATCAACTGGGCCGACAAGCTGCAAAGAGCCGGCGCCCAGGTCGTGTATGGCGTGGTCGGCCTGAAGACCCACGCCAAGCTGGCGCTGGTCATCCGCCGCGAAGAAGGCGGGACATTGCGCCATTACGCCCATCTTGGCACCGGCAACTACCACCCCTCCACCACCAAGTTTTACACGGATTTCGGCTTGCTGACCGCGCATCCGGCACTGGCGGCCGAAGTGAACGAGGTTTTCATCCACCTGACCGGCCTGACCAAGCCGAAGAAACTCGACTACCTGTGGCTGGCGCCGTTCGCGCTGCAGCCGCAGATCATCAAGGCGATCCGCAATGAAGCCAAGATTGCCAAATCCGGCCGGCCGGCCCGCATCATCGCCAAGATGAATGCCTTGCTGGATGAGTCCGTGATCCGGGCCCTGTATGCGGCGTCTGCGGACGGTGTCAAGATAGACCTGGTCATACGCGGCGCTTGTGCGTTGCGCCCCGGCGTGCCCGGCCTGTCGGAAAATATCAAGGTGCGCTCCATCATAGGCCGCTTCCTTGAGCATAGCCGCATCTATTATTTCCGCAACGACTTGCAGCATGATGTCTACCTTGCCAGCGCAGACTGGATGAATCGCAACCTGTTCCGCCGGATCGAGGTCGCCTTCCCCGTGCTGGAAAAATCCCAGAAGAAACGCGTCATCAGCGAGGGGCTGGAACCCTACCTGAAAGACAACGTGAATGCCTGGATACTGGATTCCGAAGGCGAATATCATCGCAAGAAAAACCGGGCCAAGCAGCAGGGTTTCTGTGCGCAGCAGCACCTGATGCACCTTCTTGGCTCCTTGTCCGAGGGTACCTAAATGGAACTGATATTGTGGCGTCATGCAGAAGCGGAAGAAGCCGAGCCGGATGTCAGTCGTAAACTGACCGGCAAGGGGCAAAAGCAGGCTGCCAAGATGGCGCGCTGGCTGGACAGCAACTTGCCGGAAACCTGCCGCATCCTGGTCAGCCCCGCCGTAAGGGCCCAGGAAACGGTAGCCTACTTGCAGCGGAAATTCAAAACTGTGCCTGAACTGGGAACCGGCGCCAGCATACAAGATGTGCTGAATGCGGCCAACTGGCCCAACAGCCGCGAACCGGTACTGATCGTCGGCCATCAACCCTATCTCGGCCTGGTAGCGGCGCAACTGCTGGGCACGCCGCAGCAGGAATGCGCCATCCGCAAGGGCAATGTCTGGTGGATCACGCAGAAACCGCGCGAGGATGAGCTGCAGACCTATTTGAAGGCGATCATGTCGCCGGACCTGGTAGTCAAGTAACAAGTCGCGTTTCTCACATTTATTGTGCATGATTTGCACAATATCAATATTGCCGCACCGGGCAAGACGGCGCAGCCGCCGCTCCAGCATCACTTAAAGCCATCAAGAAATTTTTTACTTGCAATCATGCATGCAGTACAATAATTTTTGCTTGCGCTCAAACCTTGTGGCACAGCCGCCGCCCTTTAGCCGGCAGCCGGAAATGAATAACAAATAATAAGTAATAAGGAAGCGCGCCATGGAGTACCTGAGCAATCTGTTTGTCAACGGATCTGATCCTAAACTGCTCCTGTTCGGCATCTACAATCCCTGGCTGGTAGCCTTGTCCATCTTTATCGCCATATTCGCGTCAGGAATGGCGCTGCAGGTTGCCGGCATGGCGCGCCTTAGCCAGACCCTGTTACATCGCCAGGTCGCCATCATTACCGGTTCGATGGCCTTGGGCGGGGGCATCTGGTCCATGCATTTTATCGGCATGCTGGCTTTCGACCTGTGCACCAAGGTCGAATACGATCCCGCCCTCACGCTGCTTTCCATGCTGCCCAGCCTGGGAGCATCCTGGGTCGCCTTGCAATTATTATCGCGCGGAGAAGTTACCCTCCTGCAACTGATAGAAAGCGGCGTACTGGTCGGCGCCGGGATAGGCGCGATGCACTATAGCGGCATGGCGGCCATGCGGATGGCGCCCTTGCTGCGGTATGACCCCTGGTGGTTCGGCTTGTCCATCGTGGTGGCGGTCATCCTCGCCATCCTGGCCTTGTGGATACGCTTTGGCTTGCGCGGCTTCAAGTACCGCCTGCCTGTGGGTTCGACTATCGTCATCAGCGGCATCGTCATGGGTGTGGCCATTGCAGGCATGCACTACACCGGCATGGCCGCCGCCCGCTTTATCGCCACCCCGGACACCCAGCTGGTCCAAGCCACGTCGGGCAGCACCTTCGTCGCGCTGGCGGTCTCGCTGATCACGATAGCGCTGACTATTTTTGTGGCCGCCACGAATGGCTTGATCCGCTATCGCCAGCTATTTCGGCAGATGCAATCGAACGAATCGCGTTTGCAAGCCATCGTCGACACCGCCGTGGACGGTATCATCACCTATGACGAGCAGGGCATCATCCAGGCCTTCAATCGCTCGGCGGAACTGATGTTCGGCTGGCAGGCCGCCGAGCTCATCGGCAAGCGGGCGAATTTACTGATGGCGCCGCCCTACGACGCCGAATACGATCAATACTTGCGCGACTACCTGCGCACGGGGCAGCAAAAAATCCTGGGCCAGGCGCGTGAAGTGGTGGGCCTGCGCAAAGACGGCAGCCTGATGCCTGCGCGACTCGCGATAGGCCAGGCGAATTTGCCTGGCCAGTACCTGTTTGTCAGCTTCATTACCGATATCAGTGAACGCAAGGCCATGGAGCAGGCCTTGCGGGACAGCGAGCGCCAGTACCGCTCATTGATACGCAATATTCCGGGCGCCTCATTTCGCTGCCTGCTGGACGATGACCGCACCATACTCTTTATCAGCGACGCGATTCAGACGCTGTCGGGCTGGGAAGCCAAGGACTTCCTGGAAAAACGCAAGTCTTTCGCCGCTTTGGTCCACCCGGATGATCACGCCGGCTGGCTGCAGGAAATCCAGCGGGCCACGCAGGAAGAACAAAACTATGTGGTCGAATACCGCATCGTCTGCCGCGACGGCCGCGAACTATGGGTGTGGGAGAGCGGCGGCGCCGTGCGCAACGAGCAAGGCCAGCCGCAATGGATAGACGGCGTCATCCTGGACATCAGCGAGCGCCGCAAAATGGAAGAGGCCGTGCGTGCCGAGCGAGACAGGGCGGAACTGGCAGCAGCGTCGAAGACCACCTTCCTGGCCAATATGAGCCACGAAATCCGCACGCCGATGAACGCCATCATCGGCTTCACCGAACTCTTGCTCGACACGCCGCTGGATAACACCCAGCGGCGCCACATGGACACCGTACGCCAGGCGGCGCGCTCTTTGCTCGGCCTGCTGAATGACATCCTGGATACCGCCAAGCTGGAAAAAGGGGCGGTAGAACTGGAGTCTGTGGATTTTTCGCTGCACACCTTGGCGGAGCAAATTTGCGCCTCCCTGCGTCTTTCCGCCGAAGCGAAGGATCTCAGCCTGGTGCTGGATTATCATCCTGAACTGGACGAGTTTTTCAAGGGCGACCCGCTGCGCATCCAGCAGATATTGATCAACCTGATAGGCAACGCCATCAAGTTCACCGAGCGCGGTTCGGTAAAACTGGAAATATCCGCAAGCAGCACCCCCGGCCAGATCCACCTGGCCGTACACGATACCGGCATAGGCATCGCCAGAGACCGCCTGGATAAAATTTTTGCCCCATTTGCACAGGCGGATGCGTCGATGAGCCGGCGTTTCGGCGGCACCGGCCTGGGCACCACGATCGCCCGGCAGCTAGTAGAACTGATGGGAGGTCAGATACGGGTGGACAGCAGGCAAGGCGTGGGCAGCGTCTTCCATGTGCTGCTGCCCTTGCAAAAAGGGGATGCGGTCCTGCCATATCAGGAAGCCTTGCTCAATCAACTGCCGCCGCTGAATATCCTGGTGGCGGACGACGTGCCGCAAAACCTGGAATTATTGTCGTTGACCTTTGGCAAGGCCGGCCACAATGTGGTGACCGCGCACAATGGCGCCGAGGCGATCCGGGCCTACGTGGAAGGGAAATTTGACGTGGTCCTGATGGATGTCCAGATGCCGCATGTGGATGGGCTGGAGGCGACCCGGCAGATACGCATTCATGAAACGGTCAATCTCTTGCCGGAAACACCAGTCATCGCCTTGACGGCGAGCGTGCTGGATCACGACCGCCAGGCGGCAAAAGCCGCGGGCATGAACGGCTTTGCCTCCAAGCCGCTGGAAATGCATAAGCTGATCGCGGAGATAGCCAGGCTGACGGGGGTGGTCGTCAACCATGGAACGGCAGAAATCCTTGCCTCCGCCCATCTTGGCCTGCAACAGATAGACTGGCCGCGCGGGGTCCGCCTATGGGGAAACCGGCAAGCCCTGAGCCAGGCGATCCGGCGCTTCCTGGATCAACATAGTGAAGCCTGCCGGCAACTGGAGCAATTCCTTGACGAGGACAATAACAACGCCGCCTTGCAATTGACCCACAAGATAAACGGTGCTGCCGGCAACCTGTGCCTGCATCATATGCACCAATTGGCAGGAAAACTGGAAAGCGCGCTCCAGGAAAAAGACAAGTACACCGCGCTTGCCCTGCTGCCCTTATTCGTGATTGCCTTTGCCGACGTTGCCAATGAGCTAGGGGAATTAACAGCCTCAGCCGCGACCGGACAAGCTCCCGCGCCATCCACCCCGCTAGATCAGGATGCATTAAGAGCCTTGGCGCGATCCGCCATCGCCAGCCTGGGGCGAGGCGAGCTGGATGAAACTACTTTGCTCGAGTTAAATAGTGTGCTCCGGGCGAACGGCCAGGCAGCGCGCGTCACGGCCCTTGACAGTGCAATCCGCGAGTTTGAATTCGGCCGCGCAGCGGCTATTTTAGGCACCCTGCTGGAGACTCTGGAGAATGCCTCCGGGAGTAAAGAAACATGATACAGATCACTGATACCCGACCAAAGATCCTGCTGGTCGATGACGAGCCCAGCAATTTGCAGGTTTTGCGCCATATATTGCAAGACGACTATCGCTTGTTATTTGCCAAGGATGGAGAGCGGGCGCTGGAGCTGGCGGGCCAGGAAAATATCGACCTTATCCTGCTGGACATCATGATGCCGGGCATGACCGGTTACGACACTTGCAGCGCCCTGAAACGCAATAGCCAGACGGCCGCGGTCCCGGTCATCTTTGTAACGGCGCTGGCCGACATCAGCGATGAAACCAGGGGCTTTGAAGTGGGCGCAGTGGACTACATCACCAAGCCGGTCAGCCCGCCTCTGGTGAAAGCGCGCGTGCGCACCCATCTGTCACTGGTGCGTGTAGAAGAATTGCGCCAGACGCGCCTGCAGATAGTGCAAAGGCTGGGCCTGGCATCCGAATATAAAGACAATGAAACCGGCCTGCATGTCATCCGCATGAGCCACTATTCGCGGATACTGGCCACAGCCGCCGGTTTCAGCGAAAAAAAAGCGGACGATGTGCTGAATGCGGCGCCCATGCATGATGTTGGAAAAATCGGCATCCCCGACTCCATCCTGCAAAAAAAAGGGCCGCTAACCGACGAGGAATGGAAAATAATGCGCACCCATCCACAAATCGGCGCCAACATCATAGGACAGCATCCGCCGGGCTTGCTGCAAATGGCGAGCACGATCGCCCTAAGCCATCATGAAAAATGGGATGGCAGCGGCTATCCGCACGGGCTCAGGGGAGAAGAAATTCCTGTCGAGGGGCGCATCGTGGCGATCGCGGATGTATTTGATGCGCTCAGCAGCGACCGCCCCTACAAGCAGGCATGGGCGCTGGGCGATACGCTGGATTTACTGCAACGCGAAAGCGGCAGGCATTTTGACCCGGAACTGGTTGCGCTATTTATGACGCGGCTGCCAGAGTTGCTTGAAGTGCAAGAGCGCTGGCATGAAAAGACGGCTTAAGAATGCTATAGCAGCCAGGCCGGGAAGCCGGGTCAGGGAAAGCGCTAAGCCTGGAGGGCGGTCTCCAGCGCGCTGTCCTCAGGAACCAGCGCGGCATGGCTGCGCTGCATGATGTCTTGCCAGGTGACCAGGCGCAATTCGCCATTGGCCTCCTCCACCAGGGCCGACAGGCTCTCCACCCAGTCGCCATCGTTGCAATAGGTGACGCCACCGATGTCGCGGATTTCCGGCTTGTGGATATGCCCGCAGATCACGCCGTCCAGGCCTCTCTTGCGGGCTTCGTCGGCCAGCGCATCTTCAAATGAGGTGATATAGCTCACCGCATTCTTGACCTTCAGCTTCAGGTATTGCGACAGCGACCAGTAAGGCAGGCCGGCACGGGCGCGCCAGTTGTTAAATACCTGGTTGAACTTCAGTATCATCGTATACAGGCTGTCGCCCACATAGGCCAGCCATTTGGCGCAGGCGATCACGCCGTCGAAGCGGTCGCCGTGCAAGACCAGCATGCGCTTGCCCTGCGCGGTAGTGTGCACCAGCTCGTCGCGTATCTTGATGCCGCCGAAATCCAGGTCGATGAACTGGCGCACCGCCTCATCGTGATTGCCGGGGACGAAGATGACGTCGGTGCCCTTCTTGGCCTTCTTCAGCACCGTTTGCACGACATTATTGTGCACCTGGTCCCAGTACCAGCGCCGCTTCAGCTGCCAGCCGTCGACGATGTCGCCGACCAGGTACAAAGTATCCGACTCGGTTGCCTGTAAAAATTCCAGTAAGCGCGCAGCCTGGCAGCCTGTCGTTCCCAGATGCACATCCGATATCCAGATGGTGCGAAAACGTATGACGTCCTTCTTGCTGGCTTTCAGGAATTTCTTATCGAGGAACCGGTCGGCTGGCTTCACTGTGGCTTCTCCTCGGTGCCGTAGTGTTTGGCATAACGGTTGTCCAGGTTCGCCAGCGGCAGCATGACAAACAGGTCAGCGCTATGGAAATCAGGATCCCAGGCCGGTTCGCCGCACACCCAGGCCCCGGCTCGCAGATAGCCTCGGAGCAAGGGCGGTATGCGCGCCTCTACGCCGGTATCCATTTCCTCGATAGGGAACGGCAGGTGCGGCTTGACCCGGTATTCCAGCGGCGCGAAGTCGTCTTCTTTAAAGTTGCGGTAGATCGCTGCCGCATTGTGGCCGCCGTCGGTCAGGCTGATGCTGGCGCAACCTATCAGGTAGGTGCAGCGCTCACGCTGCATGTAGGCAGCCAGGCCGGCCCATAACAGCATGATGACGGCGCCGCTGCGGTAATCCGGATGGATGCAGGCACGGCCCGCTTCGGCGATGCTGCCGCGGATATTTTGCAGGCGGGACAAGTCAAATTCTGTTTCCGAATAGTAGCGGCCAAGCTGGCGGGCCGCGTTGGGACCGAGGATACGGTAGGTGCCGACCACTTTCAGGGTCTTGGTATCGCGCACGATCAGGTGATCGCAGTGTTCGTCAAACTCATCCTTGTCCAGGCCTTCCGGGTTGGCCAGGGTAGACAGGCCCATCGCCTCGATAAATACCTTGTAGCGCAAGCGCTGCACTTCCTTGATTTCCTTGGCAGTGCTGGCAAGGCTGAGACTGAGTTTGGAAAAACTGGGGTTAGCATCAGCGGGGATGGTCAGTAATCTCATTCGTGGTCCTCTAAGTCTATGTACCTACACGGACGAAGATTAACCATCGATTACTTCAGCAATGTGACAATTTCGTGTCGGTTTGATGACAACCATAAAAAAACAACAGCCTGCAATTTTGCAGGCTGTTGCTGGACCACATTAAAGCAATCAATGCAGTAGCTTATTTTTCCTTCTTCGGACGTCCGGCCTTCAATGGCTCCAGTCCGGCGATCAGGGTTTTCAAGGTCGCAACGTCGGTCTTTTTCAGCAAGACCAGGCCTATGCGCAGCAACTGGCTTTTCTTGACTTCTACACCGGCGCTGATGCAGGCTTTCTTGACTTGGCCCAGGACCTCGTATTCGGATTCCGGCATGGTAAAGCTGTCGCGGACCAGTTTCGGTTTCTTGGCTTTTTCCTTGCCCACGGCGGCAATCGCCGGTTTGCTGACTACCGGCTTCGCAACGACAGGCTTGGTGACTACCGGCTTAGCTAGTACCGGCTTGGTAGCGGCAACCGGCTTCTTCGCCGCCTTCACTACCTTGTTAGCCGCGACTGGCGGCTTGGCGGCGTTTGCTGCATTTGCCGGCTTGGCGGCTGGAGCCTTGGCGGCGGCAGCGACAATTTTCTTCGCTGGAACAACCGGGGTCTTGGTTTTTGCAGCGGCTTTTTTCACTGGCGTTGTTGCCATATGATACTCCTAGGGTTAAACACATAAATAATATAAACAATTTATCCCAATTAAGCAAGCGGACATTCGCCGGCGTTTGCAAGTTTTTTGCGTTTTTGCGTTTTTTTGGGGCTCTCAAGAATTTTCTCGCGTTCCCCGTTTTTTCCATCCATATCAAATAAAAAATTTGACTGAATCCCCGCAAATACTCGTAGGGTAAGTGCGAGATATGACATGCACATTACCGATTGCGAAAAACATGGATTTGACGATTCAAGGCTATAATCTCGCAATTTTATTCCGCCACTACCTTAATTCCATTCCACCGCAGCAAGCAAGTCCTACCCAGATTTGTACTGCCTTTGCCAAAAATTTCCCATGTCCCGACTCCTTGCTTTATTTTTGACCTCCTCTATTTGCCTAAGCTCCGCCCATGCCGCCACCATCAGCGGCGCAGGTTCCTCTGCCGCCGCGCCGCTCTATAACAAATGGGCGGAGGCGTACAACAAGAAAACCGGCGCTACGCTGGAATACCAGGCCGTGGGCTCGTCTGCCGGCATCAAGCAGATCAAGGCAAAAAGCGTAGATTTCGGCGCCAGCGACGTGGCGATGAGCACCGCCGACCTGAAAAAGGAAAAACTGATCCAGTTCCCTTCCGCAATTTCCGGCGTGGTGCCGGTAGTGAACCTGCCCGGCATCAAGGCGGGCGAACTGAAACTGACAGGTGAAGTGCTGGCGGATATTTTCTCGCGCAAGATCAGCCAGTGGGACGATGCCGCCATCGCGACGCTGAATCCCGGCTTGCGCCTGCCGCATAAGGCGATTACCGCGATAGTGCGCCAGGACGGCTCCGGCACTACCTATAATTTTACCGATTACCTGAGCAAGCTCAGCCCCAGCTGGCAAGCGGCCTATGGCAAGAATTTCACCATCAAATGGCAAGCCGACCTGGTCCAGATCAAGGGCAGCAGCGCCATCTCCGCCAACCTGAAGAAGACCGCCTATGCGATCAGCTACATCGACTACAACTATGTACTGCAAGACAAGCTGGACTATGCATCGCTGAAAAACCGCGACGGCAAGTTCCTCGCGCCGTCAGCCTCGGCATTTGAGGCGGCCTTGAATAATAGCGGCTGGAAGACCCGCGGCAGCTTTGAAGAAATGCTGACCGACAAAGCCGGCAATAATAGCTGGCCGATCACGATGGGCACCTTCGTGATCGTGCAGCAAAACGCCGCCCAGCCTGAAAAGGCGATCGCTACCTTGAAGTTCTTCACCTGGGGCTTCATGAACGGCGACCACCTGGTCGACAGCGTAGACCTGGTGCGCCTGCCCGACAGCATACAGGCGCGCGTCTTCAAGGAAATGACCACCGTCACCGACACCGCCGGCAAACCCCTGCAATGGGTGCCGCAATAAGCGGGAATACATGTAAAAAAGCCGGCGTCGAGCCGGCTTTTTTATGGACATACCCTTCACTGCGCCTAGTCACCCTTGGCCTGGATATGATCGGCGCTAAAGTGCTGGGGATTCTTGCCTGTGATGCCGGCATAGAATTTCTGGATCTCGGCCATATCGGCCTCCAGGTCGCCGGTCGGGTAAAACATGCGCCCTATGCCGCCCACCTTGCGCTTGAAGTCCAGGTAGCCTAGCGCGATAGGCACCTTGGCGCCCAGCGCGATATAGTAGAAACCGGTCCTCCAGTGGGTGACTTTGCCGCGGGTTCCTTCCGGCGGCACCAGCACCGCCAGCTGCGGCGTGTTACCGAAGGCATCTACAGTGCCCTGCACCATATTGCCCGACTTGCTGCGGTCGACCGCAATCCCGCCCAGCCAGCGCATCAATGCACCCAGCAGCGGCGGAAACAGGCTGTCCTTGCCCATCCAGTACAGCTTCAGGCGCATCGCAAACGCCACCATCAGGGTCACCGGAAAATCCCAGTTGCTGGTATGCGGCGCAGCGATCATGACGTATTTGGGTTCGGCAGGCGCCGTCCCGTCGACCTTCCAGCCCAGCAGGCGCAACATGCTCACTGAGAACCAGCGCATGACGGTGTTGACAACGGGAGTATCGAAAATCGTATGATGCATGCTTTGATAACAAAAGGAAAAGAAATTAAACCTGCGGCAGGCAGCATTATAGTGACTAGGGCAGGCCAGTAGAAATTAATTCCCCGGCTTTATTACCAATCCCCGGCCCGGATCGGCGCGCGCCATCCGCAATTTATTTTTCTATCCAGTGCAGGATTTTCTGCCACTGATCCAGGTCTTTCTCCACCCGGGACGGCGCCACGTCCCACAAGGTAGCGCCATGCGCCGCCAGCTGTATGTAGTTCTGGGTATCGCGCAAATAGCCGAGCACCGGTATGCCGCGCTGCTCTACATAGTGGCTGAGCTGGTCGGCGGCCCGGCTGCGGCCATTCACGCGCATGCCTAGCACCCCTACCTGGTACTGGCCCTGGCCTTCCCTCTTCAACAGTTTATTCAGGAAATCCTCGGTCGCCAGAATGTCAAAGATGGACGGCTGCAGCGGCACGACGACCTTGGTGGCAATTTTCAAGGCGGCGTCCAGCTTGGCGCCCTTGAAACCTGCAGGGGTATCGATGACCATATGGGTAGTGCCTTTCGGCGGTTTGGCGATATGCCCGTCCACGATTTGCCAGGGATGGATGGCGGGCAGGCTGGCAGGCCGCAGGGAAAGCCAATTGCGCGAAGACTGCTGGATATCGGTGTCACCCAGCATCACATGATGCCCTCGCGAGGCATAATAGCCTGCCAGGTTGGTAGCGAAGGTGCTCTTGCCGACACCGCCTTTGGGATTGGCGATCACGATGACTTGCATGCTTGCTCCTTATTCTCAATGGAAATTCGGGAAGATGTGCAGTTCTTAAAACAAAGCTATTGCGGATTATGAACGGGGACGTTGCCATTAGCAAATATGGCAATGATTTTAGTTCAGATATGTGGAATACATGTTGCGAAATAAAAATCCGGCTCGCTTCCCCATGTTAAGCGCCAGGTCCGGATTTAATTGTTATTACTTTAATAATCAACTACTCGCTGAGTCGGTGCTAATATCGCTTGATACCAGCAAGGCCATCTGCTGCGCGTCCAGGTAGCACCATTCGCCCTCCTCCAGGCCCAGCGCCGCCAATTCCAGCTGGCCGATGGCGGTGCGGCGCAAGGCGGAGCAATGGTTGCCGGCTGCCGCCAGCATGCGTTTGACCTGGTGGTATTTACCCTGCTCCAGCACGATCTCCAGTTCATGCATGCCCAGTTGGCGGCAGATTTGCGCCGCCAATGGCGCCGGCTCATCATGCAATTGCACGCCGGACAATAATTTCTGCACCAGCTCCTCGCTGACCGGCTCGGCCGTGGTAGCCACATACACTTTGGGAATATGCCTTTTCGGCGACGATTGGGCGTGGATGAAGGGGCCGTCATCGGACATCAGCAGCATGCCTGTCGTGTCATGGTCCAGCCGCCCTACCGGCTGCACGTCGCGCCAGCTGAACTGCTCGGGCAACAGGCTCAGCACACCGGGATGGTGGCTGGGCTTGCGCGAACATTCGAAATTGGCGGGCTTGTTCAGCGCGATATACACGTGCTCGCGATACTGCCAATCCTCGTCAAAAATGTGGAAACTCAAACCCTCGGTTTCCACGGGGGTTTTATAGTTAGTCATCACTTCGCCGGCGATACTGAGTTCGCCGTCGTCTATCAATTCACGACAGTATTTGCGGGTGCCAAAGCCCTGCGATTGCAGGATGCGGTCTAAAGATAATTTGCTCATGGCGGGACTGTACCAGAACCGGGCCACAGATTGCCAGTGCTTGTCTTTTATTCATGGAGGAAAAAATATTTTATTTTCCGCGAATCCAAATACGGGGTCGACGCCTCTTAGAGAGTGAGGAACAGTTCCTCGGCCACTATTAATTAAAAGGAAATATCATGTCCTATGTAAAAAACCTGCCACACTGGGAACGCGTCCTGCGCCTGATCGCCGGCATCGCGGTGATCGCCTGGGCGGTACTCAACCTGAGCGGCGTCGCCGCCTGGATCGTGGCCGCCAGCGCCGCCGGCATCTGCTTGTCGGGCATCTTCGGCTTTTGCCCCATGTGTGCGATGGTAGGCCGCCGCCTGGATAAAACCAAGGAAAACTAAGGAGTAACAAGACATGGCACTCGCACAACAATACCTGCCGCTACTGGAATCGGCGCGCCTGGGCGATTCCGGTGCGCTGGACGGTTTGCTGCGCGCCTGCCAGCCCGACATACGGCGTTATGCGCAACGCCGCTGCCTGCTCAGCGACGTCGACGATGCAGTGCAGGAGACCTTGCTGATATTGTCGCGCAAGGTGCACAGCCTGCGCGTGGCGGCTGCTTTTTCCGGATGGCTGATCAAGGTAGTGCAGCGCGAATGCCGCAAGCTGGGTAGGGTCACACTCAACTATGATCCTTACGAAGAAGAGAAAGTCGAGCAATGGCTGGCGACCCGGCCTTCGGATGCAGTCCGGCTGGATTTGGTCAACGCGCTGGAATCCCTACCGGAGCACTATCGCGAAATTATCTTGCTGCGCGATTTCGAGGAACAGACCATCAATGAAATCGCCGTCGTGCTGGAATTGACGCCGGCCGCCGTCAAGAGCCGCCTGCACCGGGCGCGGCAATTGACGCGTGAATATATCCTGGCCTGATGCCTGCTACAGCTGGTCGCTGGCCCTGCGCCTGCCTTGCGAGACGACCTGCGGCAAGATGATCGTAAACCTGGCGCCTTCGCCGGGCTTGCTGTCCACTACGATATTCCCGCCCAGCACGCCGGTGACCAAGTTATACACGATATTCAATCCCAGGCCGCTGCCGCCCTGGCCCAGCTTGGTGGTAAAAAAGGGATCGAAAATGCGCCCGAGATTCTCTTCCGGTATGCCCCTGCCGTTATCGCCGACCGTGATTTCTATCAGGTCTTCGCCGACGTGGCGGCCGGTAATCGTGATCTTGCCGCGCTGCTCGCCTTCAAATCCGTGGATGAAGGCATTATTGATCAGGTTGGTGAGCACTTGCCCCAACGGACCGGGGTAGCTGTCCAGCACGATTTTTGGCGGCACATGGTATTCGACTTCGTGTCGGGTTTTTCGTATGGTCGGGCTCATGGTCAGGACGATCTCGGCCACCGTTTCATCCAGCGCAAACACGCGCCGGTTGGCGCTGGTCTGGTCGACCGCGACCTGTTTGAAGCTGGTCACCAGTTCCGAGGCCTTGCTCAGGTTGCGCATCAGGATATCGGTGCCGGTGCGCGTATTGTGGAAATAGGTCTCCAGTTGCGAGCGGCGCAAACCTTTGCTCATTTCCAGGATGATGTCGTCGGTATGCTGCTGCAAAGTGCTGGTGACGGTGACGCTGGTGCCTATCGGCGTATTCAGCTCGTGTGCGACACCGGCCACCAGGGAACCCAGGGCCGCCATTTTCTCGGTGCGCAATAATTCCCTTTGCGCCCTTTGCAGGTTTTCCAGCACGATGGTCAATTCCGTATTGGCCACCTCCAGCGCCTGGGTGCGCTCGGACACCCTGCGCTCCAGGCTGGTATTCAGGCTGAGTATCTCCTGTTCATTGTGGCGTTTTTCGGTGATGTCTTCCTGCACCAGGATCAACAGGGATTCGCTGCCCAGCGATATCATCTTGCCGGAGATCTCGCACAGCAGCGATTTATCCTGATGGCCGCAGCGCAGCCAGGCCTCGTAACCATGGATCTCATGATCGCGCTCAGCGATTTTCAGCACCGCCTCCTGGTCTTCCGGCTTGCGCCACAGCAGCACTTGGGTAGGCTTGCTGCCCAGGATTTCTTCGCGCGACCAGCCAAACTGGCGCACCCAGGCATCGTTGACGTCGACGATCGCAAAATCGTTTTCCTTGCGCGCGACCGTCATCGCCACTGGCGAAGAATGGAAGATGGCGGTAAATTTTTCCTCGGTAAAACGCAGCGCCTGCTCGGCCCGCAGCCTTTCATTGAGCTCTTGCTGCAGCGCTGCATTGCGGACGTCGCGATCCAAGAGTAGCCCGCCCAGTTCTTCGCGCATCTTGTCCAGGCCCTGCGCCAGGCTGCCTATCTCGTCCTGCCTGTGCCAATGCAGCGCTTGATCAAGCTGGCCGCGCGCCAGCCTGGCCGTCGCCATTTGCAATTCATGCAGGGGGCGCACTATCCTGCGCTCAAACAAGAGCAGGATAAGGATAAAGGAAATCACCACCTGCGCCAGCAGCGCTCCCGCCAATTGCAGGAAATCGATAAACAAGTCCCGTTCTATGCGCGCGGTAGTCAGTTCCACCGTGACCTTGCCGATGACTTTGTTATCCAGGAAAATCTGGCGCTCTTCGCGCAATACCTCGCCCCCTAGCCGGGATGCCATCTCGCTGGAGACGAAGCGATTTTTGGATTCGTCTTCTACCGTCACCCGCACCACTTCGGGATTGCGCATCACCGCCTGCACAAACTGGTTGGCGACTTCCTTGTCGACGTTCCAGACCGGCACCGCCATCGCACGCGACAGCATGTCGGCATACTGCGACATCGGCACCCGGACCCGCAGGTCCACTTCACGCTGGTAACGGTCCTTCAGCAAAAAACGCCCTAATACCAGGGCCGGCAGCATGATGCCAAGCCCAACTCCGAGTATCAAGATTTGTCTAAGGGATAGTTTGCCCAAATGTCGCCCAGTAAAAAAAATGCGATGCGTTTGCAGCACGCTGCAGAACTGCGAAAACCCAAGCTAAAAAAACACAGGCCAGCGAAACTGGCCCATACATGAAACTCTCGCCCCCTATTTTCCGATCAAAGACCAGCATGGAGCGCAAGGATGATCTAGGGCAGGCTTACTTGGATTGCTTGCGCCACAGCTGGATATTCGTTTCTATCAACTTGTTCATCACATTCTGCCTGGTCAGCTTGTAGATGGCCTTGGCCACCCGGCCCCGCATCTCGCCGGTATTGCAGGCAGACTTATGCGAGAAGGTCAGGTGCAGGTTTTCATTGGTGACGGCCGGGGAAATGGTTTTCAGCCCCGGTATGTTCATCTTGGCCACGTAGGCCAGGCCAGGGTCTTCTTCATAGATCAGGTAGTCGGTGCGCGACAGGCTGAGCATCTTCAATGCCTGCTCCAGGCTGGGCACGGTCGATATCTTCAGCGATTCTTTCGCATAGCGGTCGAACTCCTCGCCAAAGCTGTTATTGATCACCGTCATGCCCTGTTTGCCGACCAGGTCGCTCCATTTTTTATAGTGCAAGCTGCTATTATCCCTGGTCCAGATCACGGTCCGGGTTTCCCGAAACGCGGGATAGAAATAATCCATGTACTCCAGCCTGGGCAGGGTAAAGAAGGCGCCCGCAATCAGGTCGGCACGTCCCAGTTTGACTTCTTCCTGTACCCGAGCCCAGGGGCCCGCATACTTGACCTCTATCGTAATGCCGATTTCCTTGGCCAGTAATTGCATCAAGTCTGCATTGGCCCCGATCAATTTGCTTTCGTTATCGGGATCGCGCCACAGGTAGGGCGGATATTCCGGATTACCGGTTGCTATCAGGTGTTTGCAGGCGCTATCATCGGCGGCCGAGGCGGCAGCGGGAAACACGGGAAGCAGGCTGAATACGGCCATCAAGGCAAGGCAGCACGCCTTTTGGAGTCGCAGATAGGTGTGAGGGCGAGTTATATGCACAGCAAATCTACTCCCGTATCGGTGAAATTTTGATCCTTAGTGTAGTGATAGAGGGCTGCGTTTGCAAGAATATAGTGGTGCTACGGAAACAAAAGCACCGATTATGACCTACACCTCATTACCCACACTCCTACTGCAATGTTTTATATAATCAAGCTTAATAAATAAACACTAAATCATATGCGCGCACACCGAGTTCATCTTCGAGTCACTCTTCTTTTCATACTGGCAGGCAGCATGGCCGGTTGCGCCAGCCTGAGCAAGGACCAGTGCCTGAATGCGAACTGGCAGCAAATCGGTTTTGCCGACGGCAAGCAGGGCCTGCCCCCAGACCAGTTGAATGAACACGCAAAGGCCTGCACCGAATACGGCGTGCAAACCAATTTTGAGCAATACATGCTGGGCCGCAGCAGGGGCCTGCTCAACTACTGCCAACCGGAAAACGCCTTCAATACAGGCCGGGCCGGGCGCGGTGAAAACGTGGCGGCCTGCCCGCCCAATATGCAAAACGCCTTCCTGTTCGAGTTTCGGCGCGGCGGCGAAATCAACCAGATGGAAGGCGAGCTGGAGTCCCTGCGCTCGCGCATCTCTGCCAATAACTCCAGGATCTACCGCAACGACGGCCGTATCGGCGACATCCGCAACGAGCTGCGCAGGACCGACCTGAGTACCGATACCAGGAATGCCCTGCTGAACGAATTCAATCGCCTGGTCGACGAGAAAAACAGCCTGATCCGCGACAACGGCTACGTGCAGCGCGACATGGACAGGCGCCGCGACATGATCATGATGAGGCTGAGGGAATTTGGGAAATAGGCCCGCGGGCCTATCAAGGCAAGCCGCTCATTCATCGGCGGCTTGCCTTGGTCTGAGGCGGCTAAAGCCTATGCCGGCCTAGCGCCTGTTTAGGCCCATTCGCACTCTCAATTTAAATGTTCACAGGCCCTAGCGCCTGACTATCGTATTGCCCGAATTCTTGACCTTGTCGCCGACCACCATGCCGGGGTCGCTCTCAAAGTCAAAGCTGTTCTTATTGCCGTTATCGTATTGCACGGTCACCGACCACAGCTTGGTTGACCTTACTTTTTGCTCCACTTTGCGCCCTGCGTAGGCGCCTCCAGCGGCGCCGGCAATGGTCGCCAGGTCGCGGCCCGTGCCGCTACCGACCTGATGCCCGAGCACCGCACCGGCGACACCGCCGGCAATCAGGCCCAGGGGACTGCCCTCGCCGGATTTTTCGCTGACATTCACCGAGACCACCCGGCCGCACTCCTGGCAAACGACGGCCTGGCCATTTTGAGTAGAAGCATGAGTCGCCTCATTCATCGCCGTCTTGGCATGCGCCAGGGACGCATTGTATTCGGTCTTCGCATCACGCAGGCACTGCATGCGCGCGCCGGAATTGCTCTCTTCGGCGCACAGCTTCTTGTCCTCGGCATAACGCGTGGAGGCGTGTTTGCTGTCGGCGGCATATTGCTGCTTCGGCGTCAGGTCCTGTGCATAGGCGGCGCCTGCTATGCTAAGACTGCTGGCAACAGCCAGTATCAAGCTGGCGGCAAAAAACTGATTTTTCATTTGAAAGCTCCAGGGACGGTGAAAGAAAAAGAAGACGAGTCCAATTCGCATGATAGCCTTAAATGAGTATAGGCTTTCACCAGGCACATGCAAATATTACAATCACTCACCATTTAGCCTGGTGTGAATATCCGGCTGTTGTGGCATAGAATATGCTTACCGTAGATGAACGAATTCAAGCCCTGGAGACCCATGCGTACCTTGCACACCAAACTGGACAATGCCCCGCAGATTCATGACCAGCTCACCCTGCCTTTCCACCTGCGGGAAAAAAGCCGCTTCCGCGCCAGCCTGGGTTCAGGCGAAGATGTCGCCGTGCTGACCGTGCGCGGCAGTATCTTGCGCGACGGCGAGCTGATCGCCAGCGCAGACGGCTTTGTGGTCAGGATCGTCGCCGCCACCGAACCTACCTATCGCGTGGAATGCCGCACGGCGCGCGAACTATTGCGCTGCGCCTTTCATCTGGGTAACCGGCATACCCAGGCCCAGGTCGGCGACGGCTTCCTGCGCATACGCAAAGACGGCGTCCTGAAAGAAATGCTGGAAGGCCTGGGCGCGACGGTCACCGAAGAGCAGGCGGCGTTTGAGCCGGAAGCCGGCGCCTACGGCGGCGGCCACCACCATGGCGATGACGGCCACCCGCATAATCCGCTGGCGCCGATACCGCTAAGGCAAAAGATACACCGGCCCTCCGACAAACCATAAACTCAGGCCATCCAGATGTTAGCCGCAGCTTCTCTGCTCCACCTGTTGCAGTTGTCCAGCCCCTCGCTACCGATAGGCGCGTACAGCTATTCGCAGGGACTGGAAACCGCGATAGAAAAAGGCCTGGTGAAAAACGAGGCCAGCGCCCAGCTGTGGATAGCCGACCAATTACAGCACGTGGTCGCACAATTTGAAGCACCGCTGCTGTGGCGCTTGCTGCAGGCGTTTGCCGCGCGCGACAAGCAAGCCGTATTCGACTGGACCGAGCGCTTCATCGCCGCCCGCGACACCGCGGAATTCCGCGCCGAGACCATACAGATGGGTTATTCGCTGGGCAAGCTGGTGGCCGACCTCAAGATCAGCGACCAGTCCTTGCTGGACTGCCTGCAGCAACTGCCGGAAGTGCCGCTGCCGACCGCGCTGGCCTGCGCCGCGGTGGCGCTACAAGTGCCGGCAGAAGCGGCGCTGCTGGGCATGCTGTTCTCGTGGGCAGAAAATCAGGTGCTGGTGTGCGTCAAGTCGGTGCCGCTGGGCCAGGTCGCCGGCCAGCGCCTGCTGCTCAGCCTGCGGCCAGAACTGGAAGCCGCCGCCGCCACTGCGCAAACCCTGGAAGATACCGAATTATCCAACTGGTCGCCTGGACTGTCCCTGCTGTCTATGCAGCACGAAGTGCAGTACAGCCGGCTGTACCGATCCTGAAATCCGAAACAAAAGGTTGAGAAAAAATGACGACAACATCCAATCCCCTGCGGGTAGGCATAGGCGGCCCGGTCGGCTCCGGCAAGACCGCGCTGTGTGAAATGCTATGCAAGCAGATGCGCGACCACTACGACATGGCGGTGATCACCAATGACATCTATACCAAGGAAGACATGGAGATCCTGCTGCGCGCCGACGCCCTGCCGGCTGAGCGCCTGATGGGCGTGGAAACCGGCGGCTGCCCGCATACGGCGATCCGCGAAGACGCCTCGATCAACCTGGAAGCGATCTCCCGCATGTGCGCCGACTTCCCCAACCTGGACCTGATCCTGGTCGAATCCGGCGGCGACAATCTGGCCGCCACCTTCAGCCCGGAACTGTCCGACCTGACCATCTACGTGATCGACGTCGCCGGCGGCGAAAAAATCCCGCGCAAGGGCGGCCCCGGCATCACCCGCTCCGACCTGCTGATCATCAACAAGACCGACCTGGCCCCGTATGTCGGCGCCAACCTCGACATCATGGCGCAAGACGCCAAGCGCATGCGCGGCGAGCGCCCCTTCGTGTTTACCAACCTGAAGACCGGCGACGGCGTGGGCGCAATCATTGACTTCATCCGCACCGAGGGCTTACTAGGCTTGAAGCAATAGGCCAGCAACTCTGATTTGCATTCATGCGGCAGCGGCCCACTGCTGCCGCATTTTCTGCACCCGCTGCGGCGTGGCTTACCCGCCTTCTTGCAGTTTGCCAGTGCCAGTCTGTCTCCACGCCCCGCTCTCTCTCGCTCAAATAATCTGGTACTGCCAAGTAAATGTGCGAGAGCGGGACATTGGTGGCGATAAGATATCCGCAGCATTCAATTCTGCTTTCGAGGGACGCCCGGCTGCCCTTGCAATCTCAGGGACTCGAACAAATGTCTGGAGCCCGCCGCCGCGGAAGAAGCACTATTCTTCCCTAGCTCGTGCTGCAGAGTGCTATTCAGCCTGTGTTGACGCTCAATCTCTGCCAGAAATTGAGATTCAGATGCATGAAACCTTGCTTCGGCCAATTCCTTGGTGGCGAGGAGTTGAAACATCTCTGCAGTAAAAGCCCTTCGCTGCATTTCAATTTCTTTCCGGAGGGAGAGTTTTTCTTCACGCTCTTTCGCTAATTCTGTCTCCAGCGCTAGCTTCGCAGCATTTGCCCTTGCCAGTTGTTGAGAGAGCTTGTGATCAAGCTCGTCAGTTGGCGTCATTGCCGGATCTAGTTCCGTCGGTGTTACGCAAGTCCAAATCATTCCGTACGGAGTAGCTGCCGGCGACATGACGATCTTGCATCCGGCAGGACACTCTGGCGACATGCCCAAATGTATGGGAATAATTGTGCTTGGCAAGCTCATATCTATCCGCTATATTCTTTGAAATATAACGTATATTAACAAAATATACGCCTGCAGCCCTATCGCAATTCATGCCCAGCCACATGGACTCAGTTGTCATAAGACAAGTGCATAAAGGGGGCCCGCGGCAAAAGAACAATAGCGTGCTGATATCAGCGATACCACTTCAATCGACAGGAAAAATAATATGGCTCTGATTCTCCGTACTAGCATTGCCGTCGTGGCGTTCGCCCTATGCGGTCTAGTTTTTGCCGCAGCGGACGACGCCAATGCAGGGAAATTCATTACGGAGAAAGTCGTCATTAGCGGCCTGGTCGAACACCAGCTTAATCTGACGGTCAGCGATCTGCGCAGCTTCCCTTCGGAACAGATCGTCGAAGTTCCTTTCGTGCGCCAATCGGGTAGCAGTTCCGGCAAACCGGAAAAACTCAAAGGCGTCTTACTCAGCAGCATATTGGGAAAGGCCGCAATCATTAGCCGCCACCATAACGATATAAAAAAAATGGCCGTCGTCGCTACTGCCAGCGACGGTTACGCAGTGGTATTTTCATGGAGCGAAGTCTACAATTCGGCGGCAGGAGAGGGAATCATCGTTTTCTTTGAAAGAAATGGCCTCCCCCTCGCCGATGACGAAGGCCGCATCGCAATGATGTCGACCAAAGACATTCGCACGGGTCCACGCCATGTAAGGTGGTTGCAAACGATAGAAATCAAGAAGATCGCCGAATGACGCAGCATTTCCCTACGCTTGTTCATCCCGGATATTCGCCAGCTTGGCACGAGGACCTTGCAAGCATCGCCATTGCCAGTGTGCTGAAACACGTCCAGGAAGGGAGGCTGCCCTTATTTGCCGGGACGCTGGGATTGCCTCAGCCTGAGCGGTTGAGCATCGTAGACGCGTGCTCCCCAGAAAATAACAAGCCAGCAGAGATGCCGGAGCAAGAATACGCGGCTATTCTAGCCACCTGTCCGCCAGAGTTCCTGGACTTGGTTCAATTACTATTGGATCATCGTTCGGCATATAGCGATCAACATGCAGACTGGCTGGCCCGGGCGATAGCGGCAGCTACTTTCGGCACCCGCCACTTGTGGCAGGACTTGGGCTTATCAGGGCGTACTCAGGTTTCTGCCCTGCTCAGCAATTATTTTCCGTCGCTCCATCGCCGAAATGTTCAAGACCTGAAATGGAAAAAATTCCTGTATGCCGAACTGGGCTTGCGGCAAGGAAATCCGGGCCTCAGACCTCCAGAATGCAATCATTGCGACCAGTTCCGGATATGCTTTCCTGAAGCAGAGAAGATGGGCAAAGATGCGGTACATCAAAAATAATACAACTGAAATATGGGTGATATCGCATAACCATGCATGAGGTTCTGCATTACTATCCCACGGTAATTAAGGGCAATTGAAAGCAGCATCCATACAGAGGACAGATGGTTTAGGTAAAAAGCTCCAATAGGCGCTAGCACTAAGGTCTGAAGCTATAGCTTTTGTAGCTGACTCCATCTAAGAGATGACACTAAGAAACGACACTAATCAGGAGAATGAATATGAAAACCAGCGCGCGTAACCAATTTTTGGGCAAGGTATCCCATGTCAAGCAAGGTGCGGTGAATGATGAAATAGAGTTGGAAGTGGCCGGCGGGCACAAGATCGTGGCGACCATCACCCGTGACAGTACCGACAATCTCGGCCTACACGTCGGTAAAGAGGCGTTCGCGCTGATCAAGGCATCATCCATCATTATCATGACCGACGATCAGGGCGCCAAATTATCCACGCGTAATCGCCTGGTGGGGACAGTCTCCCATCTGCAGCCGGGTGCGGTGAATACCGAGGTAGTCATCGACCTGCCCGGCGGCGGCTCCGTGGCGTCTATTATTACCAACGCCAGCAGCGTTGCACTCGGCCTGGCGGTCGGCATGCCGGCTTCGGCGATATTCAAGGCATCCAGCGTCATCCTGGGCACGCCTGCGTAGAGTAGCGCCTGACATAATACCCGGCAAGCTGCGCATGATCCGGAAGAGGATTTCATGCGCGCGACGAGTATAAGTACTTCAAACTTAGAGAGAACTGCATGGCACTATCTGATTCAGAATTTACAGAGTATCTGTTTTCTTATGGGACACTGCAGTCTTTACCGGTGCAGCTCGCCACGTTTGGCCGCAAATTGGAAGGTGGTGAAGACCTTCTTCCAGGATACGCATTATCGATGGTCGAAATTGACGATCCCTCTGTGGTAGAGACCAGTGGCGCAACGCATCATCCGATTGCGAGATTTTCCGGACTACCTACCGATGCTGTCAAAGGAACCGTGTTCCGGATATCTGGCCAAGAACTGGCAAACGCCGATAGCTATGAAGTTGCTGCGTACAAGCGTGTCGCAGTGGTGCTAGCTTCGGGATTGAACGCCTGGGTCTATATTGATGCGCAACCGACTGCTCGAGCCGGTTAAATTTCCAGATTCATTGGCAAGCCAGGTGTTGGTGGGGACTAGCCCTGGTCGGCCCAACTTGCCTCTTCCCATTGTATTTCTTGCGTATTCGACGAACCGCGTCTTGGCAAGGATGAGCGCTTCCCCTCGCTTTGGATTTTTCTTCATTTTGCTTTTTTTTCTCGGCCTGCGTCGCTTCAGCTCACCTCTTGCCTATCCTTTCCGGCGAACCTGTGCCCACTCTTAAAAAAACTCTTTGACGCAGAACGCGCGCTTGACGATATGGAGGCGCCTGCACACCCGCATTTTGTTACAAATCCGCCTTGATCTTTAAAATTTAAAGATATATCATTAAAAACAGTTAAAGATATATCTTTAACTTATTCTTTAATTCATATCAATCAAGGAAATCATGAGAAATTCACATCATCACCATCACCGGGGCCACGAGCACCGGCATGAAGATCATCGCGCTCATTACTACTTCGCCGGCCATCACGACCCCTTCGGCGACGACGCCGGCGGCGAGCGCATGCGCGGCGGACATGGGCACGGCCGTGGCCGCGGCGACCGGGCCGAGCGCGTGTTTGGGCGCGGCGACCTGCCGCTGATCGTACTGGCGCTGATAGAAATCGCCCCGCGCCATGGCTATGAAATCATCAAGGCCATAGAAGAGCGTTGCGGCGGCGCCTATGCGCCCAGCCCGGGAGCGATCTACCCTACCCTGACCCTGCTGGAAGAGCAAGACCTGGTCAGCGCCGAAGAAAGTGGCGGCAAGAAACGTTACTCGCTCACCGATGCCGGCCGCGCCTACCTGGCGGACAACCGAGCCCAGGTGGACGGCGTTCTGGCCAGGCTGGATTTGCTGGCGCGGGTACAGGCCAAGCAGTCGCTGCCGGAACGCGTCATGCAAGCCATGCACACCTTGAAGCATGCGCTGCTGCTGCGCAAGGGCAGCTGGACCACGGCCGAAGCCGAGCGGGTTTCCGCGATACTGGAACAAGCCGCGCACGACATCGTCGACGAAGTTTGAGGCCACCCTTTGCAAGGACATCCATGAGCGACACCACACTTGAACAGCGCACCCACCAGATAGAACGGGTGCGCCATACTTTAAAAATACGCGTTTTGACCGTCTTGCGCACCGAACCGCTGACGCCCCATATGCTGCGCATCACTCTGGGCGGCGCAGACCTGGACGGCTTTGTGTCGGCCGCGCACGACGACCACGTCAAACTGTTTTTCCCGGCGCCGGGTTCAGAGCAGCCCATCTTGCCGGTACTCGGCCAGCAAGGCATCATCGCTACCGGCGATGCGACCAAGCCGATCGCCCGCAACTACACGCCGCGCCGCTACGACGCCGCCCGCCAGGAACTCGATATTGATTTCATGCTGCACGGCGACGGCCCGGCTTCACTGTGGGCGGCCCAGGCGCGCCCCGGCATGACGCTGGGGATAGGCGGCCCGCGCGGCTCGCTGGTCGTGGCGGATGATTTTGACTGGTATTTGCTGGTGGGCGACCAGACCGCGCTGCCGGCCATCGCCCGCAGGCTGGAAGAATTGCCGCCGCAAGCGCGGGCGCTAGCGGTGATCGCCATCGCCGATGCGGATGAAAAAATCCGCCTGCACAGCAACGCGCAGACCGAAGTCATCTGGCTAGACCAAGGCCAGGCTGCGAACGATGTCGAACTGTTTTTGTCCACATTGAAAGGACTTGCTCTACCGGACGGCGAAGGCTATGCCTGGGTCGCCGCCGAGCTGGCCAGCGCGCAGGCGATACGCCGGTATTTATTGCAAGAACGCGGCCTGCACAAAAACCGGGTACACGCGGCAAGCTACTGGAGAAACGGCGCCAGCGAGCACCATCAGACGCACGACGACGAATAGCCCGCAATGGGCTGCTGCAAGCACATCAGTTAGATGAAAATCCCTGTCGCCGCTTTCGCCAGGGTAACAACGCGCCGGCTCGCCTTGATTCATGCATCCCCAACGGAGCGCAGCTTGCTCGCGAGAATCACTGCCGGCTTCAGGCAGGCGCATGCCGGAAGCTGGCCGCGCGCAGCGGGAGGGGTGAAAGTATTTGAAATTGCAGGGGCCTGCACTAAACTCCATACACCGGCGGGGCATTTGAGATAGACCGTCCTGTTGCCGTGTGCAAATGCTGAAGTACCGCATTTTACGAATAATTATAAAGAATCCTGCTTGCCCGTTTCTATCAGGCATTTTGACGGCATCGACATTTTGCATCGATGGCAAACCCCGACAGGAGAATAACATGGCACAAGCGAACTGGCGCCTCGAAGGCGAATGGATCAAAAACTGCAGCTGCGCATTCGGCTGCCCCTGCGATTTCAACGCGCTACCGACCAAAGGCTACTGCAAGGGCCTGGCCGGCATGCGCATCGTCAAGGGACACTACAACGACGTCAGCCTGGATGGATTGAGCTTCTTCGTCGTTGTTTCTTTCCCGGGCGCACTGCACGAAGGAAACGGACAGTTGCAGCCCATCATAGAAGAGCGGGCCAGCCCGGAACAGCGTGAAGCGCTATTCAACATCATGTCGGGGCAAAATTCGGATGAAGGGACGCTGTTCCAGATCTTCAGCCTGATCGTGACCACCATGCACGACCCCATCTTCGCACCGGTCACATTCGAGATGGACAAGGCCGCGCGCACCGCACGCGTCATCATCCCCGGCGTGCTGGAAACCGAAACCGAACCGATCAAAAACCCGGTGACCGGCGCTCCGCACCGGATTCAGGTCGTGATGCCGGAAGGTTTCGAGCACCGCGAATGCGAGGTCGCCTCGTCCAATATCCGCAGCAGCGGAGCGATCAAGTTTGACACCGCGGGCGGGCACAGTACGCTGGCCTACGTGGTGCAGACGCCGCAGGGCGTGGCGGCCTAAGTGGCTGGCCGCTCATTGCTGCAATGGGCGCTGCGATGGTCGCTACGACATGACCGTCTGCTCGTCATCTGCGGGCTGGCGCTCGTTGTGCTGCTGTCCTGGGCGTATCTGTTTACTGGCGCCGGGACCATGCAAGAGATGGGCGACATGCTGATGCCGATGAGCGCAGGGCCGTGGACATTCGGCCACGCCGCCCTGATGTTCGCGATGTGGGCGGTGATGATGGCGGCCATGATGCTACCCAGCGCCGCACCGATGATACTGCTGTACAGCACCATCGCCCAGCGCAATGCCGCCAGAGGCGGATCGGTCGCCGCATCGGGCAGTTTCACGCTGGGCTATATCGCGGTCTGGAGCGCGTTCAGCCTGGTCGCAACGGCGCTGCAATATGGACTGGAGCAAGCCGCCCTGTTGTCGCCAATGATGGAAGCCACCAGTCTGCTGCTGACAGGGGCCGTGCTGATCGCGGCCGGCCTGTACCAATGGACCCCGCTCAAGCAGGTTTGCCTGCGGCATTGCCGTTCACCGCTGGAATTCATCACCGCGCATTGGCGGACCGGGGCCGGCGGCGCGTTTGCGATGGGCTTTCGACATGGCGCTTACTGCGTCGGCTGCTGCTGGCTGCTGATGCTGTTGCTGTTCGTCGGCGGCGTGATGAACTTCGCGTGGATAGGCGGCCTGGCCCTGTTCGTGCTGATCGAGAAGCTGGCCCCGGCGGGCCACTGGATAGGCCGCGGCGCCGGCGTCTTGCTGGTCCTGTGGGGCAGCGCCGCCTTGCTATCCTTGGTGTAGTCTACCCAATCCAGCCATATCCGCCGGCGATAAAAATCGGACAAAGAAGCATCGCCGCCCAAAACGGTGACTTAGGCAGCGCCAACACACCAATAATGGCGATGAAGAATAAATAGAATCCGATTATTTTAAGAAGCGCATGATCACCGACCTGCCCGGCGTGAATTGCAATATTCCCACCCATGATCATCAGCGGTCCGACGATCGTAAACCAAAACGCCAGCCTTCTGATCTCAAGCGTTTCCAACCCGAACTTGCCAATCAGGCCTTCCAGCCATGCCTCTTTGAACGTCTGCTTGAACCAGATAAAGCCGAGAATGGTGTGAACAACTCCCAGAAATAAAAGTACCCACGCCGCTATAACTACCATGAGGTTTCCTTGCAATGAAGACTCCATAAGAACAACAAACGATCTGCCAGTAAAATTTGTTGATTATAATCACAGTATATTCGCTATTGATGGCTTCCTGGCAACCGCCTCAGTGCTTCAGCCCATGAGTACGTTCGACTATTCAAAAAAAATCCCTATCGCCGCTTCCGCCGATAGGGATAGCCACTGCTAGTAATATTTTAAAAGGCTACCACTTCATCTCGCCCTTGTTGACCTTGGCACCTATGTCCAGAGCGATGCCCAGGCCGGAGCCGGGATAGCGCTTTTGCATGGCCTTGATCAGTTCGGCGGCGTCTTTTGCCTTACCCAGTTCCACCTCAAAATTGGCCAGGTAGTCGCGGGTATACCGCACCGCGCCGACGTCGGTGGCCGAGCCCGGTTTGATGTGGCCGGGTACTACCGTCTTCGGTTCCAGCGCGATGATGCTGTCCAGTTTGCGCAACCAGGCCTGACGCTGGACCGGCTGCTGGGTATCCGCGGTCCACACGTGCAGGTCGCCGAATACCAGCACGCCGCCGACTACCGCCTTGATGGCCGGTATCCACACGAAAGTATTTTCAGGCAGGCCGGCGTCCGGCGCCACGATCTCCAGGCGCTGGCCTTCCAGCTCGATAAAGTTTTGCTGGATGGCTTGCGGGATGATTACCGTGCGTGGGCCATTGACGCCCAGGCGCGGCCCCCATACTTCCAGCTTCTTTTGATAGCTGGCCTGGATGTGGGCCACGGTGGTGGCGGTAGCGACTATCTGCACCTTGGGAAAAGCCTGCCTGACCACTTCCAGGCCGAAGTAATAGTCGGGGTCGCCGTGGCTGATATACACCGTCTTCAGAGTCTTGCCGCTGGCCAGCACTTCGGCCACTACCCGGTGCGCATCGGCCAGCGTGAACTGGGCGTCGATCAATACCGCGTCAGTCTTGCCGCTGACCAGGGTCGAGGTCACATTGAAATTGCTGTCCGCGGTATACACCTTCAGGCTCAGTGGCTGGGCTTCCTCGGCAGAAGCGCCGGCGGTCAGGCCCAGGGCCAGGATGGACGGCAGCAAGGCTTTTTTGAAGATAGTCAGCATGATTGTTTCTCCGATAGGGATGTGGTTAAGAGCTCGCCGCAGCTTGGCAACGACAAGATGTGCACAGCTTACTAGCAACAAATTAATCAATAAACAGCGTTTCAATTGATTATTTGTTGCATAATCCGATCAGATAGGGAGAAACATGGACAGACTGGTCGCAATGCAGGTCTTTGTGGAAGTCGCCGAATGCGGCAGCATGACGGCTGCTGCAGCGCAGTTGGATATGTCGCGTGCGATGGTGTCGCGTTACCTGGAGAGCCTGGAAGACTGGCTGGGGGCGCGCCTGTTGCACCGGACTACGCGCCACATCAGCCTGACCGATGCCGGCCTGGAGAGCCTGGACCGCTGCCGCAGCCTGTTGCTGATGACGGAAGAGGTCAAGGCCAGCGCCGGCCGCCGGCAACTGGAACCGCAGGGCCAGATCCGCATCACCGCCAGCAACTCGCTGGCCGAGAGCCACCTGGCCGCGGCGATCGCGGAATTTGTACAGCTCTACCCGAAAACCCGTATCGACATCCTGGCCCTGGACCGCACCGTGAATCTGGTCGAGGAAAGGATGGACCTGGCGATACGCATCACCAACCAGCTCGACCCGGCATTGCTGGCCAGGCGGCTCAGCACCTGCCGCTCCCTGCTGTGCGCATCGCCGGCCTACCTGGCCCGGCGCGGCACGCCCATCGACGCCATGCAACTGGAACAGCACCTGTGCCTGACGCACAGCTATGTCGGCAAGACCGACTGGGAACTCAGCCTGGACGGCAAGCTATTCCGGCCCAGCGTGGAAGGCCCGATCAACGGCAATGAAGCGAGCGTGCTGCTGCACGCGGCGATCGCCGGCGCCGGCATCACCATCCAGCCCACCTACCTGGCCACGCCCTATTTGCTGTCGGGCGCGCTGGTGCAAGTGCTGCCGGAATACCAGCCGCAGGAGATGGGTATCTATGTGGTGTACACCTCGCGCCAGCACCAGCCGCTGATCATCCGCACCCTGATAGACTTCCTGGCGCAGCGCTTTAGCGAGCCGCCCTACTGGGATATTTCCTAGCCGCCAACGGCGCAATTTCCTAGCCGCCAAACGGCGCATCCAACGCCGGGCTCTGGCCGGTGAACCATCTGGGGCCGCTGTCGCTCATGTAAAAATGGTCTTCCAGGCGGATGCCGAACTCGCCTTCTACGCAGATCATGGGCTCGTTGCTGAAGCACATGCCGGGCGCCAGCGGCCGCGCATTACCCTTCACCAGATAGGTCCATTCGTGGATATCCAGGCCTATGCCGTGCCCGGTCCGGTGCGGCAAACCCGGCAGGCGGTAGCCGGGTCCGAAGCCGGCTTTTTCCAGCACCAGCCGGGCGGCGGCGTCCACCTGCTCGCAAGCCACGCCCAATTGCGCCGCCTCAAAGGCAGCCGCCTGCGCCACTTTCTCCAGCTCCCATACGTCGCGTTGGCGCTGAGTGGCCTGGCCAAACACATAGCTGCGGGTGATGTCCGAGTTATAGCCCTCGATACGGCAACCGGTATCGATCAGCACCATGTCGCCCTCGCGCAGGCGCTGCGGTCCGTCCGCGCCATGCGGCAGCGCCGTCGCCTTACCGAAGCTGACGATGCAAAAAGTCGAGCGGCCGCCGCCATGGGCCCTGTGAGCGCCGTCGATGAACTGCTCCACCTCGGCCGAGCTGATGCCCTCGTACAAGATGCTGGCGGCGCGGCGCTGCACATCCAGCGTGATGTCCTTGGCTTTTTGCATCAGCGCAATTTCCGCCGTCGACTTGTGCATGCGGCACTCGGCCGTCACTACCGCGCCGTTGACGATCTGCTGCAAGGGCATGGCCAGGCGCAGGCTGTCGAACACAAAGAAAGGCGCGCCTTCATCCAGCGCAATGCGCGCGGCTGAGCGGCTACCGGCGTTCAGCGCACCCAGCTCGGTCAGCCAGGACTTGACCAGCTCGGCAGGATTTTCTTCCTCATGCCAGACCCGGATATCGCCGCCGACTTGCAGCGACTGGCCGACCTTGGATTCTTCAAATGCCGGGCAGACATACACGACTGTTTCGTCCGGCGTCAGTATCGCTGCGGTCAGCCTTTCGCTGGCATGCCAGTGCAGGCCGGTAAAGTAGTACAGGTTGGTTCCGGCCGGCAGTATCAGTGCGGCAATCCCCTGCTCGCGCATCAGGCGCGCCGCCTTGGCTATGCGGGCACGCCGCTCGTCCAGCGTGATGCGGCGCACCCCGGACAGATCGGCTCGTATGCCGGCCAGTTGTTGTTCCGCGGTGGAGCCGCCTATGTCGTTTGCCATGCTAGTTTCTTTCATTTCAAATGTTGGTCGAAATACTGCCATACATGTTGCTGCACCTGCGGCAGGTAAAATGCCGCGTGGTCTGCGTCCGGCACGATCAGCATGTCCACCTGCTTGTCGGCCTTGATCAAGGCGGCTGCCAGCCGCAGGCTCTGCGCCGGGCTGACATTGTCGTCCAGCGCACCGTGCACCAGCAGCAAACGCCCGCGCAGCCTGGCTGCCAGGCTGGAATTGCTCTGCAACTGCAGGCGCTGCCGGTCGACCGGCCAGCCGCCGTAATCCTCGGTCCATTCCGCGCCTTCCAGCAGCAGTTCATGGTTACCCGCCAAAGCCACGCCTACCTTGAAAAAATCCGGATAGGCCAGCAGGGCCCTGGCAGTTGCGTAGCCGCCGGCGGAAGAGCCGAAGATACCGACCCGCTCTGCGTCGATATATGGATGCCGCTGCGCCAGTTGCCGCACGGCGGCCATCTGGTCCGGCAAGCTCGCATCCTGCAGGTTCTGGTAACAGAGGTCGTGAAAGGCCTTGGAGCGCCCCGGCCCGCCCATGCCGTCCACCCGGGCGACGATAAAGCCCAGCTCGGCCAGCGCCTGCATGAAGAACATCTGCCTGGCACCCAGCTCCAGCCGCTTGGGAACGCTAAAGGTGTGGCAGCCGGGATAGATAGCCAGGACGATGGGGTAAGAAAGCTGCGGATCGAAATCCCTGGGGCGGGCCAGGATGCCGTACAAGTCGCTCACGCCATCGCGCGCCTTGACGCTAAAGGCCTGCGGCGGCTGCCAGCCGGCTGCGACGGCGCGGCTGAAATCGGCACCGCCCAGTTGCTGCAGCAGGCTGCCGTCCGCTCGCCGCAGCACCACCTGCGCCGGCAGATCCACCCGCGAAAAACTATCGGTGAAATGGCTGCCGTCGGGTGCAAAACGGATCTCGTGGTCGGCGTCTTCAGGCGTCAGCCTGTGCAGGCCGCCGCCGTCGAACTTGATCCGGTACAGCTGGCGGTAGTACGGATCTATCCCTGCTTCGCCGCCGCCGGCGACAAAGTACAGCCATTGCTGCGCAGTATCGACATGCAAGATCGCGCGCACCGTCCAGGCGCCGCAGGTCAGCTGGCGCAGGCTATTTTTTTCGCCGGCAATGTCCAGCACATAGAGATGCGCCCAGCCGGACTGCTCGGAGATCCAGAACAGCTGCGGCAATTTCGGCAATTGCGGCGGTGACGGTAACGACGGGGCCGACAGGTAAAATTTCTCCTGGCAGAACATGTAGTCGATCAGGCTGGCGCTGTCTTCGCGGTACAGCAGCTGGGTACTGCCTATGCGGTCTATGCGGCCTACGCTGCCGTCCTTGAGATCGCGGAGATTGGTTCTGTACAGCGCCACGCTTTTGCGGCCGCGGCTCCAGGGCAGGAAATACAGGGCGCTGCTATCCTCGGCCCAGGCCAGCTGGCGCAAGAAAAAATTACCCGCATAGTCGGCGTCGTACATTTCAAAGCGCGGGCCGTCTATCCGGTAGCGTGCGCCATTCAGGGTATCGAATAGCCATAGCTCGGCCAGCGGCACATGCTCGGTCTGCCCCGTCATCACTTCCGGCCAACACAGCAATTGCTCCTGCGCAGGCAAGCCATCCGCTGACGGCACCGTGCGCACCAGGCTGCGTCTATGGGTATGGCGATAATCCAGCCGGTAACTGAGCACAAAGCGGGAATCCGGCGACCATGAGGCAATCACAGGGCGCGCAATGCTGCCGTCAGCCCGGATCTGCAAACCGAAGTACAGCGGCGTGCCATAGGCGTACTCGTGCACGCCGTCGTTGCTCAGCGCCAGGGCGGGGCCGGTATTGCGCTGTTCGCGCAGCACCAGGTTGTGCTCTTGCACCAGCACCGCCTTGCTGCCGTCCGGCGACAGCACGGCCTCGTCCGGCGCAGCCATGGCCAGCGCAAAACCGCGCGCCGGCATTTTCTGCGGCACTTCCCGGACGATTCGCAGCTCACCGCCATCCAGCGCAATGCGTACGACTCTGGCCGCATCGCGCAGGTAGATGAACTCGCCGCGCTCGTCCAGCCAGCACTCCGCCTGCATGATATCGGTGTCGGCAAATGCCAGCAGGCACTGCCGCTCCGACAGGATCTCGCCGACCTCACCGGTGACGCTATCGCGCTTCAGCAAGCGGTATCCGGCGGCGCTCGCCTCGATGAAAACCAGGCGGGCGGCATCCGGCGTCCAGCCTACGATGCGCGGTTCCGGCAGCACCAGCGGCGCGATGGAAGTGGCGAGCGCGCGGCGGCAGGCCGCGAATTTGTCTGTCGCAGAATAATGGGGGGCCGGGTTGCGGCGCTGTGCCTGCTCCGATGTGCGCATGCTTTTTTATCCAAATGGACCAGCGCCCAGCTTAGCAGGGAGCATTCATCGTGTCTTGGCGCCAGGCGGCTCGTGGATGACGAAATCGGCACAGAATCGGCACAGAATCGGCATATAAGCAGGCTTTGCAACACCCTTTCCAGGCGCGGCACAATAAAAAACGGGCTTGTTGATCGCAACAAGCCCGTTTCCAGATTCCAGATGACTGATCGGCTATTACAGCTTGGCCTTGATCAGCTTGCCGAGTTTTTCTATGCCCTCGTTGATCTTCTCTTGCGGCACCGTCACAAAACTCAGGCGCAGCGTATTGGTTTCCGCTTCATTCGCATAGAAGGGGCCGCCAGGCACGAAGGCCACGTTTTGCGCAATCGCCTCGGCCAGCAACTGCTTGGCGTCGATGTGCGCCGGCAGGGTCACCCAGATGAACATGCCGCCTTCAGGGCGGGTCCAGCTGACGCCTTGCGGGAAATACTTGTCCAGCGCAGCCAGCATCGCCGCACACTGCTTGGAATACAGGTCGCGGATGGTGGGGATGTGCTGCTCCAAGAAGCCGTCCTTGATCATTTCGTACACGACCATCTGGGTCAGTTGCGAGGTATGCAGGTCGGCCGCCTGTTTGGCCTGTTCCAGCTTGCGGATCAGTGGAATCGGCCCGACCACATAGCCCAGGCGTATGCCCGGGGTCAGCACCTTAGAGAAGGAGCCCATGTAGATCACGCCGCCCGGGTTCATGCTCAGCATCTTGGGTAGCGGCTCGCCGCTGTAGCACAGGTCGCCGTAAGGATTGTCTTCCACCAGCGGCACGCCCAGCCTGGCGCAAATATCCACCAGCTCATAGCGGCGTTCCACCGACAGCGTGCGGCCGGTCGGGTTCTGGAAATTAGGCAGGGCGTAGAACAGGCGCGCATCGGCGCCGTTGGCGGCGACTGAAGCCGGGATCACGCCGTGCTCATCCATCTCTACCGAGACAAAATTCGGCTGGTACACCGAGAATGCCTGCAAGGCGCCCAGGTAACTAGGGGTTTCCACCAGCACCTTGCTGCCTTCGTCTATCAATACCTTGCCCAGCAAATCCAGGCCCTGCTGGGAGCCGGACACCATCATTACCTGGTCGGGGACGATCCTGGCGCCGTCGGTGGACAGCGAGTCGGCGATGAACTCACGCAGCGGCGCATAGCCGTCGGTAGGGCCGTATTGCAGCGCGACCTTGCCCGAACGTGTCAGCACCGCGTCAAACGCGGCGCGCATGCGGTCTACCGGGAAGGTTTCAGGAGCAGGCAGGCCGCCGGCAAATGAAATCACTTCGGGACGCATGGTTATTTTCAGGATCTCGCGTATCGCCGAGCTTTGCAGCTGCTCCGCGCGGTGGGAAAATTTCCAGTCTATCGGGCTAGGGTTTTCAAGTTTCATGCTGTCTCACCAGGAAGTACTTCAAAAAAGCGTTCTTGTAAAATCCGACGCAATATGGGCTGCAAATACGGGCTGCAAAGCGGGACGGCATCCGTCCGCTTCCATGTAGTATTACGTGTCTTAAAATTACTCGATCTCGGCGATCATCTCGATTTCCACGCAAGCGCCCAGAGGGATCTGCGCCACGCCGAAAGCGGAACGCGCGTGCTTGCCTTGTTCGCCGAAGATCTCGCCTATCAGTTCCGAGGCACCGTTGGTGACCAGGTGCTGTTCGATGTAGTCGCCGGTGGAATTCACCAGGCTCATCAGCTTGACGATGCGCTTGACGCGGTTCAGGTCGCCGCCGCAAGCCGCTTGCAAAGTCGCCATCAGGTCGATCGCGACGGCGCGCGCGGCCTGCTTGCCTTCTTCAGTGCTGATGTTCTTGCCGAGCTGTCCTACCCAGACCTTGCCGTCTTTCTTAGCAATGTGGCCGGACAGGAATACGGTGTTGCCGGTTTGTGCATACATCACATACGCCGCCGCCGGTGTAGCAACCGCAGGCAATTCGATATTCAGGGCTTTCAGTTTTTCGTAAAAAGACATAGTAGTTCCAGAAAAGTTGGTTGTACGGCAAGGCGCGCCAAAATTGCTCTTAATTGAGATCTTAATAGAACTCTTGTCGGCAGGCGAATTGCATATTGTACGACCCCGGGGACATGATTAACACCCCTAAATAGCCCACACTGCACTGATTTAATTCGGCGTTTGTGGCTAAATTTTTCAGATCACCGTCGAATATTCATGCGCCGGCCTATCCCCACCACCACGATGACCGCTATCGCAAAGGCAATATTATTCATACTCAGGGATTCGCCCAAAATCAGCGCCGCCCCCAGCAGGGTCAGGAAGGGTTGTATCAATTGCACCTGCCCCACGCGGGCGATGCCGCCCATGGCCAGCCCCTTGTACCAAAAGAAGAAGCCGATGAACATCGAGAACACGGACACATAAACAAAGCCCATCCAGGCGCGCGGCGAAGCCTGCACGCCGTAATGCCAGCCCAGCCATACGGTGATCGGCAGCAGTACCGGCATCGCCAATACCAGCGCCCATGAAATCACCTGCTGCCCGCCCATGCTCTGCGACAGCCGGCCGCCCTCGGCGTACCCCATCGCCGCTGCAATGACGGCGGCGAACAGGGCCAGGTCCGCCATATGAAAACTGCCGCCGCCCTGCTGCAGTGCAAACGCGACCACCAGGCCGCTGCCCAGCAACGCCATGATCCAGAACCCCAGCGACGGCCGCTCATGAAAGCGCAGCGCCGCGAACAGCGCGGTGGCCAGCGGCAGTATGCCCAGCACGATCGCGCCGTGCGAGGCCGGCACATATTGCATCGCGATCGAAGAAAATACCGGGAAGCCGACCACCACGCCCAGCGCAGTAATCAGCAGCGCCTTTAGCTGCGCCCGGTTCGGGAATGCGGCGCGCATCCGGTACAGCAAGACCGCGGAAATGGCGGCCGCCACCACTGCGCGTCCCAGCGCGACAAACACGGGATTGAGTTCGGCCACGGCCATGCGGGTAAACGGCAGGGTCAGGCTGAAGATGGCGACCCCGACCGCGCCCAGCCACATGCCGGTCGCTTCGTCTTTCTGTTGAATCTCTCCTGATGCCAGCATACGGTCTCTCCGTTTATATTTTCATTGCGCGTAAGCGCGGCCGCTTCTTAGCTTCTTAGCTTCTTAGCTTCTTAGCTTCTTAGCTTCTTAGCTTCTTACAGCGTGAACATCCACACTGCTGTCAGCGCCAGCGAAATCCCCATGCACAGATTGAAGATGCGCAGGCGGCTGCCGACCGACAACCAGCTGCGCAGCTTCTCACCCATCCAGGCCCAGGCCACCAGGCTCATCGCGCTGATGGTCGCAAAACCCAGGCTCATCCAGGTCATGCGCAGGAAGAAATCATCATGCCCTATCGCATAGGTGGAAGTCGCCGCCACCAAGGTCATCCAGGATTTGGGATTGACGATCTGGAACATCGCGGCCTGCTGTACGCTCAGGGGCTTGATGGTGCCGGCATTGGACAGCTTGCTGGAAAAGCACAGCTTCCACGCCAGGTAGAGCAGGTAGGCATTGCCGGCGATCTTCATCAGCAGCAGCAAGTGCTGGCTGCCTTGCAATACTGCCATGCCGCCCATGCCGACCGCCCACATCATCAGCACAAAACCGATGGGCACCCCGGCCACTTGCGGCAAGGCGGCGCGCATTCCATGGTTGACGCCGGTGGTCGCGGCGATGGCGACATTCGGCCCCGGGGTAAAACAGCCAATAAAGGCAAAGGCGAGAAACGCGACTACTTCTGCTGCATGCATGCTGATATCCTTGTTTTGGTTTTATTTGTTTAAGAGGCTGTTGCAAAATTAGTCTGGCTAGGCGTCGCCGACGAAGACAGTGCTTTAGCACGGCTAGGAGGCGCAACTAGCGGGGACGCCGAGTCCAGGGTAATTTCGCAACAGCCTCTAAGCTAGTTTTGCAATATCTTTGCGAATACCTGGTGATCGACATTGCCGCCGCTGAGCGGCAAGCCTAGCTTCAATCCCCTGAGTGCAGGGCCGGCCTGCATGGCCGCCGCCAATGAGGCCGCTCCCGCCCCCTCCGCAACGTTATGGGTGGATATATACAATAATTTCATCGCCGCCCTGACCTCATCGTCGCTGACCGCCACCACGTCGTCTGCGTATTGCAGCACGACCTGCAACGAAGCGTCGTCGGGCACGCGGCAAGCCATGCCGTCGGCAATCTGGGTAGTGACCGGCGCTTCGACCTTGCGCTTTTGCTCGAACGACAGCTTATAGCCCGGCGCATGGCTGGATACCACGCCTATGATGCGGGTGGACAAGCCGAGCGCATTGCGGGCGGCGACCGCGGCGCAAAACCCCGATCCCTGGCCGATAGGCACATACACCAGGTCCAGCTCCGGCTGCGCAGCAAACAATTCCATCCAGTAGGTCGCCACGCCGCGCACCAGGTCGTGGTGGAAAGACGGGATCAGGTGCAGGCGCTGCTCTTCCGCCAGTGCTATCGCGTATTCCCTGGCCTCCTGGAATTCGCTGCCGTGTTCGATCAGGTTTGCACCCAGCGCGCGCATGGAGGCATTCTGTTCCTTGCTATTGCCATGCGGAACCACGATGGTGGCGGCCAGGCCGCAACGCCTGGTCGCAAAGGCGACCGACTGCCCATGGTTGCCACGGGTGGCAGAGATCACGCCGCGCACTTGCGGCAGGCGGCGCTGCAATTCCTGCATGTACACCAGGCCGCCGCGCACCTTGAAGGCGCCGACCGGCGTATGGTTTTCATGCTTCAGCCACACCTGGGCGCCCAGCGCCTCGGAAATCAGCGGCCACTGGTGTTGCGGGGTAGCCGGCATCGCGGCGTACACGATCTGGGCGGCGGTCTCGATCTCGGTCTTGCTAGGCAGTGTAAATGTCATGGAAGCTCCTGGTTCGTCGCCACTAGGCGGTGGCAGTCATTTGCATAGGCGGCGCATTGCGCTCGCTCAAGGTGCACGGCAGCAAATCCATGCGGCTGAACTGCTTGTCGGCCTCGATCACGATATGCCGCAAAGGATGCAGCACCAGGGTGTCGCCGGCCAGCAGCCAGTAGTCATACTCGTCGCCTTCCTGGGTGACCCAGACCCGGCCGCAATCAATGCTCAGCTTCAGCACGACCTCAGTATTGACCGAGATCAGTTCTCCTGCAGCGAGTACCAGCGAGTCTTTGGCATTGATTTTTTTCATAGAGCCCCCTTGCATATAGTCGGATAGTTTGTGCTATCCTAATTCACATTACCGGTACAGTACCAGTACAGTAAAAACGATAATTCACACACTGTAACGTCGTTTTTCCCAGTACAGTTTCCAGCCCAGGCTGAAGGATACAGATCATGCTAGTCAGCAATTCCCTCATTTCACGCGATTCCGGCGGTTCGCTGGTAGAGCAGATCGTTCGTTCCGTCGCCACCAGGATAGATGACAAACTGCTACGCACAGGCGCGCGCATGCCGTCGATACGGCAGTTTGCCGATGAACAGGAAGTATCCCGCTTTACCGTGGTCGAAGCCTACGACAGGCTGGTGGCAAAAGGCTACCTGGAATCACGCCGCGGATCCGGCTTTTTTGTGCGCGAACGCGCGCAGATGATAGGCAACGGCCATGCTTCGGCGCAAACCGCGCAAAGCGCGCCGGCGGGCCAGCAACTGGATGTGGTGTGGCTGGTCAGGAATATGTTCCGCCAGTTGCCGCCGCAAAAAATGCCCGGCTCGGGGGTGCTGCCGCACGACTGGCTGGATGGCGAACTGGTCGCCAACGGCCTGCGTTCAATCAGCCGCCTGAACCAGAATCTGCTGCTGCACTACGGCACGCCGCAGGGCTTCCTGCCGCTGCGCCAGCAATTGCAATTGAAGCTGGCGGAACTGGAAATCGCCGCCGCGCCGGAACAGATCGTGATGACTACCGGCGTGACGCAGGCGCTGGACCTGGTCGCGCGCGAATTCACGCAGCCCGGCGACACCATCTTTGTCGACGACCCGGCCTGGTTTTTAATGTTCGGCTCCTTTGCGATCCTGGGCGCCAAGGTGATAGGCATACCGCGCCTGCATGACGGCCCCGATGTGGCCAAGCTGGCCGAGTTGGCAGCGGTACACAAGCCCAAGCTCTACATCATCAATTCAGTCATGCACAACCCGACGTCTACCTCGCTGTCTGCGGCCAAGGCCTTCCAGGTCTTGAAGACCGCGGAAGAACACGACTTCATGATCGTGGAAGACGATATCTATTGCGACATGCATCCAGGTACGGCGGTACAGGCGGCAACCCGGATCGCCGCGCTGGACCAGTTGAACCGCGTGATCTACCTCGGTGGTTTCTCCAAGACCCTGGCCGCCAATTTGCGCGTGGGCTTCATCGCGACTTCGCAGCAACTGGCGATACGCCTGTCCGACCGCAAGATGCTGTCGACATTGACGACGACCGAGATCGGCGAGCGCGTGGTGTACAAAATCCTGTCCGAGGGACACTACCGCAAGCACGTGGACAGGATACGCGTCAAACTCGATTCAGTCAGGGACAATATCACCAAGCGCGTAGAGAACCTGGGCATGAAGGTGGACTACCGCACGCCGGCCGGCATGTTCCTGTGGACCGATACCGGTTGCGACACCAATGCACTGACGGAGAAAGCGATGGAACAAGGCTTCCTGCTGGCGCCCGGCAGCCTGTTCTCGCCGCAGCAACTGCCGTCCACCAGGATGCGCATCAATATCGCGGCGATGTCGGATCCCGGGGTGTGGGAGTTTTTGGAAAAAGAAGTCGGTAAATAAACACCAGAAATGAGAGCAGGAGCATGGTTAAACCCCCTCCTATTTAGCCTGCTGCCACCAAAACCGGCCCGCCTGCGGTTGCGCCAGGTCCAGCTGTTCGCCCATCTGCGGCGTGCTGAGCGCGACCCCGTGCTGCTGCGCCAGTTCCACGATACGGTCAAACGGCTCGTGCCAGGGATGCATCGCCAGGTCGAAGGTGCCGTTGTGAATCGGCATTAATGTCTTGCCGCGTAAATCCAGGTGGGCTTGCAGGGTTTGCTCAGGCTGCATATGGATGTCCGGCCACTCTGCGCCGTAGGCGCCGGTCTCTATCAGGGTGACGTCAAAGGGGCCGTATTGCTCGCCTATCGCCTTGAAGCCTTCAAAATAGCCGGTATCGCCGCTGAAGAACAGCTTCAGGTCTTCATCCTGTATCACCCAGGAAGCCCATAGCGTGCGGTTGCCGTCGAACAGGCCGCGCCCGGAGAAATGCTGGGAAGGCGTGGCAACCAGGTGCAGGCCGTCTATGGTGGTCGACTTCCACCAGTCCAGTTGCCGCACCTTGGCGGCCGGGACGCCCCACTTGACCAGGGTATCGCCCACGCCCAGCGGCGTCAGGAAGTGCTCTACCTTGTCTTTCAGTTGCAGGATGGCCGCATGGTCCAGGTGATCGTAGTGGTCATGCGACAGGATCACGCCCTTGATGGCCGGCAGCTCTGCGATGCTGATAGGCGGCTGGTGGAAACGCTTGGGGCCCATCCACTGCAAGGGCGAAGCGCGTTCGGAAAACACCGGGTCGGTCAGCCAGAATTCGCCGCGCAATTTCAGCAGCATGGTCGAATGCCCGAGCCGGAACAGCGAGCGATCCGGCGCCGCCAGCAAAGCCGCGCGGCTGAGTGCCTGCACCGGTATCGGTTTGGCAGGAACAGTATTGCTGGGCTTATCAAACATGAAACGCCAGATCAATTGCAGGCTCTTGGCCAGACCCGGCCTGTGCCGCGGTGCATGATTCTGGAACTTGCCCGCTTCTTGCAAGGAATATTGCGGGTAATCAAGGTGGGTGCGAGGGTTCAGTGTGCTGGCGGCCATGCTGGGCTTTCCTATCGAAAGTATCGGTATCGAGCCTGGATGGCTCACAATGACTTATTAAATTACACTACACAGTGTAGTTTTAAATAGTGTAGTGCCAAAGCCGATAAAAGTAAACTAATCAGTGTAAAATAATTGCATACTCAAATCCGCCTCCTCCACCATGTCAAATCCACCACGCCTGACCGACCGCAAACGCGCAGCCATCCTGCAGGCCGCCATCAGCGAATTCCGCGCCAACGGCTTTGAGGCCACCAGCATGGACAAGATCGCCGCCACCGCCGATGTCTCCAAGCGCACCGTGTACAACCACTTCCCCAGCAAGGACGAGCTGTTCGCCGCCATCCTGCAAGAGCTGTGGGAAAGCAGCGCAGCGCTGACCGAGCTCAGCTATAGGTCTGACCGCCCGCTGCGCGAGCAATTGCTGGAACTGATGCAGCAAAAAATGCGCATGATGAATGATGCCCATTTCATGGACCTGGCCAGGGTCGCGATTGCCGCCACCATCCATTCGCCGGAACGCGCCAGGGAAATGATAGAGCGCATGGACAAGCGCGAAGAAGGCCTCACCGCCTGGATACGCTTGGCGCAGGCCGATGGCAAGCTGAAGCCGGTAGATCCTGAATTTGCCGCGCACCTGCTGCAAGGGCAATTGAAGGCTTTCGCCTTTTGGCCGCAGATTGCGATGGGGCAAGCACCGCTGGATGAGGCCCAGCAAGCAATGGTCGTGCAGACCGCGGCGGATATGTTCCTGGAGTACTGGGCGACCAAGCTCAATTGAGGCCGCTTAGTTGAAGCTTGCCAAAGCTCAATTTGAACTGGCCCAGGTTTTGTTCTATAACGAACAACTGAGCTAGGCAAGAGTCCCGTTCCTGCCTTGTTGCCGGAGAAGAAATCTTCGCCGGCCTGCCGACGGCGGCTGGCTCAAACGCCGGGGGAAATCGTCGGGGGGGAATCTCGCAACGTGCGGCGCCAGCGGCCCAACTCGGCTTGGTAGCGAGCCCCTGTCCCAGCGTATCTTCTGGCAAGACCCGTTCCTCTCTGAGTTGGGCCGCGGACACCGTCCGACAGGCCCATCCAGCCCAATGGCGCTGATGCCGCGCCATTTTCCGCGAATTTTATTCTCGCATCCCGGAGCGGCGCATCAATGCCGAGTTGGCGGCCACTCCCACATCGATACCAGTCCACTGAGGAGCTAGCCATGACACCAGCCATCCAAGCACACAACATCAAGGCCGCCGCGACCTGGAATTCCGGCGGAGAAAACTACGACAGGATCAGCCGCACCATCTCCGACTCGATAGAACATTGCGTGGTCCGCCTGGCGCCCCAGCCCGGCGAACGCATACTGGACGTCGCCACCGGCACCGGCTGGACCGCGCGCGCCGTGACTGCGCGCGGCGCTACAGTGACCGGCATCGACCTGGGCGAAGATCTGATCGAGGCGGCAAAATCTGCCGCCAAGAAAGCCGGGCTGAACATCGACTTCCGGATCGGCGACGCCGAAAAGCTCGCCTTTGAAGACCAGAGCTTCGATGCGGTGATTTCAACCTGCGGCGTCATGTTTGTGCGCGATCCGCAGGCGGCGGCTGCCGAACTGGCGCGGGTTTGCAAGAAAGGCGGCCGGCTTGCGCTGACCACCTGGCCCGCCGACGGCACTATCGCCGGTCTGTTTAAACTCATGAAACCCTATATGCCCGAGCCGCCGTCGCCGCCTCCACCCTCGCCCTTTGAATGGGGCAATCCGGCGAAAGTGGCGGAACTCCTGGGTGCGACCTTTGACCTGCGCTTTGAGACCGGCACCACGGTGCTGCGGGAAGCCAGCGGCCTGGCAGCCTGGGAATTATTTGTGACGGGATACGGCCCGACGAAGTCACTGGCGGCCAGCCTGGAGCCGGAACGCCGCGAAAGTCTGAAGCGCGACTTCATTGCCTACCACGACGGCTACAAGAACGAGCTGGGCATTGCGATGCCGCGCGACTATCTGGTGACTGTCGGCATTCGCAAGTAGTACGCTTGGACATTAATACAGCAGCTGATGGTGCGGGCACAATCCAGGGCCAGGCCGCGGCGCCTGGCCTTGGGGCAGACATTGCTGGGCGTGCCTACAGCAAACTTTCGCTGATGAACGGGAAAAACAATAGCAACTGCAGCCGGGTGCCGAAACCGACTTCGGGTTCGCTGTTGTAGATTTTTTCCACGCCATTCTTGGTGGCTATCCATTGCAGGTGCTCGCCCTCTTCGTCCAGCCGCAGCCGGTAGCTGCCGACTGAACGCACCCGCTCTGCCAGGCCCAGCACCTGCTCGGCAAGTTGCGGCGAGTCGATCAGCATGCCCAGTTCCGTGTTCAGCCGCGAAGAACGGAAATCCATGTTCATCGAGCCGACAAAGGTGGTTTTGCGGTCGATCACGATCAGCTTGGAGTGCGAGCGGCCTGTGCTTGCGCCCAGCGCGCTGCCGATCAGCGGATCGTTCTTCAATTGCCTGGAGTCGGTCTCGTACAGATTGACGCCCATCTTCAGCATAGGAATGCGGTAGCGGCTGTAAGCAGCGCTGGCAAAGGGTTCATCATTGGACGCCATAGAATTGGTCATCACGTCCACCCGCACACCATGCTCGCGCGCAATGCGCAGTTGCTCCATGCCGAATTTTCCCGGAATAAAATAGGGTGAACCCAGCACCAGTTCCGATTTGGCGTTGCCCATTTCCTTGGCCACACGGGCGGTCACGGTGGTCGGATCCAGGCCGCTTTCACTGCGTCCGGTGACTTTTTCCGGATCATCGGCAAACACCTTGATGCTGCCAAACATCAGCTTCAGCGGGGGACGCTGTAGGTCGGCGCTCAGCGGAAAATAGCCCAGCAGGTCGGGCTTGTCGGCCGCCGGCGTCGGATAGGCGGCGACGGCGTCGGTCGTGAGCCGCTCGAATTCGTCGCGCAGCGCCTGCGGCGTGTCGCGGCTGGTTTCCAGCGCGTGCAGGGGATAGATGCGCGGGCTGTTCCAGTAGTTGTCGAAAATCGCCGCCATGCGCGGCACCGCCTCGCCGGCGATCAGCATGTCGAAGTCGACAAAATTGCCGCCCTTGCTGCTGAAGAAGTATTCGTCGGCGATGTTGCGCCCCCCGGCCACTGCAAAGGCGCCGTCCGCGATAAACATCTTGTTGTGCATGCGATGATTGACGCGTGCGAAATCGCCGGCCGCAAACAGCCAGCGCGTAAACGCATAGGCCCGGCCGGTCGGAAAAGGATTGAACAGGCGGATTTCCAGATTCGGATACGCCGCCAGCTGGAGCAGCATCACGTCGTTATCGGCGGTGTATAAATCGTCCACCAGGATGCGCACCCGCACGCCGCGCAAGGCCGCGTCGCGCACCTCGCGCAGCAGCTTATGGCCGGTCACGTCATTTTGCAGCAGGTAGTACTGCACGTCCAGCGTGGTCCGTGCATGGCGCGCCAGCGTCAGCCGCGCATCCATAGAAAAAGCGCTGATAGGCAAGGGCCGGAAGCCCGACTGCGCGGGGTCCGGCACGCTGAGGGCCGCGATGCGCCCCAGCTCATCGCCGGCGCTGGCCGGAATGGCCACGGTAGGGATTCGCTCCACCGGCGGCGGCAGTGTGGCGCATCCCTGCAGCAGCGATACCGCAGCGCTTAGCGCAAGCAGCAACAGGGCCTTGCCAAACCGGCCTATGCTTCCGACTATGGGTATGGGTATGGGTATGGGTCTGGCGCCGGGCGCCGCAGCGGATGCAGCAGCAGATGCAATTAGCATGTCTCCCTCCTGTTATATGGCAACGTTATGGCAACGATATGGCAATGATCACTACCATCCCATCCTTGTACTACCGTGAAAGGTGAACGCCCCTACTAGAAGATGATGACGAACATAATCCTCAGTGTCAAGTCGGGAAAAAATGGTGAGAGTCAGGGCCTGTTGAGATGCAATTTGGGTGTGCGAAAGGACCTAACCCGGCGCGGGGCCAGCATCATTTGCGGCAATCCGCCATTGATTGGGCAAGATGGGATTAAAATCAGGCGACCGCTATCGCCCGATAGTGCTGAAAAATTCTTCTTCTGCAATTTTTGAATAATTTCATCGAGACCCCCATGCCTACGCGAACAGCCTCATGCACTTGCGGTCAATTACGCATAGTAGTCCAGGGCGAGCCGACCGGAATCGGCATTTGCCACTGCTTTGCTTGCCAGCAAAGAACCGGCAGCGTCTTCGCCGCCCTGGCCAGCTTCGCTGCTCCCTACCAGGTCATAGGCCACGCCACAGAATATGTGCGTGCCGGCGATCAGGGGGCAAAGTTCATTTTCCGTTTCTGCCCCGTCTGCGGGACCAACCTCTTCCACACCGAAGAAGGGGAAGTCGACGGCGTGGGCGTCGCCGTAGGCGCTTTTGCCGATCCCGGCTTTCCGCCCCCTCAGCTTTCCATCTACGATTGCCGCCGGCATCCCTGGGTCCAATTGCCGCCCGGCGCCGTGGCCTTCGAAAAGGATCCCTCCTGACATCCTAGCCTACAGGGCCTGACGCTGGCTGTTAGTACAGACGCCGCGGTATGCCATAGGCCGGATCGGGCACCACAGACAGCGTAGGTATATGGATGTCAGGCACACCCGGCACCTTGATCGTGGTCGTGCCGGTTTGCGGATGGCGGGTGCGCCACACCGACATGCTGACCTGGGATGACATCGCGCCGAAGGCGGCATCCTTCGCATCGAGCAGGGGCTTGTTCAGCAGCGCCGTCGAGCTCGCCATGCCATTGCGGATTTGCGCTTCGATATCGCTTTTGCTGACGCACAGGCCGACAATAAAATCCGGCCCAGGCAGATCGATGTCGATCTCCCCTACCCTGACTTCTATCACCTGCTTCAGATCCGCCGAAATCGAGCCGACCACGAAGGCGTCGAACTTGACGTCGCCACCACTCTTCTGCGCACTGACGCTGATGCGGTTCGACAAAATCGACGCCTTCAGCGTATCGAGTTTCAGCGTCTGGCGCAGAGTAGCCAGTTGGTCGTTCACTTGCGCCTGGGTCAGGCCGAACTTGTCCGGTGTCTGGTCTTTAAAGACGAAGATGTCTTGCACCTGGGCTTGTTCGGCCGGCGATACCTCCATGAATTTAAACGGCGCAGAGCGATAGATAGGTTCGAACACCGGGATAGGCGGGATGGGGACACCGATATTGGGCGCCGCCATCGTGGTCAGGTTATACGCGACGATCTGACCGCGGAAGTTGGTCGCGCTCAGCTCGGGCGCCGAAAATTTGAAGAAACCATTTGAATCGGTATCGGTTTCTATCGACATCGAAGGGGTGATCTGGCCGACGAACTGGCCAGTGGGAAAGTCGGTGCCGAGATGTATGCGGGCCTTGACCCAAGGCGAGAATCCGGCGACAGGCTTGCCGTTAGTGGCAGCCCAGCTCGCGATGAATGCTGGAACATTGGTGATGCGGTGCAGCTTTCCTTGAATGTTCATCATGTCTCCTGGTAATGGGACGGACAGGAAGTTCACCGCCCAAACCAGTATTGGTCAAAAAATCAATTGTCACAACATTAATTCTATGATTATCATAAAATTAATTTTAGTGTTGATAGTTAGATAATTGCATTTCAAAACATTCAGACCTTCGGCTTAGTGCAAACTCCACAATATGGAACAAACCTCTGCTGGTGGCCGGCAAGGCTGTAGCGTGCAAAAAACGTCTGTCCACGCAATAGATAGATCCCATTGCCCTATGGGACATCTAGCTCACAAATGGTCTGACAGAAATTATCAGAACTCGAAGACCGTTATCGCCCCATTGTCAATGGTCGAGCTTCTCGATAGCGGGCATTCAAATGACCGGGGAAAATGCGACATGAATTCGCTATCGATCGGAATTGCGAAGCTTCTTCAATAAGGCGATTGCTCTGGCCGCCGGATATTCGTTCAACTTAGGATATTGCTGACGGTAATATACGTCCCAATAACTTACAGCACGACGCCCAAGCGTCTCAAAATACTTTGGGTTCTCGCGCAGAAATTTTGCGTATTCCTTACCATCAACACTCAGCAGGGACTGTTCGATAAGAATTGCGATTTCCACCACGTACTCGCCAAGGAGTTGAACAAGGAAGGGGACCACCCAGTATTCATCTCGAAGTAGAAGTTCCTTGACACATTTTTCGCGGACGTACCCATCAAAATGCCTAGTACCAAGGCAGAGCGCGACTATTTCCTCAGGTCCGCTACATCCGACGCATTTAAGCAGTTGCTCTTTGTCGTAGTAAACGCGATAGGGAATACTAAGTGTCTCACTCTTTAATTTGACTTGAAATTTGTCCAAAGTCGGCGGATGCAACTGACCTCTAGAAAGTCTAACGGCGGTGGCTCGTGACACCATCGCAAGTTCATGAGGAAAAGCCTTAGCTGCGACGAAGTCGGCACAGGAATTGGCTGCGAACCAATTGCGGAGATGCGAAAGCTTAGAAATCACAGGGTGTCTTTTAGCCTTTGTTGCGACAGTCGGAAGTTGGTCGGCTAGCGCCTGATGTCAGGCCGCAGCGCTGTCCGATATCCTCACGCAAAGTCAGGCCCACGCCTGCCGAATACCATGATGAAAAACATCATTTAGTCTCGACAATACATCCCCTCGCTGAAATGGCGATGGCATTAAGGATTCAAGTCGTTCCAACTCACTTTCGATAAATGCATTTATACTTTGAACCGGCGATTCCAGTCCCATTTCTGGGGCAGCCCGCTTTCGTTCCAACAGTGCGTCAATGTCGGCCAGCAACGGGCGGTTGCCGTCGATTAAGTGTAGCAGCTTGCTGAATTCAATAGGCGCAGCACTTTCGTAGCGCTCCAACCAACGCACTGCTAGTAACGGACGCAAGACATAAAAATACTTCTTCAAGGGAACGAGGTCGGCCTTCAGGTAACTTCGGAAGTTCGTCCTGGCCATGCTGCGGTAATGGTGAATTCCATTTTCGCAAGAGTACATCGTCGGCAGGAGCCTACGGACATCAGCGGCAAAGGTGGTGTTCTCAGCATAGATAATCGGAGATTGAATCCACTCAACAAACGCCGGATTGGATTTCCAGAAGAGCCGCAAAGCCTTGCGCACATCCCAGCCGTTTAGGTCAATATCGTCGACGATAGGGTATTCAATGACGTCGCGTTGCTCTTCGAGCCCGACAGATAGGTACCAATCCCGAGAATTGGCGTAGATAAACCGAGCGTCGTAATCGCTGTTCGGGGATTCAAAGCCCCAAGCGCGGCTGCCAGATTCGACCGCAAGGAGGACGCGGACGCCGTGCTCTTCTTCTGCTGCACGGATTCGACGAAGGATTTCGGCGCGAACATCGGTTGGAATCATGGGGCTAAAGAGAAATAGGATTGAATCGTCAGGAGTTTAGCATATGCCTTTGAATGGCCGTTCCTGGCAGCCTGTTGCCTTTCGCAGGCCGGTAGGGCAATGCAATGGGTTTCATCTATTGCACAGTTTTTCCTTCAATCGTATAAACCTGAACCCCTAAGTCCAATCTCAACAATCGGAGCAAGGAATTTTTATGGCAACATGCGGCGCAATAAGAATTGCGCCCTGCCTATTACGCTTGCGACCTTTTACTTTCGGGGTGTAGCGAACAGGAGGCAAGGAAGAATTGACAGGCCTCGCCGCAAAACAAGTCGCCTGACAGTTATTGCCCCCACTCCCGAATGGGGTGCCGCGGCTAGTCGACAAGGCTTACTCGTAATACTCCGGCGCCATCTTCAGAGTGTCGCGCTGCGCTTTGTCGTGATTGATCCAGAGCTGCGCTTTTTCCCGCACCAGCAAATCGGCGATGCGCTGCATCGAAGCCAGCGTCTTGTCCTTGTCGAAGTTGATTGAAGGAACTCGGCGATTGTCCCAGTTGCTCTTGAAGTGGGCGGCATCGCCCGACAGCACGAGCGCACCGGTCTTCGGCAGCTTAACTAGCAACGACTGATGGCCGGGCGTGTGGCCAGGCGTCGAGATAATCGTGACGCTACCGTCATCGAACACGTCCTTGTCGCCTTCAATCTTGGTAACCGGATGCCCGGGCTTGAAGCGAGGTGCATTGTTGGCGCCGGGCCATTCGTATTCAGCCTTCTGCACCAGCAGCATCGCCTGCGGGAACATCTCAACATTGCCGATGTGGTCCGGGTGGGTGTGAGAAATCGCGACATATTTGATGTCCGAGGGCTTGACACCGAGTTGCTCCAACTGGCTCGCGAGCGTTTTCGGCCGACGCCAGTGTGTACCCCTCGAATCAGCCGGTGCCTCCCCATCGGGCAGGGCGGCGATGGCATCGTCTAGGCCCGTGTCCCACAGAATCCAGCCCTGGGCGTGCTTGATCAAGTAGCAATTGTCCGCGAACGGCATAGGTTTTCCGATATTCACGCCCGGCGACCAACGCGAGATGTCGCCGGCGACGCCTTCGCCACAATTGAGGATGTAGAGCCGCTCGACACCGCTTGTCTGCTGTGCAGGCATGCCACTGCACCCAGCGGCTAGGATGACAAGCGCAGCGAGCGCGAGCTTGGCGGCGATGAACGAAGATTTCAGCATGACAGATTCCTCCTGATGTGCGGCGAGGTCCGCAGGGTGCAATGGGTTTTCATCTATTGCACAATTTTTCCTTCAATCGTATAAATCTAAGTCCCCAAGTTCAATCTCAATAATCGGAACAAGGAATTTTTACGACAAAATGCGGCGCAATAAAAATTGCGCCCTACCTATTACGGGTTACGGCCTTCGAAGACCGTTATCACCCCATTGCGGCCGCCCAGAGTTGAATTCAGCCACAGTTAGGCGACGTGCCTCAGCGCGTCCGGCGGAACGATGTGAAGCGAACTTGTGCGCCATGTTACGCCCTTAGCACACTTACTTAATCCCAAAAGACGGTGCCAATTGATCAGGAACATCGAGTCGCACGTACATGTCATGAGTCGCGATGAGATTCAATCTTCCTAAATCGGAATATGCCTTGACAGTGACCTTGTAGGTTCTGTGATTCTTCATATCACGAACCTCGGAAGACGTAATAGAAATGGCTTTTTCGTCAGCGCGATATTCGTTGAACTGAATCATCGGACCGCTAGGATCGGCGGGATTCTCGAACTGCACCTCAGCAAACCATGGCGCGGATCCATTCACCGGCTTTCGAAGATTGAAGTTGAGCGCATATCGCAGATCCTTGCCATGGTTGATGAATCCGCCTCCGTCCGTTTTGAAATAATCAGTCGTCGTCGGAGAAGGCATTGCACTCTGGGTTGACGAAGCGCAGCCAGCTATGGCTCCGCACACCAGCAGAACCGGCAATATCGATATAGCTTTCAAGGAAGTGTCCAATGCATAACGTGACGAATAATTGACGCGCGTCAGCGCATCCGGATTGATTAAATGATTTGGCTCAGTCTTGCAGAAACGTACCGTCCGGGTGCCTTGCCCATCCAGATTTGTAGATGCCCGAATCTAGATTAAAAATGCTTTCAAACTCTTGTAACAGCAAGGTAGGGCGCAATAAAATTGCGCCGCATGTATCATCAACCTAGCTATTCAATTCCTTTCACATACGGCGCAATAAACTGCGTTATTGCGCCCTGCGGACCTACGCTTGCCGGGCCTTGCGGCCCTTCCTCTGGGAACGTAGCCTCGCCGCCGTTCCTGCCCGATACGGGTCTACATGGAAAGGAAAGCGTTGCTGGGCCATGAAGCCTTCCGGCATATAGTCGCCCACCACGCCATATTTTTCCGGGAACCCTTTTTGCCCCTTGATCGCGGTGCCGAACATCCAGTCGATGAAGGAGTAGTGGGCCGAGTAATTCCTGTCCAGCGCAATCTCGTCGGAAGAATGGTGCCAGTGGTGGAAATCCGGGGTGACGATCAGGTACTTGAGAGGCCCCCAGTTCAGATGCACGTTGGCATGGTTAAACACCGCCTGGAAGCCGACGACGATGATATAGACATCCATTACCAATTTCTCGAATCCCAGCACATACAATGCGCCAAGCACGCCAACACGGGTGGCAATCAGCTCCAGCATATGCATGCGCGAACCAGCAATCCAGTCCATGGTCTTGGCGCTGTGGTGCACTGCGTGGAAGCGCCACAGGAAGGGCACCTCGTGATAGGCGCGATGGGTCCAGTATTGGGCCAGGTCGGCGACCAGGATGCACAGCAAGAGTTGGGGCAAGAAAGGGATGGCCTGGACCAGCACCTGTACCGTGGGGATTGCGACCCAACCGAAGATCCTGTGGATCAGGAAGTTAACCGTCAACAGCGCCAGCCCGATGATGAAATGATTGACCGCAAAATGGATCAGGTCGGTCTGCCATTCTTTCCTGAAGATAGGCTGGCCCCGGTATAGCGGAAATATTTTTTCCAGCGCGACGAAGATCAAGGTGGAGCCCAATAAATCCAGGATGAACCAGTCCAGGCCTATGTAGGGAGTATGGTCAGGAAAATCCGCTACCGGCACATGCGATCCGCCCAGCGCCAGGCACACCAGCACCAGAGCGCCGGCCACTCCGTTGATGCCACGCTTGCGCTTGAGGATGACATTGACCAGGCTGATCGATCCGGAGACGACCAGCGCCGCGAACATCAGGTGCCGTATCATGTCCACCGAATACTTGTGGCGCAACTCCGGCGTGGTGAGGTATTGCGGGAAATGGAAAGCCATCACCCCGAACAAACACAGGATGGCCAGGCCCAGCGCCCATACGCCGCTGACTACGCCGTATCCTTTTTTCAGCTCACCGTCGGCGGCCATCAGCCTGACGGTATCCTTGGCGGCTTCAGCCACCGCAACGGCAGGCGCCGCCAGCGTCTCCACATGAAGTGGCAAATTCTTCTTGTCTTGACTGTGTTGCTCTTGCATGCGCTCCCCGCTATTTATTGTTGTTGCAAAACTGGATTTTTCGGATAGTCGATCAGCCAAACTGCGCTGAAATTCTTATGCGTTCAGCCCAAACATTGGCGATGAAACTGAATGTGATCTTCCATGAAAGAGCTAATGAAATAATAGCCATGGTCATACCCTGCATGTCGGCGCAAAGTCAGCGGCTGCCCTACTGCTGCGCAGGCCGCCTCAAACTCTTGCGGCAACAGCTGCTGCTCCAGGAATTTGTCGGCCAGGCCCTGATCGATCAGGATGCCGGCCGGATACGGTGCCGAGGCTTTGGATTTCATCAGTACGCTGGCGTCGTGTCTCTGCCATTTGGCCGGATCGCTGCCGAGGTAGTTGCCAAAGGCTTTCTGGCCCCAGGGGCAGAGCGTGGGCGCGGCGATAGGCGCAAAGGCGGAGACGGACTTATAGGTGCCGGGATGGCGCAGGGCCAGGCTCAGCGCGCCGTGGCCGCCCATGGAGTGGCCGAATATGCCTATGCTGTCCTTGCGCGCCGGGAAATTTTGCAGCACTAGTTCGCGCAGCTCTTGCACGATATAGGTCTCCATCCTGAAATATTTACTCCAGGGTTCCTGGGTGGCGTCCAGGTAGAAGCCGGCGCCGGTGCCGAAGTCCCAGCTATCGCCTGCGCCGTCTATGCCGGTGTCGCGCGGGCTGGTGTCGGGCGCCACCAGCAAGATGCCGTGCTCGGCGGCGTAGCGCTGGGCGCCGGCCTTGATCATGAAGGTTTCTTCGTTGCAGGTCAGGCCGGCCAGGTAGAACAGTACCGGCACCGGGCCATCCTTGGCTTGCGGCGGCCGGTACACGGAAAAACGCATGGGCAGGCCTATGCTGCCGGAGGTGTGCTGGTAGAAGCCCTGTGTGCCGCCGTAGCAGGCATGTTCGCTGATAGTCTCTAACATGAGCTTAGTAAATCACGACCGAGCGTATCGACTCGCCGCTCTTCATCAAGTCGAAGCCTTCGTTGATGCGTTCCAGCGGCAGCCTGTGCGTGATCAGGTCGTCG
>JAZJYH010000033.1:0-18415 GCA_040390485.1 Pseudomonadota bacterium
GTTTAGTCATGAAAAAACCCCAAAAGTCGGTGTCCAACTTTTGGGGTTCAGTTCATTTCCACTGCGGGGCTTTTTATTCTTGCTGAGTGAAGCGGGGCTTCAGACAGTAGGTAATCCTTGCGGAATTACATCATGCCGTCCATACCACCCATGCCGCCCATACCACCCATGCCGCCGCCCATACCGCCGGCAGCTTTGTCTTCCGGCAATTCAGCTACCAGTGCATCGGTAGTCAGGATCAGGCCGGCAACCGACGCTGCATTTTGCAATGCAGAGCGGGTTACTTTAGCTGGGTCCAGAACACCGAGTTCTACCAGGTCGCCGTAAGTGCCGTTGGCAGCGTTGTAGCCGTAGTTGCCAGTGCCTTGCAACACTTGATTAACTACCACAGATGGCTCGTCGCCTGCATTGGCAACGATCTGACGCAGAGGCTCTTCGATAGCGCGCAAAACGATCTTGATACCGGCTTCTTGATCAGGATTGTCGCCTTTCAGGTCTTTCACGTTGGCACGAGCGCGCAACAGGGCAACGCCGCCGCCAGGAACTACGCCTTCTTCAACCGCTGCGCGAGTAGCGTGCAATGCATCTTCTACGCGTGCTTTTTTCTCTTTCATTTCAACTTCAGTTGCAGCACCAACCTTGATCACGGCAACGCCGCCTGCCAATTTGGCAACGCGTTCTTGCAGTTTTTCACGGTCGTAGTCGGAAGTTGCTTCTTCGATTTGCGCGCGGATTTGCTTGACGCGTGCTTCGATACCGGTAGCTTGGCCAGCGCCGTCGATCACGGTGGTGTTTTCTTTACCGATTTCGATGCGTTTAGCTTGGCCCAGGTCAGCCAGTGTCACTTTTTCCAGTGTCAGGCCAACTTCTTCAGCGATCACTTGGCCGCCGGTCAGGATAGCGATATCTTCCAGCATGGCTTTACGACGATCGCCGAAGCCTGGAGCTTTAACAGCTGCAGTTTTCAGGATGCCGCGGATGTTGTTCACCACCAGGGTTGCCAGCGCTTCGCCGTCTACATCTTCAGCGATGATCAGCAGTGGACGGCCGGATTTTGCAACTTGCTCCAGTACCGGCAGCAGATCACGGATGTTCGAGATTTTTTTGTCGAACAGCAGGATGAACGGGTTTTCCAGGATAACGGATTGTTTTTCTGGATTGTTGATGAAGTATGGTGACAGGTAGCCACGGTCAAACTGCATACCTTCAACGATGTCCAGCTCGTTGTTCAGGGATTTGCCGTCTTCAACTGTGATAACGCCTTCCTTGCCCACTTTGTCCATTGCCTTGGCGATGATGTCGCCGATGTCTGCGTCGGAGTTAGCGGAGATGGAACCAACTTGAGCGATTTCTTTGTTGGTTGTAGTTGGCTTGGCCAGGTTTTTAACTTCAGCAACAATGGCGATTACTGCCTTGTCGATGCCGCGCTTCAGGTCGGTTGGGTTGAAGCCCGCTGCAACGTATTTGAAGCCTTCGCGAACGATAGCTTGTGCCAATACGGTAGCAGTTGTCGTACCGTCGCCGGCGTTGTCGGAAGTGCGGGAAGCAACTTCTTTCACGAGCTGCGCGCCCATGTTTTCCAGCTTGTCTTTCAGTTCGATTTCTTTAGCAACAGATACACCGTCCTTGGTGACTGTCGGCGCGCCGAAAGAACGCTCCAGAACAACGTTACGGCCTTTAGGGCCCAGTGTTACTTTAACTGCATTGGCGAGGATGTTCACGCCGTTAACGATCTTGGCGCGTGCGTCGTCGCCGAAAATTACTTGCTTAGCTGCCATGTCAAATCTCCAGAATACTTAAAAGGTAGATGCGGATGAGCCCAGATGCGAACTAGCGCATAAGGGCCGCAAATTATTTCTGTACGATCGCGAAGACGTCTTCTTCGCGCATAACCAGGACTTCCTTGCCGTCAACTTTGACAGCCTGGCCAGAATATTTGCCGAACAATACGAGATCGCCAACTTTGACATCCAGAGGACGTACTTTGCCGTCGTCGAGCAATTTGCCCGCGCCAACTGCCAGAACGCGACCTTGGTCCGGTTTTTCAGCGGCGGCGCCAGGGAGAACGATGCCGGATGCAGTTTTTTCTTCTTGTTCCAGACGTTCGACGATCAAGCGGTCATGCAAAGGACGAAGATTCATACAAGCTCCTAAATTAGCTATGGTTTTAACAAAAATGAATATGGCTTTGTGCTGCGGCTGCGTTGGAGCAAGCTGCAACGTTGCCAAAGACATAGGATTATTCTCTTCAAGACTGTCTGACAGCCTTAGCCGGGAAAAAGGCTGTTAGCACTCTCTCCCGACGAGTGCTAATTATAGGGGCGAGGGTGCGGTTTTTCAAGAAGAGAAAATAAGATAAATTAATTTTTACTTAATAATCAGGTGTTTAGGCGCCGCCTGTCGGATTTCTTTTGTCTCTGAGCTTTGTTCATTTAAGCCTGAGCTGCCTATTTATCTGAAATTCACGTGCCGATGAAGATATCAGGCTGCAATAATGCCAAAAAGACAATCATGCCTTGTCTGTGAACAAGATTGTCTTTGCAGCATGCTCATGGTGATTGCGTTGATACTCGTGGTCTTCGTTGCGGCGGGTGGCAAGAAAGGACGGAATCGCTTTGACACCATCTTAGGGAGGGCTGCCGCGGCGCTAAGCACGCAGCGAGCATTGCGTCGTGGACTGCGTGGCAGCAATGCATCCACGTCGAGGCAACGCGAAGAATGGCGAATGCCGACATTGGCTGTGCCAAGAACGGTGGGACAGTCTCAGATCGGTATTTTGCTTGAGTCATGCGCCAGCGCCACCCCAGCAGACGCTCGGCTGTTTTCACTTCACCAGTATCAATACGGGTTTTTTCTTTTCTTTCACAAGGAAAACCAGAAACTTTGCGGGCTTGGTAGCGCTCGCGTTCCGACCGACCGTATGGATATCCTCCGGGCCTTCGTAAAACGTTTGGCCAGGCGTAAGCGTCTGTTCCTTCCCCCCTTTTACGCCCATCACAATGGAGCCCTCCAAGACGTAGATGAACCCATGCGCATCGTGGCGATGGACTGGGTCGATGGCGCCCGGTGGGTATTCAACCAGAATCATGAGCCCCTCTTTGCCGGGGAGGTTCTTGAATGGCTTCTCGAGTAGCGGGGTAACTGCGGCATCCTCGGCGGCGCTCGCGTGCGGAGCGGCGATCACACCAGCCATGGTGCAAACCACGGCGATTAGTTTCTTAATATTAGGCATAGTGTTTCTCCGTTTGTTGGTCACCGACAGACCGGAATGGGGAGCCCCAAGAGTGCACCGCTGTAGTTGTGAAAGCACCGGTTGTGAGGTCATTGCAACGTCCTGTTGAAAGAAGGGATAGCGCCCGCGCCGACCTTGTCAAGCAGCTGCCTCTACATGTCGATCAGCTTTCCAGCAGTGCGGCACCGGCCGAGTACAGCGCAGTGCCCCTACGCGGCTGCACCTATGCCTGGTCAGGACAGGCCGGACTTGTCTACGCCGAATGCCTTGTCGTACGTGCCGGGTACGACCCGTAAACCTATGTTGACGCGATTCCAGGCATTGATCGACATCACCAGGAAGGTCAAATCGGACAATTCCTTTTCGGACAGTTGTGTGCGAACACGCTCATAGACGTCGTCAGGCACGCCTTGGGCGGGAATCTGGGTCAAGATTTCGGTCCACGCCAAGGCAGCGCGTTCGCGTGGATTGAACAGTGTAGACTCGCGCCAGATGGCGACATGATGCAGCCTGAGCGGCCGCTCGCCATGCATCGTGGCTTCCTTGATGTGCATGTCCACGCAGAAGGCGCAGCCGTTGATTTGCGATGCCCTGATATCCACGAGATCGCGGATCGACTCCTCGATGGCTGACTGCCTGAGGGCAAGGCTGAACTCGACGAACTTCTTGAATAGCTCGGGGGATTGCTTCTGGTAATCGATGCGCTGGTTCATGATGGCTCCTTGATGTGAGAAGAACGTAGGTAAATGATGCATTGGCATCCAGCCCGCTATCGCGCCGATGAGCGGCTGAGCCAGTTTTGGAAACGTGTCGAGCCTATGCGCGCGTTGTCGCCCGCGACCAGAGAGCGATCGTTCAACTCGCTGCCGAAGTAGCGCGCATGGACGTCGGCGACTACCTGCCTCTTGTCGTCGTGCGCGGCAAGAAACTTGCGCGCAAGCTCGTCGAGAGGGAAGCGATCAGGTCCGGCTACCTCGACGATGCCATTCACCGGCGCCCCGACCGCGAGATCGGCCAGCACAGCCGAGACGTCATCCGCTGCGATGGGCTGCATAAGCGCGGGCGAAAGACGAATTGTGCCGCCGTCGGCCCCCGAGTTTATAGTGCCTTCGATGAACTCGAAGAACTGCGTCGAGCGCAGGATGGTGTATGGAATCTTCGACGCCTTGATCAGGTCTTCCTGGGCGACTTTTGCCAGAAAGTAACCGCATTCCGGAAGGCGATCGGTGCCAACGATAGAGAGCGCGACATGGTGCTCCACTCCAGCGTAGGCTTCGGCGGCAAGAAGATTGCGACCGGACGTTTTGAAGAACTCCAATACTGCCCGATCTTCAAATGAGGGGGAGTTTGCCACGTCGACGACGACCTGAGCGCCTGCAAGTGTTTCAGCCAGCCCTTGCCCGGTGATGGTGTCCACGCCCGTGCTAGGTGATGCCGCCACAGTCTCATGACCATTGAGACGTAGCCTGTTTACAATGTTCGACCCGATAAGGCCGCTACCGCCAATAACGACTATTTTCATGTTCCGCTCCTAGATTCAGTGTCGATCATCTTCATTGCGGCGATCGATGTATTCAGTATAAGCAGGGTACTTTGCCGACACCTTGGGGTTTCATTGAATTTGGCTTGGATATTTGTCCAGAAACCGTCTCGATACGGTTGATCTGCGCATCATTTGGAAGCCGTGGCTCATTTCCCAATGACGAGGCATTGATCAAGCTGTATTATCTGGCGCTGCGCAACATCGGCAAGAAATGGACGATGCCGATTCAGAACTGGACAGCAGCGCTGAACCGGTTCACCATCCTTTTCTATGAGTGTATGCAGCAGCATCAAACCATTTCCCGATTACACACAGTCACGGACACTCTTTGGCCACGTGCCCGAGGCGTGGGCACGGGACAAGGAACCCTGAATGCTATTAGTATTTGACGACTGCGTGCTCGACCTGGACCGGCGAGAACTCTTCCGAGCGTCACAGGTCGTTGCAACCGCGCCCCAAGTCTTCGACCTGCTGGTCTACCTGGCGGAGAGGCGCGAGCGCGTTGTCAGTAGGGACGACCTGATCAATGCGATATGGGCCGGCCGAATCGTCTCGGAATCGACCTTGGCCAGCCACATTAACGCGGTGCGCAAGGCAGTCGGCGACAGCGGCCAGCAACAGCGTGTGATTCGAACGGTTGCCCGCAAAGGGTTCCGGTTCGCCGCTGACGTCAGGGAAGTCAAGTCATTGGATGACGTTGGCTTTTCTGGCGCCGAGTCCGCCGCATCAGTTCAAGCCTCTGTATCCGCGCCGGCCCTGCCTGCCAAGCCGTCTATTGCTGTCTTGCCGTTCGTGAACTTGAGCGGGGACCAGGAGCAAGACTACTTGGCCGACGGCGTGGTCGAGGACATCATCGCGGCGTTGTCGCAATATCGCTGGCTGTTCGTCGTTGCGCGCAACTCGAGCTTTACCTACAAGGCCCGTGCGGTGGACGTGAAACAGGTCGGCCGCGAGTTGGGCGTCCGCTATGTGCTGGAAGGCAGTTTGCGCAAAGCAAAAGATCGGGTGCGCATCACGGGCCAGCTGATCGACGCGACAACCGGGGCGCACCACTGGGCGGGCCGCTTCGAAGGTGTGCTTGGGGACATCTTTGAGCTGCAGGACCAGATTAGCGAGAGTGTGGTCGGCGCGATCGCGCCACAGCTCGAACGCGCGGAAACCGAACGTACGAGGCACAAGCCAACCGAAAGCCTCGACGCCTACGATTATTATCTGCGCGGAATGGCCAAGTTGCATCAAGGAACAAAGGAATCCATCGACCAAGCGCTGCAGCTCTTCCATAAGGCAATAGAGTTCGATCCGGATTTTGCGTCGGCCTACGCGATGGCGGCATGGTGTCATTGTTGGCGAAAGGTCAATGGCTGGATGACTGACCGCCCTCGGGAGATGGCGGAAGGTGCCCGACTGGCTCGCCGGGCCGTGGAATTGGACAAGGGAGATGCGGTCGCTCTCGCCAGGAGCGGTCATGCGCTTGGTCATCTCGCCGGTGACCTCCCGGGCGGTATCGCGTTGCTGGACAAGGCACTCATGCTCAATCCGAACCTCGCAGCAGCGTGGTTCCTTGGCGCATTTCTCAGGCTCTGGCACGGCGAAACTGATGCGGCCATCGAGCACTTTACGCGCGCAATGCGTCTGAGCCCCCTCGACCCGGAACTGTATAGAATGCAAGCCGGTATGGCGGTCGCGCATCTCTTCGTGGGGCGCTTTGACACTGCGTCCTCATGGGCGGAGAAAGCATTCCGGGATTTGCCAAGTTTTCTGCTGGTAAGCGCCATCCACGCGGCGAGCCAGGCGCTTGCCGGACGGATGGTCGAAGCGCAGCGCGCGATGGATCATTTGCGCCAGCTCGACCCTACATTGCGTCTCTCCAATATCGCAGATTGGCTACCGATCCGGCGGCCGGAGAATTTCGCCAAATTGGTGGACGGTCTACGCAGAGCGGGGTTGCCGGAGTAAAGGAGCCCCGCAAGGCCGATCGTGAAGGCATTCTTTGGGGTTCCGGATGCGCATAACGGTAAATCTTACGGTAATAATGCTACTCCCCTCTGAAGTCTTTAGTGAATTTGCATGAATGCAATGCAGCAGGCCGGAAACTAAATGTTAACAGATCATAGTTATCAAGACGACATTAATAACTTCTTCAGACTCCAAGCTCAGGTAAAATCGGATTACTTATAACCAGGGCCGTGCCATGCAGCCTCTTCCATTTGACCTGAATAATCTGCATTTCTTTGTCATGGTCGTCGAGCGGCGCGGATTCACCGCTGCCGCGGATTTTTTGGGCGTGCCCAAGTCCAAGGTCTCTCGCCACGTATCCGATTTGGAAGCCTCGCTAGGAACACGCCTGCTCCAGCGCAATTCGCGCAAATTGGTTTTGACCGAGGCGGGCAGCGAGTTCTACGGCCACTGCGTGACCATGCTGGAGCAGGCGCGACAGGCGCATGTGGCCATGCAACACCGCGCGGGAGCCGTGACGGGGACGCTACGCATCAGCGTCACGGTAGCGGTCGCCGACTTGTTGCTCACCAAGGCTTTGCCGTCTTTTCTTGCGGCTTATCCGCAAGTCAAAGTGGCGATCCAAGCCACTAACCGCCCCGTTGACTTGCTTGAGGATCGCATCGACATCGCTGTGCGCGGGATGAAGGCGACCCCGGAATCCTCCGATCTGGTCCAGTCCAGGATTTGCACGGTGCGTTGGGGCCTATTCGCAAGTCCTGGCTACTTGGCGAGGCAGCCTGTCCGTTCCGTCGCTGATTTGGAAATGGCCGACGCTCTCATGTACCGGTCGCTGGACGAAACGGACAAGAATTGGACCTTGTACACATCCGACAATAGCGAACTGCTACAGCGCACCAATGTGCAGTTGCAATGCGATAACCTGGCGACGATCAAGAGCGTCGCGCTCGCCGGCGCCGGCATTTGCGAGCTTCCCGCATATGCGTGCCGGGACGAACTGGCCAACGGCACGCTTGTCCATGTGCTGCCCGAATATCGCCCCCGCTTTGGCCGCCTGGTGTTGTTGTTTCCGTCGCGCCGAGGGATGACGCCAGCCGCCAGGCGCTTCGCGGACCACCTGCGGTCCACCTTGTTTTCCCTGCTCCATCCCGACGAACGACTGGAGCAGGACGACGGCTACTAGGCCTCGCCTTGGACAGAGTGGGCGTAGCTTTGCAGGCCTGGCCTTGGTCTGCTCCCGACGCATCCTTCAACGTTCCACTTTTCAGAACGATTCGTCACGCCAGCGCCCATTGTTCAGAACGATTACAACTCCTATATTGCCTCCATGGCGACACGCCATTTAATGCAAAACTTCCAGGAGAAAGAATCATGAAACTTGCACAAATATTCCGTCAGGCAGTCCCGGCCCTTGCATTGGCGCTGGCCGCCTCGCTATCCATACAAGCAAACGCCTCCGCCGCTGACAAGGGGGGCAGCGTAGATGTCCGGGCTGTCCAGCATGCCCATTACGAGCACCTGACACGGGACAACGCGGTCCTGCTCATCGTCGATCACCAGGTGGGCCTGTACACCGGGGTACGCGACATCGACACCTTGCAGCTAAAACACAATATCGTGGGACTCGCGAAGGCAGCACAGGCCCTGAAAATCCCGGTCATCGTGACCACCACGACCGAAAAAATGTGGGGCCCCATGATTCCGGAGTTGCAGGAAGCATTGCCAGGTCTATCGCATATCGAGCGAACCACCGTGAACGCCTGGGATGATCCGCGCGTGGTCGCAGCGGTGAAGGCAAGCGGGCGCAAGAAGCTGATCATTACCGGTATCTCGACCGACGTTTGCCTGACTTTCCCTGCAATATCCGCGCTGGCCGACGGCTACAGCACCTACGCGGTGGTCGACGCTTCCGGTAGTTTCACCAAGCAGCAATCGGACCTTGGCGTAATGCGCATGGTGCAAGCTGGCGTGATTCCGGTCGGCTATTCCAATGTCGCCGTCGAGATCCTGGGCGATAACGCAGCGCCGGAAGCCAATGCGGTGTACGGCGCCTTGAGCATGCCGTTTGCCGGCCTCGTCTACAACCTGAACCAGTATTTCTCGCACAAGTAAGCAAGGCTTAAGTGTTTTGCCTGAAACGCCGCCCATCATGCCGGGCGGCGTCATTCCTAAAAACAGAGAAGAAAGCAACGCCATGAATACCGAACTAGCCGACAGCACAGTTAGCCTGTCGCATCCCCTGTTAGGCATACCGATGAAAATCGGCGATCATTTTTTTGCGCATAGTTTCCGCCGCAGCGAAATCGGCGAGGTAATGAACCCCATCCTGATGCTCGATCACTTTTGGATGAAGCGCGACACCTTTGGCTGGCATCCGCATGCAGGCATTTCCGCAGTCACTTACGTGTTTGAAGACTCAAAAAGCGCGCATCACAATTCGGATTCTATGGGAGACGATTCTTTTATTGCTCCCGGTTCGCTTCACTGGATGGTTGCCGGCTCAGGCGCCATGCATAGAGAGCGGCCGGAAGGAGAAGACGCCTTGGTGCATGGGCTGCAATTTTTCGTGGACCTGCCTGGAGAAAGCAAGTCAGTCCGCCCCTATTCAGTCCACTTGGCCCGTGACCAAGTGCCAGAAATAATCGAAGATGGCTCTCGCATTCGCGTCGTGGCTGGGCAGTTCGAAGGTGTTCAGTCGCCGATCGTGCTTCCGCAACCGTTTTTGATGCTCGACGTGTTCATGGAGCCAGGCAAGACTTTGAACCTTCCGCTGCCGGCCAACTGGGGAGCGTGGTTGTATTTGGTACGCGGAGAGCTTGACGTCAAAATCGAAGGCCGTAGGCGCGCTCTCGAAGCATTTCACAGCATAGGATTTCGGATTGCCCCCGGAAAACGCATCGCCACGCTACACAGCGAGCTTCCGGCTCAGCTTGTCATACTGGCTGGAGCTCTGCCCAAAGGGTAAAGGCAGCCTATAGCGATCCTGTTTGGCTTTGGCGGCGCAGCAGGATTCCGCACCCGGCGCTTGTTGCCGCGGTGAATTATCGTCACTGCTGTTAAATGCTATCAATCCGATAAATAAAAACGATGACATTCTGCAATTTTTCCCCTTGTTAATTTTTTGTTTAGTCTCCAGATAGGGGCGACTGGCGTTTTTATGTTTTCGGGTAGATGCCTTTATGCCGGCGTGCCAGTGCGCCTGTTTAGCATGAAGTCCATCATTTATACCCGAGTTGCCGATTAGGATTATCATAGACTTAAGTTTTTAAGTTTTCTCAGAAGGAGATTGCCATGACCCGCAAAACCCGTATCGAGCTGTACCGCAATATCGGTATCAGCGCCCATATCGATGCAGGCAAGACCACGACTACCGAACGCATTCTGTTTTACACCGGAGTAAATCATAAAATCGGTGAGGTACATAATGGTGCGGCGACCATGGACTGGATGGAGCAGGAGCAGGAGCGTGGCATCACGATCACCTCTGCCGCCACTACCGCCTTCTGGAAGGGCATGGGCGGGAATTATCCCGAACATCGCATCAATATCATCGACACTCCCGGCCACGTCGACTTCACGATCGAGGTGGAACGCTCCATGCGCGTGCTGGACGGCGCCGTGATGGTGTACGACGCGGTCGGCGGCGTGCAGCCGCAATCCGAAACCGTGTGGCGGCAGGCCAATAAATACGCGGTGCCGCGCATGGCCTTTGTCAACAAGATGGACAGGGTAGGGGCTGACTTTTTCCGCGTGCACAAGCAGATCGCCGAACGCCTGAAAGGCAAGGCGGTGCCGGTGCAGATCCCGGTCGGCGCCGAAGAGCATTTCGAGGGCGTGGTCGACCTGGTCAAGATGAAAGCCATCATCTGGGATGAGGCCAGCCAGGGCGTGCTTTTTGAATACCGCGAGATCCCCGACCAGCTGCGCGCCACGGCACAGGAGTGGCGCGACAAGATGGTCGAGCAAGCCGCTGAAGCCAACGAAGAATTGCTGGAAAAATACCTGGCAGGCACTCCCTTGACAGAAGCCGAGATCAAGCAAGGCCTGCGCCAGCGCACCATCGCCAACGAGATCGTGCCCATGCTGTGCGGCAGCGCGTTCAAGAACAAGGGCGTGCAGGCGATGCTGGACGCGGTGATCGACTACCTGCCGTCGCCGCTGGATATCCCGGCGATCAGGGGCCATGACGAAGACGACCAGGAAATAGAACGCCATCCGGCCGATGACGAGCCTTTCTCTGCGCTCGCCTTCAAGATCATGACCGATCCCTTCGTCGGCCAGCTGGTGTTTTTCCGCACCTATTCGGGCAAGGTGCACTCGGGCGATACTGTGTTCAACCCGGTCAAGACCAAGAAAGAGCGCCTGGGCCGCATCCTGCAGATGCATGCCAATGAACGCAAGGAAATCAGCGAAGTGTATGCCGGCGACATCGCCGCCGCGGTAGGCTTGAAAGACGTCACCACCGGCGATACGCTGACCGATCCGGACCATGTGATCATCCTGGAACGCATGATCTTCCCCGAGCCCGTGATTTCGCAGGCGGTGGAACCGAAGACCAAGGCCGACCAGGAAAAAATGGGCATAGCCTTGAACCGGCTGGCGCAGGAAGACCCGTCTTTCCGCGTGCATACCGATGAAGAATCGGGCCAGACCATTATTTCCGGCATGGGCGAATTGCACCTGGAGATCCTGGTCGACAGGATGAAGCGCGAATTCAGCGTCGATGCGACGGTAGGCAAGCCGCAGGTCGCCTACCGCGAAACCATACGCTCGGTATGCGACGAGGTGGAGGGCAAGTTCGTCAAGCAATCGGGCGGGCGCGGCCAATACGGCCATGCCGTGCTGAAGCTGGAACCGCAGCCGCCCGGCAAGGGTTTTGAGTTCGTCGACGCGATCAAGGGCGGCGTGATCCCGCGCGAATTCATCCCGGCGGTGGAAAAGGGCATCGTAGAGACGCTGAAGTCTGGCGTGCTGGCCGGCTATCCGGTGGTGGATGTGAAGGCGACCCTGATCTTCGGTTCCTACCATGATGTGGACTCGAATGAAAACGCGTTCCGCATGGCCGGCTCGATCGCCTTCAAGGACGGCATGCGCAAGGCCAATCCTATCTTGCTGGAACCGATGATGCATGTGGAAGTGGAAACGCCGGAAGACTTCATGGGCAATGTCATGGGGGACCTGTCTTCCCGGCGCGGCATGGTGCAGGGCATGGAAGACATCGCCGGTGGTGGCGGCAAGCTGGTCAGGGCGGAAGTGCCGTTGGCAGAGATGTTTGGTTATTCGACAACTCTGCGTTCATTGACGCAGGGCCGCGCCACCTACACGATGGAGTTCAAGCACTATGCCGAGGCGCCGCGCAACGTGGCCGAGCAGGTCATGACGCGCAAGACCGGCCATGCGCGCTAAAAGCTTGCTGTAAAGTGCCTGGTAACAAGATGTAAGTTTTTTTTGCAGGTCATCGGATATGCCCGCAGTGCGTTGTATACTCATCAGCAAAAGCTCACAAGGGTATATCCGATGAAAAAAATTATATTAGCAGTAGCCATCCTGGCCAGCAGCGCTTCCGTGTTTGCTGCCGACGTAGGGGTCTCCATCAATATCGCCCAGCCTGGCATGTATGGCCGTATCGACATAGGCGCGGTGCCTGCACCACAGGTGGTGTACACCAGGCCGACGGTTGTGTATGCGGCGCCGCCAGGCGTAGTATACGAACCCCTGTATCTGTATGTGCCGCCCGGTCATCAAAAACACTGGAACAAGCATTGTTCAGAGTATGGTGCCTGTGGCCGCCCCGTGTATTTTGTGCAAGAGAACTGGTATCGCGACGTGTATGTTCCGCGCTATAGGGAGCATGAGCACGGACGGGGCCATGACGATGATCGCCGTGGTTACGATGACGGCGACCGGGGCCATGGCAGGGACCATGACCGGGGCAATGACAAGCATCATGGCAAGGGCCACAACAAGGACGATTAATCCTTAGTGGGCCTTAGTGGGCCTCAATGGACTTTAGCCGCGCAATAGACGGTATCGCTACCTACAGTAGCGGTACCGTTTTTTTTTTAGGCTGATGCGATTTTCACGCCTGTCGTCACGCCTGTCGTAAAAATTCTCTTTTTTTTCTATACTGCCCGCCATACGCTGGCCAGCCAGGGCTGCTGCTCGCGTGGCAAGCCGGCCGGGCGGTAGTAGTGTTCCAGCTCCACGAATCCCGCTGCGCCCATATAGGTCCACCAGGCGTTTTTGTCATGGTAGGCGCTGTAACGGTGACGGTTCCAGCCTTCCAGGTTATTCCCGCGCGGGATGGAGCAAAACAGCACGCCGCCGGTTTTTAGCGTGGCATGCAGTTGCCGCAAGACGCGCGGCAATTCCTGGCTGGGGATGTGCTGCAAGGAGGCATTGGCGAAGATGCCGTCGAATTTTTTAGGCGGCAGCTCCAGCTTCAGGAAATCCTGTTGCCACACTTCGCAAGCGGTATCGCTGCGCGCCATGGCGACAAATTCCTCGCTGCCGTCCAGGCCGATGGCCACGTGACCGAGCGCGCTCAGGGTCTTCAGGTCGCGCCCCGGGCCGCAGCCGAAATCCAGCAGGAAAAACGGCGGTGCTGCCTGGATATGCCGCAGCAGCGCAGCGATATTCTGGCTGACGTCATGCTCGCGCGTGCCCTCGCGAAAATCCTCTGCGGTTTGATTGTAGTCCGCCAGCGTACCGCTGGTGATGGCGTCCAGCTCTTGCTTGATGATAGTCATACTGATCAACTTCCTAGTTTTATATTTGTGTGCGTCTTCAGATTAGCATCTGGCGCGCGGCCTGCACCAGGGTTTGCGACAGCTTTTGCATGCGCGGCGATTGCACCTTCCAGCTATGCCAGTATAGGGCTACGTCCACCGGATGGGCTGGGGCCAGGTCGACCAGCGCATCGGCCTGTAGCTGCGCCGGCAAATTGCGCAGCATCAGCTCCGGCACCATGCCCCAGCCCAGGCCCAGCGCAATCGCCAGCATGAAGGGTTCGGATGCCGGGATGTAATGGCAGGGATAACTGTGCTCCAGCACTCCATGCTGGCGCAGCAGGTAGTCAGCCTGCAGCTTGTCCTTGCGGTTGAAAACCACTACCGGCGCCTGTTGCGCGCTGCCCCTGTCCATGCCGCCGGCAAACCATTGCTGGCGGAATACCGGCGCCGCCACGCAGCGGTAACGCATCAGGCCCAAAGGCTCCACAGTGCAGCCGCGCATCGCCTGCGCCTCGGTGGCGATGCAGCCTAGCGCCTGCCCGGCTGCCAGCAAGGCATGGGTATGGTCCTGGTCGTCCACGCTGACATCCAGCAAGACTTGCTCCTTGCGCACAAACTCCGCCACGGCCGGCAGCAGCCAGCTGGCAAGACTGTCGGCATTGACCGCTATCGCGATGCTCAATAATTTTTCCTGTTCGCCGGAAAAATCCGCCTGCAAGTCTTGCTCCAGCAACTGCACCCGGCGCAAATGCTGCAACAGGCGCTGGCCGGCATGGGTGGGGCGGCAGGGCCGGCTGCGTATCAGCAAGGGGCTGCCGAGCTGGATTTCCAGCGCGCGCACCCGCTGCGACACGGCCGACGAGGTCAGGTGCAACTGCGCCGCCGCCTGTTCAAAGCTGCCGCTGTCGATCACCGCCAGCAGGGCGGCGCATTGCCGGGAATCCAGGTTCATTGATAAGAAGGCTTATTAAGAAGGTTTATTAAGAAGGCTTATTAAGAATTTTTAATGATTTGTTTTTTATTTTAATTCAGCTTTATATTCTACTGCAGCGGCCACACAATAGCCCGAACTTGAGGAGATGCCTATGTGGACGTTCTATTTGAAGGGCCTGGGCCTGGGGGCCGGTTTGATCATGGCCATAGGGTCGCAAAATGCGCACGTCTTGCGCATGGGGCTGCGCCGCCAGCACGTGGGCCTGACGGTGCTGGTCTGCATCTTGTGCGAAACCGTGCTGATCAGCGCCGGCGTGGCCGGCATGGGCAGTCTGATCGAGGGTGAGCCCACACTATTGCTGCTGGCGCGCTGGGGTGGGGCTGCCTTCCTGGCCTGGTACGGCTTGCGGGCCTGGCGCGCGGCGCTGTCGGAGCAGACGCTGGATGCCGGCGCCGGGTCGCAGCGCTTCAGCGCCAGGCAGGCGTTGCTGTCGGTGCTGGCGGTGACGCTATTGAATCCGCACGTCTACCTGGACACGGTGGTGCTGCTGGGCGCGATAGGCGGCCAGCAGCCGGGGCAGGGCAAGTGGTGGTTTGCGCTGGGGGCGGTCAGCAATGCGGTGCTCTGGTTCGCTGCGTTGGGTTTCGGCGCTCGCCTGCTGTCGCCTTGGTTTGCCAAACCTGTTGCCTGGCGCTGGCTGGATGGCGCGGTAGGCGTGATCATGCTGGCCCTGGCGTTCAGCCTGCTGCTGTTCTAAAAAGGAGTTAAATGCTAGTGGGCTTAAGAGGTGTGTGGATGTGTTTGGCTATTTGGTATTGACTATCGCATTGATAAATACAATCAATTTTAGTATTTCGATAGAAAACAATAATATGGACAAGCCGTTAAGAAATGCCCGGCAGACCACAGACTAATTGCCTTGTGGCCTGACAGGCCCGCTCATTACCCACCGACCCCGGCCACATCCTGAGGAGCCATCATGAAAGACAAGCAAACCGCGCCAGCCGCGCCGGAATTGACCACCGCCTCCGGCATTCCCGTCAGCGACAACCAGAACAGCATTAGCGCCGGTCCGCGTGGCCCGGTGCTGCTGCAGGATTTCCACCTGATAGAAAAACTCCAGCACTTCAACCGCGAGCGCATCCCCGAGCGCGTGGTGCACGCCAAGGGTTCCGGCGCCTACGGCAACTTCACCGTGACGCACGACATCAGCCGCTACACCAAGGCCAAGTTGTTCGAAACAGTGGGCAAGCAGACCGAGACCTTCCTGCGCTTTTCCACCGTCGGCGGCGAACGCGGCTCGGCCGATACCGAGCGCGATCCGCGCGGCTTTGCCTTGCGCTTTTATACCGAGCAGGGCAACTGGGACCTGGTCGGCAATAATACGCCGATGTTCTTCATCAAGGACGGCATCAAGTTCCCCGACTTTATCCACACCCAAAAGCGCGATCCGCACAGCAATCTGAAGTCGCCGACCATGATGTGGGACTTCTGGAGCAGTGCGCCGGAATCTCTGCACCAGGTCACCATGCTGTTCAGCGACCGCGGCACGCCGGACGGCTACCGCCATATGGACGGTTTCGGCAGCCATACCTTCAGCCTGATCAATGAAGCCGGCGAACGGGTCTGGGTCAAATGGCATCTGAAGACGCAGCAAGGCATCAAGAACCTGCTGCCCTCCGAGGCGGTGCGGCTGGCCGGCGCCGACCCCGACTATGCGCAGCGCGACCTGTTCGATGCGATTGCGCGCGGCGATTTCCCCAAGTGGAATGTCTCCATCCAGGTGATGCGTGAAGACCAAGCCCAAGCCTGGGCCGCACGCACCGGCTGGAATCCGTTCGACCTGACCAAGGTCTGGCCGCACCAGGATGCTCCGCTGATCCCGGTCGGCGTGCTGGAACTGAACCGCAATCCGGAAAATTATTTTGAAGAGGTGGAGCAGGTGGCGCTGTCGCCGGCCAATATCGTGCCCGGCCTCGGTTTTTCCCCGGACCGGATGCTGCAGGCGCGCCTGTTCGGCTACCACGATGCGCAGCTATACCGGGTCGGCACCAACCACCAGCAATTGCCGGTGAACCGCCCGCGCTGCCCGGTCAACCACCAGCAGCGCGACGGCGCCATGGCGGCCTCCGGCTTTGGCCGCCAGCACAATTACGCAACGGTGGAAAGCGCCGGGCTGGCCAATACCGGTTTCGGCCACGGCGACGCCGGCTGGGCGCTGGAGGGGAGCGCGGGGCGTTTCGACGGCCGCGGCCAGGAAGACGATTACACCCAGGCCGGCAACCTGTTCCGCCTGCTGCCCGCCGATGAAAAAGACCGGCTGACCAGCAATATCGCCGGCGCCATGAGCAGCGTGCCGGACGAAATCAAGCAGCGTCAGCTGGCGCATTTTGACAAGGCCGATCCGGCCTACGGCGCGGCGGTCAGGGCCAAGCTGAATATCAGGTAGGCAGTGAGGTAGTCAGCACTCGCCGGCCTCACTGACCGCATTCGCTGCGGAAGTGGGGTCGGCTTCATTTACGGCGCCGACTTTTGGTATTCCGACCACACCAGGTTGGCCGCGCACAAGTCTTCCAGCGCGGTCCCTACCGATTTGAACACGGTAATTTCTTCCTCATTCTTGCGGCCCGCATGGCGGCCGGCCACCAGTTCCGCCAACTCGGCCACGATCGCTGCTCGCTGCAAGCTGTGATTGGCCAGGGTTTGCGTGATGTCCCCGGCCTCCTGCAAGGCGCCGGCATAGGTATCGACCAGCACCGTCGCCTTGGCCATCAGCGCATCATCGACTTCGCGCATGTCGGGCTTGAAGCCGCCCACCAGGTCGATATGCGTGCCCGGCTGCACCCATGCGCCCATGACGAGCGGCGTCTTGCTGGTGGTGGCGCAACTAATGATGTCCGCTTGTTTGCAGGCGGCCGCCAGGTCGGTGGCGACCGTGAGCTTGACGTGCGGCGCAATGTCCGCCGCTGCCCTGAGTTGCTCTACAGTTAGTCCGGCCTTGTCCGCGGAGCGCGCCCACACGGCAATCTCGGTGATATCGCGCGCCGCGCAGTGCGCCGCCGCCAGGTAGGGGATCAGGCTGCCGCTGCCCACCATCAGCAGGCGCCGGCTGTCTGCGCGTGAGGCATAGCCCGAGGCCAGCGCGGACGCCGCAGCGGTGCGTCTTGCGGTCAGTTCTTTGCCATCCAGCAGCGCCAGCGGCGCGCCGGTCACGCTATCGAACAGTACAAAGATCGCGTGCACCGAGGGCAAGCCCTGGTTGTGCGGCGCCACCGTGACCAGCTTCACGCCCATATGCGCGCCGCTCTGCCATACCGGCATCAGCAGCAGGGTCGTGTTGGCTTCTTCCGAGATCGTATGCACATGCCGTTGCGGCGCGATGATGGCGGCGCCGAAGGCATCGCGCAAGGCGGCGATCAAGCCGGGGTAGGGCAGCGCCAGGCTGACCTGCTGTTTGCTGAGATGGGGGATCATGGGCGGCTGGCCTTGTGGGGAGGAGGTGCCGCCATTGTAGCAAGCCGCCGGCCCAGCCTGCCGCAGCATACAAAAATACAAAAGGCCGCGTGGCGGCCTTTGCTTGGTGGTGCAGTAAAGGGGCTCTTACAGCACGGTGATCTTGACGTCGATGTTGCCGCGGGTAGCGTTGGAGTAAGGGCAAACCTGGTGTGCCTTGTCTACCAATGCCTGGGCTTCTGCCTTGTCCATGCCGGGGATGGTCACGTTCAAGGCCACGGTCAGGCCGAAACCGCCTTTGTCGTTAGGGCCTATGCCTACCTGGCCATTGATCGAGGTTTCCGCCGGCAGCGTCACCTTGGTCGCTGCGGCGACGAATTTCATCGCGCCGATGAAGCAGGCCGAATAGCCCGCTGCAAACATTTGTTCTGGATTAGTGCCTTCGCCGCCTGCGCCGCCGAGTTCTTTAGGCGTAGTCAGTTTGACCGACAACTGGTTGTCGCTGGAGACGGCGCGGCCATCGCGGCCGCCGGTTGCTGTTGCGCTTGCTGTGTAGAGTACTTGCA
>JAZJYH010000034.1:0-44924 GCA_040390485.1 Pseudomonadota bacterium
GAAGGAAATGCCCGATCGCTCTATCTCGCTGAACCCTCCCAAAAATTCCAATACCCGGGACAGGGGCAAATAAACCAGGATATCAAACGCAACCGTCAACAGGAAGAATAAGACCAGCCGTCTGGCGGCCTCGCCACGGCTCGACGCAAGCTGTTTGCGGCGGTGCGGTCGCTTCAGGAATTGGGCGAAGGCGCCGAGTTCGCTCTTGGCATACGCTAGCATCGCATCGCTGCGCGTGCCGCTAGCGGCGGGATTACTGAGACTATTGGAATTCACTATACGCGCAGTCCTAAGGAATTGTTAAACGTCTAGCCGCCAGGCATTTTGGCGGGCCCTGCAATGGCCATGAATTATAACGAAACATTGATAAATAAACATTGCTACAGTGAGGGCGGCGACATAATAATGCTGGCAGACACGCACCTCTTCCTTTATCCTTCGCCTTAATTATTTATGCTGAAGAGGACATCATCATGGCAAAGAAAAATGAGCTGGACGAAGAAACCCTGGAACTGATCAAATGGTGTACCGAAGTGGAAGCCTTCCTGGTAGCCGGCGGCGCCACGCTGGCCCAGGCGCAGGAGCATATAGAAGAGGAAGTCGAATGGTTTACCGACCAGTTTTATGAGGGACTGACGCCGGAAGAGGCCGCCAAAGCAGCCTTGAGCGATGGCTAAGGCCATGCCAGCGTAGCAAAAAGCCCGCACTTCTGTCCGGCAGACCGTCTTTGCAGGTCGGATATTTCCTACAAGTAGCAGCGCCTTCTTCCTGTTCTGCATTTCATGCCTTGCCCTTACCATAACGGCAGGCGGCCGCTGTCTGGCCGCGATGTAAGGAGTTTGCATGCAAGAGCCACCTAAAGTCTTGTGGCCGGACAAGAGCCAGTTCGCCACCGACTTTAAAGACCGGCGCGCCCGCAATAAAGCCAGGCCTCTGCCTTTGGCGGTCGACGAGCGCAAAGAACGCAAGTTTGACAATTCCATCCACACGCTGGACAAGCACGATGCCCGCCAGGGGCAAGCCAAGGCCGCCTTCACAGACGAAGAATTGAGGCAACAATGCCAGGCGAAAGCGGCCAAGGCGGCGGCAGCAGCAGCGCCCGAGGTATTGGTACAGGCTGCGCCGCAAGCTATAGCGGTGGAATTGACGCCGGAGGCGATCGCCAGCGTAGAGGCAAAGTTTAGCGGCCCGCCCTGGGACTAACCGATCCGGCAAATATCGTACCGGTGTAATGCCGGCCCAGCCCGGCTCGCATGGCCGGGCGCAAGCGCCTTGATGGCGCTACAATACAGCCCCCAGCCAAACCGAAGGAAACGCCATGAGCGATACCAGCAAACCCGCCGAACTGCTGCCGGTCGGCATGATGGGCAATGTGGACGCCGGCAGCCCGGCGGCGCAGGCGCTGGAAAGCATTGCCATCCGCAAGCATGGCGTGGTGGGCTGGGAGCCGTTTCACTATGAAAAAGTGGCCGCCGGCGAGTATGAAGTCACCGGCGGCGTCGCGCTGGTGCTGACCGGCGGCGTGCGGCGCTGGCCGGAGCCGCATACCAGCGTCAGCGTAACGGAAGCGGAAATTCTGGCCGAAGTGGCCGCGCGCGCCGCCGCCCTAGCGGTGCAACTGGCCATCGTTGAGCCCCCTGTGGCCCCTGCGCCACCCTTGCGGCCGGCCGTATCGGTAGCAGCGGCCTCTGTGCAAGGCAGCAGCACGCCCGCTCCATCCCGGTACCTGACCGTGGTCTTGCAACTGCCGGACGACAAGGAAGGCCGGCTGCGCCTGATAGACGCCTTCAGCCCCGACAATGCCTTCTTTGGCGCGACGGTCGCCGCCACCTCGATGGAACATGAAATCGCCGTCAGCCAGGCGCTGGCGCAGCATTGCACGGCCGAGCAGGCGGCCGAGGCCAGGAAAAACGCGCGCTAGGCCCATGCCTGCTCCTTGGCCCGGCGCTAAATTGTAAGGATTGCCGGCCCGGCGCCGACTCAGCTGTATCCAGCACGCATCCACATATAGGTGTAGGCTGGAATAAACCAGCCGGAGCCTGACCATGATCAAAAGCAATGCCGTAAGCAATCGTCCACTCTTAAGCCAGACCAGCCTGGGCCTGTTGGCCGCGGTGCTGGCCGCTGCCGCGCTATTCTATACGATGGGCAATGCCGGGGCCGAGACGGCGGTCAGCATCCCGCCGCCGGCAGCGGACATGCAGGCCAACCCGACCAGGCAGGAAACCGCGGTGTTTGCCGGCGGCTGCTTCTGGGGCATACAGGCGGTGTTCCAGCACACCAGGGGCGTACTGAATGCGGTCTCCGGCTATGCCGGCGGCTCCAGGGAAAATGCGGAGTACGGGCGCGTCAGTTCGGGCGGCACCGGCCACGCCGAGTCGGTGCAAGTCACTTACGATCCGCAGCAGGTTTCCTACGGCAAGCTGTTGCAAATCTTTTTTTCGGTGGCGCACGACCCTACCCAGCTGAACCGGCAATATCCGGATTCCGGCACCCAGTACCGCTCTGCGATTTTTTACCGGGACGCGGCCCAGAAACAGGTCGCCGAGCGCTATATCGCGCAACTCGATAGCGCGCACCTGTTCAAGGAAAAAATAGTCACGCAACTGACGCCGCTCGCAGCCTTTTATGCCGCCGAAAAATACCACCAGGACTACGCGACGCTGCATCCCGAATCCGGCTATATCGCCAGGTTTGATTTGCCCAAGGTGGCCAACCTGAAGAAGCTGTATCCGGAGCTGTACCGCGAGGCGCCGGTGCTGGTGGCGGCGCAGGCCAGCAGCGCCGCCAAGACCAGATAAGCATCGTGGAGCAATACCGATGGACTGCCTATGGACCTGCATAAGCTGAGCGGCCGCTTCGCGCAAGACGGCCGCGTTGAAGCCATCTACCTGCGCCCCGAACGCCGCCAGGAAGTAGTGCGGGTGCAAACCGCGGTCGCGCTGCCGGGCCAGGGCTTGCAGGGCGACCACAGCGCCGCGACCGCCAGCCCGCCACAGGGCGTCGGCAATGGCCGCTCGCAAGTCACGCTGATACAGGCCGAACACTTGCCGGTGATCGCCGCCTTGCTGGGCAGGCTGCAGATAGACGCGGCCCTGCTGCGGCGCAACCTGGTGGTGTCCGGCATCAACCTGCTGGCCGGCAAGAGCCTGTTTGGCGACCAGGCATTAGTGCTGCGCATAGGCGCGACGGTGCTGCTGCAAATCAGCGGCCCTTGCCAACCCTGCTCGCGCATGGAACAGGCGCTGGGCGCGGGCGGCTACAATGCGATGCGCGGCCATGGCGGCATGACGGCGCGCATCCTGGCCGGCGGCACCATACACGCGGGCGACGCGGTGGTGCCCGAAATGCGGTTTACCCAGGAGCCCGCTTGAATTCAGCGGGACCCGCCCCATATTAAGCGACGTACTCGACCAAGGAGAGCAAGATGCTGGACAAGATACTATCAGGCATATCAGGCATAGGCGCCTTCAAGCAGCGCTTGCCGCAGGCGGCAGACGCGCTGCCCGGCCGCGCCACGCCGATGGCGCCACACAATGCCCACTATGTGCATGGCCGTCCTTTGCAGGGCGACTTCACTGGTTTGTCGCATATACAATTCGGCATGGGCTGCTTCTGGGGCGTGGAAAGACTGTTCTGGAATATCCCCGGCGTGGTGACGACGGCGGTCGGCTACAGCGGCGGCAGTACGCCCAATCCGACGTATCGTGAAGTGTGCAGCGGCCAGACCGGGCATACCGAGGCGGTGCTGGTGGTGTTCGATCCAGCCGTCGTGCCGCTGGAAACCTTGCTGCAAACCTTTTGGGAAAATCACGACCCCACCCAGGGCATGCGCCAGGGAAATGACAGCGGCACCCAGTACCGCTCCGCCATCTATGCCGCCGACGCCGCCCAACTGACAGCGGCCGAAGCCAGCCGCGAACTGTTTCAAAAACGCCTGAGCGAACAGGGTTTCGGCCGGATCACGACCGAGATACGCAGCGAACCGCCCTTCTATTATGCCGAGGACGAGCACCAGCAATACCTGGCCAAGAATCCCGGCGGTTATTGCGGCCTGGCCGGCACCGGGGTCAGCTGCCCGATAGGCGTTGCGGGCTTGCACAAGGCCGGATAATAAACCCCTGCCCCCGGGGGTAATGCTCGAAGTTTCTTTAAAAGCAAATGCCGGTTCAATTCATTCACCATGAATTGAACCGGCATTTGCATTTCTACGCTGTGATGGAACAGAGAAAACAGGGAAAACCGGACGCTAACTCATGCCGCCTTTGCTGTTATACAAAGGCACGGCCAGCCTGCCTTGCTTGGGCAACTCGGCGCCCGGCGTAAAATTCAGCGCGACGCCGTTCATGCAATAGCGCAAACTGGTAGGCGGGGGCCCGTCTTTAAACACATGCCCAAGGTGGCCGCCGCAGCGACGGCACAGCACTTCCACCCGCGTCATGCCCAGCATGCTGTCGCTCCTGGTGAATACCGCATTTTCCAGCGGCTTCCAGAAACTGGGCCAGCCGGTGCCGCTGTCGAATTTGGCCTGCGAAGAAAACAGCGGCAAGGCACAGCCCGCGCAAGAGTAAACGCCGGCCCGCTTCTCATGATCGAGCGGGCTGGAATACGGATACTCGGTGCCCGCCTGGCGCAATACCGAATACTGCCGCGTCGTCAGCAGCTTGCGCCATTCGGCGTCGCTATGTTTCACTTCAAAATTGCCCGCTTCAATTTTTTCTCCGGCATCGGCTGGGCTAGCCGCAAACAAGCCGCGCAAAGCCGCGACCCCGCCGGCCAGCGCGGCAAACCCCAATAGCGTTCTGCGTTGCTTGCTCATTTGCCTGCCTCCCGGTTTGCTGAGATGTTTGCTGAAAATCGCCCCATGCACATAGGTCGCGCCTTGCCGGGAATACTTACACTTGCCGCGTGCAAACAGCGCCGCCCTGCGCTTCAGCACGATTCAACACGATTCAGCACGATTCAGCGCAGTTGATGGCGGGAAATGGGCGCGTCTCACAACAAGGCCTTGCCGGCCCTGTTCTCGGCACTGTTCTCGGCATTTTTCCCCTACAGCAAATTCCAGTTTACAATCCAGGCACCGACAACCCTCTGAGCCGCCCAAATAGAGATATGACGCGTCCCCTCGCCCACTATAAATACTATGACTTCGTGATGGCTGCCTTTGTCACGGTGCTGCTGTGCTCCAATCTGATCGGCGCGGCCAAGGCGGCGCAGGTGACGCTGCCCATCGTCGGCACCGTCACCTTCGGCGCCGGCGTCCTGTTTTTCCCGATATCGTATATTTTCGGCGACATCCTGACCGAGGTCTACGGCTATGGGCGCGACCGCCGCGTGATCTGGGCCGGCTTTGGCGCTCTGGTATTTGCCGCGCTGATGTCGGTCGTGGTCCTGTCGCTGACGCCGGCGGCAGACCCGTTTAATAGCGAATATCAAACCCATTTGAATGCGGTCTTCGGCAATACGCCGCGCATCATCCTAGGCTCCATGATTGCCTTCTGGTGCGGCAGCTTCGTCAACAGCTATGTGATGGCAAAAATGAAGGTGGCCATGGAAGGCCGCCAGCTGTGGGCGCGGGTGATAGGCTCCACGGTATGCGGCGAGTTTGTCGATTCCAGCCTGTTTTATGTGATCGCCTTTTACGGGATCTGGCCCCACCATCAGTTGCTGGTGGTGATCATCGCCCAATACGTGCTGAAGACCGGCTGGGAGATCGTCATGACGCCGCTCACCTACCGCATCGTGGCGTTCTTGAAGCACATGGAAAACGAAGACTATTACGATCGCGATACCAACTTCAGCCCGTTTAAGCTGAAGTTGTGAGCGCTCAATGCGAACCTGCTATTTGAACCAGGATACAAAGAAGTGCCCGCAACCACGGCAGCGGAAATACTTGGTGATACCCAGTATCTTCATCAGCATGGTTCGGTGAATCCGCCGCAGGTCATCCGACCCGCATCTGGGGCAGCCAGCCATGTCTATCCCCTGAATTTCAAAATGAATTGAGGCAGTTTACCGTCCTTGGCATATTGTTGCAATATGGGAATATTAATACAAGGCATCCCCGGGCTGCGCGTGACGCGATCCCGCCCATCTGCTCCTTGCTACTCGCGTGCTTGCCGCGTACCATGTCGCCAAGTACGGAATTAGCACTTTTTACCAGGAAGCAGTAATGAATAATAGTTTGACAATCGATGAACTGGACGCGCTGCAACAGATCGCCAAAACCTCCAGCCAGGGACGCGCATCGGCCTGCGTCGCCAGGAACGCCAAGCGCCTGGCCGGCCTTAAATTCATCGCCTACGAGAGGGACGGCAGCCTGAGCCTGACCGACAAGGGCAAGGAAACCCTGTTCATCAAGAATTGCATCGACGGCCTGCGCGCGATATCGCTAGACCCGCTGGCCCCGCTCAGCGCCGACGTCGCACTCTTCCTCGGCAAAAAGGGCCACATCGTCCGCCGGGCAGACGGCGGCGGCTATGACATCACCACCCGCGGCAGCGAAAGCCTGGCCGACATCGAGGCGCATTAACCCCCCGATTGGCCCCCACCCCGGACCGCAGAGCTTCTCCTGATCCGGCTTAGCCCCGGCTTCCAGATTATTTCTTGGCTGCTCCCGGCACCAATGCCGCCGTGCGCGCCGCCTCATCGGCAAAACCATGTGCCTGTGGGCCACCCATGCCTGGCGGCCGGCCGGCGATGTCGCCCGGCATTCCCGGCGGCGGCCCCTCCCCCATGCCTCCCGGCGGAGCCGGCGGCCACGGCCGATCTATCGCCTGGTTGGCGTTACGGTCCACCACGACGGCCAGCGTGGCCACATAGCGGCCCTGCTCTTCGCGCACCGCACCGGCAACGCTATTCCCTGCGCTCAGCGCTATGCCGTCATTGCTATTGAGCGTCTGGCGCAGCTTGCCGCGCCGGTAGTCCGGCAACTGGGTATACAGGAATTCGCTCAGCGCATCCGGCAAAAAGAACTGCGAAGTCAGCATGGTCCGGCTGCCGGCCACGTTCAGCACCTTGAAATGGATATGTGTGGTGCGCCCTTCGTACCAGCCCGGATAGACCGAGCGGAAGGCGGCCACGCCCTGCGTATCCGTGATCAGGCTGCCGCGCAAAAAGGTCTTGCCCCGGGTGTCGATACCGCCCCGCTCACCCTGCCCGGCATAGCCGGAATACACGCCGGCCGCATTGCAATGCCAGACATCTACCCTGGCCCCCTGCAGCGGCAAGCCGGCCTGGTCAAGCACGCTCAACCGTATCTCCAGCGGCACGCCGTGCAGCCCTTCGGCAATATCGGCACGCACTAGCTTGGGGTCGAAATAGTAAGGGCCTTCCGTGGTTTGCGCCGTCAAGGCCAGGGGCGCGCCGGTTTTTTTGCCCGTCGCCGCCTCGCTGGCGGCCAGCCCCAGCGCGCCCGCACCGGCCAGGCCCAGCGCCAGCACGCGGCGGCGGTTGATCTGGATATTTTTGTCTTGGCTCAAGCTAGTGTCCTGTTCCATCATTGAAGCCCTACTATAGCGCCCGATTGTTTCTTGTTTGTTGCTATAAGGGCACGAAAGTGTAAAGCCGGGTAAAGACGTCTGGCGATACAATATTAGAACTCATTTCCTAAATAGCAGTGAGTGCGAACGCGTCTATTTGGGATGCAGTGCCAGGCGTCGCCGCTAGCAAAGGCTGGTGCCTTTGCTAGCGGACTAGGCGTCCCCGCACAACGCCGCCAATGCGCCCAAATAGACCGTTCCCGGAGGGTTTGCCCCAGAAAAGGCGGGGGACGGGGCCGCCGAGGCTGCGTTGCACTCGTTGTCAATAGCCCGCTATTGACTGCCTCCCGCGCCTTGCCAGCGTCTTTTCTGGGGCAAACGCATCTCACTGATATTTAGGAAATGAGTTCTAAAAATCAAGGAGATGACATGAGCGCAGATACAGGCTATCCGATGCAGGGTGGTTGCACCTGCGGGGCGATACGCTATCAATTGAACAGCAAGCCACTCTTCGTGCATTGCTGCCATTGCCGCTGGTGCCAGCGCGAGAGCGGCGCCGCCTTTGCCCTGAATGCCATGATAGAAGCGGATCGGGTCGCGCTGCTGCAGGGCCAGCCGGAAGTAGTGGACACCCCCTCCTTTAGCGGCAAGGGGCAAAAGATTTCACGCTGCCCGCAGTGCCGGGTGGCGGTGTGGAGCAATTATGCCGGGGCCGGCACAGCGGTGCACTTCGTGCGGGTCGGCACGCTCGATAATCCGGACCGGCTGCCGCCGGACATCCATATCTTTACCGCCTCCAAACAGCCCTGGCTCATCTTGCCGCCGGAGACGCCGGCGGTGGACGAGTACTACCAGCGCAGCGCCTACTGGCCGGCAGACAGCCTGGAACGGCTTGCCGCATTGAAGCGGCAAGCAACTCGCTAGCGGCGGGCTGTATTCAAGACTTGAATTTGCGCAGCAGCGCATCCAGCTGGTTGCCGGACGCCGGTGCAATACCCTGGCCGGCGCCCTGGTCAGCAGCGTCATCGGCAGCATGCTCGTCCTCGAATTCCTCCGCCAGGTTTTTCCAGCCACGGCCGGCGGCAAAAGTATTGAACTCTTCCGGCGCTTCCAGCACGATCAGCTTGTCGTCCTGCAGGCCAAGGTCGCCGTGGCCGAAGTCCGGGCCGACATAGCCGAGACTGCGCAGCCTGGCCAAAATCTGGCCGACCAGCACCTGGTCTTGATACAGCTTGCCCTGCCCCAGGGCCGCGGCAAAATCGACATACACGTCAATAATGCCGTAGCCTTCGTCAAAGATGCGTATGCCCTTCACGTCATGGCTCTTGCCAGACGCGTCGGCGGCCTTGAACGGGCCACTCAGCTGGATATCGGTGTCGTTGTCATTGCTCATAAGAACTCATTTCTTCAATAGCGAGGTATCGGGGCAGCATACACCAATCGGCGTCCATGCGAGATTGAAACCTGTTCAAGATCCGTAGCGAGCGGGCGTCAGCGGGGTGAAGAGCAACACAAGAAGCGGAACGTACTTAAGGTACGTGAGCATTCTGAGTAGCGCATGAACCCCGATCACGCCCGCGCAGTAGGATATTGGACAGGTTTAGCGCGGCTTGCTGAATTCGTTTTCCACCCACGCCTCGGCGCTGCCGCGGCTGAGCTTGAAACCGGCCGCGACTTTTACCTGGGCCAGCTGTTCACCCATCTCGTCATAGGCGCTCAGTAGCGCATAGGGATCGTCCTCGTCGGGAACGATATCGAGGTCGACCCTGATGCTGCCGGCCGCCAGGTTCACATATAGGCTCTTGTGCAGGGTCGCGTGCAATTGCTGCTCGTGCCTGCGCAATACCTCCGACGCGGTCTTGACCAGGGTGCCGAAGGCATTCGCATCCAGCGGCTTGGGATTCTTCTTGTCGCGGCCCATGGTCCAGGGGCCTACCAGCGCCGGTTCGGCCTGGCCGTCCTGGTACATCGCCACCGCCCAGCCTTCGTCATCGTCATTCTTGATCACGCGCGCGGTCCAGCCCTTGTCGCACCACAGCCGTGGTTCCTGGGTCTTGATCTCGTCGATGGGCGGTTCGCCGTCCAGGCCTGGCTCTGTGATGGGTAGATTGCTCATTGCTGCTGTGCTCGGGTAGATGGGGCCGCTATCATAGTCGAATTTCAGCGCCAGCGCACAGCGGCTGCGCCTTCACCGGCGCGACATTCAGTTTTGCCGGGTTGCCTTATACATCTTTAGCTGTTCCAGCTTGGCCGAGTACAGGTCGCGGTCGGCAATCGTGGGGCCGTTTTCCAGGGCGATAGCGATATGCTTGCGGGCTTCGCGCACGTCGCCCAGGCGCATGTCGGCGATGCCGAGCCAGAACTGGAATTCATGATGATAGGCCGCCCGGTTGACCTCCTTGGTAAACAACTCTTTCGCGGTCTGGAAATCGCCTTCCTTCATCGCCGCGATGCCGCGGTCGAAGAAATAGAAAGGAGGATAAGGCTCTATCCTGGCCAGCCTGGCGTTGAGGGCCTTTGATTCTTCGAGCCGCCCCAGGTCCCGCAAGACCTTGGACTGGTTGGACAAGGCCGCGATATTATCGGGCTCGCGCTCCAGCACGGCGCTAAACACCTGATCGGCCTGCTTCAACATGTCGCGGGTCTGGTAGACCACGCCCAGGGTATTGTAGGCGCTCAGGAAAGTGGGCGCCTGGATGACGGCCTCGCGCGCCCACCAATAGGCGTCGTCCACCTTGTCCACGGCCAGCGATTCGGCGGCGCGGTTATTCATGTACATGGCGACGATGGTGCTTTCCGGGATGACTTGCTGGCGGTAGCCGCGGCTCTCGCTGGCCGGTATAAAGTCGACGATCAGCGGCGGATCGCCTATGTATTCAAACCGGGATTTGGTCGCAGTCCGGCCCAGGGTCAGGTTGACATGGCCGCTGAGGAAATTGATATTGCCCTTGCGGCTCCAGGTTTCCTCCACGTACACGCTATGGAACTCGATATTGATATCCATTTTTTTGGCGAAGGCGGCGGTCATGATCACCAGCGACAGGCAATTGCCCGAGCGCGAGCTGAAGGCTTGAGCGGCATTCCTGGTCATCGCCGACTCATACTCCAGCTTCAGTTGCTGCTTGTTGTAGAGCGCATCGACCAGGGCGCTGGTTGTCCCCTTGACCCTGACCAGCTTCGCAATATCCTGCTCCAGGTAGCGCTGCATCTCGCCGCTCAGGGCAAACACGTCATTGGCGTCGATACGGACGGAGGCAGGCTGGAACAGCTTGTCGTTCAGCAGGCTGTCGACACGCGGCAAGGTGCTGACGCTGGCGCAAGCACTGAGTAGTGCACACAGGCACAGGGTCGCCCAGGTTTTCATTTGCTACCTCCTTTTCCGGCGCTCAAGTCGTAAGGTAAACGGGATCGCCGGGGTCAGACGGATGGCGTCGGCAACGCCGACCCTCCGTTTTAATTATAGGCTCCATTCCGGCCATAGTAGCAAGTTCGAATTGCAGATTTGAAATGCCGGGCATTATTTTGATATTGCGGTGCGTCAAGCAAATTCATGCAAACCCACCGAGGCAGCATGGCGGTTTATTGCAAAAAGAATCATATCGACACAGGGAAAATGCGGGCTTCAATGTGGGCTTCAATGCGGGCTTACCCCCGTAGCCCGAAAACCCTGGCTGCGCCCGAACGCCATCCCTTCGGGCCTGCATGCCCGAGGCTCGTCCATTTTTATCGGAGCGCATTAAACTTCATCTGCTCCAGCTTTGCCGAGTACAGGTTGCGGTCGGCGATGTCAGGCCCGTTTTCCAATGCGATGGCGATGTGCTGGCGCGCCTCCTTTACCTCGCCCAGACGCAAGGTGGCGATGCCTAACCAGAACTGGAACTCATGGTAGTAAGCCGCGCGGCTCACTTCCTTGCCGAACAACTCTTTCGCCGCCTGGAAATTTCCTTCGCGCATGGCCGCCATGCCGCGATCAAAGAAATAAAAAGGCGGATAAGGCTCAATTTTTTCCAGCCTGGAGACCAGGGCTTTCGCTTCTTCCGCGCGCCCCAGCGCCAGGAAAACCTGGGATTGATTGGACATGGCGACAACATTGCCGGGCTCCCACTGCAAAATCGAATTGAACACCTGCGCCGCCTCGTTCAGGTTGCCATGTGCCTGGTAAATCACACCCAAGGTATTGTAAGCCGAGGTAAAGGCCGGCGCCTGGCGGATCGCCTCGCGCGCCCACCAATAGGCGTCATCGAGCTTATTCACAGCCAGCGACTCGGCGGCGCGGTTATTCATATACATCGCGACTATGGTGTTCTCTGAAATGCTCAGCCGGCGGTAGCCGCGACTCTCCTCGGCCGGCAGGAAATCAACCAGCATCGGTGGATCGCCCATGTAATTAAAGTGGGACTTGGGCGCCCGGCCCAGTATCAGATTGACATGGCCGTTCAGAAAATGAATATTGCTCTTGCGGCTCCAGGCCTCGTCCACAAAGACGCTTTGAAACTCGACATTGACGCCGAGCTGCTTGGCAAAAGCAGTGGTCATGATGACCAGAGACAGGCAGTTGCCGGAGCGCGAATCAAAGGCCTGGCTCGCATTGCGGGTCATCGTCGATTCATACTCCAGCTTCAGTTGCTGTTTATTGTAGAGCGCCTCCACCAGCGCGCTGGTACCCCCCTTGGTGCTTGCCAGGGGGGCAATTTCATTCTTCAGGTAGCGCTGCATCTGGTCGCTGAGGGCAAACACGTCAGCGGCGTCAATGCGCACCGAAGGCGGCTGGAACAGCCTGTCGTTGAGAACAGATTCAGTACGGGGCAAGGTACTGACGCTGGCGCAAGCTGACAGTAATACACTCAAGCACAGGATGCTCCAGGCCTTCACTGCGATCTCCTTCTCTGTACCCTTGTTTGGTCGCCAAACAAGCCGCCTCACATTTTAATAATGGAACCCATTGCGACAATAGTAACAAATTTAAGTCGCCATGTTGGCGCGCCATGGCTCAATTCGATATTGCAGTGCGCCATTGCAGCTGCCAGGATTGCGCGAAAACGCCGGCCTCCCCAAAACCAGATACACTCAAACCGATACCAATATCTGCTCAAAACACCATGCTCCCTCTTCCGCTAAGACTCCATCCCGGCCAGGACCTGCGCAGCGCGCTGCAGGAGTTGCTGCCGCAATACGGCGTGAGCGCGGCGTATGTCTTGCAGGGCATAGGCAGCCTGAGCGTGGCGCAACTGCGCTTGGCCGGCGCCGGCCAGGCGACGGAATTGCGTGGCGATCTGGAGATACTCAGCCTGGCGGGCTCACTCTCCGTCGACGGCGCCCACCTGCACATGGCCGTGGCCGATGCCCAGGGCCGCGTCACAGGCGGCCACGTAGCGGCCGGCTGTATCGTGCGCACCACGGCCGAACTGCTGCTGGTGCTGCTGCCGGACCATAGGTTCCGCCGCGAGCAGGATCCGGAGACGGCGTATGCCGAATTGACGATACAGCCGCGGCCGGCGTCCGCATAAACCGGGCCGGCGGAAAAGTGAATTAGCGGGCCGGCGCCAGTGGCAGCCCGGCAAGCACAGGTTTACTCGGCCAATCGGCCGCCAACAGGAATGTCAGCCAAGGCGCCGGCGGATTCCGGCTTGGCCAGGCGGCGCAGGTCTTCGGTAGTCTGGCCCTTGCCGTCCGGGCGCCAGCCCGGCGGCATCAGCAGATAGCCGCAGAAGGCCTTCAGGCTGCGCGCTGCGGCCAGGTCGCGCGCCAGCGCCAGCCACTGGCTGAACTCTATTCGCAACAGGTTGTAGCCGGCGACCGGATGCACCAGGCCGTAGCGGCAAGGCAGCTCCGCGCGCTCTTCCCTATAGGTGCCGAACAGGCGGTCGAAGACGATCAGCACGCCGCCGTAGTTGGCGTCCAGGTATTCCAGGTTGGCGGCGTGGTGCACGCGATGGGCAGAAGGCGTGTTGAATACATATTCCATCCAGCCCAGCCTGGGTATCCAGGTGGCATGTATCCAGAACTGGTACAGCAGGTTCAGGGTTAGCGTCGCCGCCACGATGCGCGGCGAAAAACCGAGCCACATCATGGGCAGGAAAAACAGCGCCACGCCAGATAGTTTGCCCAGCGTGCCTATGCGGTAGGCGGCCGACAGGTTCAACTCATTGGGCGTATGGTGTACCGCATGGTTGCTCCAGAACCAGCGCACCCGGTGCGCCGCGCGGTGGTACCAGTAGTAACAGAATTCCTGGCCGACGAACAGCAGCAGAAAAGCCGGCCAGCCATCCAGCGCCATCGTCATCAGCCTGTGTCCCCAGACATAATTCACGACCGGGGTCGCGATCGACAAGGGCAGGAAAATCGCGACCGTGGTGCGCAATATCAGGTCGCAGACTGAGATTCCCAAGGCCTTCCAGTCATAGCGCTGGCGGTAAGACAACACCGCCGCCTCGACCAGCAACGACAGCAGCACGACGGGCAAGGCGACAAATAGCAGGAATTTTTCTATGGGTCCCATCTCGGTCTCGGCGGTAAGGGTTTAGCTGCTCAAAATACCATATTCCGGCAACAGTTCATGCAAGACATAGAAGCGGTGCGCCTGCAAGCCGTCGTGGAACAGCTTCCAGTGGCTTTTATGGAATTCCGGCGGCAGCGGCAATTTGTCGTCTTCATTCTGGTTGACGTCTTCCTCGGTGCCCAGCGCCATTTCCTTCCATGAGCCTATGCCCGACTCCAGGTAGTCCACTTCGTCATGAAAGCCGAAGGTCCCGTCTTTTGCCATATCCAGCCAGCGCACGTGCCTGGCATCCGGATCTTCGTCGGTGATATGCCGCAAGCCGTCCACCAGCTTCGGCCATTTTTCCGGCAAGGGAAAGATCTTGTCCAGGGCGTCTGCCGGATGTGCCGCAAAATCCCGGTAGCGGCAAAACCACTGGAATAATTCCCCCGCCGCTTCGGTAAAGTCCCTGGGATTGTCGCGCACCACGGTCTGGCCCAGGGAATTTTCGTAGCTCCATTTCAGGTAGGGGCGATCGGGATAGCTGAGCACCGAGCCATGCCCTAGCGGCAGCATGGCACCGACCAGGCCTTGCATCGCCTGATCCCAATTGCTGCCGAACAATTCAAATGCCCGCTCCGTGAAAGACTTTTCATGGTGCACGTCGTTTTCAGCCTTGAGCTGGCGCGCGATATTCAATTCGCTGGCAAAGCCGACAAAACCCTGATGCGCCCAGGTATCGACGAACACGTGGGCGGCGATGCCCAAGCGGTACAGGGCGTAGCGGCGGGCCTGCCGCTCCACCACCGAGCGCATCAATTCCCTGGCCGGCGCGCTGTTGGGACGGCACACACAGCGCTGCGCATAGGCTTGCGCATCCAGCGCCGGCGGAGAGTCTGGCCTGGCTTCGCCATTATTGCCGGGCAAGAAATGGAAAGGCAGCCAGACCCGATGATTGGCCAGCATTTCCATATTGCTGTAGTCCAGCATCTTGTGCGCCGACGCGATGCGCTCGTACAGCATGCCGTTGTCGAACCAGATCTCGCCCTTATTCGTCGCGTCATCCACATACTGTGCGCTGTGCGCGATGATGTCTGCTTCGTCCGCACTGAAGCCTGCCAGGCGGGCAATAATAAAGGTCACGCCATGGTGGAAGTCTATCTGCATATTCGGCCCTGGTTTTCTGGAGTGCTTCAACATTGGCATCAACATTGGCATCAACATTGGCATCAACATTCGCGACCGAATATCCGTCTCGCTCGTTTTCCGGCCGCCAAGCGCAGAGTACGGGATTACTCCAGGATATGAAAGCTGTTTGCCGGTTTATTCACAAAATCCTGCATCGCCGATGGACGGTAGCCGTCATCGGCAGTCCACCTGTTGAGCACGCTGGTGTGGATAAAATCGGCGGTCTCCACCTTCCGCGGCGAGCGTCCCAGCGCGCTGAACGGCGGCTTGGTCCATGGCGTGTGCACGGGTACGCCTAATACCGCCGGCTTGGGCGCGTGCGGCGGCGGACTGACGAACAAGACGCCGACCGAACGCAGCTGCTTCATCATCCAGGCTAGCGCATTGTCGGACAATTGCGACTGGTCGGCCGGATAGCCGCCGCCGACGTCGGCGTGCGATCCGACAAACCAGCATTGCAGCACGCCGTCGCGCCTTTCCCACTGCGTCACCGGGAAATCTATCCTGAGTTCGTCTATCGCCATCGCATGGAAACCGTGCTCGACCCTGGGGCTCAGTTTGTCGTCGACGAAGCGGAACAGGTCATAGCGTTTCCCCTGCATATACTTGGGCACGCCCATCGCGCCCACCGTATCCCACACCGCCACCGACTTCACCGGCACATTCGGGATCAGGCTGTTGGGCCCCAGGCCGCTGGCGACAAAGGCCTGGATGAAATCCACGAAAGTGTTGGAGATCGCCGACAGCGGGCTAGCCGGGGAAATCGAGACCGACTTCGATTTGGCCCAAGCCGCAATCGCCAGCCGGTAGGCAGTTTCTTTGTCCTCGGGATCATAGGTCCTGGGGTCCAGCAGCCCTACCCTGGCAATCATGCCGGCCAGCGCGCGCGCCGTATAGGCCCCGCGGCTGAAACCCACGATGTGGATGGCGTCGCCCGCCTGGTAATGGCGGGAAATGAAGGTATAGCCGCGCACGATGCGGGCAATGATGCCCATGCCGAAAGCCCCGCCCAGCAGCTTGTTGAGCAGGTTGGCCGAGTCGCCCACGCCGTGCAGGTATTTGGCCACTTGCTGCACTTCGCCCGCGGGCGAGGAAAAAGAGATTTCCTGCTCATTGGCCAGGCCTATGGTCGCCGGGATGGAATACCCGATCAGGTTGCCGAAAATCTTGACCACATTGGTGATGGGAGGAACAATAAACTCCCCCCTGTCGTCTTCGCCGTCTATAGGCTCCGGACCGCCCTGGGTAGCCGGTCCGTTCCAGGTACCGTCGGCACATACGATGATATTTTTTGGCATGATAGTCTCCGTCTAGGCCAGGACAAAATCCGCCCTGAATATGGTTGGCAAGGGCCGTCGCTGATGCTACAACTTCATTGTCAATTATTCAATATCAATCAGGCATGTATTTGCGCCGGATGATTTTTTTCCAACACTTTCCCTGTCACTCCGGCGTGCAGCACGAGAAGACGCAATCCTACAAGGATGCTGCCGCTCATCCGATAGCGGCTGTTTCGGGCGCGGCCTACACTGCAAGCACTTGATCAGCGCACTGTGAATCGAACTGCGAATGACAGCGGGGTCGATTTACTACGGGGGAAGCATGCTCATCTACCGCATTGCTGAAAAGCATGGGATAGCTGGCAACAGACTTTGTAGCGTTCCGCACAAGAACATAACGTCAGGCTGAACGACACCAACGCTGTTCGCAGGAGCGATGAGCCACTTTCCAGATAGGACGGGGCCTCGCAGCAGGCTGATCGGTATTAACCGCAAGGGCTCCGCATATGCGGGGCCCTTTCGCTTACTGTGGTTACTAGGAGCATAGGTGGATTCATTGGTACACAACGGTTACTACAGGCTTGAAATCAGCGCAGATGATTTCGCCGCCAGCGGCGTGGTCAGAATATCGGAAGGCGATATCAGCGGCGATGACGCCTTGCATCATGACTCGGGCCGAGTCAGGGACGGCGCCTCGCCATTGCACAGTTACCTGAATATACAGAGTCACGAAGCGGTCGGCGGCACTCAGGAGGCGCACTTGCGAGGCGAATATATGTTGGACGGTTTCCGCCAATCTTCCTATACAGACTTTGAAATGAGCGGCAGCAAGGCTGGTAACGGCAAGGCCATCCGCATCCGGGCGACCTGGCATGCTGCCGTGGCTGATTTCTAGGCCAGGGTCCGGGCCTGCCTATAGGATCGATTTTTCTCGTTTGCTTCAAGCGCGCCTGGACACTACCCTCGCATCGTCCAGGTGCAGGCGAGCCCGCTCCAATAGCAGGTCAAAGTTCCATACGTGATTCTGCGGTTCCTCCCCTAACTCGACACTGGCGATAAAGCCATTGTCGCCGTGCCGCTGGCCGGAGCCGCGAGCCCTGGTTTGCGGTTCGCCGTCGACATGAAAATCCAGCAACACCGACTCGCCGTCCTGCGTCGGCTTGGACAGCAACGCCTGCACGGTGCGTGGCGTGAAATCGATCACATATTGCGGGGTTTCATATTTTGCTTGGTTGATGGGCATGGCAATCTCCGAACGTCTGCGGCTGAGACTGACAGCGTACAGGCAAGCTTGGGGGCGGACGGTACGCCAGCGCGCATAGCTCGCAAGTATGCATTGCAGCCGCAACAAAGAATGACTTGTCCGCAAGATGCAGATGCCGGCCAGCTAGGTTTTAGCAGGCTACTGTGCGTTTCCGCACCGAGCCGATGTTTGCCCCTGTTTATCGTAGAGGCACTAATTCTCTAACGTCGTTTCCCGAACACCCTGTGCTTGCAGGACGAATTAGTTGAGTGTGCAACGCCATAGCAGATACGCTTGGATGCGCTTGCGCACGACATGCAGCGGGTATATGAGGGAAGCCTATCCATTTAAGGAGTTTCAAGATGAAAAAATTATTTCCCATGATACTGACCGGCCTGTTCGCCATGGCGGTGAATGTGCACGCTGTTGCCGAAGACGATGCCAAGCTGGATGCCAAGGCCGTCAAGGAAAGGGCGGAAGGCGATTACAAGGCAGCCAAGGCCAAGATAAGGGGCGAGTATGAAGCCTCCGAGGCCGAATGCAAGAAATTGGACGGCGACGCCAGAAGAACCTGCAATAAAGACGCAGAAGCCAAGGAGAAAATGGCCAAGGCCGACGCTGCAGCCGCCTATAAAAAATCCAAAGCCGAGGCCAAGGCAATGAAGTAGAACCTGGCCTGGCTGCACGTGAATGGAAGCCGTGCAACCGTATCCTATCCAGACAGGGGCTGCTTACATCCACAGGCGGCCCTTGTCATCGAACCCGTGACTCTACCCTTGCCCCGCTGCAAGCCTGAACCCCCATTAGGAAACTCCCGATAAATCGCCTATGCTATAAATCAGCGCTTGCCGCTGCCCAGCATTCATCAGCGCTTGCCGCTGCCCGGTATTGTTCATATCCACCCCACCCAAGGGAGATGCCATGATCGTTGATTTATATCGCCGCGCAGAAAGCGGCAACAAATATTCCTATCTTGCTGTTCCTACCGGCAAGATCCTGCCCGAGGAAGTCACCAATACCGACTGGCAAGTCCACTCCAGGCAACTGGACCTGGAACAAAAAGATCGCCCCATCCCTAGCCTGGCAGTCGACGATGTACTGAAACAGATCAGTGAAAAAAGGTATGCGATCACGCATATCAGTGACCAGACCACTTCCTGAACCGTCTATTGAATACCGTAGTACGCCTGCCAGAAAGCGCGCGCAACGCCAGCCGGCTTGCATGGCTGCGGCAGGCATTTTTGTAGCCCTGCGGCACTTCCCTCCCGCGCTTGACATCCCTCCCCGCCTGCGCCGACCGCCGGCCGCTGCCAGCACAGACCCCGCCCTTCCATAAACCGGCGCACTGCCAAGACCCCTGTTTCATCAAAATAATTCATTTAATTATGAAAGTTACATTGATATCAAAACAAATCCAAACAAGACTGGATTGCCCAGTGAGGGCGACCAACTCAACAAAACTAATAAGGGGAAAAAAATGCGCCGCTATTTCTTGTTTTTATTCGCTGCATTGTTTGCAGTCTGCAATATTGCCAACGCTGACGACGTCAAATATTACAAAGAAGGAAACGTCACCGAAGTCACCTATGTCAAAACCAAGCTCGGCCACTTCGAAGACTATATGAAATTCCTGGACTTGAAGTACAAGAAAGAAATGGAAGCCTATAAAAAAGCCGGGCTGATCGTGGGATATGCGGTATATGGCGCCAGCCCGCGCAAACCGTCCGAGCCTGACTTGATCCTGATCGTCACTTACCCGAATATGGCGACGCTGGACAAGATAGAACAGTTTGAGAACATAGGGCGGCAAGTCAGCGGCAGCATGGAGCAACAAAGCAAGGAAACCAGGGACCGCAACGAATGGCGCGAGATCCTGGGCAGCGAGCTGGTGCGTGAGCTGGTATTGAAATAGCCTCCAGACGCAGCCTGGCGGTCGCCGGGCTGTGACGGGTCCGGCAAATCAGGCAATATGGACGATTCGATAATTTGCTAAATCATTAGCAATGATTGCAAGCCGGCAAACAAGTTACCCACAAACGATGTTAACAATCCTGTGGATAAGTCAAAAAAATTGCGGCTAGACCAATGATTTATAAGGATTTATTTCCCCTGCTCAAAATTCAGGCAAAAAAAACCCGCAAGCTTGCGCTGCGGGTTAAATCCAATTCCTTAGGAGAGTTGGAGGAGACAGATCACACTATAGCGGCGAAATATGTCGCCCTTGTGACAAGCTTGAGCCATAAAGGCATTCATTTACGTTTGTACACTAGGGCGCCGGCGCCCTAGTGATCGCCTGCCGTATCGCCGCCAACTCGGCGCTGTCGTCCAGCACCAGCTTGCCATCCACCAGCGCCACCCCCAGCTTGCGCCACAAGGCCGGCAAATCGGGCGTCACCGGCCGCTCGGCCATTTCTGCGTACAACTCAGTCAGCACATGGGTGCCGGTGGCCGCATCGCCTACTTGCAAGGCGCGCAGGATAGCCCACCCATTGGCCATGCCGCCGCTATCGCGGTTGATGGCGCGCAAGGCGTGCTGCAAGCCGTAGCGGTTCCGGGTCTGCTCGCGCAACTTGACGTCGGCCAGCAGGCAAAACAGCGCGCCGCCCCAATAGGTGCGCCCCCAGCTATGGGTATTGTCCAGACCGCGATCGCCGTCGGCAGGCAAGCCCTGGCGCAAGTCGCGCAGCAGGTCGCCCCAGATCCTGGCAGGCGGCAGCAAGCCGGCCTGGGCCCGGGCGATCGGCTCCACATAGGTGGCGATGCCCTCTTCTATCCAGTGATGGCGGCGCGCCATTAGCGGAAAGCCCAGGTGCACCATTTCATGCACCATGATCCAGTCGCGGGACAGGGCACCGGCATCCGCGTCCTGCCCGATGCCGACCCTGATCACCGGCTTGCCGTCGCCAAAGGTCACCCCCTGGCTGATCTTGCCGCCGGCCACCGGCACCAGCAGAAGACCCAGCTCCTTGACCGGAAAACCGCCAAAATAGACGGCCACCGCCCGCGCATCGGCGCGTATCCAGTCCAGGATTTCCGTTTTGGGCAGGGCCAGCTTGCCGTCGGCAAATACCACGCGGATAGCGCCGCCGTCCACATTGAGCACGGTGGCCTCGCCGTCCGCTATTGCCAGGCGTAGCCGCGCTTCCGGATCAAGCAGCCGTGTTTCGGCATCGGGGCCGGCGGCATAGGCATGGTACGGCGCAGCGGCCAGCAGGACCGCCAGCAGCAGGACGCCGAGCAACGGCAGGCGGGCCATGATAAGGCGGGTTTTCATGATGATCCTGACGTGACGGGATTCAAAAAAACCAGCATACACGCAAGCCCGCAATGGCGCTGGCAAAGCTGATGTTGACGGCGCCATCAGTACAGTCCCGGCTTACGGTTTGGATAAGTCAGACTGAAACTTCCCGGCTGTTGCAGCCATGCAGTCCTTTTCTCCACGGCAGGCCCCTTGCGCATCATTACCCTGCCCCGGCATCGGCGCTCCAGGCCGCTACTCAATAGGAAAATACAGGTCGAGTTGCGATGCCGGATCCATGGGGCCGGTAAATTTTTCATCGTAGCGTTCAAAATCGATGCCCGCTTTTTTATGCAGGCCATTGTCGTCCAGGCCATGTTCATACACATAGCCGAAGGTATTCACTATTTCCGTGACCGGCCCGGTGTGGGTGAACACGGCGTAGCGCTGCGCCGGCACCTGCACCATGGTCATGCCGGCCGGCACCGGCGTGCCGGGCGCAACCGCGACCCCGGCCACATATCTGAAATCGTCAGCGTTGCCTATGCACAGGCCGTAGCTGACGGTATTCTCGGTGCGCTGCTTGATTTCATGCTCGCGCGGCAGGTAGCGCACCCATAAATCGGAAATACTGCCTAGTTTATCGTCATGCTCCATGCCTATTACGGTGAAGGCGGGATGTTCGACGATGGCCGGTTTGGTGGCGGCCCGGGATGTAGTAGCGGTAGACATGATGTGATCCTCCTCGGATGTATGATCAATATAGGCTCGAAGCTCGAGGAATAATCTTTGCCTGGCGGAGATCTCTGCGGCCAGCACAGCGGCGTGTTTTTCCAGCGCCGCACGCAGGCGAGTCTCGTCATCCAGCGCCCCCATCAAGGACAAGTCACGGATGATATCCAGCGGCAGCTCCAGCGAGCGCAGCCAGAGTATGCGCCGCAGGCTCGCAATCTGAGCCGGCGCATAGTAACGATAGCCGTTGTCCAGCCCATACTGCGCGGGCCGGAATACGTCGACGGATTCATAGTGGCGCAGGGTCTTGGTAGTAACACCAAACATCCGCGCCATCTGGCCTATCGTCAGCATCGTTCTCCTCGGCGATTATTCACATCACAGTCTAAAGTCTGCCCTTGGGGCAAAGTCAAGCATCAAATATTCGTTGCGGCCACAGTATAACCGGCCCGCCTCCAACTAAGAGTCCACAAAGCACAAAAACGGGAGCAAACTAGGGCCTGCACAGGGCGCCCCCGTGCCGACCCCATATCAACATACAGATCAACATACAGATAAGGAAAACCATGAAAAACCAGACCGCTTTTGCCTCCACCTGGACGCCTCGCGCCTTAAGCCTGTTGCGCATCATCGCCGGCTTCATGTTCTTGCAGCATGGCACGGCCAAGTTGTTCGGCATGCCCCATGTCGCGATGTTTGACGGCCTGCAGCTGATGTCGCTGATGGGCGCAGCCGGTGTGCTGGAAATAACCGGTGGCGTGCTGATCCTGGTCGGCTTGTTTACCAGGCCGACCGCCTTCATCCTGTCGGGCATGATGGCGGTCGCCTATTTCATGGCGCACGCGCCGAATGCCCCATTGCCCATCCTCAACCAGGGCGAACTGGCGGTGCTGTACTGCTTTGTGTTTTTGTATTTCAGCCTGGCAGGCGGCGGCAGCGTCAGTCTGGATGCCAAATTGGGCAAAGCCTGATAGCGGCCAGGAGCCACTGGCGGCCCGGCCCTATTTCCCTAACTTGAAATTCCTGATTTCATCCAGCGACATGGGCCCGGCGCGAGAGTGTTCCCTATTCTCTATCGCCAGCCTCAGCATCACAAAATCCAGTTCATTTAGGCTGCGGCGGGCGGCCGGCGCCGACACCAGCACGTCGACCATACGCGGCGCGCGGGCGGCCTGTTCCGCCGCATTCTGCTTGCTGGAAGCGATTTTGGGAATGATGGCGAGTTTCACATTCTTGCCGGCGGATAATTGCGACGACAGCTTGTTGATTTCGCTCTGTGCCTGCGATGCGGGGACATTTCTGCTTTCCAGCCTGGCGTCCCAGCGCGGACCGAAATGGTATACCGCGGCATACAGCAAACGCGCCTTCAAGCCGTCCACACCGGACGCCAGCAAGGCGGTGTAAAAGGCAGCATGGACCGATTCCCAGTCAGCCGTCTTTTCATCGCAAGCCACATCGTGGATCACCGTCGCTTCGCGGTACTCCTCGTCAAACGGTTCACCCATCAGCGACCGGGCCAGCTGCGGTATCGACGAGGCATCCACCACATGGCCACGCGCCACGCTCCACGTCTGCCCCTGGGGGTCGATATAGTCGAAAGGCGCCAGCACCAATACATGCTGCTCATCCGGCAGCCACTGCAGCTGCAACGTTCCCAGGTATTTGCCGTAATTGGGCGGGGCCGGGGCAATCTGCTGGGCGACAGCAGGGACGGCCGGCAACAAAGCGGCGAGCAGCATCCATTTCCAGGCTTGCATAGTCCAGGCATACATAAGCTAAGGCGCTCCATTTCCCATGCGGACTCTCAGGCCGCAACGGTTTACCAAGTTACCTCAAATTTCAGCGAACAGAATGATTTTCGCGGAAGCTTCCAGGCAAAAAAAAGCCCGAACCTTGCGGCGCGGGCTTAATCCAATCCTTAGGAGGTTGGAGGGAGAGAGTCTTGACTATACTCCAGGCTCCGTGACATCCCTATCAAAGTTACAATTATTTACTCATTTGATAATTGTAAAACAACAATTAGATGCCTCATGGAAACAATTGCCCAGCTCTTTCCTGAGCCGGCAGCGCCATCCTAGCTGCAAAACCGCTACAATTCCCGTCCCTGCCAACGATCTACGCCTATCCCATGAATCAGCCCACAGCCCTGGCACTCCACACCATAGACCTGGTCGCACTGGGCCGGCAACAGCCGGTCGATACCGATTACCTGCTGACCAGGATAGCGGCCGGTTCCCTGCTGCTGCTGAACCAGCGTCCGCAGCATTATCCGCAGGAACAGCACAAAGTGGAAGAGCGCATCATCGTGTTGCAGGGCCGGGTCGGCATCGCCGCCGGCGAACAGAAAGCCGATGCCGCGCAGGGGCAGATGATCGTGGTGCCGGCCGGCCTGAGCCATGCTTACACTGAAGATTCGGACGGCGTGGTGGCGGTTATTTTCGGGCAGGAACAGGCATAGCACCACCTCTGACGCCGCAGCAATCATGCAGGGCACTGCCCGGGGCCCTCGTGCTGCGATCCACCGGCACTCCATTCCACACGGCAAATTTCGCACACTTTCTTGCGTTGTTTAGGCAAATCTGGCCGAAAATAATGAAAGCTAATTGACAACATTCGAAGCGTGAACTATATTGACTTTTCGATAACACTTTATTTCTCGATACATCAGGCCCAAAGCCTTTCTGAATTCATCAGAATCTTTCTGAATACCATCTCCAGGCAGAAATAAGGTCGTGCAATGTCGCGCAATGTCGTGCTGTAACAGCGATACGATGTGCCGATATCCCTTGACAGGACTAGCCCGGGCAAGCTGCCTGGGCCGGTTGGCGGCCCTTATAGGGCAACTCGTCGCGCGCATGGCTTGCGCCGCTGACGATTGCCGCTTCAGAAGTGGAAAAGGAATTGTATGAAGTTATTTCGAATCATCGGGAACATGCTGCCGGGTTTGCTGGGTTTGCTGATATTGACGCCCATGTCCACCAGTGCCAATGCCGTGTACCAGTCGCAGTTTGTCCCGTATCGCGCGTTGGCTCCGAACGCGGCTCCAAGCGCGGCCCCGGATGCCGTCCAACCGCAGTTTCTGACCGATGCCGCAGTACAGGCTTTTTTCCAGGCCGATATCGGCAATCAGGCCCATCGCTACCTTGCCATGTATACGCCCCTGGCTGAAACGAGGCCCGCCACTGCCCACATGAGCCAGGCCAGGCAGGCAGGCGCGACGCTGCCCGGTGATTGCGATTCCACCACCGGCCTCGCGCCCTGCGACATGCTTGCGCGCACCAGTCCCTCTCCGCGCCAGGAAACCAGCTACCTGCCCGAACCCTCCCCGTGGTTCATGCTGCTGTTGGGGCTGGTCGGCATCGTCTTGCTGCGCCGCGAGCCTTAGCCCGGGCTTGACCAGCGCTTGCTCCGGCATTGCCGATCTCCGTTCGACGATATTTCTTGAGGATATTGTCTATCTGCTTTCCATTCCGGAGGGTGTCGAAAGCGCCCGTCAATTTCTGGTAGGGCATCTGCGATTTCCTGGATACTGCGCAACCATCAAATTTAACAGCGCCGCACAACAGTCCATGATGCCAAACTCATTACGCGCCTGCGTCAAAGTCATTGCGTGCCAATTGCAAAGCTTCATGGTGCTGCTCGGCCCAGCGATCCAGCGGGACCAGCACCTTGCTCAGGGATTTGCCCAGCGGGCTCAACTGGTACTCCACATGCGGCGGTACCAGCCGGTAGTCGCGCCGCTCTACCAAGCCGTTGCGCACCAGGTCTTTCAGCGTCTGCGTCAGCATCTTCTGCGATACGCCTTCGATCTTGCACAACAACTCATTGTTCCTGACCGGCCCCGCCGCCAGCGCGGGAATGATCAGCAAGGCCCACTTGCTGCCTATCAGCTCCAGCGCCTGGCGTGAAGGGCAGGCCTGGCTAAACACGTCGCCGGAAGAAAGGGTCTGCGCCGGTGTTTTCATGGTTACCAAAAGATATGTACTTACAAAGTAGTAACGATAATTCTACGCCATGCAAAAATCAAGTGCGAGTATGCCAAACTGACAAGCCGGGCCATGGTCCGGCAAGCGCCGGCTCTGCCGTAAACGGCGATCGCCAGGAGCTCTCCTGGCGATCCGCTCAGGTCCGGCATTTGCAAGGCGATTCAGATTGACGTGATTACCTGCCTACACGCTAACCGTCGCTCTCGGGCGCAGCCAGGTCTTGAGTTTGTCGTGGGCGAGATTCACGCCCACCGGGATAGTTTTCCCCGCAGCCCCGACCGGCCCCGAATACGCGACTTCAGCCATACCTACCGCGCCAACCGGCCCCGAGTACGCGACCTGCGTGGCTGACACCGGACCGGAATACGCGACTTGCGTGGCTGACACCGGACCGGAATACGCGACTTGCTTGCCCGTTACCGGCCCGGAATACGCAATCCTGGTACCGTCTGACAAGCTCACCGGCCCGGAATACGCAATCTGGGTTGCGCCGGCCATGGAAACCGGGCCCGAATAGGCAACTTGCTCGCCACTCGCCAGCGACACCGGGCCCGAATAGGCAACTTGCTCGCCACTCGCCAGCGACACCGGTCCTGAATAGGCCGCCGCACCGGCTGGGCCGGAGTAGGCAACCTGGGCGGCCCCTTCGGCAAAGTCCGCATGTTCGAAGCACGACACGCCAAATTCTTTCAGGTATAGCTGGTCCATGGTCCTTGCTGCATCGATGCGCTCGGCAGCATCCTCTTCGCCGCGCAGGCCGAGATAGGGGAAATGGTGCAGGAAATGCCCGAATACGGCCTGGCAATCTTCAGCGTATTTGAGCGTATCGAGAATATGGCCGTGCCAGAATTTATCCACGTCCTTGCTTGGCGCAAAGGAGGCGTCCGGATATTTGGCGATCAGCGTCAGGAAGCGGCGATATCCCAGCTCATTGAAATCCGCCTGCTGCTGCGACCATTTATCGTCGCCTTCCGGCGCCATCAGCTTGAATTTGATCGGTTCCAGGTCAAGCTCCTGTATCGCGGCCAAGGTTTGCTCTATCGTTCTCATATGCTGGCTGGTAGTCATTTGTAGTTCCTCTCGTCGTACTGGTCGTCGTCATTAAGCAGCAAGCGCCGGCACCAGGGCCAGGCTCTGCACTCCCACATCTGCCGCAAGGGATTTGTGGCAATTGTGTTCCAAGAGGCTGGTAATCTCGGCAAGCGGCAAGGGCTTGCTGAAAAAATAGCCTTGTATCTCATCGCATCCGTTCGCCCTCAAGAATTCCAGCTGGTCGGCGGTCTCTATTCCCTCGGCGACTACTTCCAGTCTGAGGCAATGCGCGAGCCCTATGATGCCGGCGGTAATGGCCATGTCGTCGGCTTCATTAGGAATATCCTTGATGAACGAGCGGTCTATCTTCACGCAATCGACCGGCAGGTGCCTGAGGTAGGCCAGCGACGAATAACCGGTGCCGAAGTCGTCGATGGAAAGGCGGATGCCGAGCAATTTCAACTGCTGCAAGACCAGGATGGCTTGCCTGGCGTCGTGCATCACCATGCTTTCGGTCACTTCTATCTCCAGCCATTCCGCCGCCAGCCCGGTGTCGTCCAGGATGCCGGAAATGTCTTGCAATAATTTTTCATCCCTGAACTGGCGCGGCGACAGGTTGACCGCGACCCGCATCGCCGGCAAGCCCTGCCTCTGCCATTCGACATTCTGCTGGCAAGCCATCTTCAGCACCCATTTGCCGATCTCGATAATCAGACCCGACTCTTCGGCCAGCGGGATGAACTCTGCCGGCGAGACCATGCCCAATTGCGGATGCTTCCAGCGCAACAGCGCCTCCACCCCGGTGACGCTGCCGCTGCGCAAGTCCAGCTTGGGCTGATAGTGCAGGAACATTTCACCGCGCTCCACCGCATGCCGCAAGCTCGATTCCAGCGTGAAGCGCTTCAGCGAGTCTTCATTCATTTTCGGCGAATAGAACTGGTAGCTGTTGCCGTTGACCTTGGCCCGGTACATTGCCACATCTGCATTTTTCAGCAGCGTCTCAACATCGCTACCGTCATCGGGAGCAATGGCGATGCCTATGCTGGCCGTGGTCCTGAATTCCTTGCCTTCTATATGGTAGGCTTGCGCCGAGCTGTTCAGGATTTTTTCCACCACCGCGACCACGTCGTCCAGCGACGTGAATCTCTCTATCATCACCGCGAACTCGTCGCCGCCCAGCCTTGCCACGATATCGCTTTCGCGCAGGCATTCGGTTAACCGGCGGGAAAACTCTACCAGCAGCAGGTCGCCTGCACCATGCCCCAAGGTATCGTTGATTACCTTGAAACGGTCGATGTCGATGAACAATGCAGCCAGGCCCTCGCCATAACGCGAGTGGCGCAGCAAGGCTTGATGCAGGGTCTGGTTGAACATGCTGCGATTCGGCAAGTCGGTCAGCGAGTCGTGGTTAGCCACGTGGCGCAAATTATTTTCCGCCGACTTGCGCTGCAAATACAGGCTGATCTGGCCACCTACCGATACCAGCATTTTTTGCAAACCGTCGTAGGGCTGGTACCGGGTCGTACCAAAACATTCGATCACGCCAAATACCTTGTCGTCCAGCACTACCGGGCAGGCAAACACGCTATATACCTCCGGTGGCATGGCGGCGTGCTCATGCTGTTCCATGCCGGCGGCAAACCTGGACCTGACGACAGGAGTCCGTTTTTGCCAGGCCCGGCCAGCAACGCCGCATCCCGGGAAAACCGGCGCTTCCCTTTGCATTGCCAGGAACGGCGCGAAATTCTCGCCGTCAAATCCCCAGGATTGCTCATACATTAGGCGCACCCCGCTCGAATCCGGAGCGCGAAATACGGCACACAGGTAGCCCAACCCGTTACTCAGGGTTTCCAGAATTTCGGGCAAGACCTGGTCGGGACAGGCGGCCGACGCCACCAGCTGCGTCACGCGGTGCTCCACCTCCGCCAGCAGGGTCGCTTGCTTGCGCTCGGTGATATCCATGATGGTGCCGTTCAATAAAACCTCGGCAGAAATGCGCGACGGCTGGAAGATGATTTGCGCCCAGCGTATCGTGCCATCGCAATGCGAGATGCGGTATTCGCCGCTGATCCTGGATGCGCTGGAAAACACCTGCGCCAGGGTCGTATGCAGCCGTGCACGGTCATCCGCATGGATGCGCTTCAAGAACTCGCCGAAATCCGGGCTGATAGCGCCAGCGTCCAGCCCGAAGATGCGAAAGGTCTCGGCTGACCAGTGCATGCCGCCGTCGGCACGGTTCAGCGCCAGGCTGCCCAGGTGCGCGGTGCGCTGCGCCTCGGCCAGGTTGGCCTGGTTTTCGCGCAGGTTCTTGGTCATCGCCTTGGCGATCTTCACCGCGCGGCTGCGGGAAGTGCTTATTGCATAAAATGCCCAGGACAGGAAGACACTGGACAACATCCCCCCCAGCAGGGCCAGCCACGGCAGCGAGGCGTCGAAACGGTTGATCACCGCTTCCGGCCTGGCGCTGAAGATGAGTTCCCAGGTACGCCCGCCAATTTCCATGGTCAAGGAAGACTTCAGCAGGTCGCCGCCGGCATCGAGGTCGGATTCGACATAGGGTGCGGCCAGCAATTGATCGCTATCGAACAGAAAATTGTCGCGATTGTGAAGCAAGGGACCCGGCTTGCCTTCGTCCGCCACGCCGTGGTCGTACAGGCGGAAACGCATATTCTGCAAGCCGTCCTTGTCCAGCACGCCCTGCATCAGCCTCTTGACATTGAAGCCGGCCCCGACCGAACCCAGGTAGGCCGCGCGCCGCTGTTCTACGCTGTTCTGCGGCATGTCGTTGCGATAGACCGGCATGCGCATCGCCAGCGCCACATGTTTGTTCGGGCCCTCGACCCGGATCAGGGAGCCGGAAGCGATCAACTCCCCGCTGTCGCGCCCTTTTTGCAGCGCCCGCTCTACCCGCGGCGCCGCCGCCAGGTCTTTACCGAAGGTAATCGCATTGCTTTCCATCGGCTCCTGGTAGACCAGCACCGAGTAGCTGTTCCTGCGGCCGGACGGCTTGATCGAAAAATCGGGATAGCCGCGCGGATCGAGGCTGAGGTCTTGCCTTACCCCGGACTCAAACGCAGTCTTGTTTTGGTCCAGTACCAGTTGGGCATAATTCAGGTTGTGGAAGCCTGGATAGTTTTGCTCAAGCTTGAGCCCGCTTACGTAGCGGTGGAATTCAGCGCGCGATGTGGCGCTGGAAGTATGGAACAGTGCAGTTACACCGCGGATCACATCCACATAGGACAAAATGCGCGCCTTGATCACGTGGCGAGCGTCGCTGGCCTGGCGTTCGAAACGCAGCTGCGCCTCGTCCTCGATTTGATTCGAGACGACAGCAAAGAAAGTGACCGAGAGCGCCACCCCTGCCAGCAGCGCGCAGGAAGGGGCAAAATAATTGCTGTTCAAGAAGTCGTGGACGCCGCCCTTCACCACGGCCAGCTTATGCCTGAGCTGGCGGGCGCGGGCACCGAAGGCAGGCAGCAAGCGGCGCTCGCCGATAGACGGCGCAGAACTCAGTAGCGTTTCCCGATTGAGGTTTTCCATGACGCGCTCCCCTTGCCTGCTGTGCTGACCTGAAATAGCCGGATGGCAATCTGTGGGCGTCTTTGAATTTTCATCCTGGACTTCTCGCGCCGTTACAGTTACGGATTGCCTGACCATGGGAGCCAGTATCCCGCTTAAAGCAGGGGGACACTATCGGCGATACCGGGAAAGTTTTTGTAGGGAAATACAGGATAGGATTTTGTAGTGTTTCCCCTACGCACGAGGAGGAAAATGAGCCGAGTAGCAAGTTTGTTAGCTTTACGGCAAACCGGGGCTTGCTTGCAGTCAGGCCATTTATGCCATTTAGGCCGTTTAGACCGCCGGCCGGCAATCACTACACCAGCAAGCCGTTTTCCAGCGCATAGCGCGCCAGCTCCGCATTACTGCTCAGCCCCATCTTCTCCAATATGCGGGCGCGATAGGTGGTGACGGTATTCGGGCTGAGATGCAGGGTATCGGCGATTTTGACCAGGCTCTCACCCTTGGCAATCAATTTCATGACTTCCAGTTCCCGGTTGGACAAGTCCTCATGCGACGCCATGCCGGCGCCGCCCAGCATGCTGGCCAGCCTTTCCATCAGCGCCGGGCTGACGTGCTTGCCGCCGGTGGCGGCCTTGCGAACAGCGAGTACCAGGGTAGGCGCCGGACTATCCTTGGTCAGGTAGCCGGCCGCGCCTAGCTTGAACGCACGCACCGCATAGATCTCCTCGGTATAGGTGCTGAGCATCAGCACCGCCAGCTTGGGCTTTTCCACACGCAGGGACTTCAGCAGTTCCAGCCCGTTCTTGCCCGGCAAGGCAATATCCACCAATGCCACGTCGAAGTCTTGCTGGCGCACCAGGCGCAATGCCTCTTGGGCATTCTCGGCTTCGCCCTCCACGCTGATGTCGTCCGCCGAGCCCAGCATCAGCCGCACGCCATTCCTGACGATGACGTGGTCGTCGACCAGCAAGACCCGGATAGGCTTAGGATTCATCTGCACTCTCCAGCGGCAGGCGCAATGTCATCGTGGTACCCACGCCGGGCTTGCCGGTGATAGTCAATTCACCGCCGAAATGGCGTGCCCGCTCCACCATGCCCAGGATGCCCCAGGATTCCTGGTTGAGCAGGCGCTCTGTCTTGATCCCCACGCCGTCGTCTTCGATTTCGACCACGATCTTGCCGTCCCTGGCGTTTACCCGAATCGCGACATGCGCTGCCTTGGCGTGGCGTACCACATTGGTCAGCGTCTCCTGCACAATGCGAAACAGCATCGTGCTGCGTTCCGGCCCCATCTCCAGCGCCCTGGCCTGCGCATCGATGCTGCATGTGCAAGCCAGTCCTGAGCGCGATGCTATCTGGTCGGCATGCCACTCCAGCGCTTCCCACACACCAAGCTGGTCCAGCACACTGGGCCGTAAATCGGTGATCACCTTGCGTACCGCTTCCATCGCCGTGTCGACCAGGTCGGAGGCATCCAGCAGCAGTTGGTCGGCCGGCCCGCCCGCCTGGGCCGTACGATCGATGGATACCGATACATAGGCTTTGATGCCGGTGAGCAGGCCGCCCAGCTCGTCGTGTATCTCTTGCGCGATGCGCTTGCGCTCGCCCTCCTTGATGCGATCCTGGTGCGCCGCCAGCTGGCGCAGCGCTTCCTGCGATTTTTGCAGTGCTTGCTGGGCCAATTTGTTTTGCGTGATATCCACCAATATCCCTTGCAGGAATAGCTTGCGCCCCGCTTCGTCCAGCACTGCTTCGGCCTCGTCCCGAAACCACAGGACTTTTCCCAGGCCGGATATCAGGCGGTACTCGCAGCGCAAGGGACTGCCCGTCACCCGGCTGTTGGCGATGGCCGGCAGCGCATAGCCACGGTCATCCGGATGGATCTGCCTGGCATGCAACTCAGGATCGTCCAGCCAGGTGTCGGGAGAAAAACCCAGCATCCGAATTTGCGGGCTGATGTAGTAAACCGAGGCGGATTCGCCCAGGGTGCAAATATAGGTGATCGCCTGGATCTGCTCCAGCAAGGTGCGGAACTTGGCTTCAGCCTGGCGCTTTTCGTCCAGCATCCGCTGTTCACGCAGCATGCGCTGGATGGCGGCGGGCAGCAATTCCAGGTAGTGGCGGTCGGCGCCCTTGCCCAGGTAGTCGCGCGCGCCCTGCCGCATGACTTCGGCGGCGACTGCGGCGCTGTCTTCACCGGTCAGCATCATCACGGGAACCGAAGCCTCACCGTTTTGGTCAAGCATGGCTTGCAAAAATTCCAGACCGTTCATGTCCGGCAAGTGATAATCGAGCAATACGCAATCCAGTTCCTGGGTGCGGATCAGATCCAGCCCCTCCCGGCCGGTCTCCGCTTCGGACAGGGCGAAATCGTAGTCCTCGCTCCTGGAAAACAGACGGCGGCAGGCCATGCGGTCGACGATATCGTCCTCGACGAGGAGTACCCTGATCACTTGCTTTGGCATAGTGGGCCTAGTTTGTCCCAGCAAAAAAATGAAATGAAACGCAATAAGCTGAATAAGCTGAATTAAGGCATTTCACTAATGGTCCAGTACAAATCGATGGAACGCATGATTTCCACGAATTCCCGGTAATCGACCGGCTTGGCAATATAACCCGCTACGCTCAGGTTAAAGCTGTTCACTTTGTCCTGCTGCTCTTCGGAAGTGGTCAGCACCACGACTGGAAAACGTTTCAATTGCTCGTCATGCTTGACCACGCGCAAAAATTCTATCCCGTTCATGACCGGCATGTTCAAGTCCAGGAAGATAATGCAAGGACTCTCATTACGTGGATCACGCAAATACTTGAGCGCCTCCTCCCCATTTTCCAGATGTACTACGGGATTCAAGACCTGGATTTCCTTCAGGGCACGCTTGATCGTCATCACGTCTACCATATCGTCCTCTACGACTAGTAGCGGCTTATTTGCTAATTTCATGTTCTTCCCTCTTTTTGGCGCTTGCGTTTTCTCTATGTTTAGGAAGGGTAAACAAAAATCTGGATCCGGCCCCAATTTTGGACTCCACCCAGATTCGCCCGCCCTCAATTTCCAGGATTTTCTTCACGACTGCCAGGCCGACACCGGTACTTTCGACCCGGTCACGCGGCGCCAGGGTCTGGAACAGCTGGAAGATGCGTTCGAAATGACGCTCTTCTATGCCGGGACCGTTATCGGACACGCTGAATTGCCACTGGTCGCCGCTAGGTGTGCAAGCGATATGGATGGCGCCCTGTGGCTTGTCCATATATTTGACAGCGTTCGAGACCAGGTTTTGAAAGACCTGTTGCATGCGGGTCCGCTCGGCCAGGACCGTAGGCAGAGAATTGTCGATCGTTACCTTGATATGGTCGGGCGGGGCCAGTAGATCGGTCACTTCGCCGACCACCTGATTCAGGTCCACAAGGACCGGAACTTCTTTGACCCGCCCCACCCGCGAATATTGCAAAATGCCGTCTATCAGTCCGGCCATCCTGCGCACCCTGCCGGTCAGCAAGCGCATGTGCTCGCGGCCTTCATCATCGAATTTGTCTGCATAATCGGTAGAAAGCCAGTCTGCCAATGAAGCGATGGCACGCAGCGGCGCCTTCAGGTCATGTGACACGACATAAGCAAAGCTGGACAGCTCTTCGTTGATATTGCTGATTTCCTGCATCAGCCGGGCGTGGCGCTCTTCGGCCTGCTTGCGCTCGCTGATATCCCTGATCATGCCGGTAAACACGCGGCGCTCGCCGACCCGCATTTCCGCCACCGACAAATCCATGGGGAACAGCGTGCCGTCCTTACGCTGTCCGACGACTTCACGACCGCTGCCTATCACTTTTTTTTCCCCGGTCCGCAGATAGCGTGCCAGATAACCGTCGTGTTTTTCGCGATCGGGGGAAGGCATCAGGAAAGTCACGTTCTTGCCCGCGATCTCCACTTGCGAATAACCGAAGATGCGCTCGGCGGCAGGATTGAAGCGCTCTATGGTTCCCCTTTCATCTATCGTGACTATTGCATCCAATGCCGTATCGACGATCGCCCGCATCCTGTCTTCGCTCTCCAGCAGCGCTTGTTTTGCCTGCTTGCGCGGGGTAATGTCGTGCAAGGTCGCCATCACCAGCGCAATCCCTTGCGTGGTTTGCAGCGGCGACAGGCTGACCTCCACGGGGAATTCCTTGCCGTCCCGGCGCCGACATAGCAACTCCATGCCCGAGCCCAGTGCGCGTGCGTAAGGGTGCTCAAAATAAGTTTTATGCTTGGCGATTTGCGCCGACCTGTCCCGTTCAGGCAACAGCATGTCTAGCCTCTGCCCCAGCAGCTCTTCGCGGGAATAGGCAAACAGCTTTTCCAGCGCGGAATTCAGCAGGACGATGTATCCCTCCGCGTCGGCGACCAGCATCGCATCCGCTGCCGACACCAGTAGCCAGTCCAGGCTTTGCCCTGCAAGAATATGCTCTTTCATGTGGCTCGCTTGATTTAAAAATGCTTACTATTCCGGCGCGGTTTCTTTTGCAATTCTGTGAACCGATTTACCGCACAGAAATATGACAAGGAATGAATGCCGGACCGCACACCCATACAGCAATGATGCAATTTTATTAAATACCATTTAAGCAAGTTCTGAGCGATAAATCAATGTCGATAAATATTCTCTATGTAATTAGCCACAAAACTCGGTGTGTCATTCCTTGAGGCAAGGAAAGCGACGAATGAAGAGACGAATATGGCACCGATGATTGACCGCGCCGACCGCATGGCGAGAAATGTCCGGCAGATGGGGCAGCCGCAAGCAAGGCGGCCTGCAAAAGTATTTTCATAGTTACCAAAAGGTGCGTACTTGTGGAACGGTAAGCATGAACCTATCCTATGCCATCCCTACTTGAAAAGGAGTTCCACATGGCCTGGCTTACCCTGACCCTTGCCGGCATCGTCGAAATTGCGATGGCGCTGCTGCTCAAATCCTCGGACGGCTGGAGTCGCCTATGGCCCAGCGTGCTGGCCGTCGCCGCGGCACTGGCCAGCATCTTCCTGCTGGCGCACGCGGTCAAGAGTCTGCCGGTCGGCACGGCATACGCGATCTGGACCGGCATAGGCTCGGTCGGCGTCGCCGCTGTAGGTATGGTGTTTTTTAACGATACTGCCTCGTCGCCAAGGCTGGCCTGCATCGCACTGATCGTGATCGGCATGGTCGGCTTGCGGCTTATCGACGCCCGATAAACAGGTTCCGGCATTGCCAGGAACAATTCGCAGGCATCCGCCGCAGGCGCGGCGAACCGCCTAGCTGGCGTGGTTCTTCAGCCGGAAAACGCCCAGGCCGAGCACGACGAAGGCGCCGCCCGACACCCGGTTGAACAACTTGACCCGACCGTCGCTGGAAAACCAGCCCTTCATATGACGTGCCAGCAAGACATAGAAGCAGTGCGAAACGACCGCGCACAGTGCAAAGGTCAGCGTCAGCACAAAGAATTGCTCGGGCACGGAGACATCCGGCTTGATAAACTGTGGGAATAGCGCGGTAAAAAACAGGATGCTCTTGGGATTGGTCACCGCCACCAGCATGCCCTGCCTGAACAGTTTCAGGTAACCCTGCTGCCCATCCCCGGCAGGCAAGGCCTGCTTATCGAAAATATTGGCCTTGCTGGTCCATTGGCGCACGCCGAGGTAGACCAGGTAGGCCGCGCCGACCAGCTTGAAGGCGCCGAACAGCAATGCCGAGGTATTCAGCACGACGCCCAGGCCCGCCATGGCGGCGCTGGATACCAGGAAGATGCCGGTGGCATTGCCCAAGGAGCTGAACAGCGCCTTCCTGGCTCCCAGGGCGACAGAATTGGAGACTGCCAGCAAGATCGCTGGACCGGGGCTGAACGTGGTAACCAGGGACGCTGCCAGAAACACCAACCATGTCGATAAATTCATTACTAGCCTTCAGATAGTGGTTAAACAGATTCGGTCAAGCCCAGCTGGTCGAGCAAATCCTGGATCAGTTCCAGGCGCACCAGCGGGCTGTCCAATGCCAGCAGATGCTGTTTTTCAGTCAACGCAATCGGCAACAGTTCGCACCAGCGGTTGGCGACCCAGCCGCAGTCGTTCAGCCGGAACGGCGGGCGCATCGGCAATTCCCCGCCATCGCCCACCTTTTTTTGCAAGGCGGAAATCAGGCTTTGCAGCATGTCGGAGGCGATCTGCAGCTCTTGCGGGATGGCGACGCTATGGTCGGCCTCCAGTGGCTCCACCTCCGCCATCCACAGGCCATGCTTCAATTGTTCGCTGGAAAGGATCTTGAAACGCGTGCCGCCTATGCAATTGACCCGTATCAAGCCGGGCTGCGGCCGGCCCCACTCATCTATCTTGGCCACGGTTCCGACCGGCGCCAGCACTTCCTTGCCGTCCAGCTTGCGTGTCTCGCTGCCCTCGGCCAGCGAGACTATCCCAAACTCGCTGTGATTGGCGATGCACTTGCCTATCATGTCCAGGTAGCGCACTTCAAAAACCTGCAAAGGTAGCAAGCCGTCCGGGTACAGTACGGTTTTCAGCGGGAACAGCGGGATAGATCTGGCGTCCATCCCCTATATTGACACGAAGCGGCTTTTTTTGCAGCGGCTTCGGCCTAGGGCGTGTTGACCTTCAATTTGGGTGTGCGAATGGGTCTAAACAGGTGCAGGGCTAGGCGCAGCACGCGCCGCAGTGCCAGCACTGTCAGCGGGCTGCAACAACGCCCTGCGCCTGTTTAGACCCATTCCCTCCGGGTTCAAGCCTCGGCGGCCCCACCATAACGCGCGCTGGACTGCGTTGCACTCCTTGTTAAGGCACCAGCCTTAACTGCGTCGCACGCCTTGCCAGCCCGCGTTATGGCTTGAACGCATCTCCCAAATTGAAGGTCAACACGCCCTAGGCGCCGCTCTTGGCGATCGCCCTTTGATAGGCCGGCCGCGCTTCTATCAGATCGACAAAGCGGGTCAGGTTGGGATAGACGTCGCGGCCGGCACCGCGCACCGCGACCTGCGCCACAAAGGACAGTTGGACGTCGACGCCGCTCAAGTCCTTGCCGACGAAATAATCGCGCTGCTGCAGCTCGCCATCCAGGAAGCCCAGGTGGTTCTGCAACTCGCTTTGTATGCGCGACTGCAGGGGCGCTCCGGCGTCGCCCAGGCGGCCGACATACAATTTCAGCATCAGCGGCAGCATCGCCGAACCTTCGGCATAGTGCAGCAACTGCATGTAACGGTTGTAATCCGGCGATTCCAGCGCGGGCGCAAAGCGGCCATTGCCGTAACGGCGCGCCAGGTATTCGATGATGGCGCCCGATTCAAAAAACACTTCGCCGTTGTCGCGCAGTACCGGCGCCTTGCCCAGCGGGTGAATCAGCTTCAGTTCCGGCGGCGCCAGCCGCGTATTGGGGTCGCGCTGATAGCTGATCACTTGATACGGTTCGCCCAGCTCTTCCAGCAGCCAGGTGATGCGACGGGAACGGGATTCATTCAGGTGGTGGATTTCTATCATGGCGGGTCCTGGGGTTGGTCAGCTAGGGAGGTATTTTTGCTAGTTTAGCATGCGCGGCAAGCGGCTTGCCGCGGGCGTGGATGGCATCATGGATAGCGTCGTAGCGCGAATATCTGCATAAGGTCCCAGGCCGTGCGGCAAGCTGGGATAGAATATTCCGCATCCCCGCTCTTTCTGCAGCGGATTCAGGGGAATAAGGGTAGCACCACAACGAGGGCGGACACCGTGCAAGCACACCAGTACAGCCATACCGTCGGCAGCAAGACCTACGGCTTTCGCGACCTGAAAGACTTGCTGGCCAAGGCCACGCCGGCGCGCTCCGGCGATCTGCTGGCCGGGGTCGCCGCGCATAACGCGGAACAGCGGGTGGCGGCGCAAATGGCGCTGGCCGAATTGCCGCTTTCCACCTTCCTCAGCGAAGCCCTGGTGCCGTATGAAGACGATGAAATCACGCGCCTGATCATGGACAGCCACGATGCCGCCGCCTTTGCGCCGGTCAGCCACCTGACGGTGGGCGATTTTCGCAACTGGCTGCTGGGCGACGACGCCGACAGCGCCGCGCTGGCGGCACTGGCGCCCGGCATTACGCCGGAAATGGCGGCTGCGACATGCAAGCTCATGCGCAACCAGGACCTGATACTGGTGGCGCAGAAATGCCGCGTAGTGACGTCCTTCCGCAATACCATAGGCTTGCCGGGCCGCATGTCGACCCGGCTGCAGCCCAATCACCCCACCGATGACCCCAGCGGCATTGCCGCCAGCCTGCTGGACGGCTTGCTGTACGGCAGCGGCGACGCGGTGTTCGGCATCAACCCGGCCACCGACAACCTGCCGCAAGTGATGAAACTGCTTGTGATGCTGGATGACATCATCCGCCAGTACGAGATCCCGACCCAGTCCTGCGTACTGACCCACGTCACCAATACCCTGCAGGCGATCAATCGCGGCGCGCCGGTAGACCTGGTGTTCCAGTCCATAGGCGGCACCGAAGCCACCAACCGCAGCTTCGGCCTCAGCCTGGCCCTGCTGGCGGAAGCGCGCAGCGCGGCGCTGTCTCTAAAACGCAGTACGGTCGGGGCCGGCCAGAATGTCATGTATTTTGAAACCGGCCAGGGCAGCGCACTGTCGGCCAACGCGCACCACGGGCTCGACCAGCAAACCTGCGAAGCGCGCGCCTATGCGGTGGCGCGCCATTTCCAGCCCTTGCTGGTCAATACCGTGGTCGGCTTCATCGGCCCCGAATACCTGTTCGACGGCAAGCAGATCATCCGCGCCGGGCTGGAAGACCACTTCTGCGGCAAGCTGCTGGGCTTGCCCATGGGCTGCGACGTCTGCTACACCAACCATGCCGAAGCCGACCAGGACGACATGGACGTGCTGCTGACCCTGCTCGGCGTGGCCGGCTGCAACTTCATCATGGGAATCCCGGGCTCGGACGACATCATGCTCAATTACCAGACCACCTCCTTCCACGATGCGCTGTACGCGCGCCGCGTACTGGGCTTAAGGCCAGCTCCCGAGTTCGAGGCCTGGCTGCAAAAGATGCAGATATTCAGCCGGGACGAACAGTTCAGGCTGCCTTCCTCATTGCCGCCATCGTTCCAAAAAGCACTGTTGCGCTTGGCATAGACAGGGGCTTGCAATGAATGACAAAAAACCGCCCGTCACCGCCAACCCCTGGGAGAGCCTGCGCCAGTTTACCGCTGCCCGCATCGCGCTGGGACGGGCCGGCGTGAGCCTGCCGACCGCGCCGCAGCTGGCCTTTCAATTGGCGCATGCGCAAGCGCGCGACGCGGTGCACCTGGCGCTGGATGTGCCGCAACTGGAGCGCGCCTTGAGCGCAGCGCTGCCGGGACTCAGCACGCCCTGCCTGGTATTGCACAGCGCCGCCGCCGACCGCAACAGCTACCTGCAGCGCCCCGACCTGGGACGCCGGCTGGACGCCGCCTCGCGGCAAACCCTGCAAGCTCTGATAAAACCACAGCAGGCGCGCCCCTACGACCTAGCATTGGTGGTGGTAGACGGCCTGTCGGCGCTCGCCATCGCGCAAAATGCCGCGCCCTTCCTGGGCATCCTGCAGCACAATCTCGCTGCCGAGAACTGGTCGCTGGCGCCGCTCTGTATTGTCCAGCAAGGACGGGTTGCCATCGGCGACGAAGTGGCCGAGCTGCTGGGCGCCCGCATGGTCGTGGTATTGATAGGCGAGCGGCCTGGCCTGAGTTCGCCGGACAGCATGGGCCTGTACCTGACCTGGATGCCGCGCGCGGGGCTGACCGACGCCGACCGCAATTGCATCTCCAACGTGCGCCCGGCTGGGCTAAGCTATGAAGACGCTGCCTATAAGCTGCACTATCTGTTGTCGGAGGCGCACCGGAGGCAATTGTCCGGCATCGACCTCAAGGACGAAGCGGCGCAGGCCCCTGAGCTGCCGGCGGCGACGCCAAAGAATTTTCTGCTGGAATAAGCATCCGGTCCGAATGGGCGATGTTACCGGGGTAGACCCGCCTGCCCTGGCGCCTGAATAGGACGGCATCCAGCCGGGATGTAGGATGATTCTTTAAACAATCTGCAGCCAAAAAGCCCCACCCCGTCTATTTTTTTACTTTCCAAAATATATAGGACCGTTAGTGTCCTATATGGTGATTAAGCTACACCCTGCTACTCCACCCTGCTACTCCACCTTGTCGGCGATCGCATGGACAAGAACCAGCAAAAAGAACCAGCAAACCGGTGGGCTGGCACAAGTATCCACAAGGAAATAATTCAAAAAGGAAACAGCGATGAACAACTCGGCACATGGGCAAGCAGCACAGAACGGCATCAAGGACTTTGACTATTTTCACGGTCACTGGCACATCGCCAACCGTCGCCTGGTGATCCGCCTGCAGGGCTCGACCGAATGGGAGCATTTCGAGGCCAGCGGCCATGTGCGCCCGCTGCCCGCCGGCATAGGCAACTACGACGACTTTGTTCCCACCGCATGGCGCCCCGGCTTTGTCGGCATGTCCTTGCGCATTTTCAATCCCGCGAGCCAGCTATGGAGCATCTACTGGCTGGAAAACCAGACTGGCGGCCTGGATGCCACAGGCTCGCTGCTGCCGCCGGTGGTCGGCCAATTTGTGAACGGTGTCGGCATCTTTGAAGGCGACGACGAGCTGGACGGCAAGCCGATACGGGTGCGCTATACCTGGTCCGGCATCACGGCGAATACGGCGCGCTGGGAGCAAGCCATGTCTGCTGACGGCGGCCTGAACTGGGAAACCAATTGGGTGATGGACCATACCCGGGTACAGGTGCCAGAGTGAAACTTCCTGCCCGTGTAGCCACCCCGTTGATCGCGACACTGCTCTGCAGCAGTTTGGGCGCCACGGCGCAAGCCCCCTCCTCCACCAGGAGCAATACCATGGACCATGCAAGCCTTTTGCCGTCGGCGCCGAATGTCGCCAAGGATTACCAGGTGGTGGAATTTCGCCGGTATATCATCAAGAAAGACGGCCGCGAACAATTTGCACTCTACTTCGAGAGCTATTTCCCTGAGGCATTCCAGCAACTGGGTGCGATCGCCTTCGGCCAGTTTTTTGAACGCGGCCATGGCCAGGGCTTCACCTGGCTGCGCGGCTTCCAGTCCATGGATGCGCGCGCGGTAGTGAACTCGGCCTTCTACTACGGCCAGGTATGGAAAGAGCACCGCAGCACGCTGAACAACCTGATCGAGGATAGCGACAACGTCTACCTGATGCGCCCGCTCAGCCCCGGGCGCGGGGTGGCGGTGATGCCGGCGGTCGATCCCATCCATGAGCCAAAAGGCGCGCAAGGCATCCTGGTCGCGCAATTGTTTGCGGTAAAAGCCGGCAATATCGACCGCTTTGCCGAACAGGCGGAACAGGTCTTTGCCCGTTACCGTGCAGCCGGCATCAGGGAAGCCGGTGTGCTGGTCACGCTCGACGCCCCGAATAACTTCCCGCAATTGCCGGTCAGGAGCGACGGCCCCTACCTGCTGTGGCTGGGCCTGGCCAGGGACCAGCAGATGCTGGACAGCGCCTGGACCCCGCTGGCGGCGCAGTCGCTGCACAGCCTGGCGGCCGGCGGCTTGCTGACGCAAACCCCGGAACAGATCGTGATGGACCCGGCGCAGCGCTCACGCCTGCGCTGGCCGACCAAATAGACACCTAAAGGAGAACCCCCGCATGAACACCACAGTGGAAATACGTTCCTACAATCTGAAACCCGGCGCCCGCGCCGCCTTCCATCGCCACATGCTGCAAGACGCCTGGCCGCTATTGCTGCAATGGGATATCGACGTGCTGGCCTTCGGCCCTTCGCCGCATGACGAGGATTCCTATTACCTGATCCGCGCCTACGACAGCCTGCAGCACAGGCAGGCCAGCCAGGATGCTTTCTACGGCAGCAGCGACTGGCGCCTTGGCCCACGCGAAGCCATCGTCTCCCGCATAGAGAGCTACACTTCCATCGTGCTGGACATGAGCCCGGTGGCGATGGATGCACTGCGCCAGGCACATCCGGCGGCACAGGCGAAGAAAGTACAAGCGGCCTAGGGGCGCTCGCTATACGTACGGGGCCCGGATTTTTCAGCAAATCCGGGCCCGTCCCCGCCGTTTTCAGCAGACCTCAGGCATATTATATTTTTAGCATTACCGCTTCCCGTCTATCCCCGCGTTTATGCCTGTCGTTTATCCCTGTCGTTTATCCCTGTCCATCGCGCCCGATTAGCTTTACCATATGACATGGAATTCCCAGGCTGCCGCAGCCTGCTATATTGAGATGTATAGCCATGCACAGAAAGGAAGCCACCTTGATCCGGATTGCCCGCGGCGATGGTTTTTGCAAGAGTTCAATGACGCCTTACCCGGCCTGGCAAGGCGCCTGGCGCCGCTGTATTGCCGGCTTATTATTGGGCCTGCTGGGCCTGATGGCTGGCTGCACCAGCCTGCCGCAGATAGACAGGGAGGGCAGTTTCGTCACCACGGCGGTGCCGCTATCCACCCAGACCACGCTGGGCAAGATCGCCCAGACCTCGCTGCCGTCGCCGGAACTGTCGGGTTTCCGGCTGATGCCGCTCGGTTCCTTCTCGCTGGACACCCGCCTGCAACTGGCGCGCCGCGCCGAGGCCACGCTGGACCTGCAATACTACCAATTCCAGGACGATGAAACTGGCCGCCTGCTGTTGCGCGCAATCGCCGACGCCGCCAGGCGCGGCGTGCGGGTGCGCCTGCTGCTGGACGACTTCTACACCAGCGGCAGCGATACCCTGTTCCTGGGGCTGGCGGCCTACCCGAATGTCGAAGTGCGCCTGTTCAACCCGTTTTGCTGCGCGCGCAATACCGGCCAGCTGACCCGTTTTGCACTGTCTGTCGGCGACTGGTCGCGGGTCAACCATCGCATGCACAACAAGCTGTTCATCGCCGACGGCGCGATGGCGGTGATAGGCGGGCGCAATGTCGCCAACGAATATTTCACGCGCAGCATGGCCGAGAATTTTGTCGACGTCGACGCCTTCACGGTCGGCTTTATCGTGCCGCCGCTGCAAGAATTGTTTGACCGCTACTGGAACAGTTTCTCCGCCTATCCGCTGGCCTCCATCGCCAAGACCGAACTGAGCCAGGAACAGTTGCTGGCCCAGTTTGACGACAGGACCGGGCCCCTGCATACGCCGCCGCCGGCCAAGCTCGGCCCCAACGACATCCTCGGCTACGGCCCCATCGCCGACGACCTGGATGAAGGGCGGCTGGGCCTGGTGTGGGGTGAGGCCTACGTGTTTGCCGACTACCCCGACAAGCCTTTCGAAAGCGCGGCCGGCGACGACCCGCTGGAAACCAGCGTCACCTACAACGTGGTGGCAGAGATCAAGAAGGCGAAAACCGAGGTGGTCGCCTCCTCACCCTATTTTGTGCCGGGCAAGCGCGGCATGCAGCTGCTGCAAAGCCTGCGCAACCGGGGCGTGAAGTTGCAGGTGCTAACCAATTCGCTGGCCGCCACCGATGAAATGATCGTGCATGCCGGCTATAGCCGCTACCGCGAAGACATGCTGAAAATGGGCGTGGACCTGTATGAGCTGAGCTCGTCCCGCCTCAAGATGAATAACCGCCCGTTCCACTTCGGCTCTTCGCTGGGCCGCCTGCATGCGAAGCTGGTGGTGATCGACAAGCACCTGTCCTTCATAGGCTCGATGAACCTCGACCCGCGTTCGGCCAGCGTGAATACCGAGCTGGGCGCGATCATCGAGAGCCCGGCGCTGGCCAAGGAATTGCTCAACATCATCGACATAGACCGCTTGCAAAGCGCCTACCGCGTGCGCCTGTCGCCGCAAGGCTACGGGCTGGAATGGCTGGGGGCCGACGACGAGAAAGAAATGATACTGAATACGGAACCGGATTCGACCACCTGGATGCGCCTGAAATTATGGCTGCTGGGGCCGCTGATACCGGAAGAATTATTGTGATGTATAGTGGAAGTAGCAGCCCCGGCTGTGCGCAGCCGATACGGCCAACAAAGCGAAGCAAGGAACGATCATGAAGTTAGCCAGCTTACTCCTCCCGGCAGCATTGGCGCTAGCCAGCGCCGGCAGCCATGCCGCGCTGGACATAGGCGAAGAGGCGCCGAAATTTACCGCCGACGTGTCGATCAACGGCCAGGCGCAAAATTTTTCCCTCAGCGATGAATTGCGCAAGGGGCCGGTGGTGGTGTACTTTTTCCCCTCGTCGTTTTCGGTAGGCTGCAGCATAGAGGCGCATAATTTTGCCGAAGCCATAGAGCAATTCAAGGCGGCCGGCGCCACCGTGGTCGGCGTCTCGCGCGACGACATCGACACCCAGAAAAAATTCTCCGTCACCGCCTGCAACGGCAAATTCGCCGTCGCCGCCGACCCCGACCTCGCCATCGCCAAATCCTACGACGCGGTGCTGACCACCCGGCCAGACTACGCCAACCGCATCTCCTACGTGGTCGCGCCGAACGGCAAGATCGCCTATCGCTATAGCAGCCTGAATCCGACCAAGCATATTGAGAATACGCTGAATGCGGTGAGGGAGTTGCATGCGCAGGCGAGGTGATATCGTGGCGGCTTAGCCACTGCTTGAAGCTTCATAAGCTTTGCTAGATAAATAGGCCGTGCTTCGTGGATACAGGCCGGGGGTGGCCCGGCAGCCACTTCCTTTTCTTTGCTTCGCCAAAGAAAAGGAAGCAAAAGAAAGGCGACCGCAGACTTGCCCTTCGGGTGATGGCACAAGTGCCATCACAT
>JAZJYH010000035.1:0-272937 GCA_040390485.1 Pseudomonadota bacterium
GTCCATGTGCCTTCGGGTGTGGGGGTTCGAGTCCCTCCGTGGGCACCAAGCTATAATGAAGGCCCGTTGATTTTAAAGATCAACGGGCGTTTTCATTTCTCCTTTCAGGCTTGCCATCTTTCGCTTTCGGGCCAGCCTTCCGGCCCCGCTTCCCGAAAAACAGTGCGGGAAAATAATTCATTTAGCCGGCCAGCCCAATAAAAAAACGGAAGCAAACTTTCATTCGCTTCCGTTGTTTACTCTTACCCTTGCGTCGCACCCTTCTTGAGCCAGGCATTCAGCTGATGCGGCCGTATGCTGTCATATTCTTCAAACGGCTGGTGTATCCACGGATTACTCGGCAGGTAATCCAGGTAGTAATCGGGCTTGATCGACGAACATCCCTTGCACCAGATCACTGCCGACTTGACCTCGGTGACCGCAGGGAAATTTTCGCGCAAATGGTGCAAGACTTTTTCTAGCGTCACGCCGGAGTCGACCAGGTCATCCACCACCAGCACCCTGCCCTCCAGCGCGCCCCTGGTCATCGAAATATACTTGCCGATATCCAGCTGGCCCTGCACGGTCCCCGACTCTTCGCGATAGGAACTGGTCGACAGAATCGCCAGCGGCACATCGAAGATGCGGGAAAAAATATCGCCCGGGCGCAGGCCGCCGCGGGCCAGGCACAAGACCTGGTCAAATTTCCAGCCTGATTCATGCACTTTTGAAGCAAGCTGCTCTATTGAGCGGTGATAGGCATCCCAGCTAACCCACAAATGCTTATCGTCTGAAACTGGCATATTCATACTCTACCTTCTTTTTCTTTCTAACTTATACAAATGGGTGGCGCAAAACGATGGTTTCTTCACGGTCCGGACCGGTCGAAATCATGTCGACCGGGGCGCCGACCAATTCCTCAATCCGCTTGATGTAGTTGCGGGCAGCTGCCGGCAATGCATCCAGGCTCTTGGCGCCGACTGTGGTCTCGGACCAGCCCGGCATTTCTTCGTAGACTGGCACGCAACGGGCGGCCTCTTCGGCGCCGACCGGGAAGATGTCGACGGCCTTGCCGTCCACGATGTAGCCGGTGCACAGCTTCAGCGTTTCCAGCCCATCCAGCACGTCCAGCTTGGTCAGGCACATGCCGGACACGCCATTGATCTGCATCGAGCGCTTCAGCAAGGCGGCATCAAACCAGCCGCAACGGCGGGCGCGGCCGGTGACCGTGCCGAACTCGTGGCCGACGCTGGCCAGATGCTTGCCGACGCCCTGGTCGGTCGGCAACTCGGACGGGAATGGGCCCGAGCCAACGCGGGTCGTGTAGGCCTTGGTGATGCCCAGGATGTAGTGCAGCATATTCGGACCGACGCCGCTGCCGGCGGCGGCATTGCCGGCCACGCAGTTGCTGGAAGTAACGAAAGGATAGGTGCCGTGATCGACGTCCAGCAGGCTGCCCTGTGCGCCTTCGAACAACAGGCTGGCGCCGGCCTTGTGCGCCGCATACAGGTCGCTGGAAACATCGGACACCATGGGACGCAAACGTGGCACCAAAGCCAATGCATCGTCCAGGGTCTTCTGGTAGTCGACCGCAGGCGCCTTCAGATAATTGGTCAGCACGAAATTATGGTAGTCCAGGTTTTCTTTCAACTTTTCGGCAAAGCGCTCGGCATTCAGCAAGTCGGCCACGCGTATGGCACGACGCGCTACCTTGTCTTCGTAGGCCGGGCCTATGCCCTTGCCTGTCGTACCGATTTTCGCCGCACCGCGGGCCGCTTCACGCGCCGCATCGAGTGCCGTGTGATAAGGCAAGATGATCGGGCAAGCTTCCGACACTTTCAGGCGCGACGCGACTTCCACGCCGACCGCTTGCAGCTTGTCGATCTCGCGCAGCAAGTCCGGCACCGACAGCACGACGCCGTTACCGATATAGCAAGCGACTCCGGCGCGCATGATGCCGGATGGAATCAATTGCAATGCCGTCTTTTGACCGCCGATGACCAGCGTATGACCGGCATTATGGCCGCCCTGAAAACGCACCACACCCTGTGCATGGTCAGTCAACCAGTCAACGATCTTCCCTTTGCCTTCGTCGCCCCATTGGGTACCAATTACGACGACGTTTTTTGCGATTTTATTTTGTGACATCACTCAGCCTACGTTTTTAAGAATCCACTTACCACCATCAAATACGACTGCCCTATTGCAGTCAAATTCGTCCTGCTCGCTATCGTGACCCGGCAAGCTTTGAATCACAATTTCACCCGCCTTGCGAAGTTCTGCAATTTTTTGACGCAGGGAATCATCCTGGCTCCACGGAGCGAGGATCGCATCCTTGCGCTCGGCCAGCGGCATCAGCCGCGCCAGTTCCCGCAAATCCAGGGAGAAGCCAGTAGCCGGACGCGCCCTGCCGAACGCCTCGCCCACATGATCATAGCGGCCGCCACGGGCGACGGCATTTGGCAAGCCCGGCACAAACACATTAAACATAACCCCGCTATGATAGTGGTAACCGCGCAGATCGGCCAAATCTATCGTTACCTGGGCGCTACCGGCAAGCTTGACCAGGTATTCGAGCTCATCCAGCGCCGTTGCAATTCCATCAAGCTGCGGCAACACCTGGCGCGCACGCTGTATCACCGAAATATCGCCATACAGGCCGGGCAAATCCAGCAAGGCCTTCCTGATGACAGGGGTAAAATCGCGCGAAATCACTTCCAGCGCAGGCATGTCCTTCGCTTGCAACAATGCAAACAGATCGGCCTCATGCTGCTTGGCTGCAGCGTCGCTGGCCAGCAAGGCGCGCAACACACCCACGTGACACAGGTCCAGCCTGACCTCGGAGATATTGGCCAGGGCCAGCGAGGCCAGCACCAGTTCCTGGATCTCGGCATCCGCCTCCAGTCCAGCATGACCATAAATCTCGGCGCCTATCTGTATCGGCTCGCGGGTTGCGTGCAAGCCCGAGGGACGGGTATGCAAAACGCTGCCGGCGTAACACAGGCGGGTCACCGACACCCGGTTCAGCAAGTGGGCATCTATCCTGGCCACCTGGGTGGTCATGTCGGCACGCACCCCCATGGTACGGCCCGATAGCTGGTCCACCAGCTTAAAGGTGCGCAAGTCCATGTCTTGGCCGGCGCCGGTCAGCAAAGACTCCAGGTACTCCAGCATGGGCGGCATCACCAATTCATAACCGTACAGCCTGAAATTATCCAGGAGTACACGTCGCAGCTCTTCTATCTTGCGCGCCTCGGACGGCAAGACGTCAGCGATATTTTCGGGTAAAAGCCAATTCGGCATGAGAGTAAATTCAGAAGTCAGTCAAAAAAGATACAAGAATAACGATCAGCAATCCGCAGCCTCCCAGCAATAAGCCGAGGAAACGGATCTGGCCGTCAGAAAACTGCGCGATGCGCTGCCAGGTCTCCCGCCATTGCCTGGGAAATACTAGCGGCAATATTCCTTCCAGCACCAGCATGAGGCCGAAAGCCAGGGCCAACGTGACCAGCATACCGCCCCCAGAGTAAACACCAGACCTGAACAGACGTAAGCAGGCAGCAATCAAAAGATTGCCGCCTGCCCTATATAAGCTGTCAGGATATTAAGCCCGAACGCGACCAGTCTTCATGCGACACCCGATATACCCGACATACTGCATATCCTGCCGCCCTGCATCCTGATAAGGTCCGCCATGATCCTGAGCAAGCTCGTCAATTCATCACTTTGCCTTTGCCGCCCCCGCTGCACTCGCTCCAGGCGCTTTAAAATACTTGAAAAATTCGGAATTGGGATCGACCACCAAGACATCGTTTTTCGTTTTAAAGCTGGCGCGATATGCCTCCAGGCTGCGGTAAAACTTGTAAAACTCGGGATTCTGGCCAAACGCCTGCGCATAGATCTGCGATGCTTCCGCATCGCCGGTACCGCGCATTTTTTCCGCTTCGCGATAGGCTTCCGCCAGGATCACGACCCTTTGCCGGTCGGCATCGGCGCGAATTTTCTCAGATTCGGCGGAACCGGTAGAACGCAGCTCATTGGCAACCCTGGCACGCTCGGACTTCATGCGGTCATACACAGAATTATTGATTTGTTCTACATAATCCACGCGCTTCAAGCGGACGTCTATGATTTCAACGCCGATTTGCTTGGCTTCGTCGGTGACCTTAGACCGGATCGCTTCCATTACCTTGCCGCGTTCGCCGGAAATCACCTCGCGCACGGTGCGCTTGGTGATTTCATCGTTCAAGGCCGCCTTGACGATCTGCGACATCCTGTCCTGCGCGCGCCGCTCGTCGCCACCGAAGCTGACGAAATACAGCCGGGGTTCAGTGATGCGCCATTTAACAAAGGTGTCGACCAGGATGTTTTTCTTTTCCGCGGTGATAAAGCGGTCGGTCTCCGGGGAATCTATCGTCAGGATACGCTTGTCCAGCATCAATACATTCTGGAACGGTGGCGGCAATTTGAAATGCAGGCCCGGCTCGCTAATCACCGATTTGACCTCGCCCAGCGCAAAAACGATGGCGTGCGAACGCTGGTCGACCACGAAGATAGTGGAGTACAGGACCAGCAGTACGATAACGACCGCGATAATGGAAGATATCAGCCTATTCATTATCGGCTCTCCCTGTCACGTGTGTCCCTGACATCCCGGCTACGGCTGTCCCTGTTGTAGCGCATTTCCACGGTCGGCACTTCACCGGCCTGGGTTGCGGGCGCTGCGACTGCCGGCGCCTGGGCTGCCTTGGCAGCCGCATCCGATTGGGAGATCAATTTATCCAGAGGCAGGTAAATCATATTATTGCCACTCTTGGTATCCATCATCAACTTGGTTGTATTGGAGAAGATCTGTTGCATGGTGTCCAGATAGAGCCGATCACGCGTTACCGCAGGCGCTTTTTGATACTCGACCAGCACTTGCTTGAAGCGCGCGGCATTACCCTCTGCATTGGCTACTACCCGGGACCGGTATCCCTCGGCGTCCTGCAGCAGACGCGATGCTTCGCCGCGCGCTTTCGGTATGACATCATTGGCGTAGGCCTGGCCTTCATTCTTTTGACGCTCACGGTCCTGACCGGCCTTGACCGCGTCGTCGAACGAGGCCTGCACCTGCTCCGGCGGCTGCACGCCCTGCATGGTCACATTCGTCACTTGTACGCCGGCCTTGTAGCGCTCCAGGATTTGCTGCATCAAGGTCTGCACATCCAATGCGACTTTCTCGCGCCCCTCGTACAGCACGAAGTCCATCTTGCTTTTGCCGACGATTTCACGGATTGCGGTTTCAGCAACCTGCCTCATCGCTTCTTCCGGGTCGCGCGTACTGTACAGCCATTCTGCAGCGCTCTTCAGCTTGTACTGGACGGCAAACTGGATGTCGATGATGTTTTCATCATCGGTCAGCATCAAGGCTTCCTTGGGCTGCTTGTTTTTCACATTGGAACGATAGCCGACTTCCACGGTACGTACCTGGGAAACATTGACTATCTCATGGCCCTGTATCGGGTAAGGCCAGCGCCAGTTAAAGCCTGCCACCGTGGAATGGCTGTATTTGCCAAAGGTAGTGATGACCGCAGTCTGCCCTTCCTGGACGATAAAAAATCCGCTCACCATCCAGATGAATGCCAGCACGGCGACAATCACGCCCAAACCCAACCTGGCGCCGGCCGCATCCGGCGTAAAACCGCCACCGCCATCGCCGCCATTTCCTTTTTGGCCGAACAGGCGGCTCAGGCGCTGGTTAAAGTCGCGCCATAGCTGGTCCAGGTCAGGAGGCCCTTCTGTCGGTTTTTTTCCATCCTGGTTATCATTTTTTGAACCGCGGCCCCACTGGGGATCGTTCAATGAAAGTGTCAAACCAATTTTTTTTAGAAATGAAACAACCATTCTGTCGTTTTCCAATGAAAATAGTAGGTTGGACTACAAATAAGCTAAAGGTAGAGCTTAAATCTATGAGGCTTAGATAAAACGCGCATCATCCAACTCCACTACCGGGATCGGACTCATGCGTTTTAATGCATATTCTTTTGCAAATTCGCCAACTGCCTGCCTCAGCATGTCCATTCCAGCACCGGTTTGTGCACTCAGAAAAACCCTGTGGATTTTATCATACTCGCCCAGCTCCAAACCCGGCTCCATACCTGCCAAATCAATCTTATTCCATATTAGCAACTGGGGAATGTGATCTGCACCAATTTCTTTCAAGACCTGGTTCACCTGTTCTATCTGGTCCAGACGGACCGGACTGCTGGCGTCCACCACGTGCAATAGCAAATCGGCATGGATGGTTTCTTCCAGGGTTGCCTTGAAAGCCGCCACCAATTGGTGCGGCAATTCCCGGATAAAGCCCACCGTATCCGAAATCACCACATTGCCGGCATCACCGAGGTACAAGCGGCGCGAAGTCGTATCCAGGGTGGCGAACAACTGGTTCGCCGCATAGGCGCCGGCCTTGGTCAGTGAATTGAATAAAGTGGACTTGCCTGCATTGGTGTAACCGACCAGCGATACGGAAAAGGTATGGCTCCTGCCGCGTGAGCGTCGTTGTGTCTCCCTTTGCTTGTGCAGCTTGTCCATTTTCGCCCTGAGAGCCTTCACACGATCGCCCAGCAGGCGGCGGTCGGTTTCCAGCTGGGTTTCACCGGGGCCGCGCAGGCCTATACCGCCCTTTTGCCGCTCCAGATGGGTCCAGCCGCGTATCAAGCGGGTTGCCAGATGCTGCAATTGCGCCAGCTCAACCTGGACCTTGCCTTCGTGACTATGCGCGCGCTGCGCAAAAATATCGAGTATCAGGCTGGTGCGGTCGACTACCCGTACTTTCAGGTGCCGTTCCAGATTTCTTTGCTGGGCAGGAGAAAGCGCATGGTTAAAGATGGCAATGTCGAGCTTGGCATCGGCAACTGCGTGTGCAATTTCATCTGCCTTGCCGGAGCCGACAAACAAAGCTGCGTCGGGACTGGATCGTTTGCAGGTGATGGTTGTTACAGGCTCTGCCCCCGCAGACTGGGAGAGCAGAGAGAGCTCTTCTATACTCGCGGCAAAATCGTCTTTACCGAAGTCAACACCGACTAAAGCGGCGCGCATAGTCAAAGACATTTTTCCAAGTTGCAACAAACCAAATGATTACTCAGCTTCAGATTCGAGGTTGATGCTTACAGCACGGGCCGGTACTACGGTAGAAATCGCGTGCTTGTATACCATCTGCGTGACTGTATTGCGCAGCAATACGACATATTGGTCAAAAGATTCAATATGGCCCTGTAATTTAATGCCGTTTACCAGGTAGATGGAAACGGGAATATGTTCTTTGCGCAGCGCATTCAAGAACGGGTCTTGTAACAGTTGCCCTTTGTTGCTCATAACAGCTCCATTGTGTTGTTGTGTTCAGGAGTTGGGGACAATTTATTAAATCTCAAGTGTCCCAAAAGTTAATTACGATATAACTGTAATCTATTTTCGATTTTGGTGCCAGAAAATGCCGGCCCGAGGATGTGGGGCAGGCCTGCCCGCTTCCTGCATCATCAAGCCGGGACTCAGGTGCCTGCTTACTTTTCGGTTTTTGCGAAAGGGTTTTTGCCTGATCGCATCTCGATACGTAATGGAGTCCCTGTCAGCGAAAAAGTTTCACGGAAATGTTTTTCCAGGTAACGCTTATACACATCGCCAATCGCTTCCAGCGCATTGCCGTGTATGACGATGATAGGCGGATTTTGGCCGCCCTGGTGGGCGTAGCGCATTTTAGGACGGATAGATCCCTTGCGCTTGGGCTGCTGATGCTCTACCGCTTCGATCAGCGCACGGGTCAGCTTAGGCGTGGACAGGTTCACCATCGCCGCCGCATAGGCGGCGTCCACCGACTTCATCAAAGGTGCAATACCGGTCGACTTCAGCGCCGACACATAATGGAACTTGGCAAATGACAGGAAGCTCAGCTTGCGGTCTATGTCCATCTTGATTTCATCGCGCCGGTCGCTTTGCAAGCCATCCCATTTATTCACGCCGACCACCAGCGCGCGGCCCGACTCCAGGATGAAGCCGGCAATATGCGCATCCTGCTCGGAAATATCCTGCTGCGCATCCAGCAGCAGCAAGACCACATTGGCCTCGGACACCGATTGCAGGGTTTTGACGACCGAAAATTTCTCGATCGCCTCGAATACCTTGCCGCGACGGCGTATGCCGGCGGTATCTATCAGGGTGTAGTGCTTGCCGTCACGCTCAAAGGGAATTTCTATGGAGTCGCGGGTAGTGCCCGGCATGTCGAAAGCGATTACCCTGTCCTCACCCAGCAGAGTGTTAACCAGCGTCGATTTACCCACATTCGGGCGTCCTACTATCGCTATCTTGATGCCCCGCACCACGTCTTCCGGCTCGGGCTCTTCAGGCGGCCTCTGCGCAAAAGCGATGTCGAGCGACTCTTCCACCAGGTCGACGACGCCGTCGCCATGCGCGGCAGAGATCACGTACGGATCGCCCATGCCCAATTCATAGAAATCGGCAGTCACGGCCGTGTATTTCATGCCTTCGGCCTTGTTCACGACCAACATCACCGAACGCCCCGACTTGCGCAGGAAATCGGTGATGGTCTTGTCGTGCGGCGTCAGGCCCTGACGGCCGTCGACGATGAAAATAACCACGTCGGCCTCAGCGACCGCCTGCTTGGTCTGCTTGGCCATTTCATGCATGATGCCTTCTTTGGCGACCGGCTCAAACCCGCCGGTATCAATCACCAGAAAGGGCCGTTCGCCGATACGGCCTTCGCCGTAATGCCTGTCCCTGGTCAAGCCAGGGAGGTCGGCGACCAATGCGTCCCGAGAACGAGTGAGCCGATTGAACAGCGTGGATTTGCCGACGTTAGGTCGGCCTATAAGTGCAATAACCGGCTTCATTTCAATTACTCGGCTGCCAACGCAACCACTGCCCCAGATTTGGTTTGAACGATCAGATTAGAACCAGCCACCATGGGAGCTGATACGATTTGACCGCCATCGGTACTAATACGACCGATGAAAGAACCATCTTCCCTTGAGAGAAAATGGACATAGCCGAAAGAATCGCCAACGGCGACCGCACGGCCAAAAGAAGTAGGCGTAGACAAGCGGCGGTGTGCCAGCTTATCATTTTTCCAGGCACTGGCGCCGGCGTTGCGGGAGAACGCGGAAAGCGCGCCCTGGTCGTCAGCGGCGAACACAAAACGCTCATCCACGCTCACGCCAACCTCGCTGGACAGTTTTTTTGCCCAGCGCACTGCGCCGGAAACCAGGTCATAGCAGCCGACCCGGCCCTGATAGGCAACCGTGCAAACCTCGCGACCGACCACTACCGGCGTGCCGGAGACGTCAGCGATACGCTCCAGTTCGGTGGCACCCTTGGGATCGCCCGCCGCCACTTCCCAGCGCAGGCCGCCGTTGTTGATAGACAGCGCCGCCAAACGGCCGCCCGGCAAAGCCACGATGACCAGTTGATCGGCTATCGTGATGCCCGGCACCGTACGCAAGGTCAGCGCAGGCAAGGGACGGTCTACCGCCCATTTGCGCGCGCCCGACTCGACATCATAGGCGGCGACTTTATTGTCTATGCTGCGCACGATCACCAGGCCCTGCCCTACTACCGGCGCAGAAAGTATTTCGCTGGAAGCCTGCACTTTCCAGCGCTGCTTACCGTCATTGTCGAACGCCAGCAAGTATCCTTTTTGACCGGCGACAGCGACCGTGTTTGCATCGGCACCGACACCGGCGGTCAGCGAGGTTCCTGCGTTGATGCGCCATACCGAACGTCCATTGGCAGCTTCCAGCTTGGCGAGCGTGCCGTCGGCGCCGGCCGCATACACGAAATCACCCGCTTGCGCCGGTGTGAACACATAAGCGCCGGCATTGCCGACGGAAGCCGACCAGGCCTGCTTGACAGCCATGCTGGGCTTAAACTCTTGCAACTCTGCAGGAGGATGCTTGGATTCCTTGCTGGAGAACGGGTTGTATTTGGAAATGGTAGAACATCCCGTGACAGCCAGCAGTGCTGCTATACCAACAATCTTGGCAGAAAAATGCATGTATAACCCCTTTTATTTGCTTGCCACGTTAGCTGCAGCCGCTCCACCGATGGCTTCCAGCTTCAGCTGTATCAACTGGCGACCCGGATTTTTCTCGTTGGTCTTGTCCAGTGCAGCCTGGTAGGCGGTACGCGCTTCAGCAATCTTGTTTTGTGCGACATAGATGTCGCCCTTACGGTCAGCAACTTCGCCCAAAAATTCCGCGGCGAATTCGCCGGAGAGCAATTTCAAGCCCTCATCATAGGCCTTCTCATCCAGCGCTATGCCTGCTAGGCGTATCCTGGCCAGGGCCTTGTACTCGTCCGCGCTGCCATGCTCGACTACCCACTGCAGCTGGGCTTTGGCGGCTTTCAGGTCGTTGGCGTCAAACGCGCTTTTTGCGGCCGACAGCGCCGCCATCGGCGCGTACGCAGTCTTGCCAAACTTCTCTACCAGGTCGGCGGCGGCGCGCTGTACTTTGGCATTGTCCTTGGCTTGTGCAGATTTTTGCAGCTCTTCATACAACTGGGACGCCTGCGCCGCCTGCCCGCCCTGATAATTATTCCAATAGGTCCAGCCGGCGAATGCCGTCAGGCAGATAATCAACACCCAGGTAATCAGGTTGCCGTATTGCTTCCACCATGCTTTAAGCGTATCTAATTGCTCTTGTTCTTCGAGATCGTATGCCATGTTTTTATAAGTCTAGTGATGAATATGAATGTGATTTGGATCGTCGCAGCAATCGGCGGAATCGGCCGCGCCGGTAATCTGGTCAACCAGGTAATCTACTGCTGTATCGAACGGAACGCTGACCTGGTTGTTTTCCATGTCTTCCGAGCGCAATGCCTTGATCGTCACGGTATTGGCTGCGGCCTCGTCTTCACCGATGATCACGGCGTAGGAAGCTCCGCTGCCGTCCGCGCGTTTCATCTGCGATTTGAAGCTGCCGCCGGCTGCCGCAGAGGCGCAATGTAACACAACATCCAGGCCGGCATCGCGTAAACGCTCGCCCAGCACAAAAGATTGCATTTGCCCTTCGCTGCCCTGATGCACCAGGTATACGTCGCACTGGCTAGGCGCATGCGTCTCGCCGGCCGCCTTCATCAGCTCCAGCAGGCGTTCTACACCCATCGCAAAGCCGCAAGCCGGCGTAGGCTTGCCGCCGAATATCGTCACCAGCGGATCGTAACGGCCGCCGCCGCATACGGTGCCTTGCGAGCCGAGTTCGTCGGTCACCCATTCGAACACGGTGCGGTTGTAATAGTCCATGCCGCGCACCAGGCGCGGATTGATCGTGAACGGGATGGCGTTATGGCGCAATATCTTTTGCACGCCTTCGAAATGCGCCTTGGACTCTTCATCCAGGTAATCCAGCAATTTCGGGGCGCCGTTCACCATCGCCTGCATGGTCGGATTCTTGGTGTCCAGGATACGCAGCGGATTGGAGTGCAGGCGCTTTTGCGCTTCTGCGTCCAGCAAATCCTTGTGCTGTTCGAAATAGGCGATCAAATCCGCGCGGTGCTGGTTGCGTTCCGCCGCATTGCCGATGGAGTTGAGTTCCAGGCGAATATTTTGCAGGCCCAGATCATCCCACAAGCGCTGGCACAGCATGATCAGTTCGGCGTCGATATCGGGACCGCTGAAGCCTACCGCTTCCGCACCGACTTGATGGAATTGGCGATAGCGTCCGCGCTGCGGCTTTTCATGGCGAAACATGGGGCCGTTGTACCACAGGCGCTTGGGACCGTCATAGACCAGGTTGTGCTCCAGCACGGCGCGCACCACGCCGGCAGTGCTTTCCGGGCGCAGGGTCAGCTTGTCGCCGTTCATCGAATCCTCGAAAGAATACATTTCCTTCTCGACGATATCGGTCACTTCACCCAGACCGCGCGCGAACAAGGCGGTAGGCTCAACGATAGGCGTCCTGATCTGCTGGAACCCGTAGCTCTTCAATACCGACTGCACAGTATTTTCAAATAATTCCCACAAGGGGGCGTCTGCGGGAAGGATGTCATTCATCCCTTTCACGCCGACGATTTTTTCAATTTTCTTATTCTCTGACATTCTTGAATACCCGATTCCTGTATCGCAGCCTGTTTGCTGCACTGTATTTCCGTTGAATATTTCTGCTGATTTAATGCTCGAAGCTGGTACCGGACTACCGGGCGAACTATCTAGCCGGCAGTGTCGTGCACAGGCGTGTAATTGCTTTTTACATAGTCCAGCACTATCGCATGAAACTCTTCGGCAATATTCTCGCCGCGCAGTGTCATTGCCTTGGCGCCGTCGATAAAAACCGGCGCTGCGGGCGACTCGCCGGTACCCGGCAGGCTGATGCCGATATTGGCGTGCTTGGATTCTCCCGGGCCGTTCACTATGCATCCCATCACGGCCACATTCATGTTTTCCACGCCGGGGTATTGCAGCTTCCAGACCGGCATCTGGTCGCGCAGGAAGGTCTGGATGTTATCCGCCAGCTCCTGGAAAACGGTGGACGTGGTACGGCCGCAACCGGGACAGGCGATCACCATGGGAGTAAATTTCCTCAAACCCATGGTCTGTAAAATTTCCTGGCCGACGACGACCTCCTTGCAACGGTCGCCGCCCGGTTCCGGCGTCAGCGAAATACGTATCGTGTCGCCTATGCCTTCCTGCAACAACACCGACAAGGCCGCGGTCGAAGCGACGATGCCCTTGCTTCCCATGCCGGCCTCGGTCAGGCCCAGATGCAGGGGATAGTCGCAACGCTTGGCCAGCTCGCGATAGACCGCGATCAAGTCCTGCACGCCGGACACCTTGCAGGACAAGATGATTTTATCGCCGGCCAGGCCGAGCTCTTCGGCCCGCACCGCATTTTCTATCGCCGATGTGATCAGGGCCTCATACATCACGGATTGGGCGCTCCATGGCGCTGCGCGCTGGGCATTTTCATCCATGATGCGCGCCAGCAAAGCCTGGTCCAGGCTGCCCCAGTTGACGCCTATGCGCACCGGCTTATCGTATAAGCAAGCCATCTCTATCATCTGCGCAAACTGCGTATCGCGCTTGGCGCCCTGGCCCACATTGCCGGGATTGATGCGGTATTTGGACAAGGCCCTGGCGCACTCCGGGAAATCCTTCAGCAAGGTATGCCCGTTGTAATGAAAATCGCCGACCAGAGGAACATCGATATCCATGCGATCCAGTTGCTCGCGTATCGCGGGAACGGCCGCGGCGGCTTCGGGATTATTGACCGTGATACGAACCAGCTCAGAACCGGCGCGCGCCAGCTCCTTGACCTGGATCGCGGTGCCGATCACGTCTGCGGTATCGGTATTGGTCATCGACTGCACCACGACAGGCGCCAGCCCGCCGACGATGACTTCCCGCTTGCCGTATACGATCTTGGCGCTGCGGCTGAGGCGACGCCCAACAGGGCCGGAAGCGATTGCAAATGGAGAAGACGTCATACTTACTTCACATTCAGATTAACGACATTACTGTCCTTGCTTGCCTGGATATCCAGCGGCGCCCCGCGCAGCAGTCCGTCCACACCGGCGGCATTGCCTACCCTCAGTTGCAAAGGCTCTTTCACCTCGAAAGTTTCTTCGGTGCCGGCCTTGGCCAAATGCGAAGTCACGATGGTGCCGTTGGCGCGCTTGATCTGTATCCACGAATCCTGGCGGAACTTCAACTTCATCGCATTCGCAGGGTCGATAACGGCAGGCTTGGCAGCCGCGGGGGCGGCAAGCGCCATATTCTGGGACGCCGGCGCTGCAGCCAACTGAGCCAACTGAGCCGACGATGCCGGCGTAGTCACGGGCTTGACGGTGGAAGGCGCGGTCGGTGCGCTAGCGACCGGGCTCACGACGAGCGGACTTGCCGCGCTGGCGTTCGAAGCTGGCGCGGTAATTTCCGCAACTTTCTTGTCCGCGTCCGGCTTGCCGACAACGACATCCGTATCGGCAGTCTTGCCGGCGGCATTGCCAGCGGAATCCTGGGTGGCCGGCACCGCCGGCACCGTAGATGCGCGCTCATCCATTGCCGGCATTGAAGCCGGTTCAGCAAGAGCTTCAGCACTGGCGCTGCTGGCGGCCGAAGTAGCCGTATTCCCGGGCAACAGGTTTTTCAGGTAATCCGTATGCTCAAACCGCTGGAAGGCAAAGAAGCCTATCGCCAGGATCGCGAGCAAGCCCGCACCCCAGATGTACTTATGATTATTCGCATCTTGCCGGCCCATCAGCGGCAAACGCGACTCCAGGAATGGCGTCGCCATCGCCGGCCGCAAGGCCGTCACCTGCGCACCGGCAGGCACCGCATCCTGTGGCAACAGGGCGACTATGGGTTCTGCATCTATCCTCAGCAGCTTGGCATAGGAACGCACGAAACCGCGCACGATGACTGCTTTTGGCAAGGCATCGAACTGGTTGGCCTCCAGTGCCGCTATTTGCCGAGGCGACAACTTCAATTGGTCCGCCACCTGCTGCACGGACAAGTTTTTTTGCAGCCGGGCGGCAGCCAATTGCCCGCCCGCAGAACTATCGACGGGTCTATCGACTGATGCGGTGGCGACTGGAATTGTTTCCGGTACTGGCTCCGAGGTATTTAGTTGTTCCGGTAACAAATTCGTACCTACCTCACTCATTAAAAGCTCCTCGCTGCAATAAGTCGTATTCTTTGGAATCAGGGTAGCGGCGCCGCAATTGCGTAGCCAGGCTGCTGACGGAGAGTTTGTCGCCGCGCTTATTTTCTATTTTTATCGCCAACCACAATACTTCCGGCGTCAAAACCTCTGCCTTGACCATACGTTCAATATAAAAATGGGCTTTTTCAACATCGCCGCGCTCATACAGCATCTTGGCGAGATTGACATTAACCGACGGGTTTCCCGGATCGGCCCGGAAAGCCAGCATGAAATAGCGCTCTGCAGCCACAGTGTCCTTCAGCCTCAGGCTGCATATGCCGGCAGTACTCAGGGTCTTGCTGACGCCGGTATATTTGGAATCTTTCAAGGCCAGGTCAAAGTAAGGCATCGCCTGCCGTTCGCGCCCGTTCTGGCACAAAAACCAGCCGTAATTCTGCGCCACATCCGGATTATTGGGTGCCAGCTTCAACGCATAGACGAAGTTATCCTCGGCCAGCTGCTTTTCGCCCATGTCCATAAAAATCAGGCCGCGTACATTGTAGGCATCCACCATATCGGGAGACGATATCAGCGCCTGCTTGATCTCTTCCAGCGCTACTTTTTGCTGACCCTGCTGATAATAATCGATGGCCAGCTGCATGCGTATCGCCGCGCGCTTTTGCTTGTCCATGCTTTCTGTGCCTGACAAGCCGTCGTTCTTTGGCCCCTCAAGCGTTGATTGGCTTGCACATGCAGATAAGATCAGCGCACAGAAAACTGCGCCCAATACAAAACGATAGTGCATTCCAAAAATTTTCACTGAGTGATCTCCACGATTTTGCCAAAATTTTCGCCAAACTTCTTTTGATACTCCGCCATCTTCTGCATCCGTTCCTGCACCCGCGTCCGATCCTGGACTTCGCCGGCGAGCTGACCGCAAGCGGCGTCAATGTCGTCGCCGCGCGTCTTGCGTATGGTGGTCACCAGGCCGGCATCCATCAACACTTGCGCAAAAGCCTTGATCCTTGGATTAGCCGAACGCTTCAGACCCGACTCCGGGAAAGGATTAAACGGGATCAGGTTGAATTTGCAGGGAACATTCTTGACCAGCTCCACCAGCTCACGCGCGTGCTGGTCGCTGTCATTGACGCCATCCAGCATGCAATACTCAAAGGTGATGAAATCGCGCGGCGCATAATCCAGGTAGCGCTTGCAAGCCTCCAGCAGCTCCTGCAAGGGATATTTCTTGTTCAGCGGAATCAAACCGTCGCGCAGTGCATCATTGGACGCATGCAGCGAAACTGCCAGTGCCACCGGGCACTCTTTGGACAGCTTGTCTATCATCGGCACCACGCCGCTGGTAGACAAGGTCACGCGCCGGCGCGACAAGCCATAGGCGTTGTCATCCAGCATCAGGCGCAAGGCAGTCACAGTGGGCTCAAAGTTCAGCAAAGGCTCGCCCATGCCCATCATCACCACATTGGTGATCTGGCGCTCGCCTTTGGGGCCGGGGGCGATCCCCTTGGTCTTGCGCAGCTCAAATTCCGCCATCCACAGCTGGCCGATAATCTCGCCCACGGTCAGGTTGCGGTTAAACCCCTGCTTGCCGGTAGAGCAAAAGCGGCAATTGACCGCGCAGCCGGCCTGGGTGGAGATGCACAAGGTACCCCGGTTTTCTTCGGGGATGAAAACTGTTTCAACGGCATTGCCCTGCCCTACGTCCAGCAGCCACTTGCGCGTCCCATCGGTTGATGTATGGTCGCTGATAATGGCCGGCGAGGCGATATGGGCACGCGTCGATAATTTTTCGCGCAGCGATTTGGCGAGATCCGTCATGGATTCAAAATCGCCGGCGCCGAACTGGTGTATCCAGCGCTGCAATTGTTTTGCGCGAAACGGCTTCTCACCCAGCTCGCCACAATAGGCGACGAGCTGCGCGGGATCCAGGTCCAACAAATTGGTGAGTGCCGTCATTTGCATCTTCTTTCACGCCCTGCCCTGCTGTTTCCTGCGCCGCTTTGCAGCGGCCGGCAATACTCGGCAAGAAGGGCGATAGTCATTAATTACTTTACTATTAACGTGAATACACGTTCAAAGCCGGGAAGAAATACGCGATTTCAACTGCCGCTGTTTCTGCTGCATCGGAACCGTGTACTGCGTTGGCATCGATGGAATCGGCGAAGTCAGCGCGGATAGTGCCGGCTTCTGCCTTCTTAGGATCGGTTGCACCCATCAGGTCGCGGTGCTTCAGGATGGCGTTTTCGCCTTCCAGCGCCTGAACGATCACCGGGCCGGAGATCATGAAATCAACCAGATCCTTGAAGAAAGGACGCGCAGCGTGTACGGCGTAGAAGCCTTCAGCTTCTGCGCGAGACAAATGGATCATGCGAGCGGCAATGATCTTCAAGCCTGCATTTTCAAAACGGCTGTAAATTTGACCAATGACGTTTTTTGCAACTGCATCAGGCTTAATAATAGATAATGTACGTTCGATAGCCATCTAAAAACTCCAATAAAATGAAAGGGTTAAGACAAAAACTCAAGAATTCATCTAACCTTAGATTTTACCACGAAACATGCCCCTCAAGGTGAGTTGTCGATCAGCGCAATTCCCAAAAGCATTATTTTGCAATTTAGCATTAAATGCAATCCAAAAAACTTCCTGATTACATGGTAATCTTGGGGCGCATGGCTAAAACGATAATCAAGAAGATCCTGGTTGCAGCCATGCACACAGGATAGACCGCTCCAAGGAGAAAGCAATGAACCAACCCCTACAAACCTCTTATGAATTTGGCGCCAATCCGGCGCTGATACGCCATCGCGTAATGCGCAATACCTACTGGCTGCTGGCATTGTCGATGATACCGACCGTGTTCGGAGCATGGCTAGGCGTGCAATTGCAATTTGCCTTTTTCCCGAACAATCCGGGAATTGCCATGTTTGCAACCCTGGCAATTGCCTTCGGCTTCATTTTTGCCATAGAAAAAACCAAGCAATCCGCGCTAGGCGTCGCCGTACTGCTCGGCTTCACCCTGTTCATGGGCCTGCTGTTGTCGCGCCTGATCAGTTTTACGCTCGGCTATGCCAACGGCGCCTCGCTGGTCATGCTGGCTTTTGGCGGCACCGCCAGCATCTTCGGCGTGATGGCGACAATCGCCACAGTGTCCAAGCGCGACTTTTCGGCCATGGGAAAATGGCTGTTTGCCGGGCTGCTAGTACTGATCGTGGCAGGCATAGCGAATATGTTCCTGCAATTGCCAGCCTTGCAACTGACCATGTCGGTGATTGCGATATTGATCTTTTCCGCCTACATCCTGTATGACGTGCAGGACGTGATCAATGGCGGCGAAACCAATTACATCAGCGCCACCCTGCGCATTTATCTCGATTTGTACAATATCTTCGTCAACCTGCTGTCCCTGCTCGGGATTTTCGGCGGCAGCCGCGAATGAAGTGAATCGACGCACCAAAGAAAAAGCCGGCTTGAAGCCGGCTTTTTCTTTGGCAAGCCAAAGCCTTACGCCAGATCAAACACCGCCATCGATTCCACGTGCGAGGTGTGCGGGAACATGTTGACCACGCCGGCGTGCGTTAGCCTGTACCCGCCCTCATTGACCAGCATGCCGGCATCGCGGGCCAGCGTGGACGGGCTGCAGGACACGTACACCAGGCGTTTCGGCCTGAATTCCGGCGCAAACTTGCCGAGCTCGATCAGCGCCTGGCAGACCGCCATGGCGCCGTCACGCGGCGGGTCGATCAGGAAACGGTCGAATTTGCCGAGGGCGACAAAATCCTCGGCAGTCACCTCAAACAGGTTGCGGGTGCCGAAAGAAGTCTTGGCATCCAGTCCGTTGGCGCGCGCATTATCCAGCGCCCTCTCGGTCAGCACGGAACTGCCCTCGATGCCGACCACCTCTTTCGCCATGGTCGCTATCGGCAAGGTGAAGTTGCCGAGGCCGCAAAACAGGTCGGCGATACGCTCATTCTTTTGCGCGTCCAGCAAACGCAGGGCGCGCGCCACCAGCACCCGATTAATGTGGTGATTTACCTGCGTAAAGTCGGTAGGCTTGAACGGCATTTTTACGCCGAATTCTGGCAGCGTGTAATGCAATTCCGGCGTATCCGGGTAGAAGACTTCCGCGGTCTCCGGTCCCTTGGTCTGCAACCACCATTGCACCTGGTACTGGTCGGCGAAGGCCTTCAGCTTGGCCTCGTCGTCCGCACTGAGCGGCGCCATGATGCGCAATACCAGCGCGGTGACGCCCTCGCCTACCGCCAACTCGATTTGCGGGACCTGTTCGACTATCGACAGTGACGCGATCAGGCCGCGCAGCGGCATCAGCATTTGCGAGACATTCGGCGGCAAGATTTCGCAGGTTTCCATATTCGCGACATAGCGCGATTTTTTTTCATGGAAACCGACCAGTACGGTGCCTTTCTTGCGCACATTGCGCACCGACAGCCGGGCGCGATAGCGATAACCCCAGGTTGGCCCAAAGATCGGGCGCATCATGGTTTCCGCCTTGACTTTGCCGATATGCCACAAGTTATCTTCCAGCACCCTTTGCTTCATCGCCACTTGTGCATTCGGCTCCAGGTGCTGCATCGAGCAACCGCCGCAGGTGCCAAAGTAATCGCACTTCGGCTTCACTCTTTGCGAGGATTCCTTTAGCAGGCTGGTCATCGTTGCCGCTTCCCAGCTGGCCTTTTTCTTGAACGTCTGGAAGCCCACTGTTTCTCCGGGCAGGGCACCCTCGACAAAGACGACCTTACCCTGGCTGCCGTCTTCATTCAGCAAATGGCCGACACCGCGCGCGTCCATATCAAAGGACCGGATATTGATAGTATTCATGATTGCGTATCGCGCGGCCTGTACGCAGGTACAAGTCAGCGCTGTCTTTATTTAAGTAAAGTGGCTAAGCGAGCTTGCAGCGAGCGAACTGCGCAAGAAACCCGCAATTATAAGGGAAACGGCGTGGGGAACCCAACACGCCGGGTATTTTGGAAGCCGGGTTTATGAATAGATGGCAGTTTTGACCAATTTCAAGTCAATTGTTTTACAAAAGAGCATCTCTTCCTACGCCGCGCGAAGCAAAAGACCGCTTCAGCTTAACCAGGGCCTCCTGCTGTATCTGGCGCACCCTTTCGCGGGTAATGCCCATCTCATCTGCCAGGGTCTCCAGCGTGGCCGGATCGTCATTGTCCAGGCCGAAACGGCGCACTATCACTATCCTTTGCTTGTCCGGCAGCTTGGATAGCCAGTCGCGCACCAGGATAGTCATTTCGTGGTGCTCCGCCTTGATATCCGGGCCGTCATCGCTATCGCCGGGCAGCATGTCCATCAGGCTCGATTGCGGGTCATTGTCGAGCGGCGTATCCAGCGAGGTCGCATGCTCGGACAGGGCCAGGATATCCTGCACTTCGTCGATAGGACGGTCGACCAGGTGCGCGATATCTTCCAGCGCCGCGTCCCTGCCGTCGCGCTGCTGCGATTCCAGATGGTATTTGGCGCGCAGGATCTGGTTCAGCTCGCGCACCATGTGCACCGGCAGCCGTATGGTACGCGCCTGGTTCATGATCGCGCGCTCTATGCTTTGGCGTATCCACCAGGTGGCATAGGTCGAAAAGCGGAAACCGCGCTCGGGTTCGAACTTGTCTATCGCATGCATCAGGCCCAGGTTGCCCTCTTCTATCATATCCAGCAGCGCCACACCGCGATTGATATAGTGCTTGGCAATGGAGACAACCAGCCGCAGGTTGTGCTCTATCATTTTCTGGCGCGCTTCGAAATCGCCCTGCTTGGCCAGCGTCGCGTAATGCAACTCTTCGGCCGAACCGAACAGCGGCCGGGTGCCGATCTGGTTCAGGTAATGCTGGGTCGTGTCAGTCGATAACTCCGCCGCCAATACCGTTTTCAATTCATCAATCGGGGCGACAATCAGCGAGGCGGGATTGTCGTTCAATCCCTCCTGGGCATCGTCACCGGCAGATTCGGAAAAATCGGATAACTCTGGTTGTTGCTCAGGCGCTGCGTCAGCAACCTGCTCCATGTCATCGTCCATTTCTGAATTTTGATGTTGGTAATTGGTAGGCGAATTGGGCATGTATTTATCTTAAACTAGCGACCGGGTAAAAATCTGGACGGATCAACAGGTTTTCCTTGTTGTCGTATTTCAAAATGCAGCTTGACGGCGTCACTGTCGGAGCTGCCCATTTCGGCAATTTTCTGTCCCTTGCTGATGGCATCGCCTTCCTTCACCAGGATGGCTTTGTTATGGGCATAAGCGGACAGCAGATTGCTTGAATGTTTGATAATAACAAGATTACCATATCCACGGATGCCGCTACCGGCATACATGACTTTTCCTGCACCCGCGGCCAAAACGGCCTGACCCAGCTTACCTGAAATATCCAGTCCCTTGTTCTTTGCTTCGTCAAAAGTTGCAATGACCTTGCCGTCCGACGGCCACATCCAGTCCACCGCGTCGGCATCCGATGCCGGCGGCTCCGCCGGCTTGACTACCGGGGCAACGATAGGTGGGGTGTCGGGCTTGGGAATATTGGCCGCTACCACGGTAGCAGGCGCGGCGGTACCGTCGGCCTTTTGCAATTCCGCCAAGTTGGCATCGGAATAAGGTTTTTTGTCGCCACGCGGACCGGTCTTGTTATTCGCCGCCGGCACAGGTGTCAAAGGCCGGACCTCGACGCCGCTGCCGACGTTGACGCTACCGGTCTGGGCCGTTCCATCCGGAGGGATGACCCGCAACACCTGGTCCACCTTGATGTCATTCGGGTTTTTCAGGTTATTCCAGGTCACGATGTCGCTGTAACTTTGCCCGTGGTCCAGGGCTATCCTGTACAAGGTATCCCCTTTTTTAACGACATAGGTGCCGCGCGTATCGGCCGGCTTGGCCGGCTTGTCCGCAGACTTGGGGGCCTCGGCAGGCACATTATCCGTGCTGCGTTCTACCACTGGCGCCTTGCTTAAAGTCTGACAACCTGCAAGCAGGGCCATGACTACACTCAAGGCGATAAACTGTATTTTCTTCATTCTCATTGCTATCAATTCATGTATTTGATGAAACAGGATGTGCCAGGCCCATTTGGGATCCAGGTTCGAAGCCTAGATCACGCCTTTGTGCAAAGGGACAAAGTGGCATTGCTCCAGCACAGAACTGCTCCATTCATTTTTTGCTACACGCTGTATCAGTTGCAAAACCTGATTCCTGCCGCCTACCGGCGCTATCAATCTGCCACCTATGCTCAACTGATCCAGCAAGGCTTGCGGCACTTCCAATCCTGCCGCAGCCAATATGATACCGTCAAAAGGGCCAACTTGAGGCAATCCCAGCATACCATCTCCATAATGCAAGCGTATATTCGCGATGCGCATGGGACGTAAATTGGTTTTAGCCAATTCGTGCAGTGCCTTGATCCTTTCTATCGAGTACACATCCTTCGCCACCAGCGACAATACAGCTGCCTGGTAACCGCAACCGGTGCCGATTTCCAGGACACGGTTCAGGGTGCCGCCATTGCGCATGATTTCTATCATGCGGGCAACAATATAGGGTTGAGAAATTGTCTGGTGATGGCCTATCGGCAAAGATGCATCAATATAGGCCTGGCTCGCCAATCCCGATTCGATAAACAGATGCCTGGGCACGGCTTCCAGCGCGGCCAATACCAGGCCATCCTTCACCCCTTGCTGCGCGACGCGGGCCACCATGGCGCGCCTGACGGCGTCCGAGACCAGCGGCCTGGACGCTGCGTTGGCGTGGGTGTCTGATTGCCCCCTCGGGGCCGGATAGGCAGGGGCGGTGCTGCCGGCAGGCCTGGATACCTGCGCCTCGCCATACGCGCCCGCGATGCTGGCCGTCAGCGGCTTGGGCGACAGGCTGCGGGAGGCGCTTTGATTTTGCATCGCAGTTTGCGGCATTGCGGTGCGCGACATATGCGGCGGCCGGGCACTCGCGCCCTTATCCACTACCGAGGACAGGGGCAATGGGAAGCGTTTCTCTTTAGCGCTCATGCCAGGTCCGCCCCCAATTGTTTGATTTGCCGGGTATCGGTCAAATCTATCTGTAACGGAGTCACCGAAACATAGCCTTGCGAGGCGATGAAGAAGTCCGTGCCCTCACCGGCATCCTTGGCCTTGCCTGGCGGGCCTATCCAGTAAATATCGCGTCCATGCGGGTCCTGCGCCCGGATCGCCCCTTCCGCCATGTGGCGTCGGCCCAGTCGGGCCGTGCGCACTCCCTTGATTTGCGGATACGGCAAATTAGGTATGTTGACATTCAACAAAAACGGCCGGGACAGCGACTCGAAACGGCGTTCCACCATCTCGCGCGCCACCCTGGCTGCCGCATCCAGGTGCGCCCAGCCTTTCTCCAGTTGTGAAAATGCGATCGCGGGCACACCAAACAGGTAGCCCTCGGTGGCTGCGGCGACGGTCCCGGAATATAGGGTGTCGTCGCCCATATTCTGTCCCTGATTGATACCGGATACGACCAGGTCGGGCTTGTCCTGCATGATCGCCGTCAGCGCGATATGCACGCAGTCCGAAGGTGTACCATTCACAAAATAAAAGCCATTGGATGCGCGAAAGACCGACAATGGCCTGTCCAGCGTCAACGCATTGGAAGTGCCGGAACGGTTGCTATCTGGTGCGACAATGGTGATGTCTGCAATGGGGGCCAGCACGTCCGCCAAAGCCACAATGCCGGGAGCCAGATAACCGTCGTCATTACTGATCAGGATTTTCATACAGGCATTTTACCTGATGCCTCATTACAATTTTAGACAGCAATTATTTTTTTAGGGCATAATCGTCAAAAACAAACGACCGTACTATTTTAAAACGAGGAGACAAGCGTATGAAAGCGATAGTTTGCAAGGCCTGGGGATTACCCGACACACTGGTAGTAGAAGACTTGCCCGATGTCGTACCCGGCCCCGGCCAGGTGGCAATCGACGTCAAAGCTGCCGGCGTCAACTTCCCGGACGTATTGATCATACAAAATAAATATCAATTCAAGCCTGAATTGCCGTTTACGCCTGGCAGTGAACTGTCTGGCATCGTGCGCGCCGTTGGCGAGGGCGTCAGCAATGCCAAGGTAGGCGACAAGGTCATCGCTTTCATCGGCCATGGCGCATTTGCTCAGCAAGTCGTGGTGCCGGCCAATGCCATCATGCCAGTGCCTCCTGGCATGGACTTCGATACGGCTGCGGCGATTACCCTGACCTATGGCACTTCGCATCATGCGGTGGTAGACCGCGCCCAATTGAAAGCCGGCGAAACCATGCTGGTGCTGGGCGCAGCCGGCGGCGTCGGCCTGGCGGCGATAGAGATAGGCAAGGCATTGGGCGCGCGCGTGATCGCGGCCGCCTCTTCCGACGAAAAACTGGCCGTCTGCAAGGAACACGGCGCTGACCTTACGATCAACTACAGCACGGCCGATTTACGCGAAGCAATCAAGGCCGCGACCGACGGCAAAGGACCGGATGTGATCTATGATCCGGTCGGCGGCATCTATGCCGAACCGGCATTCCGTTCGATAGGCTGGCGCGGGCGCTATCTGGTCGTTGGTTTTGCCAATGGCGAAATCCCTAAATTGCCGCTGAACCTGACGCTGCTGAAAGGCGCGTCGCTGATGGGCGTATTCTGGGGCGAATTTGCCAAGCGCGAACCCAAGGCCAACCTGGCAGCCATGCGCGAATTGATGGGCTGGATGGCGGAAGGCAAGATACGGCCGCATATCTCGGGGCGCTATGCGCTGGCGGACACCGCCATCGCCCTCAACGATCTCGCAGCGCGCAAGGTGACCGGCAAAGTGGTGATACAGCCCGAAAAATAAAACGGGATCAGGAATCAAGAATCGCCATGCCGGAAGCGGCTGGCGATTTTTTTATGGCGTGTCCGCTGCCGCCTCGCCCAGCCAGTAGCGGTTGATATCCTTCAAGCCCCATTTGGCAGCCTCTTCCCTGGCCACGATCTTGTCTTGCAGGCCGGCGGCTGCCAGGTCCAGCAATTCCGGCGCGATATAGCTCATCGATTTGCAGGAGAAAAAAACCCTCACCTTGGGCTGCACCAGGGACTTGCCGGCCTGTTGCTCGACCACCACCCCTAAACGCCCGGACTCCATGCTCACCAGGGTGCCGACGGGGTAAATGCCTATGCTTTTGACAAAGGCCTGGAAAACCTTTTCGTCAAAATGCTGGTTCTTGCTCCACTCCGCCATCTTGCGCAAGGATTCCGCCGGGCACCAGCCCTGCTTATACGGACGATTGGATGTCACCGCGTCGTACACGTCGCATACGGCGCTCATACGCGCATACAGGCTGATTTGCGCGCCGGACAAGCCGTGCGGATAGCCCGAACCATCCATTTTTTCATGGTGGTGCAAACAGACGTCGAGTATGGCCTGGCCTATCCCATGTCCCTTCAGCAAGATACGGTGCCCGGCTTCGGGGTGCCCTTTGACCGAGAGGTATTCGGTCTCGGTCAGCTTGCCGGGTTTGTTCAGGATAGTGGAAGAAACAGCCATCTTGCCGATGTCGTGCAATAGTCCCGCCAGACCCGCCTCCCGGGTTTCTTCCTCACTCAATCCCAATTTCCTGGCCAGCGCCACCATCAAGGCACAGACCGCGACCGAATGCATATAGGTATAGTCATCCTTGTTTTTCAGGCGCGCCAGGCCGATCAGCGCATTCTGGTTGCGCATGACAGAAGCGGTAATTTCCTCCACCAGCGGCAGCGCATCCTTGACGTCGACCGCCCGCCCCATCCTGGCCTCGCTAAACATCGAGAACACGGCTTGCCGGGATCGATTGACGATGTCGGTGGCATGCCCCAGTTCCTCATCCAGCGAGGTCGCTATGAGCCCGCGTGCGGCTGGCGCTTCGGGTGCCGCCGACGGGGCGTCTTCCATCGGGGCGGGAGCGGCAAGTGCCATTTCGCTAGCCGCCAGGATGTCCAGGCCCTTCCTGGTGTCTATCCAGGCGTGCTGGATGCCGGTCTTCCAGATGCTTGCCAGCGTGGCGCCATCGCCCAGCATGAAAGATTTTTGCCAAAATGGGGTGTCCAGCCATGCGCTGCATAACTCATGGATATACATGCCGACGCGCAATTGCTTGACATCAATTTTTTTTAACATACCCTGGGCCAGATATTAGTTACCACGTCTTGAATTGATGCTCGGCGTTGTGACGCGCGCAGATGAGGCCAAGCCCATCCGATTTTATTTCTGTTGATCAATTATTCCATGAAGCATTCATTGACATCCAGTATAGACCTGTCTATGCATGTTCGGCCTGCTGGCATAAAAGATAACACGCGATAACACGCGACCGGCCTGAGCGCTGCGGCTCTCTACCCGATTGCGTTTGAGGCGCGAGGAGTTAGCGGCGGGAGCCCGCATGCGCGCAAGGCAACAGAGATTAGGCACATCCCGGCAATAGAGCTGTCGGGCAAGGGCCCAAGATTGCTCAGGATTGGACCAGCAAATGCATGGGACCAAAAAAAGACTGCATGCCCTGGTTGGCAATAAAGGACAGGTTGTACGGATGCTCGGCGGCGATATGCGGAAACGCCTGGCTGATCTCTATATGCTTTAATTGCTCGGCGATCTTCCCCCACAGAACCAGCTGCGGCAGCTGGCCGCCGTTTGCATGCTGCGCGTGCAGGGCAGCAAGTATGGCGCGCAAGAATGGCAGCCAGGCCTTCGCATCCTTGACCGGGGCCACATCCGCGCGAAATACCAGCGAGGCGTTCAGCAGCAGGAAACCGTGACGGCCCAGGTTAGCCTGCAACTCCGGCAGGGTTTGTATCATGCCGGAGCCGGCTCGCCGGGCCCGCTGCGCAATTTCAGCCAGCGCCGGCCCGGTGGTTTTTTCTACCGCCAGCTTGCCATCGGCCACCAGCAGCATCTTGATAAAATTGCGCAGCGATGTGGCCCGGTTGACTTTCTTGGACAGTCCGCCATCCGGTTCTTGCGACCATAGCTCGCGCACCGCGCCATCCATAAAGCAGACGCCGGTCGCGCTCTCTTCACGCGGATAGGGCCCCTCGCCTATCAGCACATATCGTACGTCTGCCATGGGCGAGGAAAACGCGGCAAACAGCCGGCCCTGGCTAGGTAAAAATTGGCCCTCGTTCAAGCCGGGCAGATACGCCGGGTCGGCGGCCTGCATGGCGGCCAGGCCGGCGCGCAAACTCGCGAGCCAGGAAGGATGGGCCAGCGCCAGGGCCTGCTGGATGACAAGGGGAAATGCAAGATTGTTCATGCCGACCGTATTTCTCTGTATTTCATCTATTTTTTGCCTTTGCCGCCTATTGCTATTGCAAAGGCGCACCCGGCATCGCCGCCGGCAGCGATGCCGGCGGTACCACCTGCATCCCGGGAGGCGCGGCTGGCCTGCCCAGGCCCGGCGGCGGCGGGGCTGCAGGCTGCGGAGGGGCAGCTTGCGGCGGCGCCGGTGCCGGCCTGGAATCCGGCGTCGTCATCGCCGGCAGGGATTTCGATGGCGGCAAGTCGACCCGCTTGTTCACTCCGCCTTCGGATAAGACGATATAGCCATCGTGGACCTCGCTTAACTTGACCCCAGGCGACAACTCACTGTTGACCGCAACGGCCAGGCTAGCCTGGCCATTCATGCCGATGATGGCGACGCTTTCTTCCGGATGCTTGGCCAGCACCACACCCTTCAGCTGATAATTGCTGGCGGCCTGCACGATGGGAGATGCCCCGAACAAGCCACCCCACTGGCCGGGGGAAGGCTCGAAGCTTGCCGCATTGACGGGAACGGCAATCGGCCGTACCTGCGGCCTGAACATACGCAGCCCCCAATAGCTGACGGAGATGCACAACACAATAAATGCGGCAAAACTGGCAAACAAAGGCAGGCGCTTCATTTCATTCCTTGCATATTTTTTATATTCTCATTCATCGCCGGTCGCACCACAGCTTCTGCTGCCTGGCAGCCTGCACATATCATCGGACCAACTGGTTAATCTCAATGATCGGCATCAATACCGCCAGCACGATCAACAGCACGACCACACCCATCGCCAGGATCAGCGCCGGCTCAAGCAAGCCCGCCATGGTCAGAGCGCGCCGCTCCAGGTCTTGTTCCTGCGCATTGGAGGCGCGCTCCAGCATGGCCGGCAATTCTCCGGTCACCTCGCCGGCCCGTATCATGTGGATCAGCATGGGCGGGAAATGCTTATGCGATGCCAGTGCGCGCGCCAGGCTGACACCTTCGCGCACGCTGGCGGTGGCCTCTTCAACTTGCATGCGCATCGCCACATTGGCCAGCGTCTCGCGGCTGGTCTGCAAAGCGCGCAGGATAGGCACGCCAGAGCCGGTAGTGATCGCCAGCGTGCTGGCAAAACGCGCGGTATTCAGGCTGCGTTCGAACTTGCCGTACAACGGGGCGTTCAATAACCAAGTATGCCAGCGCAATTTGACCGCATCATTCTTCAATGCAGAGCGCCAGCTGAAGAAGGCGGCGACGACAGCCAGCGCGACGATCCAGCCGTAATTGCGCACGAAGTCGGATATGGCCAGCATCGCCACCGTCAGGAACGGCAATTTTTGCTTGGTGTTGGCAAACACCGAAACGATTTGCGGCACCACATAGGTCAACAGGAAGATCACAATTGCAAACGCGACGATGGTCACGATCGCCGGATAGGTAAAGGCCAGCTTGACCTTTTGCACCAGCGCATTGCGCCGTTCTATGTAGTCGGCAAGCCGGGATAGCACGCGCGCCAAATGGCCGATCTGCTCGCCCGAGGAAACCAGGCCGACATAAATGTCGGTAAAATCATTGGGATGCTGCTTCAAGGCATCCGACAAGGATGCGCCAGCGTTCACCTCGGAACGTATCGACGCAACCAGGTCGCGGATATACGGGCGCTCGGCTTGTTCCAGCAGGGCCGACAGCGCCTGCTCCAGCGGCAAGCCGGCTTCCAGTAGGCTGGCCAACTGGCGTATGAACAGAGCCAGTTCCACGGTGGACAAGTGCTCGGCAAACAGGCTGCGCTTGCGTTTGCCGGCGCTATCCAGCTGCGTGGTAATCAACTCGACAACGATGGGCAACAGGCCCTGGGCCCGCAAATCGCCGCGCGCAGCGCGTGCGCTGTCAGCGGTCAGTACGCCCTTCTTGGTCTGGCCGCTGTCATCAACGGCTTCATATCGGAATGCTGGCACGGTTCTCTATTCTTTCGTCACACGCAGCAGCTCTTCGCGCGTGGTAATGCCGGCATTCAGCCAGCGATCGCCGTCCTCGCGCATGGTGGCCATGCCGTCACGCTGCGCCACCGCCCGGATTTCAGCCTCCGACGCCTGGTGGTGAATCTGCGCCCGGATCTCATCGGTAGTCAGCAATAGCTCGTAGACGCCAACCCGCCCCTGATACCCGGTCTGCCCGCAATGCTCGCAGCCGACCGCATGCCAGGCCTGGCCGTCAAAACGCTTGCAATGCGTGCAGAGTTTTCTGACCAGGCGCTGTGCCACCACGCCCAGCAAGGAGGACGACAACAGGAAGGGTTCTATGCCCATGTCCAGCAAGCGCGTTACCGCCGCGGCCGCATCATTGGTATGCAGGGTCGCCAGCACCAGGTGCCCGGTCAGCGAGGCTTGCACGGCGATCTGCGCCGTTTCCAGGTCGCGGATCTCGCCTATCATGATGACGTCCGGATCTTGCCGCAGGATCGCGCGCAAGGCCTTGGCAAAGGTCATGTCTATGCGCGGGTTGACCTGGGTCTGCCCTACGCCTGCCAATTCATATTCGATAGGGTCTTCCACCGTCAGGATATTGGTGGTGCCGGCATTCACGCGCGACAAGGCGGCATACAGGGTCGTGGTTTTTCCGGAGCCGGTAGGTCCGGTCACCAGCACGATGCCGTGCGGCTGCGCAATCAGCTTGTCGAACTGCGGCAGCACCTGGTCGCTCATGCCCAGGCTGCTCAAGTCCATGCGCCCGGCTTCCTTATCCAGCAGGCGCAATACCGCACGTTCGCCGTGGCCGGTAGGCAAGGTGGAGACCCTGACGTCCACCGGCTTGCCGCCTATGCGCAAGGTAATCCTGCCGTCCTGCGGCAGGCGTTTTTCCGCAATGTCCAGCTGCGCCATGATCTTGATGCGGGAAATCAGCGAAGCATGCACCGCCTTCTTGGGCCTGACGATATCGCGCAAGGAGCCGTCCACCCTGAAACGCACGATGGAAATCTGCTCGAACGGCTCTATGTGTATGTCCGAGGCGCCTTCCCTCAAGGCCTGCGTCAGCAAGGCATTGATCATGCGTATCACCGGCGCGTCGTCGGCCGATTCCAGCAAGTCTTCGATGGCCGGCATATCCAGCATCAGCTTGGCCAGGTCCATGTCGGACTCAACCTCACCCACGACATCCGCGGCGTCGCCGCCCGAGCCGGCATAGGCTTTGGCGATCGCTTGCAATAATTCGGCATGCGGCATCACATTCAGCTTTACCTTGCCGAAGCGCCGTCCCACCTCGGCAATCGCGGTCGGCCTGGTCTCGGCGGAAACCGCCAGCTCTACCTGCGCCGCGCCATTGCTGGTGTCGCGGCTTGCCAGGATGGTGAAGTCACGGGCGAACGCGTAGGACAATAAACGATGATCGATCATTCTTTATTCGCCGGCGCCGGTGTCGGTGTCGGTGCCGATTTATCAGGAGGGGTGGCGGGAATGGTCAAAGGTGTCACCATCAATTTCCCCTTCTCCAGATTCGGGAACAGGGGTTCGGTCCCGCCTTGCTTGACAGGCGCGATCTGAGTCCTCATATAGTCGTAGCGGTCCACCGACACCCCGCTGCTTTGATCGGCGTTGCGTATCACGGTCGGCCGCAGGAACACCATCAAATTGGTCTTGCTGCGCTTGCTGTTTTGATATTTGAAAAGGTTGCCGAGAAAGGGAATGTCTCCCAGCACGGGCACTTTTTCATTACCATCCGAGCTCTGGTCATCAATCAAGCCGCCCAGCGCAATAATGTCGCCGTCTTCGGCCAGCACATTGGTTTCAATCGAGCGCTGCTTGGTAATGATGCCCGAGGCATTGGTGGTATCGTCAACGCTGGAAACTTCCTGGAAAATATTCAGCTTGACCGTGCCGCCTTCGGAAATTTGCGGACGTACGCGCAATTTGATACCGACGTCCTTGCGCTCTATGGTCTGGAAAGGATTGACGCCGGCGCTGCCGGTCGCCGCGGAGGTGGTGAATTGCCCGGTGATAAACGGAACATTCCGGCCGACGATGATTTTTGCTTCTTCGTTATCCAGCGTCAGCAAGGTCGGGATCGACAAGACATTGGCATTGCCCTGACTTTCCAGTGCATGCGCCAATGCGCCCAGGCCGAGCTGTCCGCTGATCTGCCGGAAAATACCCAGCGTTAAGCCGTTGCCCGGAAGCTTGGATGTGCCGGATGCCAGTTGCGCAATATTATTGCCGCTGGTAGAGAAAACGGTACCGCCGCCCACCCTGTATTTGCTATTCGAATCACCGGTCAGCGCCAGCCACTGCACGCCGAATTCATTGCTCTTGTCGGCCGTTACCTCGACGATCAGCGATTCTATATAGACCTGCGCGCGGCGCGCATCGAGCTGGTCGATCACATTGCGCAGGTTGCGATACACGGCTTCGCTGGCGGTAATCACCAGGGTATTGGTGGCTGCATCCGCCTGGATGAATCCGCCTGCGCCGCCTGAAGACAAACTGCCGCTAGTGGAAGACGATGACGGCTGGGAGTTTGAGGTACTGCTCAGCCCGCCCGCCGTGGAGCCGGTGGAGGTAGAAGAGCCGGTCGTCATAGAGGACGAACTGGGCGAGGTCGACGAGCTGCCGCTGGCAGGCAGTGAACTGTCCTGGGTCACGATGGATCGCAAAGTCTGCGCCAGCTTGACCGCTTCGGCATTTTTCAGGTACACCACGTGTACATTGCCGGGCAGCGCGGTGGGCTGGTCCAGCTTGGCGATCAGGGTCTTGACCAGGCCGGCGCGGGCCATGGAAGGCGCCTTGATCAGAATGGAGTTGGTACGCGGATCTGCCAGCAAGACCGTACGCCCGCCATCGGTGGCGGCGCCGCCGGTTTCCGTCAACCGCGTCACCATGGCCGCAATATCGCTGGCAATCGCGTACTTGATCGTGACCACATCCATATCGCTGACGCTAGGCACATCCAGCGACGCAATAATCTTGCCCAGGCGCTTCAGGTTATCGGCATAGTCGGTAATCACCACGGAGTTATTGCCGGGGTTGGCATTGATCGTATTATTCGGCGAAATCAGCGGACGCAATACGGTGACGACATTGTTGGCCGACTCGTAGTTCAGCCGAAAGATCTGGGTCGCGATCTGATCGCCCTTGACGGCGGGCGTTTGTATTGGGCCAGGCTGCAGCTTGGCATCGGCTTCCGGCACCACTTTGGCGTAGCCGTCGCCCACCACCACGGAGTAGCCTTGCAAGCGCAGCGTGGAGGTCAGCAGCTTGAACGCCTGGTCCTTGCTCAGCGGCTTTTCCGACACTAGCGTAATCTGCCCTTTTACCCTGGGGTCGATGATAAAAGTCGTGCCGGTGTAGTGGCCGATCGCCTTGACCACCGACTCGATATCGGCGCCGACGAAATTCAGCGCCACCGTGTTTTGCGCCGGATCCTGGGCAAAGGCGGGATGGATGCTGCCCGCCAGGCAGACGGCGCTAAGCACCGCTACGGCAGGCAAACGGCGCCAGTGGAGGGAGTGTTGTATGGATGTGGTCAATCGATTTTTTTTCATTTGAACTCTAACGCTATCACGTCTTTATCGCCGTCTCTACGACGCTGCCCCAGCAAATTCAACAAATTTGCCAACCTGTCTTCCTGTCCCGCCTCTGCCTCCGCCTTGCCCGAAAAACGCAGGCGGCCTTCGACCAAACTACCTTTACCGCTCAATAGCATCGGACCTTTCAGTGTTTTCAGTCCTATGTCGGCTATTTGCCCGCGCCAGTCAAATCCCAGGCTATAAGTGCCGAGGGGCTTGATCGGCGACAAGCGCGACGCCATATCTTTCATCTCCAACTGCATGGAGCCTAGCACATCCAGTTTCTCCGCCTGCCGCACAAATTGCAAGGCATTCCAGGACAGGCTCAGCTGCCCCGACAAGCCTATCGTATTCAGCGGCGCGCCCAGGCCCTCCAGGCGCTCCGGCGGCAGCAACAGGGTCGCCGGGCTGACTTGCCACTGGCGCCAGTTCCCCCGCAGCTTAACAGCTTGCGACAAGGCCACCGGGTTTTCCATTTCGGCATCGACTTGCCCCAGCAAGATCATAGGGGAAATCCGCCATGAAAAACGACCGGCAAACAAGGGAGTAACCGGGCCTGATCCGGCCGCCGCACCGCCGACAAAGGCGGAACCGCGCCAAAAACTTCCCTGTGCATCTCCCAGCGTGATTCTGCCCAAGGTCTGCTTCTCTATCAATGCCGACATCCAGGCGGCCGGCAGGAACCAGGCTACGGTCAGCGCGACGCTCAGGATCGCCGCCAATATCCATACTATGGGACGCCTCACTTGATCCGCTCCGCCAACCTGCCCGGCCCGGCCAAGGGCGGCGACACCCGCTTGCCCAACCGCAACTCAGCCCGCATTTTTTTGTTGCCTCAGCGTCAGGGTCACGCTGACCATTCCCGGCTCCGGCAAAGCGGTGACCCGGGCGTCCTCTACCGTCAAACGGGCGGATTTTTGCATTTCCAGCAACCATTCCATCAGGCCCGAGTAGGCGATGGCAGGCAATTGCAGCCGGACCGTGTCTTCCGATACGGCCAGCGCCTGTGGCTTGACGGCCCAGCGCACCAATGAACTCTCCACTGCTTCCCGGGTAATGGCGGGGATATTCTCCGCCATGGCAGTATTCAATTGCGCACTTTGCTTGCTCAATACAGCCATCTCGGCCACTTGCTGACGCAATAACGGTATTTGTTTTTGCAGGCCCGCGCGTCCGCTGAGCGCAGGCTCGATCAAGGCGCTATAGACGATGGCCGCCAGTACCACCAGGAAAGTCAGCATCAACAGGCGGCGTTCGCGCATATCCCTCTGCTGCCAGTAGGCTAACGCGCTATCCCTGGCAAACGACAAGAAGCTTCCCTGCTGTTCTCCGGCAAGTTTTTCTTTCTTCACTTCTCGCTCCTAGTGGGAATATTCCCTCCGCTCGCGGAGGCGGCGGGCTTGATCTGCAATACTCCGTCGGCAGACGACACCAGCGTCAGCGACTGCGCTTCCAGCGCAACACGCAACTGTTCTATCGGCAACATGCCCTGGGCCTTGGTTTTTACAAACAGGCTGCGTTCGCGGTATTCCATCGAAACCACGCTGGCGGTGCCACCGCCTCCCGGCAGCTGATCCCAGGTCTGGGCGAATTGCGCAGCCAGCACCAGGAAATCATCCGGCGTCGACTGGCCGGCCAGTTTCCTGGACAGGCTGATTTTCTGCTGCATTTGATCCAGGGGCCGGAGCACCGCCTCTTTGGGGTAGCTGGCCCGGAAGGTTTGGGTCAGCGTATCGTTCAAGGCCCTGGCCTCGCGTTTCATCGACAACCACTCCAAATTCAGCCCCGCGATATTGACCAGCAAGGCAAGCCCGCCCAGCACCAAGGGCCAGCGCCACGCCTGCCAGTCCAGCTTGCCGCTGTTCGGCAGTGACACGCCTTCCATCAAATCCAGCGCTGGCCTGGCGAGTGCTTGCAGGCCGGCTACCCTGGCATTCCAGTTCGCTGCCTTGACCGTCGTGCGCGACGCCAGTGCAGTATCCTGCCCGCATGCCTGCTGATAAGCCGGCTGTTGCTGGGCCGGCACATAGACGGTCAGCTGGCTTTCCGGCGCAAATAAGTGCAGGGCCTGCACGACTTCGGAGACGGCCTGTGGTTCGGTCTCGGGGGTCAGCGTCAGGCCAAAGCCTTCCACTTCCGCCGAGCGCAGTGCAAACTCTATCGCGCCGTGAGCCGCATGCACGGAGACGACGCTGGCGCCGGGCGTTAATTCAAGAGCCAGTTGGCTGGCATAGGCGGCGATTTTCCTGGCGCCGAGCGCATAGATGGCATGACTCAAGCCCTCTATCCATTTTCTATCGACGGCAGCGATGGTGCACACGCCGTCTCGCACCGGCGTGGAAACCAGCACTGCGGCGGCCGGATCACTGGCCAGCTGGTCTTCCGCCAAGTTGGGCAAAGCGGCCTTCAATTTGGCCGCGGACAGCGGCGGCGCCTTGATCTGCAATACGGTGACGTCGCTGGCGGCCAGCAACATCACCACCTGGCGCGCCTTGCCGACCAGTTCTTTCAGTTGTTCCAAAGACTGTTCGCCGTGCTGCTGCACCATGCCTTCATTGGAAATCAGCGCAAACGGCCAAGCCAGCGAAGTCCAGTCCGCTTGTGCATACGCCACGGTTTTCGACGGCAACAATATATACAGTGTGCTTAGCATGTTATTTTCTGTTTTCCGCTATCAGTGCCGGCAAAGCAGCGCTGACAGCTGTCTTCCACTGCGATCAAAGCCAGCATCAATTTTCCTTGATCCAAAGGATTTTCGTCGTCATACCGGCTCTCTCTATCAAGGCATTGGTGTCGAGCAGGGAACGGCTCAATTTCACCCTGCCGTTCACAATGAAAAAACTCGTAGTTGTCGATATATCATCATTGGTAACGCTATTCAATTTATCCGGGAAGCGCTGCTTGAAATCCGATAAATTCAGGTAATGCGCCCTGTCGCGGCTGGCCAGCATCGCTGCGGCGTCCGACAGCGACAAGCCTTCCACCCGGGCGGACAGCACTTCGGCCGAGGTGGTATTCACATTAACGGCCGTCGCGCGCGGCAATACCGTCACGAAATCCCGCAGTTTCTGTATCATGGCCGGCGTAAAGCCGTTCACCGATAATAAATCGTCAAGCTGAGCAAAACGCAAGAATTGTACTTCAGGAATTGCCTCTGCCGACGAGCTATTTGTCACCCCGGGCACGCTGGCCGGGTTGGCGGGTCCGGCCGCACCGCTGGCGGCACTGGCGCCAGCGGCGGTCTTGCTTTGCGACAAGGCAACGCTGGAGGCGGCAACTTGTGCCAAGGCCGTGTCCATCTTCAGGTTGCTGAGCAATTTGGCAAATACTGCCGCCTCGCGCTTACTCACCTCGCCGTTCACGGCCAGATTGCTCAAATTGAAGCGCGACTGGGCATCAATAATATGGCCGGACAGGGTGGCGTCGGTATCTTCGGTATCGCCGCGCCCGTTTTCCACGTACTGGTCCAGCCGGGTTTCTTCCAGGTTCACGGACCAGGGCTCCCCCAGGTAATCGGCGGTGGAATGGCTGGCGTCTTCGCGCAGGATCAGCCTGACCCAGTCCAGCGCACCGCGCAGCACCCATTTTTTTTGCAATTGCAGGCGCTGGTTTTCTATCGAGCGCACCTGCACTTGCTGCTGCCAGAACAGGCTGGCGACGATGGTGATGGCCAGTGTCGTCAACAGCAAGGCCGTCACCACCGCGACGCCGCGTTGCCGCGCCAGGCCGGCCGCACGATCCCGCTGCAGGCGCGGGGATGGCGGATTGGCGCGGCTCACACTGCCCCCAACAAAAATACTTTTAGCATAGGCCTTTCCTGCCCGCTTAATTGCAGCGAGACTTCCAAGCCTTTCTTGGGAACGGCTGGCTTGCCGCCGGAATCCGGCGCCGGAATATCGCTGCCGGCGATACGCCAGGCACTTTCATCCACACTCCAGGTGCGCATGCTGAGTCCAGTCACATTAGTTTGCAAGGCAACCACGGGCATATTATCGGTATCGTTCAACGCGCTTTGCCAATACGCGTCCAGCAAGCCCAAGTCGCGCGTGGGCAAGGACTCGCGCCGGCTCAGCACGCCGTTTTGCAGCCTATAGGCAACCACTTGCAAGCGGCTCGGCTGGTTATCGTCAAACACGGTACGTATCAGCATCAGCCTTTGCTCAGACGCGCGCAAGGTTTCCCTGACCGGCAGCAAGTCGGGCCCGGCCATATGTTCGCTATCATTTTCCAGTTGAGCAAAGCTGATTTGCGTACCCCGGGTCTCTTCCATCGAACTGCTCAAGGCGACGCGCGCCCTGACGATGCTGTCCAGGCCGCGCCATCCGAGCACGGCAACGATCGCCAGTATGGTGATCGCCACCAGCAGCTCAATCAGCGTGAAACCCTGCCGGGATTTCAATGCCCCGGATCGCCTGGATCGCCTAAATCGCATTCGGCACCACCTGGGTCAGCTTGACGATGCGCCGTTCCGGATGCAGGGCATCGACTACCGATACCTCAACGCGGCGAAACAAGAGATTCGGGGTCGGCAATACTTGCTCCTGGCACAGCAAATTCAACTCGCCTTGCGAGCAGTCGAAAGAGCGGTCGCCCAGCGCGGGCCACTCCTTGCCCAGGCGTATCTGCGCCAGGCGGTTTTCCGCCGACCAGGTGGCCATCATCGACGCCCGCAAATCATTGCTATTCTGCGTCAGGCTGCCGACCGCGCGCAAACTGGCGCCCAGCGCAGTGCCGACGATCACCAGCGCGACCAGCACTTCCAGCAAAGTGAAGCCGGCCGATCGGCCGCCATACCGTTTTGCCTGCTGCCGTCTTGCCTGCACGTCGAGCGCGAAAGATGGAGGAATTTTCATGTTTATTCAACGACAAAATGGCCAACGCCATCCGCCCGTATCAGTACTTTATCCTCACCGACCGCCATCGTCAGCGCGAACGGCTTGTCTACCGGCTCGCGACCAAACACGATACGCAGGCTGTCTTCGTTCGGATTCAGGGCAGGATCGATAAATAACTGGACTGGGCTCAACACAAATTCACGCTCCCGCAACATATCGACATCGCGTATCTGTTCCCAGCTGCGGTCGCCGCGCACCATGAAACGATAGCTGGTGGTTCCAGCTTCAAAGGCGATGGCGCGGTTGCGCACGATCGCTTCCTCGCGCGCCAGTTGCAGTAACAGGGCGATTCTTTGCGCATCGTTTTGCAAGCGCTGATGGTTATTTGGCAGGGCGTTGAATGAAATGACCCCCAGCATGATGCCGACGATCACCAGGACGACCAATAACTCCAGCAGAGTGAAGCCGCGCTGCCTGCCCATGATGGCCACTACAGGCAGGCCGCTTGCGTCAACAGCAAGCTTACAGGTCCCACGAGCCTATGTCCGCGTCATTCCCGGTGCCGCCAGGCTGGCCGTCGGCGCCAAAGGAAAATACTTCCACCTCGCCCCGGATACCAGGAGACAGGTATTGGTAAGGATTGCCCCAAGGATCTTTCGGCAACCGGGGAATATAGCCGCCGGACTTCCAGCCATTGGCTGCCGGCCCTGTGGTCGGCTTGGTGATCAGCGCCTGCAAACCTTGCTCGGTGGTCGGATAGCGGTGATTATCGAGCTTGTATAAATTCAGGGTATTCATCAAGGTGGCGATATCCGATTTTGCCGCGGTAATGCGGGCATCGTCGGTACGCCCCATCAGCTTGGGCACGACCAGAGCCGCCAGGATACCCATGATCACGACGACCACCATGATTTCTATCAGCGTAAAACCACGGCTGCGGCGGCTCAATATGGCGCCGCCCTGAAGATGACTGCGATTGCGACCAGGAAGTTGATAGCTCATAAATTGAATAAATAATACTAAAAAACGAAGTTTGCAAAATTGCCCGTCGAAAATGCTATCACGAATTATGCTCCATGCTGTCAAATATACACAAAGCCTGCAACGCAATTTACTTGTTTTTACACCGGCACACGGCAATCAATGCCATACGGCATCCCGCCCCGCATACTACATCAGGTATATGTCATCAGCATAACAAAAGGCGACCAACAGGCGACCAACAGCCTGTCCCTGACGGCGGGACCTGAAGCCCGCGCCAGGCTGGCTGCCACAATCGTCAAGCCAGGCGCAAAGGCAGGCTGCGCAGGCGCTTGCCGGTCAGTGCAAATATGGCATTTGCCACGGCCGGGGCGATTGGCGGCGTCCCTGGCTCGCCTATGCCTTCGGGCGGTTCGGCGCTCTTGATGATTAAGGTCTCCACCTTCGGCGCATCGGCCATTCTCAGTACCGGATAATTATGGAAATTTTGCTGTTCCACCTTGCCGTCCTTGAAGGTGATTTCACCGTATAGGGCCGCGCTCAGGCCGAATATCACAGCAGATTCCATTTGCTGGGCAATGATATTGGGGTTCACCGCGATTCCGCAATCGACGGCGCACACCACCTTGTGCACCTTGATCTCGTTATCCGTGACCGACACTTCCGCCACTTCTGCCACTATGCTGCCAAACGATTGGTGCAAGGCCACGCCGTGCGCCCTGCCCGCTTCAGGCTGCCCGGCTTTTTCGACAGCGGCGTTCAATACGGCCAGGTGCCGCGGATGCTGCTTCAGCAGCTCACGCCGGAACGCCACCGGATGCTTGCCCGCCGCAGCCGCCAGTTCGTCGATAAAACTTTCTTTGAAAAAGGCATTATGGGAATGCCCAACCGAACGCCAGAAGCCCAGGGGAACCGGGGTCGGCACGATGACATGCGCAATATGCTGGTTGGCGAATTCGTAGGGCATGTCAAATTCGCCTTCGGCCGTGGTCTTGTCCGGGCCCGCGCCCGGCAAACCGAAGGTGCGCTGCAAAACCTGCTGGGTGACTGAACCGGACGCGGATTTATTTTCATACGTCAGGACATTCCCGGCCGCATCCAGCGCCGCGGAAAAGCGCGCCAGCGCAGCCGGCCGATACATGTCGTGCGCGGTGTCTTCTTCACGGCTCCAGATCAATTGCACCGGGGCGCCGTTGGCCTGCATGGCGATCGCCACCGCTTGCACTATCATGTCCACTTCCAGGCGACGGCCAAACCCGCCGCCGAGATAAGCCATGTGCAAGCTGACGTCTTCCGCCTTCAGCTTGGCCGTCTTGGCGGCAACATCCACCGCGATGCTCGGCACCTGGGTAGACACCCATAAATTCAGCTTGCCGTTGGCCAATTGCGCCGTACAATTGATCGGCTCCATCGCAGCGTGCGCCAGGAAAGGGGCGCGGTATTCTGCCGAAACGGTTTTGACCTTAGCCTCATTGTTTTTGACGTCGCCGGCCTTGTAATAGGTAAACCCGGATTCCGTATCCAGCCTGCCGCTCAACTCCTTGAATACGTCGGCGCTCGAGAATTTGGCCAGTTCGCCGGGATCCCACTCTAGCGGCAAGGCAGCGATCGCCTGCTGCGCCGCCCAATAGGACTTGGCGATAACCGCGACTGTGGCCACACCCCCTGCAGGCGAGATATCCACGACCTGCACCACGTCGCGCATGGACTTCACCGCCGCCGGATCGAATTTCTTCAGCTTGCCACCCAGGGTGGGACTCATCTTCAGCGCCGCATACAATAAGCCCGCCGGGCGCGCATCGATACCGAAAGAGGCAAGGCCATTGACCTTGTCGGCGCTATCGCTGCGCGGCTGCGGCGTGCCTATCAGTATGAAATCCCTGGGATTTTTCAGGCGTATCTCTTTAGGTTCGGCATTCACCGCGCCGGCCGCCAGCTCACCATAGCCGGCATGCTTGCCATTGGCATGGCTGACCACGCCAGCGGATGTCTTGCATTCGCCGGCCGGGACACCCCATTGTCGTGCTGCCGCAGCAACCAGCATGGCGCGCGCAGTCGCTCCGGCTTCGCGCATGGGCCCCCAGGCATCCTTGACGCTGGAAGATCCGCCGGTCACCTGCAAGCCGAGCTCGCGCGCGGTTTTGGCCGTCAGCCACTGCGCGCTGCGCTTGAGCGTGCCGGTATTATCCGGATGAAAGGGCAAGCCGTCCGCCAGCATGGCGACGTTGCCGTAAATCTTGTCGATAGGCGCATGCACAGGCTTGACCATGTGCATGGGCACGTCCAGCTCTTCTGCCACCAGCATCTGCAAGGCCGTATGTATGCCCTGCCCCATTTCGCTCCTGTGCATCGCTACCGTCACGGTGCCGTCCCTGGCGATCTTGATCCAGCCATTCAGCGCCACTTCGCCATCAGCGACCGGTAAAGGATGAGCGGCGTTCAGCCGCTGACGCGGGGGCATTAACCCCCAACCTACCACCAGGGCGCCGGCAATACCCAAACCGCCCAGGATAAAACGACGACGCGACTTCTTTTTCGGCCCTGACATTGCTTATCTCCGTAATTGTTATGAATGGGACTGGCTGCAGGTAGCGATGGCAAAGCGGGCAAGGTTTATTTATTGCGGCGCGGGTAGCCTTCTGCCAGGATCCGCTCCCACACGAAATCTTTCTGCTGTTGCGACATAAATACCCAGTCTGCGACTTCTGCCACGGTGCGCCCGCAACCGCGGCAAACGTCGTCGAAGGTGGTCGAACAGACTGCAACGCAAGGCGTGTCCGGCCGTTCTTTTTTATCATCCATAGTTTTGCTGCCAATAAATCAATTATTAATCTAACACGAAATAAAACGCCCGTTAGTATTTGTTGCAATACTAACGTCATTCGCTCCTGTATGGCTTAAGCCCTTTAGTCTAAATGCGAATTTGCTTGAAGGACACGGTCGAATCCCCTACGATGCGCAATTGACCCGCAATTGACGATAGACAACAACAATATTCCAATGAGCCAAGATTTTTTCCAGTCCTTCATCCTGCTGATCCTGGTCACCGATCCTTTCGGCAACGTGCCTATCTTTGTCAGTGCGCTATCGCACGTGTCGCCGGAGCGCCGCTGGCGGGTAGTGGTGCGTGAATGCGCGATTGCCTTCATCCTGCTGCTGGCATTCATGTTTTTCGGCAAGCACTTCCTGACTGCGCTGCAACTTTCCGATGTTTCCCTGCGCATAGGCGGCGGCGTCATTCTGTTCCTGATCGCCTTGCGCATGGTATTTCCGCAAGAAGGCGGGATTTTCGGCGATGTCGAGGAAGATCATGAACCCTTCATTGTACCCCTGGCGATCCCGGCCCTGGCCGGTCCGTCCGCGCTGGCGACCGTGCTGCTGTTTTCATCCAGCAGCAAGCTGGATGTCGCGGTCCATGTGGCGGCACTGACTGCGGTCGCGGTCGTCTGGCTGGTAGTCCTGCTCAGTGCAGAACGCATGCAACAGGTATTGGGCAAGCGCGCAATGACGGCATTTGAACGTTTGATGGGCCTGATCCTGACCGCGATGTCGGTAGAAATGCTGCTGGCCGGCATCCGCGACTACCTGAAAACCCTGTCCTGAGCGTACCAAGCAAGGTAGACCTCACGTCAAAACGAAGACGTTGAGGAATATCGACTACCTACAAGCATATTTGTCCACCAAATACACGAAAAGCACGAAAAACCTGCGACAACGATTTTTTACTCATTTATTGCGCTACCTTCTGTTCTTGTTCGTGCCTTTCGTGTGTTTCGTGGACAATGTTTTTCCTTCGTGCCGTCAGGCCCTGACCTTTTGCTGCTGGTAGCCTTTCAGCACTTCCTCGCGCAACACGCTCCAGATCTGCGCATGCAGTTCGACAAAACGCAGGTCGGAACGGATTTCGGCCACATCGCGCGGGCGCGGCAAATCTATCTTGAACTCGCCGATAGGATGGGTAGCCGGGCCCGCAGACAAGACGATGACTCGGTCCGACATGGCGATCGCCTCATCCAGGTCGTGGGTAATGAACAGCACGGCCTTTTTCTTGGCCTGCCACAAATCCAGCAACTCGTTTTCCATCAATTGCCGGGTCTGTATGTCCAGCGCAGAAAATGGCTCATCCATCAGGATGATGTCGGGATCCAGGATCAGGGTCTGCGCCAGCGCTACCCGCTTGCGCATGCCGCCGGACAATTGATGCGGATAACGGTCGCCGAAGCCCTGCAAGCCAACCCGGGCCAGCCAGTTTTCGCCGTCCACCTGCGCCGCTTCAGCCTCGACGCCGCGAAACTTCAGGCCGGCGGTCACGTTTTCCAGCGCGGTCTTCCATGGCATCAATGCCTCCGCCTGGAACATATAGCCGGCGCGCCGATTAATGCCCTGCAAGGGCTCGCCAAATACCTGTACGCTGCCGCTGGACGGGGCCAGCAGGCCGGCGCCGATATTCAGCAAGGTGGATTTGCCGCAGCCGGTCGGCCCCACCACCGAGACGAACTCGCCCGGCGCTATCGCCAGCGTAGTATCGGCCACCGCGGTGTGGCGCTGCCGGCTATCCTCGCGCGAGACGAAGGTGCAGCTGATGTTATCGAACAATAGCGCTGGAGTCATAGGCTTTACTTGTATTTCTGGTTCGCCTTGATAACGAAGCTATTGGTATAGGTACGATTCAGGTCGATATTCTTGCTGGCCAGTTCGGGCTCGAAGGTCTGCAAGGCCTTCAGCATGGTCTTGGTGCCTGACTCAGGGATCACGCCGTCCGGCGACAAGGCCTCCCTGACTTTCATGAAGGCTTCCAGGTAGAGCGCTCGGTCGCCGAGCAGGTAGGCTTCCGGCACCACTTTGACGATGTCGGAAGGACCGGCCTTTTGCAGCCACTTCAGCGCGCGCACCATTGCATTGGTCAGGGCTTGCGTGGTGTTCGGGTTTTTCTTGATGAAGGCTTCCGGCGCATACAGGGTGGCCGCCGGCATCATGCCGCCGAAAATAGTATTGGTATCCTTCAGCGTGCGGGTATCGGCGATGACTCTCACTTCATTCTTTTGCTCCAGCATCGTGATCACGGGATCGAGGTTGGCCATCGCATCAATCTGCCCCGAGCGCATGGCCGACAAGGCGCCGGCTGCGGCCCCCACGCCGATAAACGACACGTCCGCGGGCTTCAGGCCGGCGCGCGCCAGCACAAAATTAGCCATCATATTGGTGGAAGAACCGGGTGCGGTGACGCCGATTTTCTTGCCTTTCAAGTCGGCCACGCCCTTGTAGTTCGGCATGGTCTTGTTACTGGCCAGCATGACGATTTGCGGCGCCCGCCCCTGCAGCACAAAGGCGGTAATGGACTGGCCCTTGGCCTGCATATTGATGGTGTGCTCGTAAGCGCCGGAAACCACGTCGGCGCTGCCGCCCACCATCGCCTGCAGGGCTTTGGCGCCGCCGGCAAAATCGCTGATCTCGACCTGCAAGCCTTCATCCTTGAAATAGCCCAGTTGCTCGGCTATGGTCAAGGGTAAATAATAGAACAGGTTCTTGCCGCCGACTGCGATCGAGACCTTGGGCTTTTCCAGGGTCTGTGCAAACAGGACCTGCGTCGTGAAATATCCCAGCAAAAACAATACCAGTGCAATGGCAAATTGCTTCAAGAAGTTTTTATTCACTCTGTCTCCCGCCAGGTTTTTTGAATTTTTAAATGACTTTATTTTTGATCAGTTCATCTATCTGCGCGTCATCATAACCCAGACTGTGCAAGACCTCGCTATTGTGCTGGCCCAGCTTGGGGCCCAGCCAGGCAGTCTGCCCCGGGGTCTCCGACATTTTGGGCGTAATCGCGGGCAGCTTGATCGGCGAACCGTCATCAAACGCGTGTTGTTCGAACATATTGCGGGCCAGGAATTGCGGATCGCTCATCATGTCGCGCACCGAATATATTTCCCCTACCGGCACGTCGGCATTCTTCAGCAAACCCAGCGCAGTGTCTATATCCTGCTTGCTGCACCAGGACTGTATCGCCTGGTCTATCTCTGCCGTACGCGGCACCCGGCCGTCATTGCGCGCCAGTCCGGGATCGTTGGCCATGTCGTCGCGGCCTATCGCCAGCATCAGCCGGCGGAATATCGCGTCGCCGTTGCCGGCGATGACGATATTTTCACCGTCGCCGGTGGTATAGGTGTTGGATGGCACGATGCCGGGCAAGGCGCCGCCAGTGCGTTCGCGGACCACGCCGGCGTGGTCGAATTCCGGCACCAGCGATTCCATCAGGTTGAATACGGATTCGTACAGGGCCACGTCGACCATCTGCCCCTGCCCGGCGACGCTGCCGTCACCGGACTTGCCATTCCAGCGCCCGCCAGTCACATCGCGGTGGCGCAGCGCCATCATCGCGCCTATCACCCCGTGCAAGGCGGCGACCGAGTCGCCGATGGAGATGCCGACCCGCACCGGCGGCCGGTCGGGATGGCCGGATACATAGCGCAAGCCGCCCATCGACTCACCTATCGCACCAAAGCCCGGCAAATCTTTCATCGGCCCGGTTTGCCCATAGCCGGACAGGCGCACCATGATGGTTGCCGGATTGAGCGCCTTCAAATGCTCGTAGCCGAGCTGCCATTTTTCCAGCACGCCGGGGCGGTAATTCTCTATGATGAGGTCGGCATCCAGCGCCAGGCGGCGGGCGATTTCCTGGCCCTGCGCATCCTTCATGTTCAGCGTGATGCTCTTCTTGTTCCTGGCCTGCACACTCCACCACAGCGAAGTGCCATCCTTCAACACGCGCCATTGGCGCAGCGGATCGCCGCCATCCGGCGACTCGACCTTGATCACTTCAGCGCCGAACTCGGCCAGCATGCGCGAACAGAAGGGCCCGGCAATCAGTGTGCCCAGTTCCAGCACCTTAATGCCGGCCAGCGGGCCCTTGTTTTTTGGTGGTGTGCTCATCTCTCGTCAGATTAGGTTGTTTGCAGAGATGATATAACGAAACGCGGTACTTTAAGTGCTGCGCCTGTCCAGCATCGCGCGTGCTATGGTGCCGGCATCCACATATTCCAGCTCGCCGCCCACCGGGACGCCGCGCGCCAGCCGGCTCACCTTCAGGCCGCGGGCCTTCATGGTTTCGCTGATGTAGTGTGCGGTAGCTTCGCCCTCATTGGTGAAATTGGTGGCCAGCACCACTTCGGCGACCACACCGTCGGTAGCGCGCTGGATCAACTTCTCCAGGTGGATGTCCTTGGGACCGACTCCGTCCAGCGGCGACAGGCGTCCCATCAGCACAAAATACATCCCCTTGTATGTCATCGTCTGCTCTATCATCAACTGATCCGAAGGCGTTTCGACGACGCACAGCAACGACGCATCACGCGTTGCGTCCATGCAGGTTTCGCAGATCCGGTTCTCGGTAAAGGTATTACAGGACGTGCAGTGCTGGATTTTTTCTACTGCCTGCGTGAACGCGTGGCCCAGCAGGGCAGCGCCCTCGCGGTCATGTTGCAGCATGTGGTAGGCCATACGCTGAGCCGATTTCGGCCCTACGCCGGGCAAACGGCGCAAGGCTTCGGCGAGTAATTCAAGACTGGTATGGGGTTTCACGCAATTCGCCGCTTAATGAAATCATGGGATGAAGAAGACAAAGCCGGGAAAGACGGCGCGGCTACTCTGCTGCAGGCGCGCCCGTCTTGGGGATGGTGTTGCAGGACTCAGAAAGGCATCTTGAAGCCGGGCGGCAAAGGCATGCCCGCTGTCAGGCCCGACATTTTTTCCTGGCTAGTCGCCTCTGCCTTGCGCACTGCATCGTTGAACGCTGCGGCGACTAAGTCTTCCAGCATGTCCTTGTCGTCGCCCAGCAGGGACGGATCGATGGTGACACGCTTCACGTCATTCTTGCAAGTCATCACCACTTTCACCAGGCCGGCGCCGGACTGGCCTTCTACTTCGATCAAAGCCAGTTGATCCTGGGCTTTTTTCATATTGTCTTGCATGGCCTGGGCTTGCTTCATCAAGCCGGCGAGTTGGTTTTTCATCATAAGAATTTCTCCGCTCTACTGATTAACTGATTAATTGACTAATTACACAGGCTTGATGCTGCCGGTCACGATAGTCGCGCCGAATTCTCGCATTAAAGTCTGTATGAAGGAATCATTTTGTATCGATTTTTCTGCCAGTTGCTGACGCGCCGCGCGTTCTGCGATGGCCTGCGCATTGGCGGTTTGCTCGACCGCACCGATCACGGTTTCCACCCGCACGCTACGCTCAAAGCGTTCCGACAAGGCCGCCGTCAGTTTATCGACGCTGCCGGCTGACAGCAAGGTCGTCAAAGGCACACGCAGGTTGAACACCACGGCATTGCCGTTGATCTCGCACAGCACCAGTTCACTTTGTTGCGCCAATTGCTGCGCCACGCCGCGCACCGGCAATGCCGCCGCCAGGTTAGGCCAATGGCCATCCCATTGCAACTCTGCAACCGGCGTAAAAGCAAGCGGGCGCGCTGCCACTGCGGGTACCGCTGCCAGCTGAAATTCCGGTTTTTCCTGGATACCTGCAACAACTTCGACCGCCAGCTCTTCCACCAGCGCCACAGCGCCCATGCTCGCTGCCAGCGTATCGTCAAAACCTTCATACGGGACATCGTCCCAGGGGTCAGATGCTGCAGCTGCTGCGCTTGCCGCCGTTGTTGCCGAACCCTGGTCGCCGGGCCTGGTGGTGCTTAGCATGACATCGTCGTCCCAGGGCGGCGGCATATCATCCATGGCTTCGGCTTGCGGCTTGCTTGCCAAGGGGGGCGCCGGGGTTGCCGGGGTTGCCAGGCTTGCTATAGTCATCGGCGTCACCGGCGTCACCGATGCAGCAGCGGCTGGCTTCACGGGTGCCTGGGGTAAAACAGGTGCAGCCGGCGTGGGCCTGGCCGCGGCATTCGGCGCTGCGTTATTACTGCCGGCGCGCGCCGCTGCCAGGGCGGCCATCGCCGGGCTGATCACAGGGCTGATCGCTGCCTGCGGCGGCGCTGGACTGTCCGTATTCACCTGCGGGCTAGCTGGCGCCACACTTTGAGTGCTGGTCGTGGCAGGACCGGGCTTGTGCAGGCTGGCGCTGGCTGCCGGCGCCGCCGGCTGGGCAGGCTGGTGAACCCTGGCAATCGCTGGCGATGCCGGCTGGCTGGGAGCCACGGGAGCGATGGGTTTGCCGGCGGGCGGCCTGCCAGATCCGCCCTGAACGTGCTCGCCGCTGCCATCCGCGGGGCGGAAAGCCAGCATGCGCAACAGGGTCATGCTAAAGCCGGCGTATTCGTCCGGGGCCAGGGCCAGTTCATTCCGGCCATGCACCGCGATCTGGTAAAACAGTTGCACTTCTTCCTTGTCGAAGGCCGTGGCCAGGCGTAATACGTCTTCGCGCTCCGGCAACTCGTCCGCGACCGCAGCGGGCACCATCTGGGCGATGGCGATCTGGTGCAACAAGGTGCCCAGGTCTTGCAAGGCCGCCTTATACGACAGGCTGCGCGCAGCCATTTCGTCGGCCACTTCCAGCAGGGCCTTGCCATCCTTGGCCGCCAGCGCATCGAGCAAGCGTATCAGGTAAGACTGGTCAAGTGCGCCGAGCATACCCTGCACCGCTTCCAGCGTCACCTTGCCGGCGGCATAGGCAATCGCCTGGTCCGTCAGCGACAAGGCGTCGCGCATGGAGCCATGCGCCCCTTGCGACAACAGGCGCAGGGCCGGTATTTCAAACTCTATCTGTTCCTGCCCCAGGATGTTTTCCAGGTGGCCGACGATATGGCCGGGCGGCATTTGTTTCAGGTTGAATTGCAGGCAGCGCGACAAGACGGTGACCGGGATTTTTTGCGGATCGGTAGTCGCCAGGATAAATTTGACGTGCTCCGGCGGCTCCTCCAGCGTCTTCAGCATCGAGTTGAATGCGTGGTTGGTCAGCATGTGCACCTCGTCTATCATATAGACCTTGAAGCGCGCATTGGACGGCGCATACACCGCCTGCTCCAGCAATTGGGCCATTTCATCGACGCCACGATTGGATGCGGCATCCATTTCTATGTAATCGACAAAACGGCCGGCGTCGATCGCGACGCAAGCCTCACAGACGCCGCAAGGCTGCGAAGTAATGCCGCCGTTGCCGTCAACTCCCTGGCAGTTAAAGGATTTTGCCAGGATGCGTGACAGCGTGGTCTTGCCTACGCCGCGTGTTCCGGTGAACAGGTAGGCGTGATGCAGGCGCTGCTGATCCAGAGCGTGGCTCAAGGCACGGACGACGTGCTCCTGTCCCACTAGCGTTTCAAAGCTCTTGGGACGATATTTTCGGGCGAGGACTTGATATGACATCCCGTGATTTTACCCTATTCGAATAGCGAAACCTACCAAACCCGCTGCATGGCGCAAACCGGGGCCGACAATTCCGGCTGCCTGTGCCGCCAGCCATGCCATGGAACCGACGTAAACACCTGATTATGAAAGCAAATATCCGAGCACCAGCGATCCCAGCTGTTGCCGGAATTCTTTTTCCGGGACGCTTGCCGGGGCGGTCATCAGTCGCTGATACAGCAGGCCATAGACCGCGGCGTGCACCACATCCGGGGTTTTCCCGCCATATTGAGCCCCATCGCAACTGGCGGCAAACGCCTGCGACCAGATGTCGACGATATGCTGGTACAGCGCATGATAGGCTTCAGGGTCGGAGATCTGCCGCTCCAGGAAGATCAGGGCCGACCACTCGGCCACATTTTGCGTGTGCAACTCCAGCATGCCGTCCAGTATCTCAGCAACCATTTCGGGCAAGGGGCAGCCGCGCTTTGCCTGTATACAAGCCAGCATGCACGCCCCCACGCCTTTAAAGCGCGAGTGTATGCAATGCGCGGCGATGGATTTCTTGCTGGGAAAATATTCATAGACCGTACCCAGGCCCACTCCGGCCACCATCGCGATATCCCTGATGGTCAGGCCGGCATAGCCTTTCTCGACCAAAAGCCGAACAAAGGCTTCCATGATCGCGGTCTGGGTCATTTTTGAGCGTTGCTGCACCGGCTTGCGGCGCGATTTTAAAGGGCTGTCGCTGGAATTCATCGTCCACTTAAAAAACGAACATCTGTGCTTCACATCAGGAATAAACTAAAGCCACAAGGAAATTGAAAAAAAATAACCAGGAGATCGACATGCAATGGCAAACCCACGAAATCAGCAACCAGGTTCCCGAACTGCAAGACTACAATATTTTTAGCCGCGACGCGGTATTGATGGAGGGCGTGCAGCGCGCCCAGGCCGGCTGGCATGCGAACGACCTGCAGCGCTTTGGCGCCGAACTCGGCAGCAAAGACGTGCTGCAACTGGGCGAACTCGCCAACCACCATCTGCCGGAACTGCATACGCACGACCGCTTCGGCCGCCGCATCGACCAGGTGGACTTTCATCCCAGCTGGCACAGCCTGCTGACCCTACTAAGACGCGAGGGCTTGCACGCCTTGCCATGGACCGAGCAGCAGCCCGGCGCCCACGTGGCCCGCGCCGCCGGCTATTACCTGCAGTCGCAAGTCGAATCGGGCTCGCTATGCCCCACCACCATGACGTTTGCCGCGATACCCGTACTGCAGCAAGAACCCGACCTGTTTGCCGAACTGAAAGACAAGCTGTTTTCCAGGGAACACGATCCGCGCGACCTGCCAATAGCCCAAAAGAAATCGATACTGATAGGCATGGGCATGACCGAGAAACAGGGCGGCTCCGACGTGCGCAGCAATACTACCGTGGCCGAACCGCTGTCGGGACTGGGGCGCGGCGCAGCCTACCTGCTGACCGGGCATAAATGGTTTTTTTCTGCCCCCATGTGCGATGCCCATCTGGTGCTGGCGCGCACCGACGCCAGCTTGTCCTGCTTCTTTGTGCCGCGCTGGAAACCGGACGGCAGCAAGAATCCCATTCTGATCCAGCGCCTGAAGGACAAACTGGGCAATAAATCGAATTCCAGCAGCGAGGTGGAATTCCAGGGAGCCTATGGCGTGATGGTGGGCGAGGAAGGCCGCGGCATACCGACCATCATAGAAATGGCCAACCTGACCAGGCTGGATTGCGTGATAGGCAGCGCCGCGCTGATGCGCCAGGCGCTGACCCAGGCCATCCACCACGCCCGCCACCGCAAGGCCTTCGGCCGCCTGCTGGCGGACCAACCCATCATGCGCAATGTGCTGGCGGACCTGGCGCTGGAAAGCGAAGCCGCCACCTTGTTAATGCTGAAACTTGCCAGCGCGCTGGAACATCCTGACGATCCCTTGCAGCGCGCGTGGAAACGCATCGTCACCCCTGCCGCCAAGTTCTGGATCTGCAAACGCGCGCTGGAATTCACCGGCGAGTGCATGGAAGTCTGGGGCGGCAATGGCTATGTGGAAACCGGCCCGATGGCGCGCTTTTACCGTGAAGCACCGGTCAACTCGATCTGGGAAGGCTCTGGCAATGTGATGTGCCTGGATGTGCTGCGCGCGATAGAGCGCGATCCAGAAGGCATGCATTTGCTGCTGGGCCAATTGGAACTGTCCCCGGTTGCGGCCCTGCACACGCTGGCGGCCGAACTGCGCCAGCAACTGGCCGGCGCGCCGGAGCAGCGTGAAATGCAGGCGCGCCGCCTGGTGCAACAATTGGTGCTGGGCATGCAGGCTTTATTGATGCAGCAATACGCACCCGCCGCCAATGCCGACATCTTCATCAACAGCCGACTGGATCCGCAACATGGCAGGGTCTACGGCACCCTGGGCGAATTGGCCAGTGCAGGCTTGCAACAGCAAATACTGGAACGCGCCTGGCCGCCGCAACGGTAAACCGATTCACAGCGGGCGCCTCCCGTTTGCCTGCCTGCTTGCCTGCCTGCTGCAGGCGGGCAGGCGGGAGACCCTGACTAGCGGCGGCCTCGCCTAAAAATCCTTCAGCACGATTTTGCCGATTGCACTGCCCTGCTCCAGCAAGGCGTGCGCCTTGCGCAGGTTGGCGCTATTGATCGGCGACAAGACCTGGTTGAGCGTCGTGGTGATGATCTTGCTATCGACCAGCCTGGCTATCTCGTTCAGCAAATTTCCCTGCTCCGCGATATCCGGCGTAGTGAACATGGAGCGGGTAAACATCATCTCCCAGACGAAGCTGACGCTCTTGGCCTTTAATACGCCGATATCCAGCGGCGCACTGTTCTCGACTATCGAGCATATGCTGCCCTGCGGGGCGACGATGTGTGCCGCAGCCGCAAAATGCTGGTCGGTATTATTCAGTATCAGCACGTAATCGGCCTGTGCATGCCCCAACTCCTTCATCTGGGCAGCCAAGTCTTCATGGTGGTTGATCACATGGTGGGCGCCCAGTTCGCGCACCCAGGCGGCCGACTCGGGACGGGATGCGGTCGCGACCACGTTCAGGCCGGCAATCTTGGCCGCCAGTTGTACCGCAATCGAGCCGACCCCGCCGGCGCCGCCTATCACCAGGATGGTCTTGCGCGGGACGGCATGTGGCGGCACTGTGACGCGCAGTCGGTCAAACAGGGACTCCCAGGCGGTAATTGCGGTCAACGGCAAGGCTGCGGCCTGCTCGAAGCTGAGGCTGGCCGGCATGTGGCCGACGATGCGCTCATCCACCAGATGGAATTCGCTGTTGGTGCCGGGACGGGTGATGTCGCCGGCATAGAACACCTGGTCGCCGGGTTTAAAACCGGTGACTTGCGGACCTACCGCCTCCACCACGCCGGCAGCGTCCCAACCCAGCACCCGCGGCGACTTTTCCAGCGTCGCCTTAGGAGCGCGCACCTTGGTGTCCACCGGATTGACGGCAACAGCCTTGATCGCCACCAGCAGGTCGCGACCTTGCGGCACCGGCTTGCCCAGCACCACGTCCAGCAGGGATTCGGGATTATCGATGGGGAGATACTGGGTAAGTGCAACTGCTTTCATGATGCTTTCCTTTATACATTGGTCTATCGAAATCGAAGGGCAAGGGGCCCGGTCGGCCCCATTGCACTTAACACTAGCGATGATTATGCTTATGTTGGATAATTTGATAAACATGGAAAAATTTGAATTACCTTCAAATCATATTTGACAATTGATTTAGCGCATCCATTCATATAGGCGACCCCTGCATGTATTCAACCGCCGACCTGCAATTATTCATACGCACCGCCGACACCGGCAACCTGTCCCAGGCGGCGCGCGGCCTGGAGCTCAGCACCGCGACCGCCAGCGCCAGCCTGAAGAGGCTGGAGCAAAAACTGGGCACCCGGCTGTTTGTGCGTTCCACCCGCAGTATGCGGCTGAGCCAGGATGGGGAAATTTTCCTGGAATATGCCCGCAATGCGCTGGCCTTGCTGAAGGAAGGCGAGGCCCTGATTGCCACCGACAAGCAGGCAATACGCGGCAATATCCGGGTTTCCGCCCCCTCCGACCTGGGACGCAGCGTACTGCTGCCGTGGCTGAACGATTTCCAGCGCCTCCATTCCGCCGTGACGATTGCGGTGCAGCTGTCGGATAGCAATGTGGACCTGTTCCGCGAACCGGTAGACATGGCGCTACGCTATGGTAAACAACAAGATTCCACGCTGGTATCGCAGCACCTGGCCGACAATCGACGCATCCTGGTCGCTGCGCCTGCCTATCTGGCCAGACATCCGCCCTTGCAGAGTCCGCGCGACCTGGTTCATCACAATTGCCTGCTGTATTACCTGAAGCATGGCTTGAACAATAGCTGGCCTTTCCAGTCCGGCAAGGAGCGGCTCGAAGTCAAAGTCGGGGGGGACCGCATGGCAAATGACGGCGCCGTCGTGCGCGAATGGGCCTTGGCCGGGCTGGGCATCGCCTACAAATCCCGGCTGGACGTCAGGCAAGACCTGGACAGCGGAAAACTGGTCCGGCTTTTACCGGCCTACCTGGGAGACGATGTGCCGCTGAACGTGGTCTATCCGCACAGGAATAGCGCCTCGCCGCGGATCAGGGCTCTGGTGGCTTTTTTGCGGGAAAGATTCACAGAGTTCGACGGCCCTGCCGGCCTCAATCGCTAGCGGAATAAACGATGGCCGGCCGAGCTATGATCAGCCTGATGCCGGATACAGCACGGGGCAAGACAAATTGGGGGAAGACAGATGGATCGAGAGATCCAGGGAAAGTAGGCGAGCCTTGTCTGCGGCACTTGCGGGAAATGACTGTGGCTGCTTCGTTCCCGACCTGACCAGATTGGCCATGCCGCAATGCGCAGGGGCCCGCCAGCGCGCATTATAGCGCATAGCGGGCCGCAGGTGCAGCGTTTTTGTTTTTTTAAGGGGCTACAGACCCAGCTCTTGCCAAATCTGGTCGACCCGGCTTTTCACTTCCGGCGTCATCTGTATCGTCGTGCCCCATTCGCGGCTGGTCTCGCCCGGCCATTTATTGGTCGCATCGATTCCCATCTTGCTGCCCAGGCCGCTGACCGGCGACGCAAAATCCAGATAGTCGATGGGCGTATTGTCCACCAGCGTGGTGTCGCGCAAAGGGTCGACCCGGGTGGTTATCGCCCAGATCACTTCTTTCCAGTCGCGGATATTCACATCTTCATCCACCACGATGATGAACTTGGTATACATGAACTGGCGCAAGAAACTCCAGACGCCAAACATGACCCGCTTGGCGTGGCCGGCATAGGCTTTCTTGATTTGCACCACGGCCATGCGATAGCTGCAGCCTTCCGGCGGCAGGTAAAAATCGGTAATCTCGGAAAATTGTTTTTGCAGCAAGGGAATGAATACCTCGTTCAGCGCCACCCCGAGCACCGCCGGCTCATCCGGCGGCTTGCCTGTATACGTAGAGTGATAGATAGGATCGCGGCGCATCGTAATTCTGTCTATCGTGAACACCGGGAACCAGTCCTGCTCGTTGTAGTAGCCAGTGTGGTCGCCATACGGGCCTTCCAGCGCATGCTCATAACCGCTGGGGTGGGACTCATCCGGGTAGATATGCCCTTCCAGCACGATCTCGGCCGAGGCCGGCACCCGCAGCTCACTGCCTATCGCCTTGACCAGCTCGGTCCGGCTGCCGCGCAGCAAACCGGCAAACTGGTATTCCGACAAGCTGTCGGGCACCGGCGTGACTGCTCCTAATATAGTAGCGGGGTCAGCCCCCAGCGCGACCGCGATGGGATAGGGCTGGCCCTTGTTGGCGATGCAATGCTCGCGAAAATCCAGGGCCCCGCCGCGGTGCGCCAGCCAGCGCATGATGACCTTGTTGCGCCCCAATACCTGCTGCCGGTAGATGCCAAGATTCTGGCGCTTCTTGTAGGGCCCCTTGGTAATCACCAGGCCCCAGGTAATCAGCGGAGCGATATCGCCCGGCCAGCAATGCTGTATCGGCAGGCGGGCCAGGTCGACGTCATTGCCTTCCCAGACTATCTCCTGGCAAGGCGCGCCGCGCAATTCTTTCGGCGCCATATCCCACACGGCCTTGACCAGGGAGCCCAGGCCCAGTATGTCCTTGAAGCCTTTTGGCGGCTCCGGCTCTTTCAGCGAAGACAGCACGTGGCCTATCTTGCGCAGCTCGCTGACGTCTTCAGCACCCATGCCCATGGCGACGCGGGCCGGCGTACCGAACAGGTTGCCCAATACCGGTATCGTATGACCAACGGGATGCTTGAAAAGCAGGGCCGGACCTTCGGCGCGCAAGGTGCGATCACAAATTTCCGTCATCTCCAAATACGGCGAAACTGGCGTAACTATCTGTTTTAATTGATTTTTTTGTTGCAGTTGAGAAATAAAGTCCCTCAAATCCGTATATTTCATGTTTTTTGACTTTTTTAGAGTATGAACTTGTTAATGTAGATAAGTCCGGCAAGTACTTGATTTTATTGAATTTTGCTGCGTTGCAGCACGATTTTCTAGATCTAAAAGTAATATCAATTGCCTTTTATAGTATTGACTTGATATAAAACCGACCCTACAATTCGCCCAACTTGATGAAGAGGTGCTAAGCTTCCGCGGCTTTCGAACAAAGAAAGTAACGCCAAACGGTAACATCATTCAAGGGGTTCGGGCCCCACATAACATTTTAAGGATTGTTTTCACAAGGCGTCTGCCTTATTCCCGAAAAAAGTTGTTTGCCCCTGGTCAGGCCTTTAGGCGCCAACCAGCCAACATGCAAACAACTCCGGCGTCTGCCGATCGCGCCATGCGACGACAGACGATGTACTGATTCGCGGTAGGTCCTGCATCTGCATATTTGTTTTCCTGCAAAGGAATCCGCACGTGCCGCGAGAATTCAGGAGGTAACATGTTTCAGCGTTTTATTTTAGCAGTACAACAAGGCAGCCTGTCGGCCGCCGGCAAGACCAGCGCGAGCAAGGCATTCAGCATTTTCGCGCGCGACACGAAAAATGGTTTTATCACCACCATCCATCATTTGCTGATGGTACTCGGTGTAGCAGCGATCACCGCACTGGCCGTCATGTTTATCAAACCTGACCTGGTCGAAAAATTCAAAGACCTTTCTCCCTTCGCTATCACTGAAGAAGCGGCGGAAGATGACAGCACCCCGCCGCCTAGCCTGGCGATGCTGATGGCAACCCCGCAACAGGCGGCGCAAGCCCAGCTCGCCGATGCCGCAAACAAGACCGGCCTGACTGAAGAAGAAAGCAAGATGCTCGGCACCCAGCGCCAGCAGCAATGGGTCACCAACTGGCTGGCCAAGCGCTACCGCGTGGCCAGCGATGCAACCGATATGCTGGTTTCGGCAGCCTACCTGACCGCCAAGGAAATCAAGCTGGATCCCCTGCTGATCCTGTCCGTGATGGCGATAGAGTCCGGCCTGAATCCATTTGCCGAAAGCCCGGTGGGAGCACAAGGCTTGATGCAAGTAATGTCAAAAGTGCATCATGAAAAATTCCAGGATCTGGGCGGCGTCAAGGCGGCGCTGAATCCAGTCGCCAACATCAAGGTCGGCGCGCTGATACTGAAGGATTACGTATCGCGCGGCGGCTCGGTGGAAGCCGGCCTGAAATTGTATGTAGGCGCTGCCGCCTTTGAAAACGACTCAGGCTACGGCGCCCGCGTACTGGCCGAATACCGGCGCCTGAAGGATGTCGCAATCGGCAAGCACGTGCCCACTTTTGTCGCGCCTGCCGCCCCGGCAGCCCGGCCGCAAGAGGTGCGCAAGCCTGAAGCCGTCACTGAAATGAAGACGACCGCATCCGAGTTGCCAAGCCAGGAACAGGTAGCGAAACTCTGATACCGGGACGTATAAACAATGCCGCCGGCTCTGTGCCGGCGGCATTTTTCGTTGGAGCGGAACGACTCTACTTTTTCAGGAACTTGGCGATCCGGACCACCGCTTCCTGCAGGTTTTCCATCGAGGTCGCGTACGACAGGCGAATATAGCGGTGCGCCGTAAACGGACCGAAATCCAGCCCTGGCACCAGCACTACTCCGGCCTCATTCAGCAGTTCGCGGGTGAACCGGTCTGCATCGTCGGTCAGTCCCGAGCAATCCGCGTACACGTAAAAAGCGCCATCCGGCATCACTGGCACCACAAAGCCCAGTTCCCGCAAGGCCGGTACTATATAGTCGCGCCGGCGCTTGAACTCCAGCTTGCGCTGTTCGTAGATGGCGATCGCCTCGGCCGAGAAACAGGCAATCGCAGCGTGCTGAGCCACCGACGAGGGGCAAATAAACAGGTTTTGCGCCAGCTTTTCCATCTGCGGCACGATACGCTCCGGCACGACCAGCCAGCCCAGGCGCCAGCCCGTCATATTAAAGTACTTGCTGAAGCTGTTGATGACGACCACATCGTCGTCCAGCGACAAGGCCGAGACCGGCTGCGTGTCGTAGGAAAGACCCTGGTAAATTTCATCGACTATTGTAAAACCGCCCTTTTCCTTGACCGTGGCAATGATTTTCGCCAACTCGTCGGCGGCGATCGAGGTGCCGGTAGGATTCGATGGCGAAGCCAGCAACACTCCCGAGGTGGCGCTGGTCCAGTGCCGGCGCACCATCTGGTCCGATAACTGGAAAGCATGCTCGGGGCCGCTCGGCACCAGGGCCGCTGTGCCCTCAAATGCCGCGACAAAATGCCGGTTGCAGGGATAGCAAGGGTCAGGCATCAGCACTTCGGTGCCGGGCTGCACCAGGGCCGCGCAGGCCAGCAACAGCGCGGCCGAAGCGCCGGCGGTGACGATGATGCGGGAAGCCGGAACCTGCACCCCATATTGACTCAGGTAATAAGCGGAAATCGCCTCGCGCAGGGCCGGAATGCCGAGCGCCGAGGTGTATTGCAGGCGGCCGTCCGCCATCGCCCTGGCCGCGGCGTCAATCACCGGCTGGGGCGCCGTAAAATCCGGCTCGCCTATGCCCATATGGATGATGTGGCGTCCTTGCGCCTCCAGCCCAGCGGCCATTTTCATCAATTCCATGACGTGGAAAGGCGCTATATGCTGCAATCTTGATGCGAGATTATTTTCCATATAAGTTTACCTGGCAACTATGATAAAAAAACCGCCTTGTCCAGTCAGGAAAAGGCGGTTCGTATTGGCTATCCGGCAAAGCAAAAACAAAAGCTTATTTGCCGGCGCCGATCTCTGCAGCGCGCATTTTTGCCGCCAGCTTGTCCAGCACGCCGTTCACATACTTGTGCCCGTCCAGGCCGCCAAATGACTTGGTCAGTTCAACCGCTTCATTGATGACGACGCGATAAGGGATTTCTAGGTGATTTTTCAATTCATAGGTACCGATCAGCAAAGCGGCGTGCTCTACCGGCGACAGCTCGGAAATTTTCCTGTCGATCAGTGGCGCAATATCTTCCCTCAGTTGCAGGGATTGATTGATGCTGCCATGCAGCAGGGAATCGAAATGCTCCCTGTCGGCCTTGTCGAAGCCATGCGCTTCGCGGATATGCGCCTCGATGGCGCCGGCATCCTCGTTATTCAGCAGCCATTGGTACAGGCCCTGCAGCGCAAACTCGCGCGCGCGGTGCCTGGGCGAGCGGCTCTTACTGGGATTGGCGTGTTGGGATTTTGTCGTCATAGTATTCTCGGGAAACGGATTCTTAAGCGTCGTGCCTAGGCGTCGCAATCAGGCGATTAGGCGTCGTAATTCGCGTCTTCGGTGGACTCCGCCAATTCTTCCAGCGCCAGGGTCAGGTTAGCCATTTCAACCGCGACACGCGCCGCATCTGCCCCCTTCTCTGTCATGCGCACTTCCGCCTGCTCGTCATTCTCGGTGGTCAGGATGGCGTTGGCGATCGGCAGGCCGAAATCCAGGCCGACGCGGGTGATGCCGGCGCCGGATTCGTTGGAAACCAGTTCGAAGTGGTAAGTTTCGCCGCGGATCACCGCGCCGAGCGCAATCAGCGCATCAAACTGATGGGTTTCAGCCAGCTTTTGCAAGGCCAGCGGCACTTCCAGCGCGCCGGGCACGGTCACGTGCAATACGTCTTCATTCAAGACGCCCAGCCTGGCCAGTTCGGCCAGGCAGGCAGACAACAAGCCGCTGCCGACCTTTTCGTTAAAGCGGGCCTGTACGATACCGATACGTACGCCGGCGCCATCCAGGTTTGATTCGTAGTGTCCAACTGTCATTATGTTCTCGCTTGCGCCGTGGCGCTCAAAATGTGTTTAATTCGTATTAATCGTATTAAGGCAGGCAAGCCGCAGGGACTGCCAGTAATAAATCTATTCCGTACAGGGCTTGTCAAAATAGCTCGTCACTTCCAGGTCAAAACCTGTCATCGACGGCATTTTGCGCGGATTGGCCAATAGCTTCATCCGGCACACGCCGACATCCTTCAATATCTGGGCGCCGATGCCGTAATTGCGCAAATCCATGCGGGCAGCGCGCCCTTGCGGACGCGCCTCAGGCGTGTTCAGGGCCTTGAATTGATCGAACATCTGCTCGGCGGATTCTTCGCAATTCAGCAATACGATCACGCCGCCTTCGGAAGCCTTGATCGCCGCCATCGCCGAGGCGATGTTCCAGGAATGCGTGGTGACCTGGCTTTCCAGCAAGTCCAGTATCGACACCGGCTGGTGTACCCTCACCAGCGCCTCGCTAGTACGGGAAATATTCCCGTGCACCAGCGCCAGGTGGGCGGAGCCGCTAGGCTTGTCGCGATACACGATAGCCTTGAAGGCGCCGTGCATGGTCTGCATTTCACGCTCGGCAATGCGCTCAACGATACTCTCATTCTGGCTGCGATAGTGGATCAGGTCGGCGATCGTGCCTATCTTCAAGCCGTGTTCCTTGGCGAATTCCATCAAATCCGGCAGGCGCGCCATGGTGCCGTCATCCTTCATGATTTCGCAGATGACCGCGGCCGGCGTCAGTCCTGCCAGATCGGCCAGGTCGCATCCCGCTTCGGTATGTCCGGCACGCATCAGCACGCCGCCTTTTTGCGCCTTCAAGGGAAAAATATGCCCTGGCTGCACAATGTCGCTGGCCGTCGCATTCTTGTCGACCGCCACCTGTATGGTGCGGGCGCGGTCGGCGGCAGAGATGCCGGTGGTGACCCCTTCCGCCGCTTCTATCGATACGGTGAAATTAGTGCCATAGGAGGTACCGTTGCGGCTGGTCATCATGGCCAGATTCAGTTGATCGCAACGCTCTTCGGTCAGCGTCAGGCAGATCAGGCCGCGACCGAATTTGGCCATGAAGTTGATCGCCTCGGGCGTAACGAACTCGGCCGCCAATACCAGGTCGCCTTCATTTTCGCGATCCTCTTCATCCACCAGGATGACCATACGGCCGGCGCGTAGCTCTTCAACGATTTCTTTGGTATTTGACATGCTCATGGAAAGTATCCTGAATTAGGCGCTCGTTTGCTGGAAGCATTACGCTAGTTTTTCAGCAGCGCCACTGGTTTGAGGCAGTTCATCGCAGTTAATATGCCGCAGTTCGCCTGCTATTTACACCGTTATTCTAAAGGATTTACGGTAACTGATACTGGCGGGGCAATGTGGCGCGCGCTTTTTCGGGCTGGGTCAGTAATAAAAAAGCCGCTTTGTAGCGGCCCGCTTATTTTTTGCTTGGTGTCAGCCCGGTTTTCTGTCTTTGAGCCAAGTATTTTTAACTTTGGCAGCAATGTAAGTGTAACAAAATTAGCCTGCATTGTACATACGGGCGCCGGGACTGGCGCCGTGACTTGCGGGCCGCCGGTCAACCTTTCCTGATCGGCAACGTTTACCAGGGTAGTACCTGAGTCGCCGGCAAAGGTAACAAGACTGCTGTCCATTTACATTTCAGTAACATCTTGTTGGCGTGGCGAGGCGTTAACTGAAGTATCTATACAGAGCCTATGGACGAACCATAGCAAGGGACAGAAATGAAACTCTTATCTTCCACCAGTGCCGTATTCAAGGCGTTTGCCTGCGCCGTCGTGCTGGTCTCTACCATAGGCAGCGCTTACGCCCAGACCGATCCACCGGGAAGGGTCGCGCGACTCAACTATATTAGCGGCAGTGTCACCTTCGCACCTGCAGCCAGCGAGCTATGGGCCTACGCGGAACTGAACCGGCCGCTGACGGCAGGCGACAGCGTGTGGGCAGATCGCGGGGCGCGGGCCGAATTGCACATAGGATCTACCGCAGTGCGCCTGGACAGCATGAGCAGCCTGAACATCCTGGACCTGACAGACGACATGGCCCAGCTAAAACTCAGCCAGGGCAGCCTGAACCTGCGCGTGCGCTCCCTGCCGAACAACCAGAATTTTGAAATCGACACCCCCAACCTGGCCTTCGCGATACAAGAGCCCGGCGAATACAGGCTGAGTGTTGCCGCCGACGGCAGTTCTACCACGGTGATAGTCAGGCGAGGCATGGGCATCGTCTACGGCGACAACGACAACCTGACTTTGCAGGAAAACGAGCAGATGCGTTTTTCCGGCACCAACCTGGCCCAAATGGCACTGGGAACAGCCGCGCCTTATGACGGCTTCGATCTCTGGGCCCGCGAGCGCGATCGCGCGGAAGACGGCTCAACCTCTGCCCGCTACGTATCGCGCGAAGTGATAGGCTACGAACAGCTCGATAGCTACGGCACCTGGGAAACCACCGTAGAATATGGCGCAGTCTGGATCCCACGGGTAGTCGCCGTGGGCTGGTCGCCGTATCGTACCGGCCATTGGGCCTGGGTCGCCCCTTGGGGATGGACCTGGGTCGATGATGCGCCCTGGGGCTTTGCCCCCTACCACTATGGCAGGTGGGCGTATCTCCATTCCGGCTGGTGCTGGGTGCCTGGACCCAGGCTGCATACGGCGCCGGTGTATGCCCCCGCACTGGTCGCCTTTGTCGGTGGCAATAGCGGCGTCAGCATCGGCCTATCAGCCTCCTCCGGCAGGACCCGCCATGGCCCAGGGGTGGCCTGGTTCCCGCTAGCGCCGGGCGAACACTATCATCCCGGCTATCGTGCCAGTCCGTACTATATCGACCGGGTCAACGGTGCCGGCGGGACGAGTCGCGCGACAAGCACCAATACAACCAATATCACCAACATTAGCAAGAACGTGTACATCAACCAGAACGTCGTTAATGCTGTGACGGCAGTTCCGGCGGCGGCCTTCGTCAAAGGACAGGCGATAGGCCCGCTCGCCCGCCCACTGCGTCCGCATGAGATCGGCAAATTCGAAGTGGCAACCGCAGCGCCCCAGATCGCCCCGGTCAAGGAAAGCATACTGGGCGACGCCAAGCCGGCGGCGATACCGGCCGCTGTCAACATGCTGCAGCGCCCGGTAGTGGCAACGGTCGCGCCCCCCACCGCCGCCGCCAGGCATGACGCGCTGGCTCAGCAATTTGCCCAGCATCCGGGTGTCAGCATACCTGGCCTGGGCCCTGCACTGGTAAGGCAACAAGGCGATGCCGCTACAGCCAGGCCGGCGCAAGGCCTTGGCAATCCGCCCAATCCCGATGCGCAGAATGAGCGTGGACGGCAGCCGTTCCAGGGAGTCGGCCCGTCCAGCGTCCGGGTAGTGACCGAACACCCATCGACCGAGCGCAGGAGCAATGTCAAGGAACAACGCACCACGCTGGCGCCGGACCAGGCCAATGTCATCGGCAATCTCCCTCGCGCGACCCCGGCGGCCCCACCTGCCCAGCCAGAGCCTGAGCACAGGCCGCAAGGCAATCCGGCCAACCTGGGGGCCACCCCTGCGCGCAACATTCCGCCTGTCAGGGAGCTTCCAGCCAAAGAGTTCAGCGGCAATGTGCCAAGGGCCACCAGCATGCCTGCTGACAGCGGCCGCAGGCAGCCGGCCTCGCCCGCGGAAAATGAGGGCGGACGAGGTTTTGCGCCGACCTTGAACCGGCCGCAAATACCAGCAACGCCATCAGCGTCACCGGCCATCTCGGCGGCGCCTGCCCTAGTACCGCAGCCGCCGTCAGATGCCAGGAGGGATGCCGGCAGGGAAATCAACCGGCCCGCCATAGAACGCCGGGGCAGGGACATGCCCGAACCAAGGGACATATCGCGCAATCAGGCCGGGGCCAATATGGATAATGCGGCACGCGTGCCGCATTACCCGCAAACCCCGGCACAGGCACGTCCAGAACAGGTACAAACCATGCCCATGCCGGCAAATCGGGCCACGCCGCATCCACCGGAAGTAGTGCCACAAGCAGTGCCGCAACCGCAAAGGCGAGCCGAACGCCAGGAACAGGTAGAACTACGCAGGGAAGCCATGCCCCGCCCTGCCCCAGTTGCGGCCCCGCCAACCGTCGCGCCCGCCCCAATGCCCATGCCCATGCCAGCACCGGTAAGGCAAGAAAGACAGGAAAGGGACAGCAAGGAAAAACCCGAGCGCGCCATTCCTAAAAACAATAGGGCCGAATAGAAAGTCGGCGCTATATCAATGAATATGATGGCGGGATGCATCATCCCGCCGGAAATTTTTCCCGCTTACTGGTGTCCGGTAATGGTGCACGCCAGGTTATTCGGGCCGTAGACCAGCGTGCGCTTTCCTCGCCCTCCATCGTCCAGCAAGAAACGCACATTCCCGTTGGGGTAATTGATCGTGGTAATCGACTCGGCGGCCTGGTCTATCCTTTCCCAGGCGCCCTGGTTGTTTTTGCAGGTGATGACGCAGCCTGCAGCGGTGCATTTATCCACGGTCTTGAACACGCTGGCGTCGGCTTGCGCGCCGGATGACGACGCCGGCGAACCTGCCGCCATGACCGTCAATGAAAAAGCGGACGCACAAGCAAAGAAAATAGCTTTCATGGTTATCCTTGTCAAAGTCAGTCGGCAAGCGCTGCGTCAAACATATCCTGATTGCACGCAATTACTCCAGGCGCAAGAGCGCTTGCGCCAGCCGGCAGCAGCACCCCGGACCCGGAGTTCCCGCTTTCTATTCACCCATTTGCGGCAAGGCAATCGTGCGCAACTGGAAGCGTCCATCATTATTAAACAGCCAGGTTTCCGATATCTCCACTCGTCCGTTCCTCAGCAGATGCGACGCCGGCTTGGGAAATGGAGCAGTATTCTGCAAGCTGGCCAAAGCGGTAGACTCCGTGGCCCTGTCGTGGTTGCTGCGGACAATTTCGGCGTGCACCAGTTTGCCATCCGACCCGACCTGGTATTTGACAACGATCACCGAGCGCAGCAAGGCTTGCGGCCGCTCGACATAGACCTTGGTCGAGTTAACCTCGGCGATCCTTTCGGCCAAGTCGCGCTTATACCCATTCAGCGTCAGTGCAGTCGAAGTCGCGCTTGGCGTCGTCTCGGTTTTATCGATGATTTTTTTCGCCGTTTGATCCCTCTTGGCAGGCGTATCCGGCCCCCGTGTCGAACATGCAGCGCAAATACATGCGATCAAGGCTATTGCGGTTTTGATTTTCATTACAGTCTCCTCTTCAGCCCTGTGAGCCTCATTTCATTCATACCATAGTGGGCAAAAAAAGTGCGGCAGTCAGAGCCAGTACTTCATCCGCCTCGCCATCCACTCTTTCAGCTTATCACTGAAGGATCGTTCATTCCACGTCTCTTTTGTGATTTCAACAGATCCGCGCAAGTCGTCGCAGAAAGCGTTTTTCGTAACTTGTCGCCCGCAAAAAAAAATAGGGCGGGAAGAATTTGTTCCGGAAAATCCCCGCCTTCCAGGCTGGTCCAGGCCTCCATAAAAGCCAGTTGAAAGCCGCGGCTGTCGTCGGCTTATCGAGGAATTTAGCCCAGCGCTTGGCCGGCAGGATACTGGCCTGGTTGGCCGGTATAGCGCCTTTGGCGCTCCCGGCCGTAGGCATTTTTCTAAGAGACAGGGTATCGCCCAGGTGATTGATCTCGGGCAGGCTGGCACAAGCCGTGACGTACAGGACCCGCAAAGGAAACAGCCTCCCCGGAGACAAGGAAGCGAGGCAAAACTCAGCGGGGCCGGCGAGCCTGGAAAAAGTCTTTTTTGTTAATGTTGTCATTTGATTTCTTCCGACGGGACGAGCTGCACACGTCACTGCTAGTCAGCTTAATCCACACCAAGAAATCAAACAATTGCCTATAGCTTGCGAGATTGCATAGGACAATTCCTACATCCGGCGCTGAAGTATGCAATGCACGTCCACACTTGGTCCTTGCAAGGCATCGCCGCAATTATCCCGGCGGTACTGAGCCTTACCCTGGCCGTATTGCTGGTCAAGACCCTGGTGCACTTATTCACAGGCAAACATTCGCAGGGAAACTGCTGCGCGGCTGACGCGCAGTCACGACACCGGCCTGCTCAGGCGCATAAGAGCCTGACCGCGTGATTGATGAAATACCCGCCTACAGTCAGGAAACCGAACAGCATGGCGGCCAGCAGGATGGGGCGCAAGCCGGCCTGGCGTACCGCGGAAATATTGGTGCGCAAGCCCAATGCCGCCATGGCCATCGCCAGCAAGACCGTATCCAGTTGCACCAAGGCAGACACCAGGGCGGCCGGCAACAAGTCCAAAGAATGGATGGCACTGGCTGCGATGAACAACAGGGCAAACCACGGTATCGTGATTTTGCCGTCGGCAGGCGCATCACCCGCCACCGCCGCCGCTGCCGCCGAGTGCCGGCCCGATTGCAGCATGCCGGATTTCAATGCGCCCGACAACAGCAGCAGGAAAGGCGCCAGCATCATCACCCTGAGCATCTTTTCTATCACCGCGGTGCCGGCTGCGGCGCTGCTGACGCTATTGCCGGCGGCGACCACCTGCGCTACCTCATGGATGGTCGAGCCGGCAAAAATGCCGTAGGCTTGCTCGGACAGGCCCAGGTAGGGATAGGCTAGCGGATAGGCAAACATCGCTATGGTGCCAAAGATCACCACGGTAGCCACCGCCACCGATACCTTGTGCTCTTGCCCCTGCACTACCGGTTCAGTCGCCATCACCGCTGCCGCCCCGCAGATGGAACTGCCCGCGCCTATCAGCATCGCGGTCTGGCGGTCCAGCTTGAACACCCGGGTCCCCAGTTGCAATGCCAGCATAAAGGTCAGGCCGACGATCAGCGCATCGATCAGCACGCCAGCCCAGCCGACGGCAGCGATCTGCTGGAAGCTGATGCGAAACCCGTACAGCACGATGCCAGCCCTGAGCAGGGTATTTTTTGAAAAATCGACGCCGGTGGCAGCAGAAGCAGCGTGGCGGGAGAAAAAAGAATTGCCGGCCACGATGCCGAGCATGATCGCCAGGCTCAGGGCGCTCAGGCCGAATTGCTGCGCCAGCGAATGCCGGGCCGCCAGCATTCCGCTCATCGCCAATATGCCGACCAGCAGCAGGCCGGGTAGCCGGCTCAGCCAGATTTGTGGGGTAAGTCCTGTTATTTTCATTGTTATTCAACTCTTAATCTAATTCTGATGGCGCAAGCATAGCGCTTGGCTTATCATGAGTCGAATAGATAATTTTCACATAACCATGAGAAATAGTCATGACGATAAACCTGCACCTGCTGCGCGTGTTTTTTACGGTAGCCGAACAAAACGGCTTTTCACGCGCGGCGGAAAGCTTGTTCATCAGTCAATCCGCAGTATCCAAGGCGGTGCGCGAACTGGAGTTGCAATTGGACTTGCCACTGATAGAGCGCGGCGTCAGCGGCGGCAAGGGCATGCGCCTGACCGAGAGCGGCCAGGCCTTGTTTGAACATGCGCGCGGCATCTTTGCACTGGAGCGTGCCGCGGTAGACGATATCCGGGCCAGGGTCGGTATACAGCGCGGCAGCCTGACCATAGGCGCCAGCACCACGATTGCCAGCTACTGGCTGCCGCGGTACATCGCCCGCTTCACTCTGCAATTCCCGGACATCACGCCGCGCATCCTGGTGGGAAATACCCAGGCTATCCGGCAGGACCTGCTCGATTGTCGTATCGACCTGGCCCTGGTCGAGGGGCCGGTGGACGATCCCCTGATTACTTCCCGTCATTGGCAGCACGAGGCCCTGGCGATAGTCGCCGCCAGCGATTCCTTATTGCATCAGCGGCAACCGGTCGACGCCGTTCATTTGAATTCATTATTGTGGATAGTGCGGGAACCGGGCTCGGGCACACGCGAAGCGACTCAACAACTGCTGCAGGAGCATGCCATCCATCCGGGGTCCTGGATGGAGGTGGGCAGCAACGAGGCAATCGCGCGCACCGTGGCGCAAGGCGTAGGCGTGGCGATGCTGCCCGAGGTAGTGGTGGAAGACTTGATCGCACTGGATAAAGTCAACATCATCCGCCTGGCCGATGCAACCGGCAGCAGCGTGGACTTCTCGCGCAGCCTGCACCTGCTGGAAATGAAGAGCCGGCCGCATAGTCCGGCCACTCTGGCCTTCTTGCGCATCCTCTATCCGGGCGCCGGTTGACTGATAGCGGCCGACCACTTCCTCCTGCCCAGATAGGGGCTTGGCCTCAAACGCTTTCCGGGGCTTCCGGCAAGGTCAGGCGGCCGGTATGGTAGTCATATTCATACACCTCGCCATAGCGGCCCCACTCTACCGCCACACCCAGCACGCGCTTGGCTTCGTCGGCATCCAGGAACTCCTCCAGCAGTTCCAGGAAAGGTCCCTCCGGCAACATGCCGTTGGCCTCTTGCTCCAGGCTGCGCCGGATATGCGCGACCAGCGGCACGTGGGTCAACAGCTGCTGACCAAACAGTTCCTGCTTCTCGGTCTGCTCTGCTTCCACATAGCGCTTGCCCAGGGGGGTCAGGCTGATGTCGCCTTTTTCTACCAGGGCCAGGCCTAGCTGGCCCAGCGCCTCGTAGGTCGGGAACAGTTCTTCATCCGACAGCTCCGCCTCTTCCGCCAGTTGCGGCAAGTCGGCACGGCCGTCGAAAGGCGCGTCGGCCAGCAAATCCAGCACCGCCTCGATGCGGCTGACATCGGTTTCCGGCAGGCGGTAACCTTGATACTTAGGCGCCGGCACACCGGCCGCGACCTCTTGCACTGGGCGCATGGTCATCAGGCCGTAGACCTCGTCGATCAGCGCCCTGACCTCGGCGGAGTCGACATTGCGCGGACGCGGCAAGTCTATCCTGACTTCACAACGGATGCAGCCGGGATCGCTGGACAGGATGATGATGCGGTCCGACATCATGACCGCTTCTTCGATATTGTGCGACACGATCAGTATGCCCTTGGTCGGGATGCGGTCTTCATCCCACAGTTCCAGCATGTCGTTGCGCAGGGTTTCGCCGGTCAGCACATCCAGGGCGGAAAAAGCCTCGTCCATCAGCAATACGTCGGGATTGGTGACCAGCGCGCGGGCGATGCCGACGCGCTGCTTCATGCCGCCGGACAATTCGCGCGGCAAGGCACCGCCAAAGCCGGCCAGGCCGATCAGCTCCAGCACCGCGTCCGCCCTGGCCTCGCGCTCTTCGGCCGGCACGCCCTGCGCCTCCAGGCCCAGCTCCACGTTTTGCTGCACCGTCAGCCAGGGGAACAGGGCAAACGACTGGAACACCATGGCGATACCCGCCACCGGGCCGTAGATGGGACGTTCGCGATACACGACCTTGCCGTTATCCGCCGGAATCAGGCCGGCGATGATACGCAACAGCGTCGATTTGCCGGAGCCGGACTTTCCCAGCAGGGCGACGATCTCGCCATGCTTCAGTTCAAAATCAACTTTCTCCAGTACGCTGCGGGCAGTGCCGTCGGCGGCGCGAAAAGACTTGGCGACGTTTTTCAGTTCTATCAATAAATTTTGGTTCATCGTGCATCCCTAATGGCTACTAATGGCTACTAATGGCTACGCCAGACTACGGTCTTCGGCGAGCAGGTAGAGCTTGCGCCAAAAAAAGCGGTTCAACAACATGACAAATATGCACATCACGCCTATGCCCAGCGCGATCCTGTGAAAGTCGCCGGCCTCGGTCATCCGCTTGATATAGCTGCCCAGGCCGTCCGCCACCAGCGTGGTCTTGCCCCAGGTGACATACTCGGCCACGATGCTGGCATTCCATGAGCCGCCGCTGGCGGTGATGGCGCCGGTGATATAGCTGGGGAAGATCGCCGGCAAATAGACGCGCTTCCATTTCAGCCAGCCCTTCAGGCCCAGGTTGTCGGCGGCCAGCCGCAGTTCGGTGGGGATGGTCGATGCCCCGGCCACGACGTTGAACAGGATGTACCACTGGGTGCCGAACACCATCAGCGGGCTGAGCCAGATATTCGGGCTCAGGTTCAGGCTGACCACCACGAACACCACCAGCGGGAACATCAGGTTGACCGGGAAGGCGGCCAGGAATTGCGCCACGGCCTGCACCCTTTGCGAATACTGCGGGCGCAAGCCTATCCATACCGCGATCGGCACCCACACCAGCGAAGCCAGCGCGATCAGCAGCATCACCCTGAGCAAGGTGATCAGGCCCAGCCCGACCACGTGCGCCGCTTCGCCCCAGCCGACGTCGCTGTGAATGAAGGTAATCATCCGGTACGCGGCCCACAGGCAGGCCAGCGTCAGCACCACGTCCCATACTCTGGACCAGACAGGGTTGATGGGACGGGCACTGGCCCTGGCCGAGGTGCCGTCATGGCGCACGCTGAACCAGCCCAGCGGCCGGCTCAGCCAGGTCCATAATTTATCGGTCAAGCCGCGGAACCAGTGGCTGCTGCGCATCCAGTGCAATAGCCAGGATTCCTGCGCGGTTTCCGATTGCGATTCTTCAAAACGGAATTTGTCGGCCCAGGCCAGCAAGGGACGGAAAAACAATTGGTCGTACAATAAAATCCCGGTCAGCATCGCCGCGATGGCCCAGGCGATCGCCTGTCCGTTCTTGGCCTCTATCGCCACCGCGATATAGGAACCTATGCCGGGCAATTTGATATCCTGGCCGGCGACGGAAATCGCTTCGGCCGCGACCAGGAAGAACCAGCCGCCCGACATCGACATCATCATATTCCACAGCAGGCCCGGCATCGCGAACGGCAACTCCAGGCGCCAGAAGCGCTGCCAGCTGGACAAACGGAAAATCCGGGTCGCCTCGCTCAACTCGGGCGGGACGGTACGGATCGACTGGTACAGGCTGAAAGCCATATTCCAGGCCTGCGAAGTAAATATCGCAAAGATCGCAGCGCATTCCACGCCCAGCAAATTACCGGGAAACAAGGCGATGAAGGGTGCGATCGCGATCGCCTGGAAACCGAGTATGGGCACGGACTGCAGGATGTCCAGCATCGGCACCATGATCTTCTCTGCCTTCGCATACTTTGCTGCGATCGCGGCGAATGCCAGGCTGAACAAGAGCGAAAAAGCCAAGGCCGTAAACATGCGCAGTATGGTGCGCAGCAGATAATAAGGCAGGTAGCTGGGGTCCAGTGAAATCTCGGACGCTTCGCCGACCGAAAACGGATGGCTCATCTGCATCGCGCCGAAGGCAAATACGATCAGCAGGGCCAGCACCAGCGGCAGCAAGGCCCAGTCCCAGCGGTTCGGCCCCCTGTCCTGGCCGGCGTCTTCCCGCTTTTGCGGGCTGAAGAGTTCAAACATCGCCGCCCCCAATTGCGCGGGACATGCAATAGCGCGAAAATGCACCAGCGAGCCCGGCGCGATGAGCTTGATTGATAAAGAAATACAAATAACCTCCCTTTGCCGGCCAGCGAAGACGCAAACGTCAGCGCCTGGCGGCTCCGTGCTACACGGCATATCACTTGCAGCGTCATGCAGGTGCGCACTGCTATAAGCTGGTTAGGCCATACAGCAAGCATGCACAATGCGTGACGACACGCAGAAAATAAATTGGGTCAGTAAAAATGCAGCTTTGATGAGCTGATTGACACCGCTACCCGCCATTTTGGCAGATTAGCGGCAGGATGCGCGCCTACTCTGCCATTATGTGGCCGACACAAGATCGACTACTATAACTATCCACAGAATGTGCTCCATTAAAGCGAAGCGCGAACTGTAGCACGGCGGCAAAAGGCTGGCAATATCAATTGAAAATGTATTTTTTTGTACCGGTAGTATCGGCCAAAAACGACGACAACGGCGCTACTTGCCGTGTTGTTTTAAGGCCGCACGCAGTATCCCGGAGATCTCTTTCAGCTCCAGATCCACCGCAAAATCGAGCGCCGTCATACCCAGGTCATTTTTTAATGTTACGTCGGCGCCCTCATCCAGCAGCAATTGCACCGCCGCGGTTTTCCCCGAGCGTACAGCCATCATCAGGGGTGTGGTCCGGTTGGGCGAAGCGGCGTCTATATAGGCATAATTCTCCAGCAGCAGCGCGATGATTTTAGGGTCGCCTTTGGCCGCGGCGTAGTGCAAGGCGGCCCAGCCGGGGCGATTGACTTCGGCCTCTGCCGCGATCAACTTGCCGACCGCATCCAGGTTCCCCATATAACTGGCCAGCATGAGTGCGGTGTCGCCATTTTTTGATCTGGCTTCGATGTTGATGCCATCTGCCGCCAGCAAGGCGTCAAACACTTTCATGGAATTGTCGCGCAAGGCGATCATCATGCCGGTTTCACCGCGCACGCTCTCGGTCGTGTTGGGGTCGATACCGCGCTTGAGCAAGGACTTCATGACGTCAATATCGTCAAACTTGGCGGCCACCAAAAAATCGTCATAGGCACCGGCGACGGCCGACGGCGGCCAACAGCAAGCCAGGGCAGCGACAAGTACCAGGATGCATGCGGCCGGCACTGAGCTAGCGCGGCGGATCAGAGCGTGGGCAAGGAAGGGGCGGACTATGTTCGTGGCGGTGATCATGGCAGTCAAGGTGCGAGCTTGAACAGCGTGAAGAAGTTCTCGGTGGTGATCTGCTGCACTTGCTGCAGCGGCACCTGCTTCAGGTCGGCCAGATATTCGGCGACGTGCTTGACGAAGCCGGGCTCATTCATCTTGCCGCGATGCGGCACCGGCGCCAGATAGGGCGAATCGGTCTCGATCAGGATGCGCTCCATGGGCAGCGCCCGTGCTACCGCCTGCAAGTCCCTGGCGCTCTTGAAGGTGACGATGCCGGAAAAGGAAATATAGAATCCCATCTCTATCGCCGCCTGCGCCACTTCCAGCGACTCGGTAAAGCAATGCATCACGCCGCCAACCCCGCCGCGGTCGGTGCCGGCGCCCTCTTCCTGCATGATCCTGATCGTATCCGCCGACGCCGAACGGGTGTGGATGATCAGGGGCTTGCCGCTGATCCTGGAAGCGCGGATATGCTGGCGAAAACGTTCGCGCTGCCATTCCAGGTCGCCCTCCAGCCGGAAATAATCGAGCCCGGTTTCGCCTATCGCGATAATTTTGGGATGCTGCGACAGTTGCACCAGCTGTTCCGCGGTCGGCTCTTCGGTATCCGGATAATCCGGGTGCACGCCTACCGAAGCGTAGATATTCGGGTATTTTTCGGCCAGTTCCAGCACCTGCGGGAAATCAGGCAAGTCGACCGATACGCACAGGGCATGCGTTACCCCATTCTCTGCCATCTTGGCCAGGATTTCAGGCATGCGGACGGCAAGTTCGGGGAAATTGATATGGCAGTGGGAGTCTATATACATGCGAAGAACCAAGAGATGAACCAGGGGCCCTGGTGAAGATCAGATTTCAAGTGGAGCGCCGAACGCTGGCCAACCCGCCGGCCAGCCCGAGACTGGTCGGCGTTTGCCAGGCTCAGACCTTGCGGCTTGCCATCAATTCTAATACGGCTTGGGCAGATACGTTGGCGGTGTCCAGCAACAGGCTATGGTGCATGTCGGTAAAGCGTTGCTTCAATGAATCTCGCAACGGAGCATCGTTCAATTGCTTCCAGAGGGCATCGGCCAGCGCCTGCGGCGTAGCGGCATGCTGCAAAAACTCCGGGACCACGAAATCGCGGGCGATGATATTTGGCAAGCCTATCCAGGGCTGATAGCCGAGGTGGCGCAGTATCTGCCACGAGGCTTCCATCATCTTGTAGGCAATCACCATCGGTTTCTTGAACAGCGCCACCTCCAGCGAGGCGGTACCGGAAGCCACCAGCACCGCATCGGCAGCGGCAATCGCCGCGTGCGACTGGCCGTCGATCAACAGCACCGGCACCTCTTCCAGCCCGGCCTCCACCACCAGCTTGATGTAATAGCTGCGCTGCTTGGCGCCCGCCATCGGCACCACGATATGCAGCTTGGGGTCGCGCTCGCAGAGCAGCTTGGCCGCGCCGATGAAGGCCTCGGTATTGTATTTGATTTCGGATAGGCGGCTGCCGGGCAGGATGGTCACTACCGTCGCGTCTTGTGGCAGGCCCAGTTCCGTCCGCGCCGCTGCCATATCCGGCGCAACGGGAATCACCTGTGCCAGCGGGTGGCCGACATAGGTGACCGGTATGCCGGCGTCGCGATAAATTTGCTCTTCAAACGGGAACACCACCAGCATGTGCGAGACGGCTTCGGCGATCTTCTTGATGCGGCCGCCGCGCCAGGCCCAGATCGAAGGGCTGATGTAGTGCATGGTGGGAATGCCGGCCTGCTTGAGCTGCAACTCAAGATCCAGATTGAAATCCGGTGCATCCACGCCGATGAATACGTCCGGCTTCTCTGCCAGCAGGCGCTGGCGCAATTGCTTGCGGATGCCGGTAATTTCACGGTAATGGGCCAGCACCTCAAACAAACCACGCACCGCCAGCTTGTCCATCGGCCAGTCATTGACGAAGCCATGCTCGGCCATCCTGGGGCCGCCTATGCCGTGCATCAGCGACTCCGGCAGCTTCGGCCTCAGGCCGGACAGCAGGCGGCCGGCCAGCAAGTCGCCAGACGTCTCGCCGGCCACCATCGAGATGATAGGTCGATTATCGCTCACTGATGGCTAGCGAACGATGCCGCGGGTGGTCGTGCCCAGGAAGCTGCGTATCGCCTGGACATGCTGCGCCTCGCCGGCGGCCATGGCCACTTGCTCTGCATCCAGCGCCACCTTGGCTTCTTCCAGGGTCAGGCCGGATTTATAGATCAGCTTGTAGGCCTGGCGGATCGCGCCGATCTGCTCACGGCTGAAGCCGCGGCGTTTCAAGCCTTCGGCATTGATGCCGTGGGCCGCCGCCGGATTACCGGACAGCATGACGAACGGCGGCACATCCTGCGTCAGGGTGGTGCCCATGCCCGTCATCGCATGCGAACCTATGCGGCAGAATTGGTGGATATTGGTAAAACCCCCCAGTATCACCCAGTCGCCGATATGCACGTGGCCCGCCAATTGCGCGTTGTTCGCAAATATCGTATTGCTGCCGACCTTGCAGTCGTGCGCCAGGTGCACATAGGCCATGATCCAGTTATCGTTGCCGATCCGGGTCACGCCGTCATCCTGGGTGGTGCCGAGGTTGAAGGTGCAGAATTCGCGGATCACGTTGCGATCGCCGATTTCCAGGCGGGTGGGCTCGCCCGCGTACTTCTTGTCCTGCGGCGCGCCGCCTATCGACGAAAACTGGAACAGCGTATTGTCGCGGCCTATCGTCGTGTGGCCGTCAATCACGACATGCGGGCCTATCTTGCTGCCGGCGCCGATATTGACGTTGGGGCCGATGACAGAATAAGCGCCAACCTCGACCGAGCTGTCCAGGTTGGCTTTGGGATCGACGATAGCACTAGGATGGATGGCCATGCTTACTCCGCGACAGGTATGGCGGCGGTCAGGGGAACGTCATTGGCGGTGCGCATGGTGCACATCAGCTCGCCCTCGACGGCCAGTTGCCCGTCCACGGTAGCCTTGGCCTTGTATTTCCAGATGCCGCGGGCAACGCGCACGATGTCCACTTCCATTTTCAACTGGTCGCCCGGCTCCACCGGACGCTTGAAACGGGCGCCGTCTATGCCCAGGAAATACACCAGGGTATTTTCATCCGGCTTTTGTCCCATGGTCAGGAAGGACAATATCGCCGCGGTCTGCGCCAGCGCTTCTATCATCAGGACGCCGGGCATGACGGGCTTGTTGGGGAAATGCCCGTTAAAGAATTCTTCATTCGCGGTGACATTCTTGATCGCGGTAATGCTCTTGCCGCTTTCCCAGTCGATGACGCGGTCCACCAGCAGCATGGGGTAGCGATGCGGGAGATACTGCTTGATTTGATTGATGTCTAAGGTATTCATTATTACTTTTCTGTGAGCGATTTGATTGTTTTTTCCAGTTGGCGGATCTTTTCGCGCATGGCCGACAAATTGCGGACGATTGCGGCCGACTTTTCCCAGTCGGCATTTTTTGCCAAAGGATAGAACCCTGTGTACTGGCCTGCTTCCAGTATGGAGCGGGAGACCATGCTCCCGGATGAAATATGCACATTGTCGACGATGGTCAGGTGCCCCAGCACCATCGCGGCGCCGCCGAAGGTGCAATGACGGCCTATCTTCGCACTGCCGGCCACGCCGACGCAGCCCGCCATCGCGGTATACGCGCCTATGTGGCAATTGTGCCCGATCTGGATCTGGTTATCCAGTATCACGCCTTCTTCAATGACGGTGTCGGCCAGCGCACCCCGGTCTATCGTGGTATTGGCGCCGATCTCGACATCGTCGCCGATCAGCACGCGGCCGGTCTGCGGAATCTTGATCCACTTGCCGCCTTCATTGGCGTAGCCGAAACCTTCGGCGCCGATCACCGCCCCGGACTGGATGGTGCAGCGTTGCCCGATCACGCAATATTCATAGACAGAAACATTGGCAAACAAGCGCGTGCCGTCGCCTACGCTGACGCCGCGCCCGATAAAGACGCCGGCGCCGATGACTGCGCCCTCGCCCACGACCGCATCGGCTTCTATCGTTGCATGCGGGCCTATGCTGGCGTTTGCCGCCACAATCGCGTGCGGGCTGACATAGGCGCTCGGGTGCACCCCTTGTTCGGGCGGTATCGCCTGCAACGCGGCAAAATGCTGCGCCACATGGGCAAAATAGGCATACGGGTTGTCGGCCACGATACGGGCGCCGGTATACACCGGGCCGATATGCTCAAGATCCTTCGGCGAGACGATCAGCGCGGCGGCACGCGTGGTTTCAGCCTGGGACCGGAATTTCGGATTGGTCAGGAAAGTCAGGTAACGCTCATCGGCATCGCTCAGCGGAGCTATGCCGGCTACCTGGATATCGGGGCTGCCAATCAATTGACCACCGAAGCGATCGACCAATTCTCCCAGCCGAATGCTTACGGTGGTCATTTTATTTACTTGGAGAGAGCTTTCAGGACTTTCTCGGTGATATCTATGCGCGGATTGTAATAAATCGGCTCTTCCTGCAAGACAATATCGTATTTTTCCGACTCTGCGATTTGCTTGACTACCTTCTTGATCCGATCGGAAATATTGGCCAGCTCTTCACTCTTGCGCTGGTTCAGGTCTTCATTGAAGATACGCTGCTTGCGCTTGTAATCCTGGTCCAGGTCAGTCAACTCACGTTGCTTCTTGATACGGTCCGCCTCGGACATGACAGGCGCATCCTTGTCATACTTTTCGGCAAGTGCCTTGATTTTCAACGCCAGATCCGTGTTTTCTTTATTGCGCCTGGAAAATTCCTGAGCTATTTTTTCCTCAGCGGCCTTGGCCGGGGCCGACTGCAACAATCGTTGCGCATCCACATAACCAACTTTGACATCCTGCGCCTGCGCCTGCCCAAATAAACTGAGACAAGCCACGCACAGCATCAGGCTTCGCAACAAGCTGGTTGGGGTAGTAAATTGCTTCAAAATATTCTCCGCATTGCTCATTAAATTAAATCACAGCACCATTGTATCTGTAGAACCGGTTCAATATCTTAAGCCAGGCGCGGCCAGGCTGCCGGTTCTGCCGCCTTTGCCACCGGGCCTGCGCTGCAGGGCCGGCTCCAGTCTCGCTACAGACCTCAAACGGTTCCTAGAAGCCGCCACCCAAGTTGAACTGGAAGGCTTGCTTCTTGTCCCCGGGCTTGGCATTGAGCGGTTTACCGAAACTCAACCTCAAAGGGCCAACTGGGGAAATCCAGCTCAGGCCCACACCGGCAGCGGCCCGCATGTCTTGCAAGCGTATTTTCTGGCCTTCATCAAATACGTTACCGAAATCGAAGAAAGTAAACATGCGCAAGCTCTTGTCATTACCCGATCCCGGGAACGGCGACTGTAATTCTACATTACCGAAGATCCTGCTGGCACCGCCCAGCGCATCGCCATTTGGGTCCTTGGTGCCAAGGGTGGAAGATTCGTAGCCACGCACCGAACCGATACCGCCCGCATAGTAGTTTTTAAACAAGGGATAGGGCTTGCCGCCCAAGCCATGTCCAAAATCAAACTCGCCATTCAAAGCCAGCGTGATGGAACGGTACACCGGTTTGAATAACTGTGCCTGGTAAGATGCACGATAATACTTGAAGCTGCCGATTGAAGACAACTCAACGTTAGCACGTTGATAACGCCCAACGGTAGGCACCAGCGCGCTATCCCGGCTGTCCCGCTGCCAGGCGGCGGTCAGCGGAAAGGAGGTGGTCACAGCAGTACCCACCCCATAGTCGATGGAGCCTGGAACTTTGTCGGCATCGCCGTAGTCGGCCACATATTTCTGGTAGCGGTACGGGCTGCCCAGGAAGGTCTGGACCTTGGTTCTCTCAAAGCCCAGTCCAAAGAAGATCGTATCCACTTCTGAAAACGGCACGCCAAAGCTGAGCTTGCCGCCCGTGGTCTGGATCCGGTAGTCACCGACGCTGCCTATGATAGGCCGGGTGGTGCGCACATACAGCTCAGTGCTCTTGCTGACGCCGTCGTCGGTAAAATACGGATTGGTATGCGACAAGGCTATCGTGCGATACAACGAACTGGTGTTGACTTCCAGGCCTATGGTATCGCCGCTACCGAAGGCATTGGCTTGCTGGATCGCGCCGGTCAAGGTCAATTTTTCCGTCTGCGAGTAACCGGCGCCGAGCTGGATGTTGCCGGTAGGCCGTTCGGTCACGGTCAGATTCACGTCCACCTGGTCGGTGCTGGTGGGGACTTCGGGCGTTTCTATCGTGACTTCCTTGAAGTAACCGAGCCGGTCTACCCTGTCACGTGACAACTTGATCTTCTCGCCGTCATACCATGAACTCTCAAACTGGCGGAATTCGCGGCGGATAACTTCATCCCGCGTCCTGGTATTGCCGGCAAGATTGATTTTGCGCACATACACGCGCTTGCCCGGATCGACAAAGATCGTAAACGCGACCTCTTTCTTTTCCTTGTTCAGCAAAGGATTGGCGTTGACGTTGGCAAACGCATAGCCGAAATTGCCGAGACGCTCGGAAATCCTCTTCGTACTCTCGGTTAACCTGGCCGCATTATAGGTATCGCCGCTCTTCAGCAATACCAGCGAGGACAATTCCTGTTCGCGGCCAAAGACTTCGCCTTCCAGCTTGATGTCCGACACCGTGTACTTGTCACCCTCGATGATATTAATGGTGATGTAGATATCTTTCTTGTCCGGCGTAATGGAAATCTGGGTAGACTCCACCTGCATTTCCAGGTAGCCGCGGTTTTGATAAAACGACTTCAGCGTCTCTATGTCGCCCGACAATTTTTGCTTGGAATACTGGTCGGCCTTGGTGTACCAGGTGAACCAGCCAGGAGTCGTCAAGGTCAGCAAGTCGCGCAATTCCCCATCGGAAAAAGCCTTGTTGCCGATCACATTGATTTGCGCGATGCGGGCTACTTCACCTTCATCCACGGCGAAAGTCACGTTGACGCGATTCCGCTCTATCGGCGTCACGGTAGTGGTGATTTGCACCCCGTACAGGCCGCGCGACAAATATTGCCGCTTCAATTCCTGCTCGGCGCGGTCCACGGTCGCCTTATCGAAAATACGCGACTCACCCACGCCTATGTCTTTCAGCGCCTTGATCAGGTTGTCTTTTTCAAATTCCTTGGTGCCGGTGAACTCGACGCCGGCGATCGACGGACGCTCTTCCAGCAAAACGATCAAGACCCCGTCCTGCACCTCTATCTGCACATCCTTGAAAAAGCCGGTCGCATACAGGGACTTGATGGCTGTCGTGCTTTTCGCATCGTCAAAGGTTTCGCCGACACGCACCGGCAGGTAGCTGAATACCGTTCCCGCTTCCGTGCGCTGTATGCCCTCAACCCGTATGTCTTTTACTGTGAATGGCTCAATCGCCATTGCGCTACCAGAACATACAGCGAATGCAGCTAATGCCAACACATGTCGGCGTAATTTAGGCAAAGTAAGGTGCTCGAAGTTCTCGATATGTAATTTCATTGGTTGTTATTTAATCTTAGGGCCAGTTGACAATCAAATTAGGGTAAAGAATAGGGCCAAAACCTTGCCTGGACAGACATTGCGCTAGCGACACATAGCGTAATACATTTGTCAGGCGCCACCTGATAGGCTGGGCGCGCCCAGCCAGGCGGTGTTTTAGACCCGCTTCCTCCGAGTTCAAACCAAAAAACACGCTGGCCAAGCTTGCGCAATGAACTGGAGGGAACCTCCATCTGCGCCTCACGACTTGCCACCATGCGTTTCGGTTTGAACGCATCACAAATGCAAAATCAGCAGGCTCTGCATTTCTTTCGGGAAATTTTTCGCCCGGCCTGCCAAGCCGAGCATTATGACATCAGTCGGACGATGTCATTAAAAAAAGCCAGCGCCATCAGTGTCATCAATAATGCGACCCCGGCACGCTGCGCAATTTCGCCAAACCGCTCCGATACAGGTTTCCCTGTCAAAACTTCCAGCGAATAATACAACAAATGCCCCCCATCCAACACTGGAATAGGTAGCAAATTCATTACACCAAGGCTGATACTGATCAAGGCGATGAAACTGATATAGCTGATGGCGCTGGTCCTGGAGGTCTGCCCGGCATAATCGGCAATGGTGATGGGGCCGGTAATATTTTTCCACGACACCTCGCCGGTCAGCATTTTGCCCAGCATTTTAAACGTCATGATGCTGGTATCCCAAGTTTTTTGGCTTCCCCTGACCACAGACTGCCATAACGGAGTCTGGATCAGCTGCACCTCGGGACCGGCCATCTGTACCTGCAAACGCCCAATTTTCTTGCCATTGATCTCATGCGTTTCGGCGACGGCGTCGATATCCAGCAAGTCTGCCCCTCGCTTGACCAGCAGGTCGAGCCTGCGGCCCGGCGCAGCACGCACCTTCTCGGTGAACTCTTGCGCATTGGCCAGGCTCTTGCCGTCCAGCTCCAGGATCACGTCGCCGGCCCTGAGCCCGGCCCTCATCGCCGGCCCGCCAGCCACTACATCCACCAGGGTTGCCGGCGGCAAAGCCACCGCAATGCCCAGCTTGGCCAGGAAATCCGCCTCCAGGTCCTTACTGGTCAGCTGGTTCAGCGGGAGCGCTACCGTCAACTGGTCGAAGCTGCCCGCCCGGTCTTTATTGGCCCGCTTGACGCCCAGGCTGGCGTTGGATTTTTCCAGTGCCAGCTCCATCAGCTTCCAGCGCAGTTCCGACCACCCCAGCACCGCATCTTCATTGACGCTGGTAATCAGGTCGCCGGCACGCAATCCAGCCTGGTAGGCGGCGGTTTGTTCGGACGTAAGCTGGATTTTACTGATGGGCTCGGGCACGCCGTGATAATACAAGCCGGAAAACAGCAGGATCGCCAGCAGGAAATTGGCAAGTGGCCCGGCCGCCACGATGGCGATGCGCTTCCATACCGATTGCCGGCAGAATTCGCGGGCCAGTTCGGGCTCGGACAGGTGACCAAGATCTTGCTCCCTGGCATCCAGCATCTTGACGTAGCCGCCCAGGGGCAAAATGGAAATCGCCCATTCGGTCTGGTCTGCGCCGAATTTGCGCGACCAGAGCACCTTGCCCATGCCGACCGAAAAGCGCAATACCTTGACCCCGCACAAGCGGGCCACCGCATAGTGGCCCAGCTCATGGATAACGACCAGCGTGCCGAGCGCCACCAGGAAGGCCAGTACTGTCTGCAATAAGATCATGATGGTATCAATGCCTCGGCGACCGCGCGCGCTTTGCTATCCTGCTCAAGGATCGCCGCCAGGTCCTGTATCCCGACAACAGGGAGCTTGTCCAGGGTGCGTGCGATGATCTGGTCTATCATTCTAAAGCCGATTTTCCTGTCCAAAAATGCTTGGACAGCGACTTCATTACTTGCGTTCAATACCGTCGGTGCGGACATCCCCAATTTCAATGCATCAAAGGCCAGGGCCAGGCAAGGAAAACGCTGGAAATCGGGCGCTTCAAAATTCAGCCTGGCGATCCTGGTCAGGTCCAAAGGGGCCACCCCGGAGTCTATCCTTTCAGGATAGGCCAAACCGTAAGCTATCGGAGTACGCATATCGGGATTTCCCAATTGCGCCAGCACCGAACCGTCAGCATACGAGACCATCGAGTGGATCACGCTCTGCGGGTGGATCACGACCTCGATCTGCTCGGCGGGCGTGGCAAACAACCAGTGGGCTTCGATCACCTCCAGCCCCTTGTTCATCATGGTCGCCGAATCTACCGAAATCTTCCTGCCCATGACCCAGTTGGGGTGGGCCACTGCCTCTTCCGGCGTCACATTGCTTAAAGACTCCACATCCCTATGCAAAAACGGCCCGCCGGATGCGGTCAGGACAATCTTGCTGACGCCGTGCCGGGCCGGCTGGCGCTGGTAGTCACGCGGCAGGCACTGGAAAATCGCATTGTGCTCGCTATCTATAGGCAATAGCGTGGCGCCGCTGTGCAGGACCGCATTGATGAACAGCTGGCCGGACATGACCAGTGCTTCCTTGTTTGCCAGCAATACTTTTTTGCCGGCCTGCGCCGCAGCCAACGATGAGGCCAGGCCGGCTGCGCCGACGATGGCGGCCATCACCGTATCGCAGGCCGGGGCGCTGGCAACCGCACACAAGGCCTCGGGGCCGTACTCTACCTGGGTTGTAATTTTCTTTTCGCGCAGCAAGATTTGCAGCTCCGCCGCCGCCTGGGCCGAGCCTACCACGGCCACCTCGGGCCGGAACTGCTCGCATTGCGCGGCCAGCTTGTGTACCTGGGTGTGCGCCGTCAGCGCATACACGCGATAACGGTCAGGATGGCGCGCCACCACGTCCAGGGTAGAGACGCCGATAGAGCCGGTTGCGCCCAGGATGCTTAATTGCTGCGGTTTCTGCTGTTTCATTTGTTGCTGAATACTGCTCATGCCTATTACCACCAATAATCCAGGAGTGCTGCAACCGGCAAGACCGGTATTAATGCGTCGATACGGTCCAGCACACCGCCATGTCCGGGCAATAAGGAACTGCTGTCCTTCATTGTCGCACGACGTTTCAATAAAGACTCAAACAAGTCCCCCACCACACTGGCGGCCGACAGGATACTCATGACTACGAGCAATCCCGGCCAGCCGCCTTTTGCCAGGATCTTGGCAGGGAAAGTATCGGGCCAGGCCGCTATGGTGGCGACCACGGAGGAAATCAGCAGCACGGCAATCCAGCCACCGATTGCGCCTTCCCATGACTTGCCAGGCGAAATAGACGGCGCCAGCTTGTGCTTGCCGAGTGCCTTGCCGGAAAAATAGGCGCCTATGTCGGCGACCCAGACCACCGCCATCACCGACAGCAGAAAAACCGGGGAATGTTTGAACAAGACCGTGATGGCAACGAAACAACCGAAAATCGACGCGCTGTACACGCCGCTCAAAAAGGCATTGGAAGCGCCGTTAAATGCGGGCAGGCCCAGCCCCAGGGCCGGGATCAGGCGCAGCAGCCAGAATGCGATACACAACAGGAACAGGAATACGAAGGAAATGGCAGCCCCGCTGAGCGTGATGTAGGCAAACAGCGCGGCCCAGACCACGGCGGCAATCATTGGCGAGGGATTCTTGAACAGGCGCAGACTTTCCCACAGTGCGACGCCAAAAAACAGGATGGCAACGACGGAGAATGCGAAAAAATTTCCGAGATATAAAATCGGCAATAAAACTGCCAACAGTACAACAGCCGTCGCTATGCGAGTTTTAAGCATTAATTTCCAGTTATGGTTAGGATGCCTGTTCCATCAGTTGTGCACTGGTCTGACCAAAACGCCGCTCCCGTGATTGGTAGGACAGGATGGCGGCATCCAGCGAGGATGCATCGAAGTCGGGCCAGAAGGTGTCGGTAAAATACAGTTCGCTATAGGCTAGCTGCCATAGCAGGAAATTGGAAATGCGCATTTCTCCGCCGGTGCGGATAAACAGGTCAGGCTCGGGGGCATAGGCCATGGAAAGCTGGGATGCCAGTTGTTCCTCGCTGATGCCGCCTTCCAGCTTGCCGTCCTGCTGCAAACGATTGACCGCCTGCATGATATCCCAGCGACCGCCGTAGTTGGCGCAGATGGTGAAGGTCATACCCTTATTGCCCGCGGTCTTGGTCTCGGCAGCCTGTATCATCTTTTGCAGCTTGGGATCAAAGCGCGACAAGTCGCCGACCACTTTCAGGCGGATATCATTCGCATGCAATTTGGCGACTTCTTTTTCCAGCGCAGTGACGAACAGGCGCATCAGCAAAGACACCTCTTCTTCCGGCCGGCGCCAGTTTTCGGAGCTGAAGGCAAACAGGGTCAGGTAGTCCACCCCCCGGCGCGCGCAGGCTTCCACCACGGCGCGCACCGCCTCTACTCCCTTGGCATGACCCGCCACACGCGGCAAAAACCGTTTGGTCGCCCAGCGGCCATTCCCATCCATGATGATGGCGATATGTCTGGGTATGGCACCGACAACCGGGATTTCTTTTGTAGAGCTAGCGTGGGTCATGTATTTCCAGGATGATGAAAGAAAATGGACAAATCAATTGCTTAAACCGTCAAAACTTCTTTTTCTTTTTCAGCGAGGAGCTTGTCTACTTCACTGACGAATTTATCCGTCAACTTCTGGACGTCATCCTGGGCGCGACGCTCGTCGTCTTCAGAACACGCCTTGTCTTTCAAAAGCTTTTTCAAGGATTCATTGGCGTCGCGACGGATATTGCGGATCGCAATTTTGGCGTCTTCGCCCTCGGTCTTGACCAGTTTGACCATTTCCTTGCGGCGCTCTTCAGTCAAAGGCGGCGTAGGCACGCGTATCATGTCGCCCTGGGTCGATGGATTCAGCCCCAGGTCGGCATCGCGTATCGCTTTCTCTATCGCCGAGATCATCTTCTTTTCCCAAGGCTGCACGCCTATGGTGCGAGCATCAATCAGGGTAACGTTGGCCACCTGCGTGATATGCGTGGGGGAGCCATAATAATCAACCTGAACGTGATCAAGAATGCCGGTATGCGCGCGGCCGGTACGGACCTTGGACAAATCCGACTTCAGCGTCTCTATCGACTTTTGCATTCTCTGCTCGGTATTTTTCTTTACTTCGACAACACTCATTCTGTCCTCCTATGCGTCAATCCCGGCAAGGCTGAAAATCCCGAACACGGCAACGAAATCAATCCCGGCAATCCGCCACCTGCCAGGCGGATACCTGAAACCCATTCACACTGCCCGGAACGGCTTGCAGCCCTCGCCAGCAAGCATCCAAATAATATTAAACGATAAATTATACGTGTACTAAGGTGCCTTCGTCTGCACCCAGGATAACGTTCTTCAGCGCGCCCGGCTTGATGATGGAAAATACCTTGATCGGCAGCTTCTGGTCGCGGCACAGCGCAAAGGCGGTGGCATCCATCACCTGCAGGTGGCGGGCAATCGCTTCATCAAACGAAATGGTGGAATAACGGGTCGCCGTCGGATCCTTTTTAGGGTCGGCGGTATAGACGCCGTCGACCTTGGTCGCCTTCAGCACGATCTCGGCGCCGATTTCAGAACCGCGCAATGCTGCGGCGGTGTCGGTAGTAAAGAACGGGTTGCCGGTACCTGCGGCGAAGACCACGATCTTGCCCTCTTCCAGGTATTGCAGGGCCTTGGGCCTGACATAGGGCTCTACCACCTGGTCAATCGCGATCGCCGACATCACGCGCGCGGTGATCCCAACCTGGCGCATCGCATCGGCCAGCGCCAGGGAATTCATGACGGTTGCCAGCATACCCATGTAGTCTGCAGTGGCCCTGTCCATGCCCTGCGCGCCAGGGGCGACGCCGCGGAAAATATTGCCGCCGCCAATGACGATGGCCAGCTCAACACCCAGTTTGGCCACTTCGGCGACGTCAGCCACCATACGCTCTATCGTGGCACGGTTGATGCCGAATGGGTCATCGCCCATCAGGGCTTCGCCAGAGAGCTTCAAGAGAACTCGCTTGTAAGCAGGTTTAGTCACGGTCTGGACTCCTTCTGGTAAATAGGTAAATAATTCAATTAGCATTAAAAACAAGTGCGGCACTTCAAAAGCATATTGTTACTTTTCGTTTCAGCTCTTACTCATGACCACGGCAGATGAGGCAAGCAGGTCAAGCACAGATACCAACCCTGACAAAAGACAAACCACTCTTTTACACTTATTCATAATGCAAATTGGAATGGCATGCCATTCCAACAAGACCAGGCTTAAAAAAACGGGCCTTTCGGCCCGCATTTTTTTGCTTACGCCTGCTTTGCCGCCGCGACCTGTGCGGCCACTTCCGCTGCAAAGTCATCCTGCTTCTTCTCTATACCTTCGCCAACGACGAACATGGTGAAAGATTTTACCGAAGCATTGACCGATTTCAGCATTTGCTCAACGGTTTGCTTGTCGTTCTTGACGAAAGGCTGGTTCAGCAAAGAAACCTCTTTCAGGAACTTCTGTACCGAACCATCGACCATTTTTGCCACGATGTCGGCAGGCTTGCCGGATTCGGCAGCTTTCTGGGAAGCGACTGAACGCTCTTTTTCGATCAGGTCGGCAGGAACCTGGTCGGAAGACAGGGAGACTGGCTTCATCGCAGCGATGTGCATCGCAACGTCTTTACCAACCTGCTCGTCCGCGCCTTCGAATTCAACCATCACGCCGATGCGTGTACCGTGCAGGTAGGATGTCAGCTTGGAATTTGTCTCAAAGCGTGTGAAACGGCGGATCGACATGTTTTCACCGATACGGCCGATCAGGGCTGCACGGTGGGATTCCACTGTGCCGCCTTCGAATGGCAGTGCGGACAAGGCTGCAACGTCGGCAGGATTGTTTTCCGCTACCAGCTTGGCGCAAGTATTGACCAAAGCGATGAAGTCGTCGTTCTTGGTCACGAAGTCGGTTTCGCAGTTGACTTCAACCAGGGCGCCAACATTGCCGGAGATGTAAGCCGCAACCACGCCTTCAGCAGTAACACGGGAAGCTGCCTTGGAAGCCTTGCTACCCAGCTTAACGCGCAACAGTTCCTCTGCACGCTCCATATTGCCTTCAGCCTCAGTCAGGGCTTTTTTGCATTCCATCATCGGTGCATCAGTCTTTGCACGCAATTCACCTACCATCGCTGCTGTAATCGCCGCCATGTTTTTCTCCTAGTTCAAATTAGCGCCGCATGGCGCTGATTATCAAAATCTGTTTAAAAAAAGGGGCCAACAGCCGTTGCCCCTTTTGCCTGCATATCACAATAAGCAGAAGCTTAAATTAAGCCTGGTCTTCCACTTCAACGAATTCGTCGGAATCAGGCTTGGCTGCTTCAACTACTTCGTTAATTGCATTGGCACGGCCTTCCAGGATTGCATCAGCTACGCCGCGAGCATACAAAGCGATCGCTTTGGAGGAGTCATCGTTACCTGGAATGACGTAAGTCACGCCTTCTGGGGAGTGGTTGGTATCGACCACGCCGATGACTGGGATGCCCAGTTTTGCGGCTTCAGTGATGGAACCTTTGTGGTAACCGACGTCAACCACGAAGATTGCGTCAGGGATGCCGCCCATATCCTTGATACCGCCGATAGCTTTTTGCAGCTTGACGATTTCACGCTGGAACATCAGCGCTTCTTTTTTGCTCAGTTTTTCTACAGAACCGTCTTCTACCGAAGCTTCCATGTCTTTCAGACGCTTGATCGATGTCTTTACAGTTTTGAAGTTAGTCAGCATACCGCCCAACCAACGCTGGTCGACGAAAGGCATGCCGGCGCGTTGCGCTTCAGCGGCGATGATTTCGCGTGCTTGACGTTTTGTGCCTACGAACAGGATAGTGCCGCGGTTTGAAGACAATTGGCGGATGTATTTCATCGCCTCTTGGTACATACCCAGAGTTTTTTCCAGGTTGACGATATGAATCTTGTTGCGGTGACCAAAGATGAACGGAGCCATCTTAGGGTTCCAGAAACGGGTTTGGTGACCGAAGTGGACGCCGGCTTCCAGCATTTCGCGCATTGTTACAGACATAATAACTCCAGGGTTAGGTCTTGAATCCAGTCAGTGATCCGATGCTTACCGGACACCCTTTTAGACCAGATTCGTGCATTGATAAAATAATTTCCAATCATTAGCCTGAAACTCATTCAAGCTAACCATCAATTGTACTACGAAAATCACATACATTTCAAGCAGATACGGTTTATTGCCTAAGCGGACATCCTTGCGCTGGACTATAATCTCTGCTGAGAACCATTTCATCAATAGCAATGCAGGGCTGGCAGCGGGCGGCTATTCATGAAATGGGTTTAATTATTTCTTTTATTGCATACACGGTTGACTCAGCATGACATCTATTTCTATTAAAACAGCACAAGACATCGCCGGAATGCGGATTGCAGGCAGGTTGGGTTCCGAGGTCCTGGATTACATTACCCCTTTCGTCAAAGCAGGCGTAACCACGGGTGAACTGGATAGATTGTGCCATGAATATATGGTCGAGGTGCAGGGCACCATCCCGGCGCCGCTGAACTATTGCCCGCCGGGTTACACCCCCTTCCCCAAGGCGATTTGCACTTCTGTCAATGACGTGATCTGCCACGGCATACCGGGCGACAAGGTCTTGAAGAACGGCGACTCGGTCAACCTGGACATCACCGTCATCAAGGATGGTTATCACGGCGACAACAGCCGCATGTTCCTGATCGGCGAAGCTTCCATATTGTCCAAGCGCCTCAGCGAAATCACCTATGAATGCATGTGGATAGGCATTTCCAAGGTCAAGCCCGGCGCCCACCTGGGCGACATAGGACACGCAATCCAGCAATATGCAGAAAAAGCCGGGTATAGCGTGGTCAGGGAATTCTGCGGCCACGGCATAGGCACGGTATTCCATGAAGAGCCGCAAATCCTGCACTACGGCCGCCCCGGCACCCTGGAAAAAATGCAGCCGGGCATGATCTTCACGATAGAACCGATGATCAATGCCGGTCGCCGCGACATCAAGGAAATGAACGACGGCTGGACCATCAAGACCAAGGACCGCAGCCTTTCGGCACAGTGGGAACATACCGTGCTGGTCACCGAAACCGGGTATGAAGTATTGACGCTGTCGGCCGGTTCACCGCCGCCGCCGGCATTCATCACCGCTGCAGTACAGCCAGGCGTACCCGCATAATGGCAGTAAGCGCCTCACCCGCATTGCAATTCAAGGAAGAATTAAAGGCCGGACAACAAGCAGTCATTGCCGCCTTCAAGGAAAACTTCAAAGCCGAACAATTACTGCAGGATTTGTGCCGCAGCGTCGACACGGTTTTATCCAGGATCTGGAAAAACTTTGAATTGCCGAAGAATTCCGCACTGGTCGCGGTGGGCGGCTATGGGCGCGGCGAACTCTATCCCTACTCCGACGTTGATGTCCTGATCCTGCTGGCGGAGCACCCGGATAAGGCCACCCGCAACAAACTGGAAAGCCTGGTCCAGATTTTTTGGGATATAGGCCTGGACCTGGGGCACAGCATACGCACCGTGGATGAATGCCTGCAGGAATCCGAGGCCGACATCACGGTCAAGACCAGCTTGCTGGAAGCCAGGCTGGTCACCGGCAGCCGCAAGCTGTTTAAGGAATTGCAGGAGCGCTACACGGCCAGCATGAACCCCCAGCATTTTTTTCAGGAAAAGCTGCTGGAACTGCAGCAAAGGCATGTCAAATACGAAGACACGCCGTACAGCCTGGAGCCGAACTGCAAGGAAAGTCCGGGCGGCCTGAGGGATTTGCAAGTCATACTGTGGGTGGCCAAGGCGGCCAACCTGGGTAATTCCTGGCGCGAACTGGCGGAAAGCGGTCTGATCACTGACATCGAGGCCCGTCAATTGAAGCGCAACGAGCGCGCTTTCAAGGACATACGCATACGCCTGCACATCCATGCGGGCCGGCGCGAAGACCGGTTGATTTTCGATGTGCAGACGGCGATCGCCGACACTTTCGGCTTCAAGACCACCGACTCGCGCCGCGCCAGCGAACACCTGATGCAGAGATATTACTGGGCCGCCAAGGCGGTGACCCAGCTCAATACCATCCTGCTGCAAAACATCGAGGCCAACCTGTTTCCGCAGCCGACTGTACCGCAGCCCATCAATGAGCGCTTCAATGAAGTGAACGGCTTGATCGACATCGCCAGCGATGACTTGTTTGAGAGCACGCCGTCCGCGCTGCTGGAAATATTCCTGCTGCTGGCCAAGCAGCCTGAACTGAAAGGGATGACGGCGCGCAGCTTGCGGGCGCTATGGCATGCGCGCTTCCTGATCGACGCCGGCTTCCGCCACGACATCTTCAACCGCGGCCTGTTCCTGCAAATCCTGCAATCGCCGCAAGGCCTGACCCATGCGCTGCGGCGCATGAACCAGATGAGCATATTGGGCCGCTACCTGCCGAATTTTCGCCGCATCGTGGGGCAGATGCAGCACGACCTGTTCCATGTGTACACGGTGGACCAGCACATCCTGATGGTAGTGCGTAATTTGCGCCGCTTTGCGATGACCGAGCACGCGCACGAATACCCGTTTTGCAGCCAGCTGATGGCCAACTTCACCCAGCCATGGGTGCTGTATATCGCGGCGCTGTTCCACGATATCGCCAAGGGCCGCGGCGGCGACCATTCCGTGCAAGGCATGGTGGATGCGAAGAAATTCTGCTACGACCATGGCATCTCCAAGGCCAACTCGGAATTGATCATTTTCCTGGTGCAGCACCATTTGACGATGTCGCACGTGGCGCAGAAACAGGACCTGTCCGATCCCGACGTGGTGCAGGCATTCGCCACGCTGGTCAAGGACGAGCGCCACCTCACCGCCCTGTACCTGCTGACCGTGTCCGACATCCGCGGCACCAGCCCCAAAGTCTGGAATGCCTGGAAAGGCAAGCTGCTGGAAGACCTGTACCACATCACCTTGCGCATCCTGGGCGGCGAAACGCCGTCGCAAGACCGGGAACTGAAGAACCGCCAGGAAGACGCGCTGAAGGCCTTGAGGCTGTATGGCTTGCCCGGCAACGCCCACGAGCAACTATGGCAGCAACTGGATGTGGCCTACTTCCTGCGCCACGATGCGTCCGATATCGCCTGGCAAACCCGCTCGCTGCATGACCGGATCAACAGCGCGGCGCCGGTGGTCAAGTGCCGCCTGTCGCCGATAGGGGAAGGCCTGCAGGTCACGGTCTATGTGCAGGACCAGGCCGACCTGTTCGCGCGTATCTGCAATTACTTCGACGGCAAGAATTTCAGCATCCTGGATGCAAAAATCCATACCACCAAGGCCGGTTACGCGCTCGACACCTTCCTGGTGATAGAGCCGGCATTTGCCAATAACTACCGCGACATCATCAATCTGATAGAGCATGAGCTGGCCGAAGTGCTGACGCTGCAGACACCGCTGACCGCGCCGAGCAAGGGACGCCTGTCCAGGCTATCCAGGACCTTCCCCATCGTGCCTACGGTGGACCTGCGCCCCGACGAACGCGGCCAGTATTTCCTGCTGTCGGTGTCGGCCAATGACAGGACCGGCTTGCTGTATGCGATAGCCAATGTGCTGGCCAGGCATAAAATCAACCTGCACACGGCCAAGATCATGACCCTGGGCGAGCGGGTGGAAGACGTTTTCCTGGTCGACGGCACTGCCTTGCAAAGTCCGCGCACCCAGATACAGATAGAAACCGAGCTGTTGGAATCCCTGCGCGTGTAGATACGGCAAGGCCAAGCAAATAAGCAATACCTTGCCGCTACGGGGCGGCAAACCATCATCAATCAACAGAATTATTTTTAGCTTTTCATCATGACCGAACTTGTACGCTTATCAAAACGAATGTCCGAACTGGGAATCTGCTCGCGCCGCGAGGCCGATGAATGGATAGAGCGCGGCTGGGTCCGGGTCGACGGCAAGGTGGTCTCCGAACTAGGCAGCAAGGTCTTGCCGCACCAGAAAGTCACCGTGGAACGCCAGGCGGCGGCCGAGCAATCCAAGCGCGTCACTATCCTGATCAACAAGCCGGTAGGCTATGTCAGCGGCCAGGCCGAAGACGGCTACCAGCCTGCAGTGGCCCTGGTCAAACCGGAAAACCGCTGGTCCGAATGCGCAGTAGATACCCAGTTCCATCCCACCCAGTTGCGCAGCCTGGTGCCGGCCGGCCGGCTGGATATCGACTCGGTCGGCTTGCTGGTGCTGACCCAGGACGGACGGGTCGCCAAGCACCTGATAGGCCAGGATACCAGCGTGGAAAAGGAATACCTGGTGCGCGTGCAATACGGCAAGCCGGGACGCCTGCCCGACGCCGACCTGAAGCGCCTGAACCACGGCCTGAGCCTGGACGGCAAGGCGCTGATACCGGCCAAGGTCAGCTGGCTGAATGACGACCAGCTCAAGTTCATCTTGCGCGAAGGCAAGAAGCGTCAGATTCGCCGCATGTGCGAGATGGTGGGCCTGAAGGTGTTGGGCTTGAAACGGGTGCGGATAGGTAAAGTCAGGCTGGGAAACCTGCCGGAGGGGCAATGGCGCTATTTGCGCGAGGATGAGCAGTTCTGAGCATCCTCCAAGTCTCACCAGCAAAAAGGCCCGCAATACGCGGGCCTTTGTCATTAACCATCATCAATCGCAGTCAATCGTCATCGTTCGGATCCAACTCGGGAAACAGGACTTCGGTAAACCCGAACTGCGATAGATCCTTGATACGCATAGGATAGAGCACGCCATTCAAATGGTCGCACTCGTGCTGCACGACGCGGGCGTGGAAGCCGTCGACATCGCGGCTGATGCGATTGCCGAACTGATCATAGCCTTCGTAGCGCAACTTGCTCCAGCGCGGCACCAGGCCGCGCATACCCGGCACGGACAGGCAGCCCTCCCAGGCTTCGTCGGTATCTTCGGCCAGCGGCGTCAGCACCGGGTTCAGCAACACTGTTTCCGGCACGGTAGGCGCATCCGGGTAGCGCGGATTATCCTTGAAACCGAAGATCACCATCTGCAGGTTGACGCCTATCTGCGGCGCCGCCAGGCCGGCGCCATTGGCGGCGATCATGGTTTCGAACATATCGTCGACCAGGGCCAGCAGTTCCGGCGTATTGAATTGCTGGACCGGTTCGGCGACTCTCAGCAGGCGCGCATCGCCCATTTTCAATATTTCATGAATCATTGCAGGCCGTCCTTTCCACACTCATCAAAACTTGCATCCAGCGCCCCGGCACCTCGTGCCTGCGCATCCCCAGGCTACAGTATCCCAGATGCTCAGGAATTTTTCAGCATACGGATATATTCCTGGAATTCGGCGCCGGTTTCAGGATGCTTCAGGCCCAGGGCCACGCTGGCCTTCAGATAACCGAGCTTGGATCCGCAATCATAGCGCGTGGCCGCGGCACGATAGGCGTATACCGCCTCCGCTTTCAGCAATTGAGCGATGCCGTCGGTGAGCTGGATTTCACCGCCTGATCCCTTGCCCAGTTTTTCCAGGTAAGAAAAGATCTTGCCCGACAAAACATAGCGGCCGACCACGGCCAGCGTGGAAGGCGCAACCTCCGGCAGTGGTTTTTCCACAATGCCGTGCATTTTTTCCAACCTGTCCTTGTAGGGCGAGCCGCTGACTATCCCATACTGGCGCGTAAATTCCCGCGGCACGTCCTGTACCGCAATGATGCTGGCGCCCTCTTGCTCATACAGGCGCGTCATCTGCGCAATCGCCGACGGCTGGCCGGGATCGGCATCCATCAGATCGTCGGCCAGCAACACTGCAAAGGGTTCATCGCCGACCACCGGGCGCGCGCATAACACCGCGTGCCCCAGGCCCAGCGCGGCCGGCTGGCGGATATAGATGCAGCTGATATTCTTGGGTATCACATTGCGCACCAGGTCCAGCAGGGCTTGCTTGTTGGCCAATTCCAGTTCGCTTTCCAGCTCATAGGCGGTATCAAAGTGATCTTCGATCGCGCGCTTGTTGCGGCCGGTGATGAACACCATCTCGGTGATGCCGGCTTCCACCGCCTCTTCCACCGCGTACTGGATCAGCGGCTTGTCCACGATAGGCAGCATTTCTTTAGGCTGGGCCTTGGTGGCAGGCAGGAAACGGCTGCCCAGGCCCGCTACCGGGAAAACTGCTTTTTTAATTCTTGTCATTTCATCTCCAGACTCATTGCGCGATTTGTAATAACTCTGCTTCGGTAAGCACCGTAACACCTAACTCCTGGGCCTTCAGCAATTTGCTGCCGGCATCGTCACCAGCCACCACATAGCTGGTTTTCTTGGATACCGAGCCAGATACCTTGCCGCCGGCTTTTTCGATTATTTCTGTGGCCTGGTCACGGCTCAATGTAGGCAAGGTGCCGGTCAAGACGAAGGTCTTGCCGTGCAAAATGCCCTCGGATTCGGCCTGCTGCGGCAATTGCGCCAGCAAATCGGCGTGCAGGCTGTCCAGCTGCGACACGCGTTCGCGCTGCCCAGGCAGGTTCAGCCAGGCAGCGAGCGCCGCACTGATATCGGATGGCATTGCATAATGATGCAGGTAATCAACATCAGCCTGCGCCAGCGCTGCCAGTGTCATGCCCTTGTCGGCCAATTGCTTGCAGCGGGTTTCGGTCAGTTTGGGAATTGCCAGCGCCGCCAGCAATGCCGGCTGTGTCAGGCGATCGCGCAGCTTGGCGCTGGGAGCGTGCTCGTCGCGTGGCGTCACTGCCTTTAACAGGGCGTCGATTGCCTGCTGATTTTTCGGTTCGGCGAAAAAATCGGCGATCGCCTCAGCCACGGTAGCGCCGATATCCGGCAACAGGCGCAACAAAGGCGCCGGCGCTCGCCGCACCAGGGCCATCTGCCCCAGCCAGTCCGCCAGGGTCTTGGCGGTCGATTCGCCTACGTGGCGAATGCCAAGCGCAAACAACAAACGCTCCAGCGGCGGATTCTTGCTGGCCGCTATTGCTACGATCAGGTTCTCCGCCCATTTGGTAGCGATTTTCCCTTGCTGCACGGTTTCTGGGGTAATCCCGTCGCGCTCATCGCCGCGGCGCTTCATCTCCAGCAAGTCGTCCAGCGTCAGCGTATACAGATCGGCGATGCCTTTGACATAGTCCAGCTCCACCAGGTTGTCGATATAGCGCTCGCCCAGGCCGTCTATGTCCATCATGCGGCGCGCCGCAAAATGGCGGATGGCCTCCTTGCGCTGCGCCGAGCAAAACAGGCCGCCGGAACAACGCGCAACTGCCTCGCCCTCTTCCCGCACTACATGCGAACCGCACACCGGGCATAGTTTCGGCAATTCAAACGGTGCATGCTCAGGCATGGGCCGGCGTTCCATGACGACAGCCACCACCTCCGGAATCACGTCGCCGGCGCGGCGCACGATCACGGTATCGCCGACGCGCACATCCTTGCGGCGCACTTCGTCCTCATTATGCAGGGTGGCATTGGTGACGGTCACGCCGCCGACAAAGACCGGCGCCAGCCGCGCGACCGGCGTCAGCGCGCCGGTGCGGCCCACCTGCACGCCTATCTCCTGCACGGTCGTAATCGCTTCCTCGGCCGGAAATTTGTGCGCGATGGCAAAACGCGGTGCACGCGACACAAAACCGAGCTCCTGTTGCTGTTGCAAACGGTTGACCTTGTAGACGACGCCGTCGATATCGTAGGGCAGGCTCTTACGCTTGTCCCCGATCTCGCGATAAAAATCCAGCAAACCCTGCGCACCGGTAACCACGGCCCGGTCCTCGCATACCGGCAAGCCAAACGCAGCATACCAATCGAGCAGCGCCGCATGCGAGGCCGGCATCTCAGCCCCCTCCAATGCACCTATGCCATACGAAAAAAACCGCAGCTTGCGCTGGGCGGTGATTTTTGAATCGAGCTGGCGCAGGCTGCCGGCTGCCGCATTGCGCGGATTGGCAAATTCCTTGGCGCCGGCATCGCGCTGGCGCTGGTTCATTTTTTCAAAATCGCTCTTGAACATCAGCACTTCGCCGCGCACGTCCAGGATTTTGGGCGGATTGGCGGCATTCAGCCGCAGGGGTATGCTGTGTATGGTGCGGATGTTTTCGGTAACATCCTCACCGGTAAAGCCGTCGCCGCGCGTGGCCGCCTGCGTGAACACGCCGTCCACATAGCGCAGGTTGATCGCCAGCCCGTCGAACTTCAGGTCGATCGCATATTCCACCCCGCCGCCGGCACCCAGACCGTCATGGACGCGGCGATCAAAGGAGGTGATGTCCGCATCTTCAAAGCCGTTATTCAGCGACAGCATGGGCACCGCATGCTGCACCTGCTTGAATTCCGGCAGCGGAGCCCCGCCCACCCTCAAGGTCGGCGAATCGGCCGTCAGCAACTCAGGATATTGCTGTTCCAGCGCCTGCAGCTCCTTGAACAAGCGGTCGTACTCGGCGTCGGGAATGCTGGGATTATCCAGCACGTAATAGGCGTAGCCGTGCTGGTTCAGCTCTTTGCGCAACTGCGCAGCCCTGGCCGCCGGATCACGGGCATCCGACGGGGCTTTGCCAAAAATGTCGTTTTGCATTATTAACTAAATAAGCGTTGCGCGCGCACCGATCCTGCAGGGATCTCCGACTCCGCCATGGCGGCATAAAATGCATGGACCTGGTCGGCGATCTCGTCCAGCGCTGCCTTGGAGATAGGCTGGTTACCGTCGTCTACCACGGTACCTCCCAGACGGGTGGACAAGGACCGCGCGCAAGCAGCCATCGCGCCAAAACCGTCGCGCGCCGGCGCCACGCAAGGCACATCCAGCAGCAAGGTCAGGCGCGAGGTCACGCCTTCGCTGAGGCCGACATTGGTCGACAGGGAAAACAGGGTGCCGCCGTCACCGTCGGGCATCACCAACCGGCCATCCGGGCGCGCATCGAAACCCTGTTTTTCCAGCGCGGCGTGCAAGGTGTTGATCGCCCACGGAGCGCCGTTGGCCATGATATTGACACTCAACTGGGCATCGTGCTCAGACACGAACTGGTGTAATTCCCTGGCGGTGGACATCACCTGGCTCATGTCCGGGATGTCCGGGTGCGCATTCAGGCGGTCGGCGATTTCACGCAGCTTCATCACGAACTCGGAATACTCCAGTTCATTCAGGGCGCCGCCGCGGCTGACCATCTGTATGCCGGCAAACAAGGTCGTGTAGACGCCGCCGTGCGCAATCACGTCGCGTTCGCCGGAATGGCTTTGCCCGATGAAATGCACGGGCTTCTTGCCGACGTATTTGAGACTATGGATTTCGGACAGGATTTTTTCGCCGCGTATCGGGGCGTCAAACTCCAGCGGAATGATGCAGTCGATCAATTCGTCGACCGGCAGCTCTTTTTCCTGCCGTGGCAAGCCGGGGGCCGCCTCTGCCTGTATCGCATCGGGCACAAAGGCCTGGTCGTCGTCCGCCATGGACACCACGTCCAGGCTAGGCTCCTGCCGATACGGCATGCCGCCGCCATCCAGCGGCTGGTGATGCCGTTCGTGCTGCAGGTCGTGCTGTGGATCGTGCTGCGGTTCATGCTGGTAGTCGGCCTGCTGATCAGGATGCATCAGCACGTCGTCATGACCGGTAGAAAATGCGCGTTCCACGCTCTTTTTAGCCTTGTGCTCCTGCCATTTATTGAAAATTACTACACCGACGACGATGGTGCCGCCGATTGCCAATAAGCTTATTTGTAGATCTGTCATGCTGCTTGCGCCTCAGAAGCAAAGTTTGCGGCAGACTCCATGTCCACCGCAACAATTCGAGAAACTCCCTGTTCCTGCATGGTCACGCCTATCAATTGCTGTGCCATTTCCATCGCTATTTTATTATGAGAAATAAACAAAAACTGTGTGTTAACCGACATACGTTTCACCATATTACAGAAACGTTCGGTATTTGAGTCGTCCAGCGGCGCATCGACCTCATCCAGCAGGCAGAAAGGCGCAGGATTGAGCTGGAACATCGAGAACACCAGCGCCGTCGCCGTCAAGGCCTTTTCACCGCCGGACAATAGGTGGATGGTCGCGTTTTTCTTGCCCGGCGGCTGCGCCATCACCTGCACGCCGGAATCCAGGATTTCGTCGCCGGTCATGATCAATTTGGCCTGGCCGCCGCCGAACAGGATAGGGAACAATTCGGCGAAATGCGTATTCACCTTGTCGAAGGTATCCTGCAGCAGGTCGCGCGTTTCTATATCTATCTTATGGATCGCATCCTGCAAGGTGGTAATCGCCTCGGTCAGGTCGGCATGTTGCGAATCGAGGAAAGTCTTGCGCTCGCTGGCCTGGACCAGTTCATCCAGCGCCGCCATATTGACCGCGCCTAGCGCCGCTATCGCATTGGTCAGGCGGGTCACCTCGCCTTGCAAATAGGACGGCCTCAAATCGGCATGCAGCTTTTGCGCCAGGGCTTCTTCATCCACCTCGAAATTGCGCAATTGCTCAGAATATTGCTCCTGGCTCAGGCGTGCCGCCTGCTCTTTCAGTTGCAATTCCATGATGCGGTCGCGTTGCGGCTGCAGGCTGCGCTCGACCTGCATCTTGGCCTCTTCGTGCTGACGCAGTTTTTGGGTCAGTTGATCCAGCTCATGCCTGGCGTCGGCCAGCGCGCGCTCCTGATCGCTGCGTTTTTCCAGCAGGGATTGCAGGCCGGCCTGTGCGGTCTGGTCATCCATGGTTTCCAGCTCCAGCTTGCCCTGCTGCATATTGGCAAACAGCTGGGCGGCCTGCTCCAATGCGGTGGCGATGCTGCGGCGCAATTCTTCCATCTTGCTGCGATGCGATTTTTCGGCAAATGCGGCTTCCTGCGCCGCCCTTTCCAGTTCGCGCAATTGCGTCCTGGCATCGTTGAGTTGCTGCTCTTTTTCCAGGTAGATGGTTTGCCCGTCTTCGTGGCCTTCCTGCAGCTCGGCCAACTCGATGTCCAGCTGCTCGAATTTCTCTTCCGACTCGGCCCTGGCTTGTTGCTGCTCGGCCTCTTGCGCGGCGATCTCGGCCAGGTCATTCTTGATCTGTGTACTGCGCTGGTTGAAGCGTTCCTGCACCTCGGACAACTTCATGAATTCTATCTGCAGGCTGTGCACCGCTTGCGTCAGGCCGCTGACGCGCTGCCGCAACTCCTGCAGGCTTTGCGTGGCCTGGGTGTATGCCGACTCGGCTCTGACCGCACGGGTCTTGGCCTCGTCCGCCAGCATGCCCTGGGCGCGGCTTTGCTTGCCTATGTTTTCTATTTCCTGCTGACGGGCCAGCACGCCGTCCTGCTCGGAATCCGAGGCATAGAAGCGCACACTGGATTTGCTGATCACATGGCCCTGCCGGGTGATGAAGCAGGCGCCTTGCGGCAGCTTGGCCCGATCCATGAAAGCGGCTGCCACATCTTCGGCCGCATACACCTGGTGCAACCAGTCCTGCATCAAGGCGCGCACGCCGGCGTCGTTCAATTGCAATAAATTCAGCAAGGGTTTCAGTCCGGCCGCCGGCTCGGCCGTGGCCGCCACCACTTGTGGCGTATACAACGCCAGCTTGGCCGGCGGCGCATCATTGAAGAAGGCCTTGGCCCAGTCCAGGTTGGACATTTCCAAGGCCGAGGTGCGCTCGCGCAAGACCGATTCCAGCGCAGTTTCCCAGCCGGCTTCTATGTGCAGCTTTTGCCACAATTTCGGCAAGCCGTTCAGTTCGTGCTTTTCCAGCCAGGGCTGGACCTTGCCCTCGGTCTGCACTTTTTCCTGCAATTGCTTGAGAGCCAGCAAGCGCGCGTCCAGTTGGGCGCTGGCTGCGGTATCCTTGTTGACCTGTTCCTGCGCCGCCCGGCGCTCTTCTTCCAGCCGTGGCAAGGACTCCTGCGCTTCTTCCAGCTGCATGGAGGCTTCTTCCAGCACCTGTTTTTTCTCTTCCAGCTGCATGGCCAGGTTGGACAGATGGCTGCCGTCCGGCATCGCCAGGCCGTTTTTTTCCTGAGTCAGCCTTTCGCGGCGCGAAGTCAAGGTGGCCAGGATATTCGAGGCATTGCGCTGATGCGCCGATTCCAGCTCTATCTGCTGCTGCAATTGCATGATCTGGGCGCGCGACTCGGTGGTCTTCAGTTGCGCTTCGCGCCAGACCTGCTCCAGCGCCGGCAATTTGTCATTGTGCTGCTGCGCCATCTCTAGTGCCTGTTCGGAGCGCTCGGCCAGCTCTTCCACCAGGATCTCCGCTTCCTCCAGGTCGCCTTGGAATTGCTGTCCCTGGCGCTGCCATTGGTCGCGTTGCGCCGTCAGCGAGTTCAGTTGCGATTGCAAACGGCTGCGCGATTCGATGACGAATTTGATTTGCGCTTCCAGGCTGCCGATTTCGGCATTGGTCTGGTACAGATGACCTTGCGCCTGGTGCATGCGGTCGCCGACGGCATAGTGGGCTTGGCGCATATGCTCCAGCTCGACTTCGACGTGGCGCAGCTTGGCGGTCTGCTCTTCCAGGTCGAGTTGTGTTTTTTCTATCTCGGCAAATACCTTTTCCTGCTCGGTCGCGGCTTCCTTCTTGCGCAACAGCCACAGCAATTTCTGCTTCTCTTCCTGATCGGACTGCAATTCATTGAATTTGTTGGCGACCACCGCCTGGGCTTCCAGCTTTTCCAGGTTGGTGTTCAACTCGCGCAGGATGTCTTCCACCCGCACCAGGTTTTCATGCGTGTCGTGGATACGGTTTTCGGTTTCGCGCCTGCGCTCTTTATAGCGCGACACGCCGGCCGCCTCTTCGAGGAAGATACGCAATTCTTCCGGCCTGGCTTCGATAATCCGGGAAATCATGCCCTGGCCGATAATCGCATAGGCGCGCGGCCCCAGGCCGGTACCCATGAAGATGTCCTGGATATCGCGCCGGCGCACCGGCTGGCCGTTGATGTAATAGGTGGAAGTGCCATCGCGCGTCAGCGTACGCTTGACGGCGATTTCGGCATATTGGCTCCATTGGCCCGCGGCCTTGCCCAGACTGTTGTCAAAAACCAATTCTACCGATGAACGCCCGGCCGGTTTCCTGTTGGTGGAACCGTTAAAAATGACGTCCTGCATCGATTCGCCGCGCAACTCGGAAGCCTTGGACTCACCCAAAACCCAGCGCACAGCATCGATGATGTTGGATTTCCCGCAACCGTTAGGCCCGACCACACCCACCAACTGACCTGGAACCTGGAAATTCGTGGGATCTACGAAAGATTTAAATCCCGACAATTTAATAGAAGTTAATCGCACGTTATAAGCTGTTGTTGTTTTTTCTGATCAAATCCTGCTATGACAAAATCACGCATTTCCCAATTTCCACCTGATATCTTATATAAGTGTATATAAATACCCAATTAGACAAGCGCATCATATCATTTTGAACGCGTCAATTTTCCATTTTTGCCATTTGAATAAGTCATGAATATCAGTATTCCATGAGGCAAGCACTATGCAAAGGCTATAATACGGATTGGCATATGGGTGCTCCGGATCCATAAAATTTGATTGCGCCGTATTTTATTCGCTTTATTTGGCTCCTTATTTGGCATCTTCCTACCTAATCTGACTCCCGTGAATCCTTTTCTTAGCAAGCTCCAGCCCTACCCTTTTGAAAAACTCAAGCAACTGTTTGCTGACGTCAAACCCAATCCGGAGTTCAAGGCGATCAGCCTGGGAATAGGCGAGCCCAAGCACCCCACCCCCGAGTTCATCAAGCAAGCCGTCAGCCGGCACCTGGACGGGCTGGCGAGCTACCCCTCCACCGCCGGCGCGGAAGCCTTGCGCGTCTCGATCTCCCAATGGCTGGCCAGGCGCTACGCCATTCCCGCACTGGATGCGGCCAGCCAGATTCTGCCAGTGAACGGTTCGCGCGAAGCCCTGTTTGCGCTGGCGCAAACGGTGATAGACCCGACCGCGGCCAAAGACGGCTTGCCGCTGGTGATTTGCCCGAACCCGTTTTACCAAATTTATGAGGGCGCAGCCTACCTGGCCGGCGCCGAGCCGTATTTCGTCAATGCCGATCCGGCCCGCAATTTTTCGCCTGACTATAAAACCGTGCCGGCCGAGGTCTGGGCCCGGGTGCAATTGTTGTACATCTGCTCGCCCGGCAACCCTACCGGCGCCGTGCTGACCCTGGAAGACTGGAAAGAATTGTTCGAATTGTCGGATCGCTACGGTTTCGTGATCGCCGCCGACGAATGCTATTCCGAAATCTACTTCAAGACGGAAGCGCCGCTGGGCAGCTTGCAGGCGGCACGCGCCCTGGGCCGCGATACTTATCCGCGCCTGATTACGCTGTCCAGCTTGTCCAAGCGCTCCAATGTGCCGGGCATGCGTTCCGGCTTTGTCGCCGGCGATGCGGAAATCATCAAGAAATTCCTGCTGTACCGCACCTATCACGGCAGCGCGATGAGCCCCAGCATACAGTCGGCGTCGATCGCTGCCTGGGACGATGAAGTCCACGTGCAGGAAAATCGTGATAAATATATCAAGAAATTTGCCCAGGTGACGCCGGTGCTGCAGGAAGTGCTGGATGTCAGCCTGCCCGATGCCGGCTTTTACCTGTGGGCCAGGGTCGACAAACTGCTGCCGATTTCGGATACGGAATACGCCAAGCGGCTCTACCAAGAATATAATGTGACGGTATTGCCGGGCAGCTATCTGGCGCGCGACGCCCACGGCAGCAATCCCGGGCAAAACCGCGTGCGCATGGCCCTGGTGGCCGAAGTCGAAGAATGCATGGAAGCCGCCCACAGGATTGCGGCGTTTACCAGGAAACTGGCTTCTGCATAAGGCGTAAATAAGGCGTAAGAACGGCGTACGGCAAACCTCAGCCAAGCCTGCGGCCATCAAATTCGTAACACTACTCACTGAAGACGTAAAAATGACTCAACAATTACAGCAAATCATCGACCAAGCCTGGGAAGACCGCACCAGCCTCTCCCCTAAATCCGCCCCTGCGGAAATCCGCGAAGCCGTCGCCCACGTGTTGCAGCAACTGGACCAGGGTAGCCTGCGTGTCGCCCAGAAGCTGGACGGCGCCTGGCAAGTCAATCAATGGATCAAGAAGGCGGTATTGCTGTCTTTCCGCCTGGAAGACAATATCGCGATGCCGGCCGGCGCCGACATGCAGTTTTACGATAAAGTGCCGACCAAGTTTGCCAACTATACCGCGGAAGATTTCGCCAAAGGCGGCTTCCGCGTGGTGCCGCCGGCAGTCGCGCGCCGCGGCAGTTTTATCGGTAAAAACGTGGTGCTGATGCCCTCCTATGTGAACATCGGCGCCTATGTCGATGAAGGCACGATGGTCGACACCTGGGCTACTGTCGGTTCCTGTGCACAGATAGGAAAGAACGTGCATTTGTCCGGCGGCGTAGGCATAGGCGGCGTACTGGAACCGATGCAGGCCAACCCTACCATCATCGAAGACAATTGTTTCATCGGAGCCCGTTCGGAAGTGGTCGAAGGCGTGATCGTGGAAGAAAACTCGGTCATTTCGATGGGCGTGTATATCGGCCAGTCCACCAAGATCTACGACAGGGCGACCGGCGAAGTCAGCTATGGCCGCATCCCTGCAGGTTCTGTGGTGGTATCCGGCAACCTGCCCTCCGCCGACGGCAAATACAGCCTGTACTGCGCAGTGATCGTCAAAAAGGTAGACGCGCAAACCCGTTCGAAAACCAGCATCAACGAATTATTGCGCGGCGATTAATTGCCGACCGGGCTGGCACGCTCTTTACGATTACGGGTCATACGCGGCAATGCATGGCAACGCACGATGTGACCCGGATCCTGAGCTGTTTTCTTCATCTTATTTTCTTAACAATAGCACTATAACAAGCTAGGAAATGACTATGGCAATGGAACGCTTATTCCAGTTGATGAAGGAAAAACATGCGTCGGACATGTTCTTCGCGATGAATTCGCCGATACATCTGAAGATCAACGGCAACCTGCTGCCTATCAACCAGCAGAAAATGGACCAGGCCAACATCCTGTCCCTGCTCAACGAGGTCGTATCGCCTGAAAACATGCAAATCCTGGAGCGCGACAGCGAGCTCAATATCGGCATCGGTGCGGCCGGCATAGGCCGTTTCCGCTTGTCGGCTTTCAAGCAGCGCGGCAGCATCTCGGCGGTATTGCGTTTTGTCCCCGGCCATATCCCGCCGATAGACAGCCTGCATTTGCCACCCATACTGTCCGAACTGATCATGGAAAAACGCGGCCTGATCCTGGTGGTCGGCGCCACCGGCTCAGGCAAGTCGACCACCATCGCCTCCATGCTGGACCATCGCAATGAAGTCAGGACCGGCCATATCCTGACACTGGAAGATCCGATTGAATACCTGTTCCGCAGCAAGAAGTCCATCGTCAACCAGCGCGAGATAGGCACCGATTCGGAGAGCCTGAAAACCGCCTTGAAGAACTCGCTGCGCCAGGCGCCGGACTGCATCCTGATCGGCGAAATCCGCGACCTGGAAACCATGCTGGCCGCGATCGCGTATGCGCAATCCGGCCACCTGGTATTGGCGACCCTGCATGCCAATAACAGCTACCAGGCACTGAACCGCATCATCAGCTTCTTCCCAATGGAGAGCCGCACCGCGCTACTGCTGGACTTGTCCTCGTCGGTACGGGCGATCATCTCTCAGCGCCTGATACGCTCGCTGGACGGCGGCCGCTGCCCGGCGGTGGAAATCATGCTGAATACCCGCTATGTGGCGGAACTGATAGAGCAAGGCGACATCTTCGCGATCAAGGAAGCGATAGAAAAGAGCCTGTCCCCAGGCTCCCAGACCTTTGAGCGCGCGCTGATGCAGTTGATCAAGGACGGCTTGATCAGCCAGGAAGAAGGCCTGGCCAATGCCGATTCCGCCAACAACCTGCTGTGGCTGCTGAATAATGAATCGGTGCAGGCGCCGCTCCAGGCCGAACCGGAACCGGACAAGAAAGACGAAGCGTCCTTCACCGAATTTACGCTGAATATGTAAAGAACCAATATGCAAAGTATCGTTTCAAGTATTGTTTTATACGGCATCCCCAATTGCGACACCGTGAAAAAGGCGCGCACCTGGTTGCAAGAGCAGCAGGTTGAATTTGCATTCCATGATTTCAAGAAGCATGGGCTGGAACGCAGCACGGTGGAGCAATGGCTGCGGCATGTCAGCCTGGACCTGCTGATCAACCGCAAGGGCACGACCTGGCGCGCGCTCAGCGACGAGCAAAAAGCCTCGGCAGCGGACACCGATGCCGCGATAGAGCTGATGCTGACCTCCCCGTCCATCATCAAGCGGCCGGTGTTGCAGCAGGCCGAAGCCGGCTCCGCCGCAGTCCGGCAAGTCGAGGTCGGCTTCTCCGAGCCACGGTACCAACAACTATTTAAATAATATTCATGAGTAAAACACTTGCGCTGACCGAACAACTGATCGCACTGGATTCGGTCACCCCGGAAGACAAGGGTTGCCAGCAAACCCTGATTTCCTTGCTGGCGCCTTTGGGCTTTCACTGCGAAACCATCGTATCGGGCGAGGTCACCAACCTGTGGGCGCGCAGGGGCACGACGCAGCCGCTGGTCGTGTTTGCCGGCCATACCGACGTCGTGCCTACCGGCCCGGTGGCCCAATGGCAATCGGCGCCGTTCGTGCCCACCCATAGGGACGGCAAGCTGTACGGCCGCGGCGCGGCCGACATGAAGACCTCGATCGCGGCGATGGTGGTGGCAACCGAAGAATTCGTCGCCGCCCATCCCGGCCACCATGGCTCGATAGGCTTCCTGATCACCAGCGACGAAGAAGGCCCGGCCACGGATGGCACGGTGGTAGTCTGCAATCAATTGAAAGCGCGCGGCGAGCAACTGGACTATTGCATCGTCGGCGAGCCGACCTCGGTCGACCGGCTGGGCGACACGATCAAGAATGGCCGTCGCGGCACCATGTCCGGCAAGCTGGTCGTCAAAGGGGTGCAAGGCCATATCGCCTATCCGCAACTGGCGAAAAACCCCATTCACCTGGCAGCGCCGGCGCTGACCGAGCTGGCGGCCGAAGTCTGGGATCAGGGCAATGAATACTATTTGCCGACTTCCTGGCAGATGTCGAATATCCATGGCGGCACCGGCGCCTCCAATGTGATCCCGGGCGAGGTCGTGATCGATTTCAATTTCCGCTTTTCCACCGCCAGCACCGCGGAAGGCTTACAGCAACGCGTGCACGCGATCCTGGACAGGCACGGGCTGGAATACGACTTGAAATGGATCGTCGGCGGTCATCCTTTCCTGACCCCCAAGGGCCAGCTCAGCGATGCGCTGGCGGCGGCCATCAAATCGGAAACCGGGGTGGAGACCGAACTATCGACCACCGGCGGCACTTCGGACGGCCGCTTCATCGCCAAGATCTGCCCGCAAGTCGTCGAATTCGGCCCGCCCAACGCCAGCATCCATAAAATCGATGAGCACGTGGAAGTGCGCTATATCGATCCCTTGAAGAATATTTATCGTCGCACGCTGGAAAACCTGCTGGCTTAGCCTGCCTCCGCCCCTACGACACACAGCAATACTGAATAAGAACGCCACACATGACACATTCCTCCCTGCCCTTCTCCACGCTGCGCGACCTGTTGCGCTACGCGGTCACCCGCTTCAATACGGCCAAGCTGTTCTTTGGCCATGGCAGCGCCGACGCCCTGGACGAAGCCGCCTACCTGCTGCTGCATACCTTGAAGCTGCCGCTGGACAAGATAGATCCCTTCCTCGACGCAAAATTGCTGCCGGAAGAGATAGAAGCGATATTGGCGGTGATAGAGCGCCGCACCGTCGAGCGCGTGCCTGCCTCTTACATCACCAATGAAGCCTGGCTGGGCACTTACCACTTTTATGTGGATGAGCGCGTCATCGTGCCGCGCTCGTTCATCGCTGAACTGATACCTGAGCGTTTTTCACCGTGGGTAGCCGATGCAGAGGCGGTAGAAAACATTCTGGAACTGTGCACGGGTTCCGCTTGCCTGCCCATCATGCTGGCCGATGCCTTCTCCAATGCGCAAGTCGATGCGGTGGATATCTCCGCCGACGCCCTGGCGGTGGCGCGCCGTAATGTCGATGACTACGAACTGCAGGACCGCATCACGCTAATCCAGTCCGACCTGTACGCCAAGGTGCCGGCGGATAAAAAATACGACCTGATCATCACCAATCCGCCGTATGTGAATTCCGGCTCCATGGCCAAGCTGCCCAAGGAATACATGCATGAACCGCAGATCGCGCTGGCTGGCGGCGATGACGGCATGGACCTAGTGCGCAAGATCGTCGAAGGCGCCGGCAAGCGCCTGACGCCGAATGGCATACTGATGGTAGAGATAGGCAATGAGCGCGCCTTCGCCGAGCAAGCCTTTGCCGACCTGGACCTGACTTGGCTGTCTACCAGCGCCGGCGACGACATGGTGTTTTTGTTGAACGCCAGTCAGCTGCAATAATCATCATTCAGCCGTCGAGATAGTAGTTCAGCAGTTCACTAGTAGCAAATAAAATAGCACGCTGATTCAACCCAGTATTTTTTAAAGCGCAGGCCAGCCTGCGCACTATGGGCGTTTGCCCAACCCTATTAAAGTAATTCAATGATACGTTTTCTCCAAGTCGTCCTGGCCCGTGGCACCAAGCCACTGTTTGATAATGTGGATGTCACGCTTAACCCCGGCGACAAGATCGGCCTGATAGGCTCCAATGGCGCCGGCAAGTCCAGCCTGTTTGCGATGCTGCGCGGCGAGTTGCACCCCGACCAGGGCAGCATAGAGTTTCCGGCCAAATGGCAGTTGGCGCACGTGGCCCAGGAAACCCCGCCGCTGGAACGTTCGGCGATCGACTATGCGATCGACGGCGACGTCACGCTGCGCAAGCTGGAAGCGCAACTGGCCGAATTGGAAGCGCAGCCGGAAAGCCCGGAAAACGGCCTGGCCATAGGCGAGATCTATGGCGCGCTGGCGGACGCTGATGCCTACACGGTGCGCTCGCGCGGCGAGCAATTGCTGCTGGGCCTGGGCTTCAGCCTGGACCAGATGGAACAATCGGTCGCCAACTTCTCCGGCGGCTGGCGCATGCGCCTGAACCTGGCGCAGGCCCTGATGTGCAAATCTGACTTGCTGCTGCTGGATGAACCGACCAACCATCTGGATCTGGACGCGATCATCTGGCTGGAAGACTGGCTCAAGCGCTATGAAGGCACCTTGCTCATCATCTCGCATGACAGGGATTTCCTGGATGAGGTTGTGAACGTCGTCGTGCATATCGATGAAAGAAAACTGAAGCGCTACTCCGGCAACTATTCTGCCTTCGAGCGCCAGCGTATCGCGCAATTGATACTGGCCCAGGGTACGATAGAAAAGCAAAACAGGAAGCGCGCGCATCTGCAGTCTTTCATTGAGCGCTTCAAGGCCAAGGCCAGCAAGGCCAAGCAGGCGCAGAGCCGGGTCAAGGCGTTGGCCAAGATGGAAGAGTTGGCGCCCTTGCGAGCCCAGGCTGAATTCTCGTTTGAATTCCGCGAGCCGCTGAGCGCACCGAATCCCTTGCTGGTGATGGAAGACGTGGATGCCGGCTACCGCATGGAATCGCAAACCGATCATAGCTTCACCGAAAAGAAGATCGTTTCCGGCATCAAGTTTTCTTTGCAGACCGGCCAGCGCATAGGTTTGCTGGGTGTCAATGGCGCCGGTAAATCCACGCTGATCAAGACCATCGCCTGCGAAATCGCGCCGCTGGCCGGTGACATGCATACCGGCAAGGGCTTGTCCATCGGCTACTTTGCCCAGCACCAGGTGGAAATGCTGCGTCATGAAGAATCACCGTTATGGCACCTGGCCCATATCGCACCGAATGTGCGCGAGCAGGAGCTGCGCAATTTCCTGGGCGGCTTCAACTTCCCCGGCAATATGGTGACCAGCCCGATCGCGCCGTTTTCCGGCGGCGAGAAAGCCCGCCTGGCGCTGGCAATGATAGTCTGGCAGCGCCCTAACCTGCTGCTGCTGGACGAGCCGACCAACCATCTGGACCTGGAAACCCGCGAAGCGCTGACCGAAGCGCTGGCGCAATTCGAGGGCACCCTGGTGGTGGTCTCGCATGACAGGCATCTATTGCGTGCCACGACCGACCAGTTCATCATCGTCGCCGACGGTAAGCTGGAACCCTTTGACGGCGACCTGGACGACTACCGCGACTGGCTGTTCAAGAGCAAGCTGGCCAAAGCGGCGGCGGCAACCGCCCTTCCAGAAAAAACCAAGGCAAAGGCGGACGCGCTGCCTTTGGCAAAACCTGTCGCGACCGCAGATAAAGTCGATGACAAGGAAAAACGCCGCCAGCAGGCCGATGATAGACAGCGCCTGTCTACCCAGAGAAAACCGATAGAAAACCTGATCAAGAAACTGGAAGACCAGATGGCCAAGATGAACCTGCGCAAGCAGGAGATAGACGGCAAACTGGCGGACCAGGCTATCTACGACGACGCCAACAAGGAAAAACTTAAGACGCTGCTGGTCGACCAGGCTTACCTGCTGAAGGAGCTCGAGCAGACTGAGGCCGATTGGCTACAGCAACAGGAATACCTCGAACTTATCGCATAATCATCGCATGATCCATCGCCTAGGCCCTCTATGACATCAGCCACCGATCTGCCCAATCTGCCCAATCTGCCACTGGCCGGCATTCGCGTGCTGGACCTGACCCGTCTGTTGCCGGGCCCGGTTGCCACCATGCACCTGGCAGATATGGGGGCGGAAGTGATCAAGATCGAAGACAAGGGCGTGGGCGACTATGCGCGCAGCATGGGTTATGTACGTCATTCGGTGTCGCAATTTTTTGTCGCGGTGAATCGCGGCAAGCAGTTCTTGCGCATGGACTTGAAGGATGCCGCCGACCGCGAGCAATTCCTGTCCATGGTGGATACTGCCGACGTGGTCATAGAGAGCTTTCGTCCGGGCGTGATGGACAAGCTGGGCGTAGGCTGGGAAGTATTAAAGCAGCGCAATCCGCGGTTGGTGATGTGCGCCATCTCCGGTTACGGTAAGGATGGCCCGTTTGCCTTGCTGGCCGGCCATGACATCAACTATATAGGCTATGCCGGCATGCTGGACCAGAACGTCGGCCCGGACGGCGTGCCGGCACTGCCCAACCTGCAAGTCGGTGATTTGCTGGGCGGCGCGCAAGCCGCGGTACAAGGCATACTGGCCGCCATCATCGGCGCCAAGACCGGCGGCCACGGGCGCTTTGTCGATGTCTCGATGACCGATGCGGTGTTTGCGCACAATATCATGCCGCTGGTCGCGGTCAATAATTTCGGCAAAGCGACCCAAGCCGGTCGCGACCTGCTGACCGGCGGCGTAGCCTGTTATAACGTGTATCGCACCAGCGACGACCGCTTTATGGCGGTCGGTGCATTGGAGCCGAAATTCTGGGAAGCCTGCTGCGACGTCTTGCACAGGCCGGACTTCAAAGCGCGGCACTGGGCCTACGGCCAGCGTGTGGGAGGGGAAGATGCGATGGCCCTGAAGGCGGAGCTGGACAGCATCTTCGCCGAACACAGCATGGCCTACTGGACCGAAAAATTTGCGCAGACAGATTGTTGCGTCACGCCGATTTTACGCACTGAGGAAGCGCTACAGCATCCGCTGTTCCAGGCCAGAAAAATGGCTTTGAAGAGTATCCATGCAAGCGAGGGCGAATACTGGGCTACCGGCGCAGCGATTAAATTTTCAGCCTGACCGCTCTCCCGCTCTAAGTAGTACCGCTTTGCAAGCGCTCCAGGTGTTTGCTGGCTTCCCGATAGCTCAAAGGCGCCAACAAACCTTTTGTTTCGGCCAGGAACGCCGCAACGCTTTCGGCGTCATGCCAGGCATAGTCGCGCAGGGCCCAGCCTATGGCCTTGCGGATAAAGAATTCCTTCTCATGCGCGAGCTGCCTTGCATAGTGAAACAGCCGCTCCACATCGGTATCGTCACGCCAGCCCAATTGATGGATCATCGCGATGCGCCGCACCCAGAAATCGGGGTGCTCCAGTGCCCTGTCCATCTCTAGCTGCACCTTGCCATCCGTCGCCAGGCACCGTTGCAGGATGTCGCCTATGGTGCCGGATAAACCGTCCACGCTATCCCACCAGGATTTTTTTTGCGCCAGACTCAACAGGTGAGCAACATCACCACCGCCTAAATGTCGGCTGTATTTAGCCAGCATATCGACGGCGACATACTGGTATTCCCTTTGTTGCATGGCCCACAGCACATCGGCCAGTGCCAGCAATTCTTGCGCAGAGGCCGATTTCAGTTCGCGCATCACAGGCAATACCGCGGCCCTGCGCTGCGGCGACGGGATACCAAGGTAGGGAAACTTCCCTTTCATATAGGCGCTCATGCCGGCCGCCCGGACCGGATCAGCCAGAGGCTCGAGGGCGGCTTGTAGCGCGTCGCAGACCGCGGAGGATTTCATGTCAACAGCCCCTAAAGCTCCATCATCAATAAAAATGGCGCAAGGACAGGTCCTTGCGCCGCGGCTTGCTTCAGCTTGCTATGACTTTACTTGCCCAGGGCCGCCGGCTTTGCGGGGTCGGTTTTTTGCGATTTCATCACTTGCAAGGCGCTGGCGATCAGGCTGCTCATATCGCCGAGGTTGGCCGGAACAATCACAGAGTTATTGGTTTTGGCCAACTGGGAGAATGCCGCGACGTATTGCTCGGCCACTTTCAGGTTCATGGCGTCGGCGCCGCCCGGCTCGCGGATCGCCGCCCCCGTTACCCGCAAGGCTTCCGAGCTGGCCTGGGCGATGGCCAGGATAGCTGCCGCCTGGCCCTGGGCGCGGTTGATTGAGGCCTGCTTTTCACCTTCGGACTTGGCGATCGAGGCTTCGCGCTCGCCGGTAGCGATATTGATCTGTTCCTGCTTGCGCCCTTCCGAGGCGGCGATCAGGGCGCGCTTTTCGCGCTCGGCGGTGATCTGCGCCTGCATCGCATGCAGGATTTCCTTGGGCGGCGTCAGGTCCTTGATCTCGTAGCGCAACACCTTGACGCCCCAGTTGGCCGCCGACTCGTCGATCGCATTGACGATGGTCGTGTTGATGTGGTCGCGCTCTTCAAAAGTCTTGTCCAGCTCCATCTTGCCGATCACCGAACGCAGCGTGGTCTGCGCCAACTGGGTAATCGCCGCGATGTAATTGGAAGAACCGTAAGAGGCGCGCATCGCATCGGTGATCTGGAAATACAGGATACCGTCTACTTGTAATTGCGTATTGTCCCGGGTGATGCAGACCTGCGGCGGCACATCCAGCGGAATCTCCTTCAGCACGTGCTTGTAGGCGATGCGGTCGATGAAAGGCACGACAATATTCAAACCCGGCCCCAAGGTGCTATGGTATTTTCCCAGGCGCTCCACAACCCAGGCGTGCTGTTGCGGAACAACATTGATGGTCTTGAACACAAACACGATGGCTAGAAAAAACACCACTAAAGCAAAACTGCCAAAATATTCCATGACTTCTCCGTTGACTGTTATTTGAAATTACCCCGCTTCACGCCGCGGAGCGCGGTACGCTTAGGCTTTGACCATCAGGCGGCTGCCCTGGATTTCGACGATGGTGAACACCCCTGCATCTGCCGCCGGCGCTACCAGCTCCACGTCCCACAAGGCTCCCCGGTACATCGCACGGGCCGTGAATTTTCCATTGCCGTTGTCTTGCCATTCCTTGACCGTAATGCTTTGGCCTATATCCATGTTGACGTTCGGGTCCCGGGCCGCGACGGCGTTTTTCTTCCAGCCGTACTTGCTGCGGTGCAGGGCCAGGGTGGCGACGACGCCGACAATGGCCGCGACGATGTATTGCATCTCCGGACTGGCGCCGAGCAAGGCCACCAGGCCGCCGGCCACCAGGCCGATGGCGATCATCAATAAATAAAAAGTTCCGGTGACCAGCTCCAAAATCACGACTATGCCCGCTGTCACCATCCAGCTAATCCAGGTGATCATTTATTTCCTCTCTCGTTAGCACTCCGATTCCAGTCCATCCACACTGCAGGCCAGCTTGACACTGCATCGGCCTAGCCCACCCGGATTTCCAGGTTTTTGGTGTCGCTTGCAAATTTCCTTCAAAATAAAAAGCCCCCATCACCGTTCAGTGAGGAGGGCCGCGCATACAAGAATTTCTTTGGTATTGATGTTTTTCTTATTTTATTTTTGATGATTGCAGTCTAGTCCATTTTCCGGATATTTCAACCGTTTCGCGACACGACGGCCGCGGTGTTGTATCGCCCCAACAAAAAACGCGGGCATATAGCCCGCGTTTTCATCTTCAGCCTGCTGTGGCGATTACTTGACTGCCGCTGCCAGCTTTTGCCAGGTATCGATCACCGAGTCAGGATTCAGTGAAATCGACTCTATGCCCTCCTTCATCAGCCATTCGGCAAAATCGGGATGATCGGACGGGCCCTGGCCGCAGATGCCGACGTACTTGCCCAGCTTGCGGCAGGACGCGATGGCCTGCGACAGCAAAGCGCGTACCGCAGGATCGCGTTCGTCAAAATCGGCCGCCAGCAATTCCATGCCGGAATCGCGGTCCAGGCCCAGCGTCAACTGGGTCAGGTCATTGGAACCGATGGAAAAGCCGTCGAAAAACTCCAGGAACTGGTCAGCCAGGATCGCATTCGACGGCACTTCGCACATCATGATCAGGCGCAAGCCGTTTTCGCCGCGTTTCAAGCCGTTTTTACCGAGCAGGTTGACGACCTTCTCGGCCTGCCCCAGGGTACGCACAAAAGGCACCATGATTTCCACGTTGGTCAGGCCCATGTCGTTACGGACCCGCTTCATGGCCTGGCACTCCATCTCAAAGGATTCGGCAAAATCCTTGGCCAGGTAACGGGCGGCGCCGCGGAAGCCCAGCATAGGGTTTTCTTCGTCCGGCTCATAGCGGGAACCGCCGATCAGCTTCTTGTATTCATTCGACTTGAAGTCGGACAGGCGCACGATCACCGGCTTGGGCCAGAATGCGGCGGCGATCGTGGCAATGCCTTCGGCCAGCTTGTCGACGTAAAACGCCTTCGGCGAAGCGTGGCCGCGCGCTACCGATTCCACCGCCTTCTTCAGGTCGGCGTCGATATTCGGGTACTCCAGGATGGCCTTGGGATGCACGCCGATATTATTATTGATGATGAATTCCAGGCGGGCCAGGCCGACGCCGGCGTTGGGCACGGACTGGAAGTCGAACGCCAATTGCGGGTTGCCCACGTTCAACATGATCTTCAAAGGCAGTTTCGGCAATTCGCCGCGCGAAACTTCGGTCACCTCGGTTTCCAGCAGGCCGTCATATATCTTGCCTTCGTCGCCTTCGGCGCAAGACACAGTGACCAGGGTGCCGTCTTTCAGGATATCGGTCGCGTCGCCGCAGCCGACCACCGCCGGCACGCCCAGTTCACGCGCGATAATCGCTGCGTGGCAGGTGCGGCCGCCGCGGTTGGTGACGATGGCCGAAGCGCGCTTCATTACCGGTTCCCAGTTGGGATCGGTCATGTCCGCCACCAGCACGTCGCCCGGCTGCACTTTTTCCATTTCTGAAGGGTCGTGGATCACGCGCACGCGGCCGGCGCCGATTTTCTGGCCGATGGCGCGGCCGGAAACCAGCACGTTACCCGTGCCCTTCAGCTTGAAGCGCTGCTGCGCATCGGTGGCCTTTTGCTGCGACTTCACTGTTTCGGGACGGGCCTGCAGGATATACAGCTTGCCGTCGCGGCCGTCTTTGCCCCACTCGATGTCCATCGGACGGCCGTAGTGGTTTTCAATGATCACCGCGTATTTTGCCAGTTCGACAATTTCGGTATCGTTCAGCGAATAGCGGTTGCGCAGTTCGACCGGGACATCCACGGTTTTCACCGAGCGGCCAGCCTTGGCTTCGCCGGTAAATTCCATCTTGATCAGCTTGGAGCCGATATTGCGGCGGATCACGGGCAGTTTGCCCTGTTCCAGCATCGGTTTGTGTACATAGAACTCGTCGGGGTTGACCGCGCCCTGCACCACCGTTTCACCCAGGCCGTAGCTGGAGGTGATGAACACCACATCCTTGAAGCCGGACTCGGTATCGATAGTGAACATCACGCCGGCAGCGCCCAGATCGGAGCGCACCATGCGCTGTACGCCTGCGGACAGCGCCACTTCAGCGTGGGTAAAGCCCTTGTGCACGCGATACGAAATCGCACGGTCGTTGTACAGGGATGCGAATACGTGCTTCATCGCTTCCAGCACATTTTCTATGCCGACCACATTCAGGAAAGTTTCTTGCTGGCCGGCAAAAGAAGCGTCCGGCAAATCTTCTGCGGTAGCCGAAGAACGCACTGCAAAAGACACCTCACCGACGGAATCCGCTACCAGCTTTTGATAGAACTCGTCGATTTCCTGTTGCAGGCGCGGCTGGAACGGCGTATCTATGATCCATTGACGGATTTCGGCGCCGGCTTTCGCCAGTTCCTTGACGTCTTCGATATCCAGCGTCTCCAGGCGATTGGCGATGCGTGCTGCCAGCGTCGTGCCGCCGTTTTCGCTATGAGAAAGAAAATCCCGGAAAGCCTGTGCCGTTGTGGCAAAGCCGCCTGGAACACGGACGCCGGCAGAGGCGAGTTGGCTGATCATTTCGCCTAAGGATGCATTTTTACCGCCGACGGACTCCACATCCGTCATCCGTAAGTGCTCGAAGGAAGCAACGTACTTGCCGTCAGCCGCTCCTGTAGTTACTGCGTTGGACATAACAACCTCTTTTGATGGTAAGAAATCTTTCGTGCTGCTTCGTCCATTGCTCTTTTTTTGTTATTCTTGACGCAAAAAGACCTGTATCCCTATATTGGCTGCCATTTTACATGGTGTCCTGCAAAATTTACTGTGGAGGCATTAGAATTTGCTTCTTTTTTGTTTCATGCTTTACAAGCTTACATATTTGCATATTCGGCAGCTTATACTTCAGCCAATTGGTCACCGCAGTGCCATCAGGAAACACCCCGGATCACCCTTAATTCCCATATACCATGACCGATAGAATCAACCAGCCCCTGCCCCCTGCCAACCGTACGGTATTTTTCGTCTCCGACGGTACCGGCATCACCGCCGAGACCTTTGGCCACTCTGTGCTGACCCAGTTTGACATGAAATTCCGCCAGGTGCGCCTGCCTTTCGTCGACACTCTGGACAAGGCGCATGACGCGGTGCGCCGCATCAACGAGGCGGTGACCGTGGACGGCAAGCGCCCCATCGTTTTTTCTACCCTGGTCAAGACCGACCTGGCGGACGTGGTATTCAAGTCCAAAGGCATGCACATGGATTTAATCCAGACTTTTGTTGCGCCCCTGGAACAAGAGTTGGAAGTAAAATCGACGCATACCATAGGCCGCAGCCACAATATCGCCGACTCGGAAGAGTATAAAAACCGTATCGAGGCCATCAATTTCTCGCTGGCGCATGATGACGGCCAATCCAACAAGAATTTATCCACGGCCGACGTCATCCTGGTCGGCGTATCGCGTTCCGGCAAGACCCCGACCAGCCTGTACCTGGCCATGCAATACGGTATCAAGGCCGCCAACTATCCGCTGATACCGGATGATTTCGAACGCGGCAAATTGCCTTCCGCACTGCCCACGTTCAAGGGCAAGATATTCGGTCTCAGCATCGCTCCCGAGCGCCTGTCCGAGATACGCAACGAACGCCGCCCGGGCAGCAAATACGCATCCCTGGAAAATTGCCGTTATGAAGTGAACGAGGCGGAAGCGATGATGAAGCGGGAAGGCATACGCTGGCTGTCCTCCACCGCCAAGTCGATAGAAGAGATTGCCACGACGATTTTGCAGGAAATCAAGTCGGACGTGAGGATCTACTAGGCAGTAGTCTGGGCAATACCAGGCCGGCTTGTATTAAAGGCTCTGCCTGACCTGTTCAAAAAAGCAGATCGCCGCGCTGGCCGCCACATTCAGGGATTCGATCTCGCCACGCTGCGGTATCGTGACAGTATTGGTCGCCAGCGCCATCAGCTCCGCGGCCACCCCCTGCCCCTCATGCCCGAACAGCCAGACTACCGGCCGGTCCAGCTTGACCTGGTAGATGGTTTGCGTGGCGTGCGAACTAGTCGCCAGTACCGGTATGCGGGCCGTCTTCAGCAAGCTTTCCAGGTCGACGTTCTCAAAAATATTCAGCAGGAAATGGGCGCCCATGCCGGAGCGCATGACTTTGGGCGACCAGGCAAACACCGTCCCCTGGCTGCAAAATATATTCCGGATGCCGGCTGCGGCCGCGCTGCGCAGAATCGAACCCAGGTTGCCGGGATCCTGCAGGTTGTCCAGCAAGACCGAGGAGTGCTCCAGCCTGGCGGGAAGCGCGTGGCTGGGCGTGCCTATGATGAACATCAGCCCTACCCCGTGCTCGACCTGACTCAGCGCATTGTAGAGTGCATCGGGCAGGCAGATGGTTTGCGTGCCTTGGGCGGCGCAGCGCGCCAGCAAGGGGTCGACCTCGTGGTGCGCCAGGCAGCTCTCGGCCACGATACACATTTGCGGCACGCCGCCATACTGCAGATAAGCCTCGCACAGATGCACGCCGTCCAGCAGGGTGCGGCTGGCCTTGCGGCGCGCCTGCGAACTGGTCGCCAGGTGCTTCAGCTCTTTGTATAAGGGATTATCGCGGGATGTGATGGATTTCATAGATTCAATAGGGCTTTTACCGGCGCATAGGATTTGCGATGTATAGGCGAGATGCCGTGCTCGCGCAAGCGTTCCAGGTGCAAGGCGGTAGGATAGCCCTTGTGCTGGTCCAGCGCATATTGCGGGTAAAGCTCGTGCAGCCTGGCCAGCGCCAGATCGCGGGCGGTCTTGGCCAGGATCGATGCGGCCGAGATTGCCGCGACCTTGTCGTCGCCCTTGACGATGGCTTCCGAACGCACCGGCATCACCGGGCAGCGATTACCGTCTATCAGTGCCAGCGTCGGCCTGATTTGCAAGGCCTCGACCGCACGCCGCATGGCCAGCATGGTCGCCTGCAGGATATTCAGGCGGTCAATTTCCTCTTCCGAGCACTCGGCCACCGCCCAGGCCAGCGCATATTGCTTGATCTCCAGCGCCAGCAGGTCGCGCCGCTGTTCGGTCAGTTTTTTTGAATCACGCAAGCCGGCGATAGGACGCGCGGGATCGAGGATCACGGCGGCGGCCATGACCGGCCCGGCCAGCGGGCCGCGTCCTGCCTCATCGACGCCACAGATAATCTCGCCTGCATAGTCCGACAAATCGAATAAAGACAGGGTGGCGTTAGCCTTGCTCATGACAGGAAATCCTTCAGCTTTGCGTGGTCCAGGAAATAGTGGCAAATTTGTTGTTCGGCCCCGCCGGCTTTGCGCCCCACCAGCACCGGCACCAGTTCGTCATACAGCGCAACCAATGCGTCGTCGGCATCCACGTCCAGCACCTGCACGGTACACGCATGTTCGGCGCCGTCTGCACGCAAAGCAGCCTGCAGGGCAGCCAGCATGTCGTCACACAGATGGCAATAGCTGCGCGAGTAAAGGGTAAATTGGATCATCGGGATAAAAAGAGCGCGCGAATAATGGGCAACAAACAGGAATAAACGGCTGCATTATAAATCCTGGCGCCCGGGGCTTGTTGAAACGGCTCAAATAAAAAAGCTGCCCACATCGCTGTGGGCAGCTTTTTAAGCAACAGGCAAATTATTGCGCGTTTGGACGTATAGGCACGAACTGCGAGATGCCGTCGCGCCGAACCAGCAAGACTACAGCCTTCTTGGCGTCGACCTTGGCCAGCATCGCGGCAAACTGGCGGGCATCCTTAATTTCAAGATTATTGAGTGTCAAAATAACATCACCTGCCTGCAAGCCAGCCCGCTCCGCCGGCCCTTCCACCGTCTCGATCACGACACCGCTATTGACATGCAGTTCTTTCTTTTGCGCATCGCTCAAGTCGCTGACAGTAATGCCGATGGTATTCGCCACCTGTTCCTTCTTGGCTTTCTTCTCGGCTTTTTGCACCGCTTTTTCAGAAGGCACTTCGGCCACCGTCACGCTCAACTCACGGATGGCGCCATTCCTCCAGATCGACACGCTGGCCCTGGTGCCGGGCTTGGTGCCGCCGACCACCCTGGACAAGTCGATCGACTTGTCGATCGCGATGCCGTTAAATTTCAGGATCACGTCGCCGCCCTGCAAGCCGGCCTTTTCAGCCGGGGCGCCGGGCTCTACCGAGGCGATAAAGGCGCCCTGGGGCTTTTGCAGGCCGATCGATTCGGCGATTTCCTTGGAGACGGAATTAATTTGCACGCCTATGCGGCCGCGCGTGACCTTGCCGGAGGCTTTCAGCTGCTCGGCAACGCGCATCGCTTCATTGATAGGAATCGCAAAGGAAATCCCCATATAGCCGCCGGAACGGCTGTAGATCTGGGAATTGATGCCGACTACCTCGCCGCGCATATTGATCAGGGGTCCGCCCGAATTGCCGGGATTGACGGCAACGTCGGTCTGGATCAAGGGCGTCTCATCGCCGGTGTCGCGCGCCTTGGCGGAAACGATGCCGGCCGTAACGGTATTTTCCAGGTCAAACGGTGAACCGATGGCGATGACCCATTCACCTGCCCTCAGCTTGTCCGAATCGCCGACGGTCAGGTGTGGCAACTTGCTGCCTTCTATCTTCAGCACGGCGATATCCGAGCCCCTGCCGCCGCTGACCTTGTCCACGCCTATCACCTTGGCCTTGAATTCACGCTTGTCGGTCAGCTTGACGACGACTTCGTCGGCACCGTCCACCACGTGCGCATTGGTCAGGATATAGCCGTCCGGCGAAATGATCAGGCCGGACCCTACCCCGCGCGGCACTTCCTGCTCCTGCTGTTGCTGCTGAGGCGCTTGCTTGCGCCCTTTCGGGGTTGGCGCAGGCGGCTGTTTCGGCATCGGTATGCCGAAGAAGCGCCGGAAAAATTCCTGCATTTGCTCATCATCGGGACCGCCCGACTGCAGCTGGGATATTTTTTCGGTAGTGCGGATATTGACAACTGCCGGCCCCGCCTTCTCAACCAGGTCGGTAAAATCCGGCAAGCCGGCGACTGCTGCAGCTGCCTGTGCCTGGGGTAGCGCGCCTACCGTGGCAGGCGCGACAAAACCCACACAGGCACTTACCAATAGTGTGGAAACCAGCTTCTCGACAGGAAAAAGTTTAGATGTTTTCATGGCGTACTTACTTAGGTTTATATTCAATCGAGTTCATTACTTGTTTAATGGCCGCAAACGGCACCTCACCGACCACAGTCAGCCAATAGTCCCCGTGCCGCTTGACCATGATGGTCATTGCACCTTGCTGCAGACTCCCTTCAGTCCGGCTCTGGGAGTCGGGTTCGATAAAAACGGAAATTGCTGCCAGGCCATCAGAAAAAATCATTTGTATAACCTGGTGGGCCTTCACTTCAGCACTATTCGCCACCGTTGCAGGAGATATGGGGATCAAACGCTTCATTTCACGCGTTTTTTTAAAACCTGCAGGTAAAGATTTTACTGCCCACCCTGAATTGACGTTCGATTGCACTGTCAGGTTTTCGGTCTGCCACTGGCTGGTATTGGTAAAACTCGATTTAACCCGGCTTTTATCTATGTCACCGATGGCAAGCTGGGTAAACGCAATTTGTTCGATGATCTCGTTTTTATTATTGATAGTCTGTGCGCGCAGTAACAGACCGCTGGAATTATCCATGCACAGGCGGTATCCGTAACGATAGGCATCCCTGGGTTCAAAACTGACGATCTGGCAGGCCATGCCGGCGACTCGCCCGGTATCGACTTTTTTAATATTGTAGGTATCAGGCAAGGCTGCGGCAGCGTTCGTCAGTAAGGCAGGAAATACCTCTTGCGTGACGTTTTTTTCTATCTGTACGGTCTTGGTCTCCGGCAAATAGCAGGCGACTTCGTCATTGTGCCGCACATATTCCCTTGGTTTGCCGTCCAGGATTTCCAGTTTCTCGGTTTCTCCGCTGGCATCCGCCACGTGGGTAATGCGCGAAGTCCTGATCTGGCTGGCTTGCTGGTACACGAAGGTGCCCGAATAATTCAGTTTTTGTGCTGCCGACTGTATTTTTCGCAAGAGATTTTGTACCTCTCGCTTGTCTTCCTGATCCTCGGATGCCTGAACATGCTGCATAGTCGACGCCATGCCCAGCAACCACAGTAGAACGGGAAGCTTTAAACGCTGAAGCGACATATTGATTTATTTGTCCGAAGCTGAAGGGGTGGCACCGCTGCGGGCTGCGTGTTGCTTTACCTGCGTTACTTGCGCCGCATTGCTGATCGCAGGAGAAAAACGTTGATGTGCCAGCAGATAGCTATCGATACGAGGATCTCTCAGCATTTCGGGTTCATCGGCGGGTCGGGATTGCGATTCGGGCGCGCTGGCGTCTGCCACCAGCTGCACTGCTGCATTTTGCTGCGCAGCCGGCTTGTTCGCGCTTCCGTCTACCTTGGCGAGTTGCGGACCGGTGCCAGGATTATTGCCAAACAGGGCAGTTACCTGCGGCGCCATGACGAAGGCGACTGCAGCGGCGGCAGCCATACTGGCTATCGTGACATTCCAGCTGAAACGCGGTTTTGCCATTGCCCCGCCATTGGCGGCAACGGCAGGCAACTCGGGATGCTCAGAGAGTGGCCTGGATTTTGGCGCCAGCACTACCGGCTCGGCATCCAGCAAGGCAGAAAAACGGGAGGAAAAGCCAGCGCTCAGATTCACGGCCAGATCATCCGATCGCAGTACATCGCCGATTTGATGGTATATGTCCCAAGCCTGTTTGCCATCCTGGGCCGCCAGACCGGCAAGCACGGTATCACGCTCTGGCTGCGATAGTTCACCATCCAGCAGTGCTGAAATCTGTTCTTGCCTACTTGTATCTGTTTTCATCATCTTACCCGCAATCTATATGCAAACATCCGTGCAATCTATATTGTTTGAACCAGTACTATTTATACCAGTAAATCCGACCCGTACTACCATCTTTGGTCCAAAGCGGTGCCAAGTATCGGTCGCAATTTCTCGGCTATTGCCTCGCGCGCCCTAAAAATCCTGCTCCTGACCGTTCCTATCGGGCAGAGCATGACTGCGGCAATTTCGTCATAGCTGAGACCTTCGATCTCACGCAGCGTGATCGCGTTTCGCAACTCCTCCGGCAAGGCTGACATGGCCGCGTTCACCGTTTCAGCGATTTGCTTGCTCGCCAGCAGAGATTCCGGAGTGTTGATATCTCTTAGTCCATCGGCATCGACAAAAGTTTCCGCCTCCTCTATATCGGCATCGGTAGACGTCGGCGCACGCCGCCCCTGGGTCACCAGGTAATTCTTGGCGGTATTGACGCCTATCCTGTACAGCCAAGTATAAAACGCCGATTCACCGCGAAAATTCGCCAACGCCCTATACGCCTTGATAAACGATTCCTGGACCACGTCCTCAGCCTCTGCCTGGTCGTGGACGAGCCTGGACACGAGCCGCATTAATTTCCTTTGGTATTTGGAAACCAGAAGCTCAAATGCTTTTTTATCACCACGCTGGACGCGCTCAACAAGCTGTTGATCAATGTCGCGTTCTGTCGTCACTCAATCATATCCTATTGCTTTCAACCAAATACTGGCAACACACGCGAACTCTTATGTAGATTAACCAGGGCTTTCTAAGTTCCCCAAAAGCACGCATATTATAAGAAGTCGGCTTTTTGCTGAACTTCCTGCACTCCCATCCAGCGAAACGCAACGGATAAGGCCTTAAAAGTTGCAGGTTGTACACTATCCCACATTATCGGCAAGAAGTGTAGCTCGCCATCGTCGCCCCGCAAATTCAGCAGCAGGAAATTAGACCATAGAGTGCTATGTTTACCGAGGCTGACGGTCATGGAATACTGCTGTTCCGCAGCTGCCCAAGGCCTGAACGGGAATCCGAACGGAGGCTTGGCCGGCATTCTCAGGACGACCTCCCCCGCCGCTGAAATATCCAGTCTGGCAGGCAGGCGCGTTTGCAGGAAACGCAACAGGGCAAATAGTGGAAGCAAGCAACAGGCGGGCAAGAGTGCGAGCCGCAGCCACCAGGGCAAGCCGGAAGACAGGACGGCATAGGCGCCGGCCGCACCAGCCAGACCGCACATCGCACACACCATCAGCAGCAGGCTGCGCGACGGTAGGATGTTTGCGGATATCGCAATGGACATGGATTTGCCCGGAAGGCGAGGAAAGGAACGGGCGCTTCCCTCAAACGAGGGAAGCGCCCGGGATCAGACGATCAGGCTTTACCAAAAATCAGGGTGCCGTTCGTTCCGCCGAAGCCGAAGGAATTTTTCATCGCAAAATTGATAGGCATCTCTCTTGCAATATTGGCACAGTAATCCAGGTCACACTCCGGATCCTGATTAAAGATATTGATGGTTGGCGGTGAAATCTGCTGATGCAGGGCCAGTACCGTAAACACCGATTCCAGGCCGCCAGCCCCGCCCAGCAAGTGACCAGTCATCGACTTGGTCGAGTTGACGGTTATCTTATAGGCGTGGTCGGCAAAGGTCGCCTTGATCGCATCGGTTTCGTTCTTGTCGCCGATAGGCGTAGATGTACCGTGTGCGTTCAGGTAATTGATCTGGTCGCCATTGACTCCTGCATTTTTCATTGCATTGATCATGCTGCGACGCGGACCATCCATGGTCGGCGACGTGATGTGGTAGGCGTCGCCGCTCATGCCGAAACCGAGCACCTCGGCATAGATCTTTGCTCCGCGGGCCTTGGCGTGCTCGTACTCTTCCAGCACCATCACGCCTGCACCCTCGCCCAGGATGAAACCATCCCTGTCCTTGTCCCATGGGCGGGACGCGGTGGCAGGATCATCATTGCGAGTGGACAAGGCGCGGGCAGAGGCGAAACCGCCCAGGCCCAGTGGGGAAATCGTCGATTCAGCACCGCCGGCAATCATCACGTCCGCGTCGCCGTATTCAATCATACGGGCAGCAGAACCTATGCAATGCAAACCGGTAGTACATGCGGTCACTATCGCCAGATTCGGTCCTTTCAGACCGTACTTGATCGACAGGTGGCCGGAAATCATGTTGATGATGGAGGCCGGCACGAAGAAGGGGCTGATACGACGCGGTCCGCGTTCGACCAGCGTAGCATGGGTTTCTTCAATCAGCGGCAAGCCGCCGATGCCGGAACCCACGATGACGCCGATACGATCGGCGTTCTCTTCTGTCACCACCAAGCCGCTATCCTGCATTGCCTGCACCCCGGCAGCGATACCGTAATGGATAAAAGTATCCATGTTCCGGGCTTCCTTGGCGGGGATGTATTCCTCGATATTGAAGCCCTTCACTTCACCGGCAAAGTGCGTCGTAAAAGGGGTTGCATCAAATTTGGTAATAGTCGCTATTCCCGATTTGCCTGCGGTGATTGCGCCCCAGGCGTCGGCAATAGTATTGCCAACTGGGGAAATGCAACCGAGGCCGGTAACAACGACACGACGTTCACGCGTACGGCTCAAGCGCTTCTCCTAGAGTCGATAACGAGTAGACTGATTAAGCCTTAACGTGTGCTTTAGCGTAGTCTATCGCTTGTTGCACAGTAGTGATCTTCTCGGCTTGTTCGTCAGGGATTTCCATTTCGAATTCGTCTTCGAGAGCCATCACGAGTTCTACTGTGTCCAGGGAATCAGCACCCAGATCGTCCACGAAGGAAGATTCGATTTTGATGTCTGCTTCGGCGACGCCCAGTTGCTCAGCGACGATTTTCTTAACGCGTTGTTCGATATCGGACATGTGTGTCTCCAGTAGAGGTTACAGAAAGTGCGCGCATTTTAGCAGGTTTGCGCGCGAAAAGACAATCTCGCATTATCAGGCATATCTTCGGTTAATTCCAGCGATTTACCCAATAATTTCGTATAAAAATCATTTTAACCCAAGTACATGCCGCCGTTTACGTGCAGCGTAGTCCCTGTAATATACCCAGCTTGCGGCGATGCCAGGAATAAAGTTGCCGCTGCAATATCTTCCGGCTGCCCCAATCGGGCCAGCGGGATTTGTTGCAAGATCGCAGATTTTTGGTCTTCGGTCAGCGCCTTGGTCATGTCGGTGTCAATAAAACCGGGCGCAACGCAGTTCACGGTAATATTGCGGCTGCCTATTTCCCTGGCCAGCGCGCGGCTCATGCCGGCCACGCCGGCCTTGGCGGCGGCATAGTTCATCTGGCCCGGATTGCCGGAAGAGCCGACGACCGAGGTGATATTAATAATACGCCCATGCTTGGCTTTCATCATGCCGCGCAATACTGCACGCGACAGGCGGCCAACCGAACTCAGGTTAGTGGCGATCACATTATCCCACTCCTCCTCCTTCATCCGCATCGCCAGCTGATCCTGGGTAATCCCGGCATTATTGACCAGGATGGACAGGCTGCCGTATTCCTTTTGTATCTCTTCCACCAGCGACGAACAGCGCGCCACGTCATTGACGTTGAAGGCGACGCCCTTGCCCGCATCCGGGCCGACTTCCGCCAGGTATTCCGAGATCGCCGCCGCGCCGGATTCCGAGGTTGCCGTGCCTACCACGCGCGCACCCGCTTTTGCCAGCGCCAGCGCAATGGCACGGCCTATGCCGCGCGAAGCGCCGGTAACCAGCGCAACCTGATTTACTAATTGTTGGGTCATTTCAAAATTTCCATTACTTTTTCCAGCGACGCCTGATCATATACGGCATCGCCGATCAATTCACCATTAATACGCTTGGTCAGACCAGCAAGAACCTTGCCCGGACCACATTCAATCACGTGCACCATGCCGCTTGCACCAATTTTTTGCACGGTTTCCACCCAGCGCACCGGACTGGCCGCCTGGCGCACCAGGGCATCCTTGATCGCCGCGGCGTCATCGACAATGGCGACATCGACGTTGTTAATCAGGGGTATTGCAGGAACCGAGAAATTCAAGCTCGCCATGTAGTCGCGCAACTTGTCCGACGCCGGCTTCAACAGCGAGGAATGGAAAGGCGCGGACACCGGCAAAGGCAGGGCACGCTTGGCGCCCTTGGCCTTGGCGATCTCGCAGGCGCGCTCAACGGCAGCCTTGCTGCCGGCAATCACGACTTGGGCCGGCGCATTGAAATTGACGGCCTCGACCACTTCACCCGGAGTGCCGGCTACGGCCTCGGCGCAAGCCGCCTTGACGTCTTCGTCAGACAGACCGAGGATGGCCGCCATGCCGCCCTGCCCCACAGGCACCGCATCCTGCATCGCCTGCGCGCGAAAGCGCACCAGCGGCACCGCATCCTTGAAGGCGATCACACCGGCAGCGACCAGCGCCGAATACTCGCCCAGGCTATGCCCGGCCACGATGGCCGGCGCACGGCCGCCGGCGGCAATCCAGGCGCGATAGCAAGCTACCGCCGCCGTCAGCATGACAGGCTGGGTATTAGTGGTCAGGTCCAGCGCTTCTTTCGGCCCCTGCGCAATCAGCGTGGCAAGGTCGAATTGCAAGGCGTCGGAAGCCTCGGCAATGGTCTGCTGCACCACGCTGTTGTCGGCAAAACCGTTCAGCATGCCTATGGCTTGCGAGCCCTGGCCAGGAAAAACAAAAGCAAATTGGGTCATGTGGATCAGATAAATTAATGTTTACAAAAGCTGCTGCAACTATTACTTACTCAAATGTTACTCACGCAAATTACTCACGCAATCGAGCCCGTCGCCAACTGAAATTGAGACTACATCTTGACAATGGCGGCGCCCCAGGTAAAGCCGCCGCCTACGCCTTCCAGCATCACGGTCTGACCAGGCTTGATGCGGCCATCCCTGACCGCAACGTCCAGCGCCAGCGGAATTGAAGCCGCCGAAGTATTGCCGTGCTGATCTACGGTCACCACCACTTTTTCCATAGGCAGGCGCAATTTTTTCGCGGTGCTCTGCATGATGCGGATATTCGCCTGGTGCGGAACCAGCCAGTCTATCTGAGTAGAATCCAGGCCGGCGATTTCCAGCGCCTCATTGGCCACCTTTTCCAGCACCGACACCGCCAGCTTGAATACCGCCTGGCCATCCATATACAGGAAGGCGCTGCCGGCCACTACGCCGGCATTGACGCTGCCAGGCACGCACAGGATGTTGGCGTAGCTGCCGTCGGCGTGCAACTTGGTCGCCAATACGCCAGGCTCGGCCGAGCGCGTCATGACGATCGCACCGGCACCGTCACCAAACAGCACGCAGGTAGTGCGGTCTTCAAAATTTAGGATGCGCGAAAAAACCTCGGCGCCAATCACCAATACATTCTTATGCGAGCCGGACTTGATCATGCTGTCGGCAATCGACATTGCATACACAAAGCCGCTACATACCGCCTGTACGTCCATCGCCGCGGCGCCATTAGTGATGCCCAGCTTGTTTTGTACGACGCAGGCCGTGCTTGGGAAACCGCCGAAATAATCCGGCGTCGAGGTCGCCAGGATGATCAGGTCTATGTCGTTCGCCTGCAAATCGGCCGCCAGCAATGCGCGCTTGGCCGCCTCCACTGCCAGATCGCTGGAATTAACGTCCGCCTCGGCATAGTGGCGGGCCGAGATGCCGCTACGGGAAACAATCCACTCGTCGGAAGTCTCTATCCCCTTGGCCGCCAATTGCTCGGTCAGCTCGTTATTGCTTACTTTTTTGGGTGGCAGGTAACTGCCGGTACCGATAATTTTGCTATAGAAAGTCATGCGGATTTCTGTGCTATAGGTTCGTTGGTTTGCATCGATGTTGTCGCAGCAGCGTCTGATATCGCCTCTACAGGCATCAGCTCCGCCATCGATGTCGAGATACGGGACAATACATCATTTTTGACTGAGTCAAATGCACGCTGTATTGCCCACTCGTAACTATACTTGTCTGCGCCGCCATGGCTCTTGAATACCAGGCCGCGCAAACCCAGCAGGCATCCACCATTATAATTGGAAGGGTTCATCTTGCGCGAGATTGCCCTCAGGGCGCCCTGAGCGATTATAGCGCCCAAAAAATTCAGCGGATTGCTCTTGAATTCAGTCGTCAATGTTGCCTTGAAGAAGCGCCCCAGACCCTCAGCCGCCTTCAAGGTCACATTGCCGACAAAACCGTCGCAAACGACGATATCGGTAGTACCCTTGAAGATATCATTACCCTCGACATTGCCGTAAAAATTCAGCAAGCCCTTTTCATGATCGGCCCTCAGCAATTGCGCGGTTTTCTTGACCACGTCATTACCCTTGATATCTTCCTCGCCGACATTCAGCAAACCTATACTGGGCTTGGCTTTGCCCTCGACCGCTGACACCAGCGCCGATCCCATGATGGCGAACTGGTGCAGATGCAGCGGTTCGCAATCCACATTGGCGCCCAGGTCCAGCATATAGGTAGGCAGGTTTTTCTGGTTCGGCAGCAAACCGCAGATGGCCGGGCGATCGACGCCCTGCATGGTCTTCAAGACATAGCGCGATACCGCCATCAGGGCGCCGGTATTGCCGGCAGAAACACAGACTTGGGCGCGCCCCTCCTTGACCTGGTTCACCGCGACCCGCATCGAGGAATCTTTTTTCTTGCGCAGTGCAATCTCCACCGGGTCGTCCATGGTGATGACCTCGGTCGCATTAATGACCGTCATGCGGGGGTGGTTGCCGGCACGATTTTTTTTCAGCTCTGCACGGATTTCAGGCTCCAGCCCAACCAGCAGAAATTCGGAATCCGGTTCACGATTGGCAAAAGCTACCGCTGCAGCTACCGTAACCGCAGGGCCATGATCGCCGCCCATGCAGTCAATGGAGATTTTAATTGTCATTTAGTAATTCGAAACTTCATCCCGGAACGCGCATCTTATCAAGACTGAAGAAATCAATCACAGAATATTGTTGCCACTCAAAAAATAAAAGCTCTTTAAATGACAAACTTACAAGAATAGCATTTCTTGCGCGCACAAAAAAAGCGGCGTCAAGTATAAACTTGCCACGCCGCCTTTGACCAAGCTGACAGATTACTCGTCGTTCTTGGTTTTCAATACTTTACGACCACGGTAAAAGCCGTTTGGGCTGATGTGGTGACGCAGATGCGTTTCGCCAGTTGTTGGCTCGATGCCCAGCTGCGGTGCAGTCAGGAAATCGTGTGAACGGTGCATACCACGCTTGGATGGTGATTTTTTGTTTTGCTGAACGGCCATGATAACTCCTAATACTTCAAAAAATGTTTCTAAAAATTTAACACACCTGACCAGACTAAAAATTGTCCGTCAAGAATCCCTAATATTCCCGACCTACGTGTTATTTCAGAATAATGCCACTAGGTACGCCCATTAATATTCTTCAGCACAGCGAACGGAGATTCCTTCTTGCTGCTTGCATGAGTTTCAACCGCTGCCGCCTCTGGAGAGTCCTTGGGGCATACTGCATGTTTGGGCGATTGGGGTATTTCCAGCAGCGCCTCATCCTCTATCAAATCGATGACATTGAATGCCTTGCTGCCCACTACTACATCAACCTCGTCATTATCAAGCAATGCCTCAATTTCATCGGCATTATCTTCATTCTTGGCGAGTATCAATACTGATTCCGAGTCTATTTCAAATGCGAACGGAGTCAGGCAACGCTGACACATCAATTGCACCGAACCTGTCACGGTCAAACTCAACTGAGGATGACCTAAATTATCCTTGCCGCCTGTCAAAGCCCAGTTGAGACTACCATCGCTGGCGGCGCTCTCAGCAGAAAGACGAGGCAAATCTGCGATCAGGGTACTGCCTTCACGGTGCTCTTTGAGCTGGCAAAACGAGAAGGCGTCAATCACAAATGCTTGCATAGGATTATTTGAACCCAGAAAACCTGCGATAATAACAGGAAGGCACCTTGTTCGTCAAAGACTTAGCGCAATTATTGACCAAGCGCGCACAATTATTCAAGCAAAATTATAAAAATGTTACTCAAGCACGATTCTAACAGCTCTAGCAAACGACTGATACTAGGCTCAAGCTCAATTTATCGACGGGAATTGTTATCCAGACTACAACTTCCATTCGAAGTCATCAGCCCGAATATCGATGAGCAAGCGCTTCCAGGTGAAGTCCCGGAGCAAACCGCATTGAGGCTAGCGAGAGAAAAGGCCTGCGCCATTGCCCTGCAGGCGCCTGATGCGCTGATTATAGGCTCGGACCAGGTCGCCACGCTGGATGGCGAGCAAATCGGCAAGCCGGGCAACCACGCCAACGCATTAAAACAACTGCAAACCATGCGCGGGCGCCAGGTGGTCTTCCATACCGCGCTATGCTTGCTGGATGCCGGCGCAAGGGACCGGGAAGCCGGCCTGCAACTGCTCAACGTGCAGACCCTGGTCAGCTTCCGCGACCTGCCTGACCATGAACTGGACGCCTATCTGCGCATAGAACAGCCGTATGATTGCGCCGGCAGCGCCAAAAACGAGGGACTGGGTATCGCCATCATAGAAAAAATCGAAAGCAGCGACCCTACCGCACTCACCGGCCTGCCCCTGATCGCGCTGACGACCATGCTGCGCAATGCGGGCATGCGGTTTTTCAGCAAATAAGCAATCACCCTAACATCAAGCAAAACTCAAGCAAAACAATTATGCCAGGTACACTCTATTTAATCCCGAACACGCTAGGCTACGCCGAAGGCCAGCAAGAAGGCTTGCTGGCGCGCATCATCCCCGACACCGTGCAAAGCATGAGCGCCAATCTGGGCTACCTGATCGCGGAAAATGCCAAAACCACGCGCGCCTACCTGAAGCTGCTGTCCCAGAATCACCCTTTGGCCAGAACCCTGCAGGAAATCCAGATCAGCGAACTAAATGTAAATACGCCCGACAAGGCGCTGGAAGGCTTGCTCGCCCCCTTGCTGGAAGGCCATGACGCAGGCCTGATCTCGGAGGCCGGCGTGCCCGCCGTCGCCGATCCCGGCGCCAACCTGGTGCGCCTGGCGCATCAGCGCGGCATCACGGTCAGGCCGCTGGTGGGCCCGTCCTCGCTGCTATTAAGCCTGATGGCCAGCGGCCTGAATGGCCAAAGCTTCGCATTCCACGGCTACCTGCCTACCGACGCCGCCTTGCGCAGCAAGCGCATCAAGGAACTGGAAGAGCGCTCCAGGAAGGAAAAACAAACCCAGTTGCTGATAGAAACACCTTATCGCAATACCGCCATGCTGGAAGCGCTGGCCAGCGTCTGCCTGTCCAGCACCCTGGTATGCGTCGCCACTGACCTCAGCCTGCCCACGGAATCGGTGCAGACCAGGAGCGCGGGTGAATGGAAGTCGCGCCTGCAGGCCGGGCAAACCCCGGATTTCCACAAGAAGCCGACGGTGTTCCTGTTCCTCGCCGAGTAAATGACCGGCGCGGCGGCGTCCCCGGCCAGGCGCCGGGTCCAACCCGTTTCCCGAATATGCGCTAGCATAGAGAGTTGCAACAATGGCCTGATTAAATAAAGGCCTGGTTTTACCAATATTGTTTTCCAAGGAGACCGGAATGCTGAATTTTGATTTTTACAACCCTACCCAGATCTTGTTTGGAAAAGGCCGTATCGCCGACTTGAATAAAGTCATTCCCGCCGATGCCAAGGTACTCGTGCTGTATGGCGGCGGCAGCATCAAGCAGAACGGCGTATTCGACCAGGTGATGGCGGCCCTGGGCACACGCTCGGTGACAGAATTTACCGGCATAGAACCCAATCCCAGCTATGAAACGCTGATGGGCGCCGTAGCGCTGATCAAGAAAGAAAATATAGACTTCCTGCTGGCGGTGGGCGGCGGTTCCGTCATCGACGGCACCAAGTTTGTCGCGGCGGCAGCCTGTTTTGAAGGCGACGATCCCTGGGCCATCCTGGAAAAACGCGGCAGCAATGTCAGCAAGGCGCTGCCCTTCGGTTCCGTGCTGACCCTGCCGGCCACCGGCTCGGAAATGAACAACGGCGGCGTCGTCACCCGCAAATCGCTGAAAGCCAAGATGGCCTTCTCCAGCCGTCATTGCTTCCCGCAATTCTCGGTACTGGACCCAACGACCACCTTTACTCTGCCGGTGCGCCAGATCGGCAACGGCGTGGTCGATGCTTATGCTCACGTGATGGAGCAATACATGACCTATCCGGTCAATTCGCCGGTGCAGGACAGGTTTGCCGAAGGCTTGCTGAAAACCCTGATAGAGGAAGGTCCGAAAGCGCTGGCCAATCCGCAAGACTACGATACCCGCGCCAATATCATGTGGTGCGCGACGATGGCGCTGAACGGCGTGATTTCCACCGGTGTGCCACAGGACTGGGCTACCCATATGGTAGGCCATGAACTGACCGCCCTGCATGGCCTGGACCACGCCCAGACCCTGGCTATCGTACTGCCGAGCATGCTCAGGGTACGCAAGGAAGGCAAGCGCGCCAAACTGCTGCAATATGCGGAACGCGTCTGGGATTTGCGCGACGGCGACGAAGACAGCAGGATAGATGCCGCGATTGCGCGCACCCAGGAATTCTTCGAAAAAGTCGGCGTCAAGACCCGTCTGGGCGACTATTCCCTGAATGCCGGCAACATCGCCCCCATCCTGTCTGCACTGGAAAACCACCGCATGGTCGCCCTGGGCGAAAAACGCGATGTGACGCTCGATGTCAGCCGCCAAGTGCTGGAAATGAGCCTGTAAATGCACCAATAAGCACTGCATTCCAGGCAGCAAACAGAAAGCCCACTAAAAATTCTAGTGGGCTTTTTTTATCGGCGCGCCTGTCTTGTGTCTGACCCCGCTCGCGCGCCTATCGTCACACGCCTATCTTTTCCAGCATGCCGCCCAGCTCCCTGAGCACAGGCTCCAGGCGCGGATGCTTGGCGGCGAATTGCGCCGACAAGGCTTGGGAGCGTTCGGTCAGGCCGGCAAAAATCGGGTCATCCGGAGCACTTTCAGCGTTTAACAGATGCTGAATATCGGAGTCCAGCTTGTGCAGCAAGGTTTTTAATTCCGCATCAACCTGGTCGGTTGAACTGAGACCTTCATGCAATTGTTTCAGCAAGTCCTTTAAATTTTCCTGGTCCATGCACGTCTCCTGTGGCTGGTCTATTTCCCAGTTTAGTACGTCTAGGCATTAAAGACCAGCGCTATTGCTTCCGAGGCAATACCCTCTTCCCGCCCCAGGTAACCGAGGCGTTCGTTGGTTTTGGCCTTGATATTCACCCTGCCCGCTTCCAGGCCCAGGTCGGCGGCAATATTTTCCGCCATCAACGCGATATGCGGCGCCATTTTTGGCGCTTGCGCGATGATGGTCGCGTCCACATTGCCTATCTGGTAGCCCGCCTGACGCACCCGCGCAGCGGCCTCCCTGAGCAAGACGCGCGAATCGGCGCCTGAAAATTGCTTGTCGGTATCCGGAAAATGCCGCCCGATATCGCCCAGCCCCGCCGCACCGAACAGCGCATCGGTAATCGCATGCAGCAAGACATCCGCGTCGGAATGCCCGAGCAAGCCGGTCGCGTGCGGAATCGTCACGCCACCTATGATCAGCTTGCGCCCCGGCACCAGCGCGTGGCAATCGTAGCCCTGGCCTATACGGAATGGAGGTAATTGTGTAGCCATCGAGTCCTTGCTTAACGAAAGAAATTAACGAAAGAAATTAACGAAATACTGAATACTGAACCTGTTCAAGGTGTGCAGCCTATTCAGCTTTGCGGCGCCCCGCTCATCCAGGCCTTGCGTATCAAGCGCCCGCACTCGGCGGATTCCAATGCGGGCCGCTGCCCCTCTCCGCTCAAGAGCGTACCCAGCAGGCTGGTGCGCGCGATGATCCCATAATAGCTGCGGCTGGCATCTATCCAGGGATAAAACCCGAACAATCCGGCGCTGCTGTAGGCGCCGTCGCCGGTTTGCGGATCATCCTCCACCCAGTGCCCCAGGCTGTAATGCCAGCTCGTGCGCGCCGGGATAGGGGTGCTGGCGGCCTGCTCGCAGGTCGCCGGATTGGTGCACACCGCATGCGAGCCCAGCATGCCGGACAAGGCAAGCTTGCCCGCCAGCAGCTTGCGCAGGAAATCCGCGTAGCTGTCCGCGCTGGCAACGATGCCGCCGGCAAGCTGCGGCTGGTTATAGGCAACCGGTATCTCGGTGCCCAATACCTTGCGCAGTTCCGCCGCCAGGGCGCGATTATCGAGATCGCCCAAACCGATCAACTCCGCATGCTTTTGCATGTGGCCGCCACTATAGAAAAATTTGCCCTTGGTGGCAGGATCCTGCTTCCCATTGGACAAGGTCCGGACGCAAGTGTTGACGGTATCCGAGGACAGGCAGCGCTTGAAACGGGTATAGCCGCTGCGAAAAGTCAGGAACTCTATATCTTCATCGGTCAGTTTCCCGGACCGCAATTGTGCGACATAGGCGGCATACACCCATTTGGACGACGATGCAATCGGCATCAAGGTATCTGATTGCGGCGCCCGCAAACCCACCCTGCCCTGAGCCAGGGTTTTACCGGCATCGCCGATTTCCCAGTAAAACGGCTTGGCGGCGCGACATTGCGGGCTGGTTTCCGCCGTCGAGCGCGCTGCCTGGGTTCTTTGCGCAATAGACAAATTAGACAAATTAGACAAATCGCCCGTCGCCGCATGGCTCAAAGGAACAGCAAAAAAAACCGCAAGCAGTGGGCAAGCAGCCATGACAGCAGTGCTGCATTTGTATCGCATCGTCACTCCCTCCAGCAATTAATGTAAAAACCCAGACCATATCAAGTTCAGCCGGCAAGCTCGCCGGACAAATACAATTGCATCAAGGCAAGATCGCTAGGCAGCGTCACCTTCAAGTTCCTGGCGTGCCCCTCGATCAACAGAGGCGTATGCCCGGCAGCCTCGACCGCACTGGCCTCATCCGTCACCTCGGCCGCGGCGTCCAGCGCCTCGCACAGCAAGCGGTAGCGAAACATTTGCGGCGTCTGCGCCAGCCACAGGCCGTCCCGGGGAATGGTCTTGACAGCACCGCCCTCGACCCACTTGACGGTATCCACCACCGGCAGCGCCAGCAAACCGCCCACCGCATGCTCCCCGACCTGCTCTATCAGCTTGGCGATCAGGGCCGGAGTCAGCCCCGGCCGGGCGGCGTCATGCACCAGCACCCAGTCATGGTCGGCGATCGGCGCCGCCAGGCCGGGCAAACTGCGCAGCGCATCCAGCCCGTTCCTGACCGATTCCTTGCGCGTGGCCCCGCCGCAGCGCAACACCGACAATTCGGCGCAAGTACGCAGGACTTCGTCGACATAGCCGTCCTGCGCACTGACCACAACCGCGGTATGCAGTATCTGCGGCGCATACAGGAAAGCATCGGCGGTATGCCGCAGGATGGGCCTTCCTGCTATCGGCAGGTATTGCTTGGGAGTGGCCGCCCCCATGCGGGAACCGACCCCGGCGGCCGGGATCAGTGCAAAATAGCGGGCTTTGTGGCTGGAGGCTATGCTGTCCATCAATACCTAAGAGAATGTAAAGGCTTTAAAAATACGCCTTCGTTTATAATGTAAGTCTCATTCTAAAGTCAAATCGGGTCTGTGGATCGTTTGCAGACCATAGCTGTCATCCACTAATGTCATTTGATCTCATAAAAGCCCTACCCAAGGCCGGACACAGAGTAGCCCTCCCCCAGCTTCACGGCTCTGCCGATGCCTACGTGCTGGCACAGGCGGCCGCGGCATTGAAGCCGCAGCAGCGCCTGCTGACGATCTTTGTCGCCAACGCGACCGACGGCCAGCGCCTGCTCGATGAAATCGCCTGGTTCGGCGCCGCGCACGCATTGCGCTGCCACCTGCTGCCGGATTGGGAAACCCTGCCCTACGACGCCTTTTCACCGCACCAGGACCTGGTATCGGAAAGGCTGGCGACCCTGCATGAAATACAAAGCGGCCAGTGCGACGTGCTGATCGTGCCGGCCACCTCGGCCGTGGTGCGCATGGCGCCGCCGTCTTTCCTGGCGGCCTATACCTTCTTTTTCAAGCAGGGCGAGACCCTGAATGAGGCCAGGCTGAAGAGCCAGCTGACCCTGGCCGGCTATACCCATGTGTCGCAGGTGATGTCGCCGGGCGAATACTCGGTGCGCGGCGGCCTGATCGACCTGTTCCCCATGGGTTCGGTGCTGCCTTACCGGCTCGACCTGTTCGGCGACACGATAGAAACCATACGGACTTTCGATGCCGACAGCCAGCGTTCGCTGTACCCGGTCAAGGAAGTGCGCCTGCTGCCCGGTCGCGAATTCCCCATGGATGAAGCGGCGCGCACGGCCTTCCGCAGCCGCTGGCGCGAGCAGTTTGAAGGCGATCCTTCGCGCTCTGCGATCTACAAGGACATCGGCAACGGCATCGCTTCGGCCGGCATAGAATACTATTTACCGCTGTTCTTTGAAGAAACCGCGACCCTGTTTGACTACCTGCCCAAGGATACCTCGTTCGCGCTGGTAGGCGACATCGACGAGGCGATACAGCGTTTCTGGGTAGATACCCGCTCGCGCTACCAATTCCTGAAATCGGACCGGGAACGCCCCATCCTGCCGCCGGAATCGCTGTTTTTGCGCGACGAGGATTTTTTCACGGCCCTGAAGCCGCATGCCCGCTGGGTCTTGCAAAGCGGCGGCCCGGCTTCCGAAATATCGGCCCCGGTGCCGGACGTGGCAGTCAACCGCCGCGCCGACGATCCGCTGAGCAACCTGCGCGCCTTTTTGCTGCAAACCGGCAAGCGCGTGATGATCTGCGCGGAAACCCTGGGCCGCCGGGAAACCCTGCAACAGTATTTCAGCGAATACGATATCCGCCTCAGCCTGTGCGAAGGCTATACCGACTTCCTCACCTCGGACGCCAAGCTGGTGCTGGGCGTGGCGCCGCTGCACGCTGGCTTCGCGCTGGCGGACGGCCTGGCCTTCATTACCGAAACCGAGCTGTACGCCGGTTCGGGCAAACGCATAGGCCGCAAGAAACAGGAAGCCGTGACCCAGGTCGAGCATATGGTGCGCGATCTGTCCGAGCTGAAGATAGGCGACCCGGTGGTGCATAGCAACCACGGCATAGGCCGCTACATGGGCCTGATCAGCATGGACCTGGGTGAAGGGGAGACCGAATTCCTGCACCTGGAATATGCGAAAGACACCAAGCTGTATGTGCCGGTATCGCAACTGCATGTGATCTCACGCTACTCCGGCGCCGCGCCAGACGACGCCCCTTTGCACAGCCTGGGTTCGGGCCAATGGGAAAAAGCCAAGCGCAAGGCGGCCCAGCAGATCCGCGATACCGCCGCCGAATTGCTGAACCTGTACGCGCGCCGCGCCCTGCGCCAGGGCCATGCCTTTGAATACTCGGCCAGGGACTATGAAGCCTTTGCCGACAGCTTCGGCTTTGAAGAAACCGCCGACCAAGCCGCCGCCATCACCGCCGTGATAGGAGACATGACCGCCGGCAAGCCCATGGACAGGCTGATCTGCGGCGACGTTGGCTTCGGCAAGACCGAGGTCGCGCTGCGCGCAGCCTTTGTCGCGGTGATGGGCGGCAAGCAGGTCGCCATCCTGGCCCCGACCACCCTGCTGGCAGAGCAACACGCGCAAACCTTTGCCGACCGCTTCGCCAATTGGCCGGTCAGGATAGCCGAGCTGTCGCGCTTTCGCACCACCAAGGAAATCACGCAAGCAATCAAGGGCATGGGCGACGGCACCATAGATATCGTGATCGGCACCCACAAGCTCTTGTCGGACGACGTCAAATTCTCGCGCCTGGGCCTGGTTATCATCGACGAGGAACACCGCTTCGGCGTGCGCCAGAAGGAAGCGCTGAAGGCGCTGCGGGCCGAGGTCGACGTACTGACGCTGACCGCTACCCCCATCCCGCGCACCCTGGGCATGGCGCTGGAAGGCTTGCGCGATTTTTCCATCATCGCCACGGCGCCGCAAAAACGGCTGGCGATCAAGACCTTTGTGCGCAGCGAGGGTGAATCGGTGATACGCGAAGCCTGCCTGCGCGAACTGAAGCGCGGCGGCCAGGTGTATTTCCTGCACAATGAAGTGGAAACCATACAGAACCGCAAGGCCATGCTGGAAACCCTGCTGCCGGAAGCGCGCGTGATCGTCGCCCACGGCCAGATGCATGAGCGCGACCTGGAAAAGGTCATGCGCGACTTTGTGGCGCAGCGGCATAACATCCTGCTGTGCACGACCATCATAGAAACCGGCATCGACGTGCCGACCGCCAACACCATCATCATGCACAGGGCAGACAAATTCGGCCTGGCCCAGCTGCACCAGTTGCGCGGCAGGGTCGGCCGCTCGCACCACCAGGCCTACGCCTACCTGCTGGTGCACGACCTGCAAAGCCTGACCAAGCAGGCGTCGCGCCGGCTGGATGCTATCCAGCAGATGGAAGAATTGGGCAGCGGATTTTATCTGGCGATGCACGACCTGGAAATTCGCGGGGCCGGCGAAGTGCTGGGCGACAGCCAGTCCGGCGAAATGCATGAGATCGGCTTTCAGATGTACTCCGACATGCTCAACGAGGCAGTGCGCTCGCTGAAAAACGGCAAGGAGCCCGACCTCGCGGCGCCGCTGTCCAGCACTACGGAAATCAATTTGCACATTCCGGCCTTGCTGCCCAACGACTTCTGCGGCGACGTGCACGAGCGCCTGTCCATCTACAAGCGCCTGGCCAATTGCAGCAAGCAGGACGCGATCGACGATATGCAGGAAGAGTTGATAGACCGCTTCGGCAAGCTGCCGGAACCGGTCAAGGCATTGCTGGAAACCCACAGGCTGCGCGTCGCCGCCAAGCTATTGGGCATCATCAAGATCGACGTCCATGGCGAGGCCGCTTCTTTGCAGTTTGAGCCGCAACCGCCTATCGATGCAATGCGCATCATAGAGCTGGTGCAAAAGCACAAGCATATCAAACTGAATGGGCAGGACAAATTGCGCATCACCGCCAATATGCCCGACCTGGCGTCACGCGTCGCCCAGGTAAAGACCACCATGCGCGCATTACACTAAACTATTGTCATCATGAACCTGATCCTACAGGGGCTGAGCCCCCACCCCAGCGTACTGAGCCGCGTGGCAGCGCTGGCGAATGCCGCCAATATCATCAAACTCAATCCCAACGCCGTGCGCTGCGAAAACATCAGCTTTACCAGCGAACTCAGGGCGCAGATAGAGGCCGAAGCCTATGCAGAGCAGCTGGATGCCACCTTCATCGAAGCCGGGCGCGCACTGGGCGACTTCAAGCTGGTGGCGATGGACATGGATTCCACGCTGATCACGATAGAATGCATAGACGAAATCGCCGACATGCAGGGACTGAAGCCGCAAGTGGCGGAAATTACTGAAGCGGCGATGCGCGGCGAAATCGAGTTCCGCGAAAGCCTGATACGCCGCGTTGCGCTGTTAAAGGGGCTGGATGCGGCGGCCCTGCAAAAAGTGTATGACGAGCGCCTGCAGTTGTCGCTGGGCGCGCAAAAGATGCTGTATGCGGTGCAGGCCGCGGGCTTGAAAACCTTGCTGGTATCGGGCGGTTTCACCTATTTCACCGATCGTATGAAGACCCGCCTGGGCCTGGACTACACCCATTCCAATGTACTGGAAATCGAGCACGGCAAACTGACCGGCAAGGTCATCGGCGGCATCGTCGACGCAGAAGAAAAGCAGCGCACGGTGGAGCGCGTGTGCATAGAAATGGGGATAGAGCCCAGCCAGGCCATCGTCATGGGCGATGGCGCGAACGACTTGAAGATGATGCATATCGCCGGCCTGTCGGTCGCCTTCCGCGCCAAGCCCGTGGTCAGGGCCCAGGCCAACGTGGCCTTGAATTTTGTCGGATTGGATGGCATCCTGAACCTGTTCCACTGAGGCCCTGACATAGAGGGCACCCCATCGAAGTTCGTTGTTTAACTTATGGAGCATCAATGACTCAAGAACTGGTGTTTGACGACAAACTGAATTCAATGAAAAACCTGGCCTGGTGGCTGTATATCTTTCACGCAGTGAGCCTGGTATTTTCCCTCGGCGCCTTTTCCTGGATCCCCCTGATCATCAGCTACCTGAAGCGCCCCGACGCTGCCGGCACCTTCGTGTACAGTCACCATACCTGGCAAATACGTTCTTTCTGGTGGTATCTGCTGTGGATGTTCGTCGGCGGCCTGCTCTACATCACCATTATCGGCATCCCGCTCGCCTTCCTGGTGTGGTTCTGCGCCTGGCTCTGGAAGGCCTATCGCTTGCTGAAGGGTTTGATGGATCTGAACGTCAACAAAACCATGGCGGTATAGCGCTCCATGTCAGCTGAACTCAAATCCTCGCGCCGTGACGGCACCCTGGTACTGACCCTGTCCAATCCCGGCGCCAAGAACGCACTGCATCCCGACATGTACGCCGCCGCCATAGAGATGCTGTCTATCGCCGAACGGGATGATACCGTGCACGCGGTGGTGCTGACCGGCGCCGACAATTTCTTTTGCTCTGGCGGTAACCTGAACCGCCTGCTGGAAAATCGCAGCAAGGACAGGACAGTGCAGGCCGACTCCATCGACGCCCTGCATGGCTGGATAGACGCGCTGCGCAATTGCGGCAAGCCGGTGATCGCCGCGGTGGATGGCGCTGCCGCCGGCGCCGGCTTTTCCCTGGCGCTGGCCTGCGACCTGATCGTGGCCGGCGCCTCGGCAAAGTTTGTGATGGCCTATGTCAGGGTCGGGCTCACCCCGGACGGCGGCGGCTCCTGGTTCCTGTCCCAGGCCCTGCCGCGCCAGTTGGCCACCGAAATACTGCTGGAAGGCAAACCTGTCCTGGCCAGCCGCCTGCATGAGTTCGGTCTGGTGAACAAGCTGGTGCCGGACGGCACCGCACTGAATGCCGCACTGGACTGGGCCGAGCAACTGGCGGCCTTGTCGCCGCACGCGGTCGGCCGCATCAAGGCCCTGGTAGGTGAAGCGGCAGACAATACGCTGGCGCAGCATCTGGAGGCGGAAAAACAGAACTTCGTTGCCAGCCTGCATCACCGGGATGCGCTGGAGGGCATACAGGCTTTCCTGGAAAAACGCACAGCACACTACAAGTGAACCACAAATGAGCCCTCCCCTGCACACCCGCCGCCGCATCTACCTGATGCGGCATGGCAGCGTCAGCTATTTCGATGACGCCGGCAAGCCCTTCCTGCCCGAGTCCGTACCATTGAACGAACAAGGCCGGCTGCAGGCCAGCGCCGCGGGCAAGGTGTTTGCGCAACAGGGCATACGCTTTGATCGGGTCATCGTGTCCGGCTTGCCGCGCACCGTGGAAACCGCTAACAGCGTGCTGGCGGAAACCGGGCAGCAAACAGAACTGGAAATCTGGCCGCAGTGGGAAGAATTACGCGGCGGCAAGCTCGCCGCCATCTCGGACGAGCAACTCAAGGACGCCTTCGTCGGCGCATTTGAAGGCGTCGTTGCAGAGGACAAACAGTTCCTCGGCGGCGAAGCCATAGGCCAGTTCATGGACCGCATCCATCCCGGCATCCAGCAATTGCTGGCCGACCCTGATTGGGATTGCGTCTTGCTGGTGCTGCATGGCGGCGTCAATCGCGCCATCCTGTCGTATGCGCTGACCGGGCAAAGGCTGTTCCTGGGCAACCTGGCGCAGACCGCCGGCTGCATCAACGTGCTGGACGTCGGTATGGAAGCGCATGACTGGGTGGTGCGCATCGTCAATTATTCCCCGCTATCCGATTTGCAGAACGAGTCCCGCAGCACTACGATGGAAACACTGCTGGAACAATACAAGAAATCACGCATTCGCTAAGCTCGTTGCACAGGGCCAAAGAAAAAATATCAACAAATAGTACGACCGTACGATTTATTGATATAGAATAGGCCGACCCAGTCCAAATCTAGCCATGCAGGAGACAAAATGTTTGAAGAATTCATGGGAACCATGCCGATCAGCGAGCGCCAAAAGTTCGATATCGGCGCCTTGGCCGACTATATGCGCCAGCACGTGGAAGGGTTTGACGCCAAATCGGCAGGCAGCCTGGTCGTAGAACAATTCAAGGGCGGCCAATCCAATCCCACCTTCAAACTGAGTGCCGGCAACCAGCGCTTTGTGATGCGCGCCAAGCCCGGCCCGGTGGCCAAGCTGCTGCCGTCGGCGCACGCGATAGAGCGCGAATTCAAGGTCATGAATGCGCTGAACAAGGCCGGCTTCCCGGCTGCCAGGCAGTACGCACTGTGCACGGACGAAGACGTGATAGGCCGCGCCTTTTACATCATGGAATTTGTCGACGGCCGCGTGCTGTGGGACCAATCGCTGCCCGACATGACGCCGGTCCAGCGCGCAGAAATCTACGATGAAATGAACCGCGTAATTGCCCAGTTGCACACGATAGACTACGCCGCGATAGGCCTGGCCGACTACGGCAAGCCGGGCAATTATTTCGCCCGCCAGATCGACCGCTGGACCAAGCAATACAAGGCTTCGGAAACCGAGAAAATCGAGGCGATGGACAACCTGATCGCCTGGCTGCCGAACAATATCCCGGCCGGCGACGATACCAGCATCGTGCACGGCGACTACCGCCTGGACAATATGATGTTCCACAAGACCGAGCCGCGCATCCTGGCGATCCTGGACTGGGAATTGTCGACGCTGGGCCACCCATTGGCCGATTTTTCCTATCACTGCATGAGCTGGCATATTGCCCCCGGCCAGTTCCGCGGCATCGCTGGCCTGGACTTCAAGGCCCTGGGCATCCCCAGCGAACAGGAATACATCGCCAAATACTGCGAACGCACCGGCAAGACCATACGCCAGGAAGACTTCTCTTTCTACCTGGCCTACAACATGTTCCGCATGGCCGGCATTTTGCAGGGCATCATGAAGCGTTACGTAGACGGCACGGCGTCCAGTGCGCAAGCCAAGAAATCCGGCGAAGCGGCACGGCCGATGGCAGAGATGGGCTGGAGCTACGCCAACAAGTAAAGGGCTAACAAAACATAGTCCACGAAAAACACAAAAAGCACAAAAAAAACCATCTTGATCGCCCTTTGATCCGCTTGCGGGCATCATTTTCTCTCGTTTTTCTTCCGTGTTTTCGTTTTTTTGTAGGGCACGCCTAGCGGACAAATAAAGTAGTAGATGACAGCGTGGGCAGAGCTGCCCACCCTACAGCAAGCAAATCCATTTGAAGTAACAGGTTTCATCACAACAGAACAAACCAGGAGACAACATGGAATTCGAATACTCGGACCGCTGCAAGGAATTGCAAGGCAAGCTGTTGAAGTTCATGGATGAGCATATCTATCCAAATGAAAAAGCCTTCAAACAGGAAGTCGACAGGAACGGCAAGGAAAAAGGCAATCGCTGGATCCCTACCGAACTGATCGAAGAGCTGAAACCCAAGGCCCGCGCCCAGGGCTTGTGGAATTTGTTCCTGCCTAAATCGGTGCGCGCGCCGGAAGGCTTGTCCAATCTCGACTATGCGCCGCTGTGCGAAATCATGGGCCGGGTCAGCTGGGCGCCGGAAGTGTTCAACTGCGCCGCGCCGGATACCGGCAATATGGAAACCATAGAGCGCTACGGCACCGAAGAGCACAAGCGCACCTGGCTGGAACCGCTGTTGCGCGGCGAGATCCGTTCCGCCTTTGCGATGACCGAACCGGGCGTGGCCTCTTCCGACGCCACCAATATCGAGACCCGCATAGAACGCGACGGCGACGACTATGTGATCAACGGCCATAAATGGTGGATCTCCGGCGCCGGCGATCCGCGCTGCAAAGTGTACATTTTGATGGGCAAGACCGACTTCGCCGCGGCCCGCCACTCCCAGCAATCGATGATACTGGTGGACGCCAGCACGCCCGGCATTACCGTCAAGCGCCCACTGCCGGTGTTCGGCTATGACGACGCGCCGCACGGCCACTGCGAGATCCTGCTGGAAAACGTGCGCGTCCCCGCCTCCAATATCCTGCTAGGCGAAGGCCGCGGCTTTGAAATCGCCCAGGGCCGCCTGGGGCCAGGCCGTATCCACCACTGCATGCGCGCCATAGGCGTGGCCGAACGCGCGCTGGAACTGATGTGCAAGCGCCTGAACAGCCGCGTCGCCTTCGGTAAAAAAGTGTCGGAGCAAAGCATCTGGCGCGAGCGCATCGCCGAATCCCGCATCCAGATCGACACCACCCGCCTGCTGACCCTGAAAGCGGCCTACATGATGGACACCGTAGGCAACAAGCAGGCCCAGGCCGAGATCGCGATGATCAAGGTGCTGGCGCCGAACGTGACCCAGCAAGTGCTGGACTGGGCGATCCAGGCGCATGGCGCCGGCGGCGTATCGGATGACTTCCCGCTGGCGGCGCAATGGGCAGGCAACCGCACTTTGCGCATCGCCGACGGCCCGGACGAGGTGCACCGCAACGCCATCGCCAAGCTGGAACTGGCCAAGCATATTAGCTTGCCCGGCGAGGATTTGAGCCCACCAATCACCCGCGGCTAATTTGCTCAAAAATGTTGTAACGCAGCAAAAATCAACTCTCTGCGAGAAATCCCAAACGTCTGCATAATAGCGTTTGGGATTTTTTATTGACTAAAGAAAATCTTTGAAATAAAGCGCGCCATAGATTCTCAACCGAAGGAGAGGAAATCGATGATTGATGCATATTCCTGGCCCACGCCAAACGGTCACAAGATTCATATCATGCTGGAAGAGTGCGAGCTGGCCTATCGCGCGATACCTGTCAACATCGGGGCCGGCGACCAGTTCAAACCGGAATTCCTGGCGATCTCCCCCAACAACAAGATTCCTGTCATCGTCGATGCCGACGGCCCGGACGGCAAACCGATCACGCTGTTTGAATCGGGCGCCATCCTGGTCTATCTGGCAGGCAAGACGGGCAAGTTCCTCGGCAAGACCGACAGGGAGAAATATAATACCCTGCAGTGGCTGATGTTCCAGAAAGGCGGTTTCGGCCCCATGCTGGGCCAGGCCCACCACTTCCGCCAATATGCGCCGGAAAAGATAGCCTATGCGGTTAACCGCTATACGAATGAAGCCAAGCGCCTGTACGGCGTGATCGACAAGCAATTATCGCAAACCGAATACCTGGCCGGCGACGAATACACGATCGCCGATATCGCCAGTTTCCCCTGGGCGCGCTCTTCCGCCAACCAGGGCATAGACTGGAATGAGTATCCCAACGCCAAGCGCTGGTTCGACCTGATCGATGCGCGCCCTGCCGTCCAGCGCGGCGTGGCAGTGCTGGCCGACCTGCGCAAGCCGCTGCAGGATGATAAGGCCAAGGACATCCTGTTTGGCAATACGCAATACCAAAAAAGATAAATCCATGCAAACGGGAAACAGCGGTCGCGCGGTTTCCCGTTTCTCCTGCATACACAAAATCTACGCCTAATTGACAAATAGTCTTACAATCAAAGCTATTTCCACAGCAGGTTTACATGTATGCGCCGCCCACCCAAGAAAAACAGACTCAAGCTAGCGGCAGACAGTGTGCGTATCGCCAACCTGGCCCAGGCCGTAGCACAATCCGGTAGCCGGCTGGAAGACTTGTCCTGGCAAGAGCAACTGGACACCGTCGTCACCAAGACCCTGAAAAGCAATCACCAGGACATGCTGGAGTCTGCCTCCGAGCATTTGTTTGAAACCCACCCGAATTCCTATGAAGTGCTGATGGAGACCATGGAGTCGCTCAGCACCTCATGCCGGCTGGAATTTGACCACAAATTCTACGACGCGATGCTGATCGCAGCGCCCATCCTGGCCTGGACCCGGTTTGAAATTCCCTCCGGCGGCATCTCGGGAGAAATCATTACCCTGGTGTCCGCCCATATGAAGACCCATGTGCTGGCCGACGATGCGCAACTGCAGATACTGCCCACGCTGTACTCGATAGACCAGTTGCCGCGCAGCCATTGCGACACCTATGCATTGACCGAGCAACTGGCGCTGAGCCTGTTGAAGGGCGCGGTATTGAAGCCGCAGCATGAGCTGCCGCAGACCATCCCCTTCCTGGCCGATATACGCTATCTGCTGGCGGTGGTCGTGACGCCGGTGCTGACGCCCTTCTTCCGCTGGCAAATGGTGACGCCGCCGTTTGACACCACCACCGCCAAGACCGAGATCCTGGCGCAATGGCAGGAAAGCGCGACGCCGGTGGTCAGCCGCCTGCTGCCCGGCTGCGGCATAGAGCTGCTGATGCCGGAAGCCTATTACACCGTCTGCCGCGAGGCCGACATCAAGATACGTCCGGTCTCGATACGTGCGGCGGTATTCTACCTAAGCAATGTGCTCAGCGTGGAGCCGGCCGAGCTGTCGGTCATCATCGCCGCTTTCGGCAATCCCGACAGCAACGGGCAAATCGACGAATACCGGATCAGCTTCTGCGTCGGCAATGCGCCTGAAGTCGTGTACGGCGTGGTCTGGCCCATCTACCAGCAGGACGACCAACTGAGCGCGGTAGAGCCGGAGCAGGGCCAGCTGTCGCAACTGTCGTCGGCATTGGCCGAAAGCCTGTTGGGCGAGATCCCTACCGTGCTGGCCGAATGCGGCGTGCTGCGCGTGAAGAAGCTGGAAGACATCTTCGCGATGGAATTTTGCGACGATTGCGGCGCGCCGCTGTTCGCCGACCCGGATGCCGAACTGGTCCATGCAGAAATGCCCGACGATGCACCACCGCAGGGATCCAGCCACTTCCATTGATCCGGATTGTTGAATAACTGCCGAGTTGTTGTCATTGAGGCTATTTTTTGCCCAATAAAAAAGCCAATCATTTGCTTGCCACACGACCCAAAATCCATTGTACAATTGTTCTGAACGGTCGTGCTTTTTTAGATTAAAAGATCATGTGCCGCTAAGAGTACAAAGCAAGGCACAACACTAGGAGACAAGAAACATGGATTTGAATTACACGTCGGAAGACCTGGCATTCCGTGACCAGGTACGCAGCTACCTGGACGCCAACCTGCCGGCAGACCTGAAGCACAAGGTGCTGAACCACAAGCGTCTGTCCAAGGACGATTTTGTGCGCTGGCACAAGACCCTGGCCAAGCAAGGCTGGGTCGCCACAGGCTGGCCCAAGGAATACGGCGGCACCGGCTGGACTGCGACCCAGCGCCATATCTTTGAAGAAGAATGCGCCCGCGCCGGCACCCCGGGCATCATGCCTTTCGGCGTCGCCATGGTGGCACCGGTCATCATGGCCTTTGGTAATCAAGCCCAAAAAGACTACTACCTGCCGCGCATCCTGAATTGCGACGACTGGTGGTGCCAGGGGTATTCGGAACCTGGCTCAGGCTCCGACCTTGCATCGCTCAAAACCCGCGCAGAACGCGAAGGCGATTTCTACATCGTCAACGGCCAGAAAACCTGGACCACGCTGGCCCAGCACGCCGACATGATCTTCTGCCTGGTGCGCACCGATACCGGCGCGCGCAAGCAGGAAGGCATTTCCTTCCTGCTGATCGACATGAAGACGCCGGGCATCACCGTGCGCCCCATCATCATGCTGGATGAAGAGCATGAAGTGAATGAAGTCTTCTTCGACAACGTCAAGGTGCCGGTACAAAACCTGATCGGCGAAGAAAACAAGGGCTGGACCTATGCCAAATACCTGCTCGGCCACGAGCGCACCAATATCGCCGCGGTCGGCCGCGCCAAGCGCGAACTGCAATTCCTGAAGCGGGTCGCCACCGAACACCAAAAGAACGGCAAGCCGCTGCTGGACGACCCGGTATATGCGTCCAAGGTAGCCAGCCTGGAAGTGGAACTGATGGCGCTGGAAATCACCGTGCTGCGCGTGATCTCGCAAGACAGCGGCCGTCCGGGCCCGGAAGCCTCGCTGCTGAAAATCAAGGGCACTGAAATCCAGCAAAGGCTGACCGAGCTGATGGTGGAAGCCATAGGCCCGTACAGCCAGCCTTTTGACCCCGCCTACCTGGAAGGCGAACAAGAGCACAGCATCGTCAACGATGACGACGCTGCGCCACTGGCCGCCTACTATTTCAACTACCGCAAGACCTCGATCTACGGCGGTTCGAACGAGATACAAAAAAATATCATCACCCAAATGATTCTGGGCCTGTAAAAGATAGAGGGGACAAAAATGGATTTCAGCTTAACGCAAGAACAAAAGCAGTTTGCCGAAGCGGTACGCCGCTGGGTAGAGAAGGATTACAACTTCGAGCACCGCAAGAAAATCGTCGAATCCGCTGCCGGCGTATCCGATACGGCATGGGCCGCACTGGCGGAACTGGGCGCGACCGCGCTGCCTATTCCTGAAGAACAGGGCGGCTTCAGCGGCTCCGCGATCGACATGCTGGTGGTGATGCAGGAACTGGGCCGCGGCGTCGTCATCGAACCCTACTTTGCGACCGTGCTCGGCGCAGAGTTCCTGAAAAAATCCGGCGGCCAGGACGCGGCGCTGGAACAGGTCGCCAGCGGCGAACTGAAACTGGCGACGGCGCTGTCCGAAAAACAATCGCGGCACGACCTGTTCGACATCGCCACCACGGCGACCAAGAATTCCGACGGCTACGCGTTGAACGGCACCAAGACCGTGGTGCTGCACGGTGCGCAAGCCGGCAAGCTGATCGTCTCAGCCCGCACTAGCGGCGCCCAGCGCGATACCGGCGGCATCAGCCTGTTCATCGTCGATGCGGACGCCGCCGGTGTAACTCGCCGCGACTACCGCACCATCGATTGCCAGCGCGCCGCCGACATCACCTTGAAGCAAGTGCAGGTACCGGCCAGCGCCCTGCTCGGCAAGGCCGATGCCGGCTGGGATATCCTGGATGCGGCATCCGACTATGGCGTGACCCTGCTGTGCGCAGAAGCGGTAGGCCTGATGGAAGCGATCACCGGCGCCACGCTAGAATACCTGAAAACCCGCCAGCAGTTCGGCGTGCCTATCGGCAAGTTCCAGGTGCTGCAACACAGAATGGCGGAAATGTTCATGGAAATGGAACAGGCGCGCTCGATGGCGACGCTGGCAGCGGTCAAGGTGTCGTCCCCCGACGCCGAAGAACGCCGCCGCACGGTATCGGCAGCCAAGGCCCGCGTCGGCCAGGCTGCGCGCTACGTCGGCCAGCAGGCGGTACAGCTGCACGGCGGCATGGGCGTGACCAATGAACTGCCGGCCGCGCACATGTTCAAGCGTCTGACCATGATAGAAGTCTCCCTGGGCGACACCGACCACCACCTGGCGCGCTTCATCGCCCAGCCTGGTTTCAAGCAGGCTGCGTGATTTAGCTCCCTCTCCCGCGTGCGGGAAAGGGATGGGGTGAGGGTATTTAAATTGATGTAGAAGATTCGGCTACGACGACGATTGATATTCAAGGTTAGACAGTCGAGAAATCTGATTCGTCAGCATTCAAAGCTGCGGCATGAAACCTTCTACATCTCTTCGACGCCCCTCACCCTAGCCCTCTCCCGCGTGCGGGAGAGGGGATAGCCCATCCCGCATTCCGCATTCCAGTACTTTGGAGCAGCAATGGCAGCAAAATCCTATAAATGGTATTTCGAAGACTTCGTCCCCGGCAACGTCATCCAGCTCGGCACGCGCACCGTCACTGAGGAAGAAATACTCTCCTTCGCCCACCAGTTTGATCCGCAACCCTTCCACACTGACAAAGACGCCGCAGCGGCATCCATCTTCGGCGGCCTGATCGCCAGCGGCTGGCATACCTGCAGCATGATGATGCGGCTGGTGGTGGATGGCTTTATCAAGGACTCCTCCAGCATGGGCTCGCCTGGCGTGGAAGAAATACGCTGGATCTTGCCGGTGCGCCCGGGCGACACGCTGACCGTGTCGATAGAGACGCTGGAAAGCACGCCCTCCACCTCCAAGCCTGACCGCGGCGTCACCCTGTCCATGTGGCGCGCCTTCAACCAAAAAGGGGAACTGGTCGCCACCATCAAGGGCAAGGGCATGTTCGGCAAGCGTCCTGCCGCTTAAACGCACTTCCTTCAAGCATCATACCGAGCAGTCCAACCTAACCCTGGTACACCTATGCGTGAAATACACAGTTTGGAAGAATTGAAGTCCCTGATCGGCCAGGAAGTGGCCGTGTCCGACTGGGTGGAAGTCACCCAGGAACGCATCAACATGTTCGCCGAAGCCACCGGCGACCTGCAATGGATACACATAGACGTCGAGCGCAGCAAGCGCGAATCGCCTTTCGGCGGCCCGATTGCGCACGGCTTCCTGACCTTGTCGCTCTTGCCCATGCTGATGGCCAATGCGATCCACCTGACCGATGTCAAGATGGGCGTCAACTACGGCTTGAACAAGGTGCGCTTTACCGCACCGGTGCCGGCCGGCAGCAGGGTCAGGGCCAAGATGAAATTGCTCAACGTGGAAGACATCACAGGCGGCGCCCAGATGAGCTGGGAAGTGACGATAGAACGTGAAGGCAGCGACAAGCCGGCATGCGTGGCGGAATCCATCTCGCGACGTTATTAACCCCAGCCCCAAATCGTATCCCGTAGCTTGGCGCTGACGAAGGAAGCCCAACATGGTTGCCGGCACCACTATCGACCAGGCATGTTGGGCTTCGCAAGCTCAGCACCAACCTACGAAAACCGTTCCCGTCGTGCCGCTATTTAGGCCGCACTTCATACGGCGGCTTTTGCGCCACGCCCTGCATCACATTCACCAGCACATGCTCCAGCTCCGGCACGCCTTGTAACAAGGCTTGCAAGCCGGCCTCCTGCCCCTGGTCGGCGACGCATCCCTCCACCCAGACGAATTTTCTTTTCACCGTCACCCACAAGCTGGTATCGGCAAAGGCCTGGCTTTGTGCGAAACGCTGCAGCACTTGCCTGGCGATATCCTGGTCGTACATATAGGCATTCGGCTTGGCGCATTTGCCGTTCAGCCAGCAGGTGGTGCCGCGTTCTACCCTGCCGTGCTCTTCTTGCCGGATATCGGCTTCCGCCATCAGCGGGCCGAGCGGAACCGGGCAGGCGGGCATGGCATTGCTGACCTGGACGAAGGGATCGCCGAACCAATTTTTCAGCACGGGCTGATCGGCGCAGCAAGCCAGCACAGGGCATGCCAGGGCCGCCAGCGCCAGCAGGATTTTCACAGGCATGGCCACCCTCTCCTATCCCTCACCAGCTGCTTAGTAGAAGCGCACCGCATAGATGGGCGGCAGGTTGGCGGAAAGCTGCTGCCATTGCTCGCCGCTGTCCTCCGACACCCACAGGCTGCCGGTGGTGGACGCCATCAACAGGGTCTTGCCGTCGTCGGCCACCACCAGGCCATGCCTATAGACCAGGTCGTAGCATTGCTGCTGCGGCAAGCCCTGGCGCAGCGCGGTCAAGCTATCGCCGCCGTCCCTGGTGCGCGTCACGGCCAGCGCCGCATCCACCGGGATGCGCTGCTGGTCTGCCACCGCCGGCACAAACCACGCGGTATTCGGGTCATCCGGATGGGCTGCCACCGCGAAGCCGAAGTCCGGCAAGCCGCCTTGCGGATGTATCCGTTGCCAGAAAGCGCCGCCGTCCCTGCTGCGCCAGATGCCGTTGTGATGCTGGCACCACAGCACATCGGGCACACCGGCACACCGGACGATCAGGTGCGGGTCTTGTATGGCCTCATCCTCGGCACGCTCCGGCGGCATATAGTTGGCGCTCATGCCCTTGGCGCTGAGCGCCCAGCTGTCGCCGCCATTGCGGGTAATCCAGGCGCCGCCGCAAGACACGCCCACCAGCACCGTATTACTATCCCTGGGGTCGACACAGATGGAATGTATGCCCGGCACATCATAGCCGCCGCCAAACCATTCCTGGCGTTGCGGCGCATCCCACAGGGCGCGTACCAGCTGCCATGTGTCGCCCCTGTCATTGGAGCGGAACAAGCCGCCCGGCAAGGTGCCGGCCCACAATACGCCGGGCTGGTCGTTGCCGCCGGCGGCCAGCGACCAGATCATTTGCAGCTTCCACTCCACCGCGTCTGTAAGGGATTCCGGCTGCGGCGGATAGGCCGGCACGGCGATCTCGGTCCAGGCGTCGCCGCCGGCATCGCGCCGATGCAGCTTGCAACCGAAGTGCCCCAGATTCAGCGCGGCATAGGTTGCACCGTCGCGCCTGTCGTGCAATACCATGCTGACCGGTTCGCCCAGGAAACTGGATGCGCCGATCTGCCAGCCGTCCTGCTGACGGGCCAATTCAAACAAACCCTTGCGGGTGGCTACCATTGCTTTCATCATCAGCCTCCTGACAGTGCCTGCAATACATACACCTTGCTGCCTGCCGACAGCGCCTGATCCAGCCGCACGTGCTCGCGCACCCGCAGCCCATCTACAAATACCGTGACGTGCTTGCGCAAGTGTCCCTGTTCATCCAGCACGTAGTCGCGCAAGCGCGGATTGACGGCAAACGCCGCCTCCATCAGCTCGCGCAAGCTGCCCGCCCCCGCCTCGACCTCGGGCACTTCGGTGAAGCGGCTCAGTTGCTGAGTGAAGGTGATCTTTGGCATGCCAGCCTCGTATTGAATGCGTGACTTAGTGCTTAACTTAATGCTTCACTAAATGCGTTATTTATCCCACAGCCTGAACGGATGCTTCAGCAGATTCGCATTCGCATAGCGCCTGTCATGGCTGACCTCCGCGCCCAGCCAGGCCGGCCGCGCAAACTCTTGCTGCTCCGACTCCAGTTCAACCTCGGCCACGACCAGGCCGGCATTGTCGGCAAAAAATTCATCCACTTCCCATACCAGGCCGGTGTAGGGGATGCGGTGGCGTATCTTTTCTATCAAGGGCTGTTCGCATAGCTTGAGCAAGTCTTGCGCATCGGCGACGGGAACAGGATATTCCCATTCGCCGCGCGTAATGTTCTCAAGGCCGCCCCGCGTCTTGCCCTTGATCGTCAACACCGCCTGCTCGCCATCGATACGCACGCGGACGATGCGCTCCGCGTTGGACGACAGATAGCCCTGGCGCATGAAGGTGGAGCGCGCCCCGGGTATTTTCTCTGCATCCAGTTTCCAGCCGTCATTCACGACCAGGAACTTGCGTTCGATTTCTATGCCCACGATATCAAGCCAATTGAGAAGTCAGGGTTGACGTCAACGAAGCCAGGATAGGCTGCAACATCGCCTCGCCCAGCTTCATGCTGCGCGCGCCGTCCCAGCCGGTTTCCGCATCCGGCAGATTGTCATTGTCCTTGAACGGCAACTCCAAGGTCAGCGACACGCACTTGAAGGTATGGCCGACATACTTGGAGGCCAGCTTCAGCACGTCTTCATTGTATTTGCTGGCTTCGTAACCGACCTTGGTCTGGAAATCCGGGCTGGCGGCGACAAAGCTGTCGACAAACTCTTGCTGCTGCGCCATCTGCTTGTCGGTAAAGCCCGCCAGCATCTCGCTGCCGGCCACAAATACATACGGCAGCGCCTCATCGCCATGCACATCCAGGAACAGGTCGCAGCCGGTTTCGTGGATCTTGTTTTTCACCAGGAATACTTCCGGGCTGGTTTCCATCGAAGGAGTCATCCACTCGCGGTTCAGGTTGGCGCCGGCCGCATTGGTGCGCAGGTTGCCGCGATAGGAGCCGTCCGGGTTCATGTTAGGCACGATATACAGCACCGCATGATCCAGGATGCGGCGCGCGATAGGATTGGCCGGGTCCAGCAAGGCATTCAGCGTGCCCTCCACCAGCCATTCCGCCATGGTCTCGCCCGGATGCTGGCGCGCGATGATCCACACTTTTTTCTTCGCGGCAGGATCGCCCACCACCACCATGTTCAGGTCGCGGCCATCGACGGTATTGCCCAGGTCTACTACCCGCGCCAGCGCGGAATGCTCTACGCTGCCCAGCAAGGCCAGGTGGCGTTCCCAGCTATACGGCTCAAAATAGGCGTAGTACACGCTGTCGCCTTCCGGCGTATGGCGGATAGTCATCACCTTGCCGTCAAATTCTGTCTCCACCCGGAACCAGGTCTCGCGGTCATAGCTGGCCACGGCGCGATAGTTTTCCCAGCCCTTGGCATAGGTCGCCTCGCCGGCATTGACAATGCGCATCACGGCGGACTGGCCGCGCGCGCCCTGCAAACGGAAATAAAACCACTGGGCGATATCGGCCTGTGTATCCTTGCGCAACTTCAATTCTATGGCTTCCGCCTGTTCCGCACGGACGACTTCAATCGCGCCTGCGTCAAAGTTTTGACTAATTTTGATGGACATAATCACTCTTGGTAAAAGGATTTAATTTGGGGATCCGGAATAATTAAATATCGGGAAAATGCGCGATAGCGCAGAGACGGCTATTTTCACGCGTTTTGACAATTTTCTCAAAGAAAACCACGCCAATTTGAGCCTACCCAATCAATATAGTTCGCAGCAAGCACTAAACGGCGGAAAAATAAGTAAATAAATTGCAGCCAGGCATGGCAAAAAGCCTATTGATCCGCTATAATCCGCAACTCAGTGTCGGGGCGTAGCGCAGCCTGGTAGCGTACTTGCATGGGGTGCAAGGGGTCGGAAGTTCGAATCTTCTCGCCCCGACCAATAGAATCAATGACTTAGGCCAATCTGCGGATTGGCCTTTTTCATATCAGCTTAATTTAGCTGCCCGTTGGCGTAACGGCGCGCAAGAATTTGTACTCGTTTGCGGGTAACTTTGAACTTAGGCAGGTCTCAGATTCCCATTGGCATCGTACGCTGTGCAGTCTTCAAAACCAAACGCGTTCCAGAGGATGTCAAAGGTCGGTCTCATCGCAGCCTTTGCATCAATCCCGCCTCCTTCCATTAGTACGTCGGGCAAGATCAACGTGCTGTCGCTTTCACTTATTTGACGTTGAGAGACGGAGTGCCCCGATTCCAGTGCGTACCCGCCTATGTGGACGAATGACAACGACACGATAAATGGGCCGCCAATTTCCAACTGGACCAGTTTGCCTATATTTAACGCCAGCGATTCGACGATATTTTGCACCAACCAATTACCCGAAATCCGCACATCCTTGGTATATCCAGGAAGGGTAGAGACCATTTCAACACATCCATTCCTGAAAATTTGAGTGTATTGATGGTTGGCCTTATCGCGCATTTCAAAATGGACAGCGCCGTCAAGATTAACGTCTGGGCAAGAGCCTCCGCCTGCGATTAGGCTAAATTTCCTTGCTAAATCTTTGGTCGCGTCAAGCCGTGGCCCTTGCAGCATCGCAAAGGCCGACATGGGCAATATATGCAATACCGCAATACCCCAGTCCATCAACGGTACGGGAGTTCTGTTTGCGCCTATCCGAATCAGCCTATCCGTAATAAATTCTTTCGCCCTCGTCCCAACACTTTCGGACAGCACAAATGCCGCTCGCAACTCAGTCACGTCTAGAGGATATGCTCCGACCGAATTCCTTCCGTAGAAATGGTTGTGACTTCCGATTGTCACCCTATGAGGGGCATTCCAACTACGTTTCACCCTAATGACCAATACAAAAGCAGCATCGCCAACATGGAGCCACTTGAACTCCACCGCTGGCATGCGAGGGTCCACGCCCTCGCGGATCATATTTTCAAGTTTGAGCTGGTGATCGTCCAACTCAGCTTCGGAAATGGGTATGCCAGGTATTGCAGTTGGAATGCCAGCCTTCGCTTCGACGCCATAAAAAACATCCCCTCCCGCTGTGTTGGCTAACGATGTTACAGCTTTGAGGAAATGGACTTTATCCTGGTCTTTACCAGCTGGGAAGGCGCGCTTATATTCGGTAGTCAGATTCTCTCTGACATTATTTTGGATCAATTCCTGGATGTCAGATATTTCTAATTGGCCTAAGGTTTTTGGGATCATCGTCGGTGCATCCAATTTTGCGTTGTAATTGCGGCTGGGCGACTTATTTTCACCTTCTGGCATTGTAGCGTTAAACTATTGCCTAACGGGCATTTACTCTTTTTCAAAAGGATCACCAGAATGTGCGAACGAATAACCCAATATATGACGGTCGCCTACTATCCGAACATCCTCGGGATGCCCGTTAAAAATGTAGATGAACAGCTGTACCACGACCTAATAGGTAACTATAACGCCGGGCCAGTTGTCCGGCACTGGACATTGCGGCGGACCGAGGAAGCATTCGCGATGGCGGAAAGCTTTCCTCGCAGTGGTTATCGCCTTCGGCGAAAGAAAAAGGCATGAAGCCCGCGATCAATGCCAAACTGGAGAAGCTGCTGGGTGCTTACTATCGGGGCTGATGAAGTCGGGGCTCATTATTATCCCTGCCGATGGTTGGTTCGAATTGACTGCAGAAGATGGCGGGAAGCAGCCTGGTATATCAAGCCCAAGGATGGGCAACCGCTATTCCTGACGGCGCTGATGAATGTACTCCAGGAGTGGAAGGCGACACCTGGTCCGGCTTCGTCATTGTCACGAATGAATCGGCGGGTGGCATGATCGATATCCACAATCGCAGGCCGGTAGCACTGCTGTCCGAAGACGCTCGGGACGGGCTGGATTTGGGGTTTGATTACAAGCAAGCTGAGATGATCGCCAGGGAGCGATCACTGCCTAGCGATGCCTTTGAATGGTACAGGGTTAGCAGGGACGTCAACGGGTACAAGATGCAAGACGCCCACCTGATCGAGCTAATTGACAGCCAACCAAGATGTCCGCGAACAAACATGTATATGGACCTGCGCAATTCATAGAAATCGTTTCAACTAAAATGGTGCAATGAGTGGCGAAATTTGGAAACGACTTCGATGGCTTCAGCTATATGAAGAACTCAGTAACGCGGGCGTGGTTTGCCTCAGGGTGCTATTTCTCGGCTGCTCTGCGCAAGTAGCGGCGCCGATATCAGGAGCATGGCCAGGACGGTCTTCAGGAAGAGAGTCGCAGACCAAACATCACTCGGCAAAAAGGTTCAGCCGGCGCATGAGCAACTCATTGTAGATCTACGAAAGCGCCACCGACTTTGCTGCAGGTTTTGTTGTTAGTCTTGCCGCGGGTTTTGTTACTACAGGTTTTGCTGCCGGTTTTGCTGCCGGTTTTGCTGCCGGTTTTGCTGCCGGTTTTACTGCCGGTTTTGCTGCCGGTTTTGCTGCCGGTTTTGCTGCTAGCCTTGCCGCCGGTTTTGGTGCTACAGGTCTTGCTGTCGGTTTTGCTACCGCCGATTTTGCTGCGTGTCTTGCTGCCGCGGCTTTTACTGCAAGTTCGACCTCAGCAATCGCCATCTTGGCCTGCTCAACCGTCCTAAAAAACGAAGTCGTCCGCGGCTCACTGCGCTCAAATGATTTCCGCACCTCCTCACGTATTTTTCTCATTCTTTCGTGCACATCCTGATCCGAGACAATTGCCGCACCGACGTTGTACTTGGTGTTAAACACATCCACAAGTACCTCTTCAGTTGGAAAAAGCTTCCTACCAGTAGCGCCAAAGCTGAATTTTTTGACCATGAAATTGCCCCTTTTCATCTTAGTCTATAACTTCGGCAGTGCCGCTGCAAGAAAAAGCGCCTTCATCCAATCAAAAAAGTGCTTTTACTTCCTTGAAAGTTAACTCCCGTGACAGACTGTAGTCTGATCGGTTATCCAGCGTAGTCTGGTGTTTTTTCTTCGAGGATAGCGTTAGAAGTACCGCCTTCCCATGCTCCGGCAATACAATTTCGTTCTTCGCGCCGTTGGCTTGATACCACAATGCAATAGCACGTCGGGGAGTTCCTTCACCAAGAAACTGATGATTCGAACGATCCATCATACCCGCGCAGGTAAGCGTAAGAACTGCACAACCGGGTTCGTCGGCCAGTACGCCGGCATACCTACCGGGCCAACGATTATTTAATTGAGGACCGTCCATCAACAGCGCGACTACGAGGTTGGGGCCAACAGCCCGAATCGCGTTCATGGCAGGATCCATTCGAGCCAAGTCTTCACAGATCAAGGTGACCATTGACATATCTTCCCGAAGAGCATAAAACGGCAGAGTCCTGTGCGTCACGCCTATATCCTCCCACCATTGTTCGTTCTTCGAATCAGGATCGAAGCTCAATCCATATTGCCTCGCTTGCGATCCATCGATCCTCCATCGATGATGCTTGCTCTGTTTAAGCGGCACTGCTTCATTGGGGCCGACGATGATAAATGTTTTGGCTTGGTTAAGCCAGCGGCCGCCCACCTTGTCAAACTCAAGAACCCCTGTGATGACGAATTCGATCCCCGATTTAGCCAACGCCGCCACCATTTCCTCAGCAACGGCAGAAGATAAGGCGCACTCCGGCAATATCACTCCGTTGGGGACTTCGCCGTCGGCATCACCTGCCTTCTTGATTAATGGCAGAATCAATTTTTGCGCAAGCTGCTTGCCGGTCATACGGCGGCCACTAGCCTTGAGCCACAATTGGTTAAGCTCGAAAAAGGCAGCATGAGAAGTCCCGTTACTAAGCGTGCTCATTGGGCTACTGAGGACGAAGCTCCCGTCAGGAACTTCATATGGAAAAGGTACGAGCAGCAAACGAATATCAGTCGACGTACCCGGGTCGCCAGAAGCTTTCGATACGAGCGACCAAGACGTGTCAATCGCTGAGCGGCATGGGAGTAAAGCCAGGTGATGGCTGAGCGAGCGGATAGTGCAACCCTTCGTAGTAGTGATCGACTTTGGCAGGACAATGGCTAGGTCGGGTGATACCATACCGCACAAGGATGTCGGCCAATAGGGAAGAATAAATTCCGGGTTGGTCTTCACACCAGTTACGTTAAACATTACGACAGATGCGAACTCGGTCAAAGCACGTCCAGATGCTGTAGTATCCCAGCCCATGCCCACACCAGCTTCGTCGGCAATCGCAAACAGCTTCAGCAGTACGTATACTGCGTCTTTGTTTTCACACAATTTAGAAACAGCCAACTGCCCATGCTCTGAAACAAGCGCAAGCCAAAGCTCCTGTACTTCTGATGGCGGAGTAAGCATCGAATCCCAGCAGGTCGCAATAACGAGCACGTCTTCAATGTATTCTTCATGATCCAAAAGCGCATCGCGGTTCGGACTAGCCTCAGTGTAGCAACCACTACGATCAATGATCGTGCCGGTCACTGCGAACAAATCCGGTGGCCAGATGGGGCACGGCGTATAGCTCGGAAAGGTAGCTCGCACACCACCTGGTCGGTTCAGTACCTCCTTAGTCGGCAACTCAACAAGATATGCGGCGTCGGTGCCGGCAGGAAGCAACTGATGGATCAGGTCGATAATGCGCATGTATTAGGGAAATTGACAATGGCGATTCAAGCGATCTTACAGAAATGTTTAATCTGGTCAAGTTTTTTCAAAAAGTGCTTATTGGACGAACTCGGAAAGCGTCAATTGCGAGTATGGATGGCCTTTTACGCGGGCATCTACAGGCTTGCGAATTCGATCCGATTGCGGCCGTTCTGCTTTGCCTTGTACAACAACTTGTCCACGACCTCGATGAAGTGTTTCGGCTCCGTCTCGCCAGAAGGCTTGATAGTCGCCACGCCCATGCTGGCAGTGACGATTCCCTCAGCCGCAAAGGTTTCATGCGGCATCTGCAACTTTGCCACCATTTTCTTGCAACGTTCGGCGACTTGCCGCGCAGCATTCGCATCCGTTTCCGGCAAAATCAGCACAAACTCTTCGCCGCCAAAGCGCGCAACGATGTCTCTAGGGCGAGTCACTGCCAGACTTAGCGTCTGGGCGATGTTCTTCAGGCACTCGTCGCCCTGCATATGGCCATAGCGGTCGTTGTACTGCTTGAAGAAATCCACATCAAGCATGATCAGGGAAAGCGGCAGCCCACTGCGACGTGCGCTCGCCCATTCTAGATCCAGCGACGCATCGAACTTACGTCGGTTGTCCACACCTGTCAGACTGTCCTTGAACGAGAGGGCTTCCAGCTCCTTTTGCAGGGTGATCAGTTTTTCTTCAGCCTTCTTCCGTTCGCTGATATCGAACATGAATCCAATCAACGATTCTACTTCACCGTTTTCGTTGCGCACCACATGCACGACATCGCGAATCCAGACATAACCGTCATTCTTGGTCAGGGCGCGGTAATCTGCTTCGTGGTCCACGCCGGCCTTCGATTGCGATACGCAGAAATTCACCACGTAGTCCCGGTCTTCCGGGTGCATGCGCATCGCCCAATCGTCTGCGGTGATCCAACTGTCCTGAGCCCAACCCAGCAAGTGCTCGATCTGCGGGCCGATGTAGGAAAACTTCATCGTAGCCCAATCAATTTTCCAAGGAATCGCCTTGGTCGACTCCAGTAGGGTACGGTAGACTGCATTGTCGCTATCGGGTTCAAGTTGTGTGTCAGGCATTCTGTGTTCCAATTCAAGAGCCGATCCAAGTGTAGTAGTGATGTTGAACAGAATCGATATGTGCCGGGACGACTACGCCTCCGGAGACAAATTTGTGTGGACCATGGATGTCGCGTGCAGGACGATTACGGTAGTAGAACTCATCAGGTGTATTGCCGTCAAGCACGCTGTGCGGTCAGCGCGAGCAGCCCGAGATGATCGTCAGCGAGCGGTCACTGCACAGCGACGCTTTCACCCAGCCCTATTGAGTTAAGCCGGCATGGCCACAAAGGCGTACACTGAGATTGAGACGAACCGCGGAGAACATTATCATGCCAGACATTGACCCCAGCAGTACCTTCCGGGGGCTTCCCTTGACATCAGAGCAAGATGCGGAAATAAGGCACTACATCAAACAGAAAAAACAACATGGCGAGCCGTGGGATACCCTGGAATTGGCGGCCATGATCAAAGACATGCTGGAGCCCCCAAGTTACGATGACGAGGGCCAAGGGGCCGCCGCTGACGACCGCAAAGCTTTTGCCGAACGCGCGGCAGCATCCATTGATGAGGGCATGGACGCTATCGAGGCTAGCGAGGAACGCAACGCTGCCATGGAATCCGAGTCGATGAAAAGACCCAAACGGTGACTCGTACCGCTTATGGAGCACCAGCAGGGATGTAATCAAGCGTAAATCCGTCCTGTCACGGTCAGTCGTTTTTCCCTGGAGCGGACGATTAGCGTTTGCTGCCATTACCAGCTAATCCATCTAATCATGTAGCTTATCGCCGGACAGGGAACACAAACCTATCGGGCACAGTCTCACTTTCGCGTGCAATCGCACCACTACGCCGCTTGGCATTGTTGTTGATCAACACGTATTATCCCAATGCAGCAATTGGAGTTCAGTATGGAACTGATAGAACAGCAGGAAATGGATGAATTTCACGGAATCCTGAGAAGCAAGCAGCTCGACATCACTGATTTTGCATTTCAGGAAATCGACATCACCGATCCCAAAAGCGATGAGCTCTATGCGCTTCAGGGATGCCTTACTGTGACTCGGAAATCGAACAAAAGAGAGAAGCAATATGTTATCGGAGACGGCATGTCATGGGTAACTTTGTTCAAAAAAGATCTGGAAGAAGGCGCGTTCGGTTGACGGGTTTCCGCCATGGAGGCAGTTCGCACGCTCAATGGATAGGAGTGGAAGGTTCAAGCTTGGTTTGGTGGTAACGCGTCGCACCCACGACTGCAAACACTAAGATGACGATAGACCGTCAAGTGAATGGGGATGTCAGTGGTGAATTGCTGAGTTGAATGCGCCCCGCCCTGTTGCGAGTAGCGAATTGCCCGCCGACCGATATACTGCCGTCGCATTGCGCTAATTGGCCATCGCTATGTGCAGGGTTTAGCCAACGCTGTTGAATTCCTGCCGTCTTGCCGGACAAGCCGCTATTCGGTTCTTAGCTTTGCATCTTCCAGTAATGACGATGGCGCCGGCATAGGCAGGCGCCATCGTGCTCACCTTAGAGGCCAACGCAGGCCGGCTTGGGCAAGATCCGGCAGAACAGCGCCTCTGCAGGCCTGCTTTGCTTATTGGTCTGCCTTTACTGTAATACTGCTCTTCACGGAAGCAACGCCTTCGGTCTTCTTCGCGATCGACACGGCCTTGTCTGCTTCTGTTTTGGTTTTGGCGGTGCCGCTTAGCCATACGACGCCGTTTTCATCGGTATCGACCTTAATTCTTTCGACGCTGGCAAGGTGTTCCGCGGCTAATTTGGCCTTGATTTTGCTTGTGATGACAGAATCCTTGACGAAATTCATCGGGTGCGAGCGATCGGTGTCGGTATCTTGGGCATGGCTGATGACCGGGGACAATATAGTGCTAATGACGAGGCAACTTGCGGCAAGTATGGTTTTCATGATGTCTTTCCCTTGAAATGAAAGACTTCAAGATAAAGCAATGCCGCCACAAACTCTGTACGTTGCTGCACATTGGCCGTTGGTGGGTGCATCCATGTTGCCGAAAAACCAATTTTATTGCGTTCTGACAACAATTGTCCCAGCCACTGCCGACACCGCGAGTACGGATTGCGGTGCAAAGCCGGCTTCCGGCATGCCGGCTGTTCTCAAACGCAATCCATACTACAATCACCGTCATTTGAAGCAATAACAAGGATTTTGCATGACGGCGATCATTTCGATCAACAACCTGACCAAGACCTACGCTTCCGGCTTCCAGGCGCTCAAGGGCGTCAACCTGGATATCCGCCGGGGCGAGATCTTTGCGCTGCTGGGGCCTAACGGCGCCGGCAAGACTACCCTGATCAACATCGTTTGCGGGATCGTCAACCCTAGCAGCGGCACTATCCTGGCCGATGGGCATGACGTGGTGCTACATTACCGCGCGGCCAGAACCAAGATAGGCCTGGTGCCGCAGGAGCTGGCTACCGATGCGTTTGAAAGCGTCTGGAATACCGTGAGTTTCAGCCGCGGCATTTTCGGCAAATCACCGAACCCGGCGCATATAGAAAAGGTGCTGCGCGACCTGTCGCTGTGGGACAAGAAGGATTCTCGCATCATGGCCTTGTCGGGCGGCATGAAGCGGCGCGTGATGATCGCCAAGGCGTTGTCGCACGAGCCGCAGATCCTGTTCCTGGATGAGCCTACCGCCGGCGTGGATGTGGAGTTGCGGCGCGATATGTGGAAGATGGTGCGCGGCCTGCGGGAAAGCGGCGTGACGATTATCCTGACCACTCACTATATCGAGGAGGCCGAAGAGATGGCCGACCGCATAGGCGTGATCAGGAAGGGCGAGATCATCTTGGTGGAAGACAAGGCGGTGCTGATGGAGAAATTGGGCAAGAAGCAGTTGACACTGCATCTGCAGCAGCCGCTGCCGCGAGTACCGGAGGCGCTGGCCGGGCAGCAGCTGATGCTGTCGGCGGACGGCAACGAGCTGGTCTACACTTTTGACGCGCAGGGCGAGCAGACCGGCATCGCCGAGCTGTTGCGGCAACTGGGCGAGCACGGCATAGACTTCAAGGACTTGCAGTCCAGCCAGAGCTCGCTGGAAGAAATTTTTGTCAACCTGGTGAGGGCGCAGCCATGAACATCTATGCTATCCGCGCTATCTATATGTTTGAGATGTCGCGTACCTGGCGCACGCTGATGCAGAGCATCGCCTCGCCTGTCATCTCTACCTCGCTGTACTTTGTGGTGTTTGGCGCCGCCATAGGCGGTCGCATGGTGGAGGTGGACGGCATACGCTACGGCGCCTTCATCGTGCCCGGCCTGATCATGATGTCGCTGATGACGCAGAGCATTGCCAATGCCTCGTTCGGCATTTATATGCCCAAGTTCTCCGGCACCATCTACGAAATTTTGTCCGCCCCGATTTCGCCTATAGAGATAGTGATGGGCTATGTGGGCGCGGCCGCTTCCAAGTCGGTCATCCTGGGCTTGCTGATTCTGGCGACGGCCAGGCTGTTTGTCTCCTTTGAGATTGCGCATCCGCTGTGGATGATCACCTTCCTGCTGCTGACCGCCATCACCTTCAGCCTGTTCGGCTTCATCATCGGCATCTGGGCCGACGGTTTCGAGAGGCTGCAGATCATCCCCCTGCTGGTGATCACGCCTTTGTCTTTCCTGGGCGGCAGCTTTTACTCTATCGGCATGCTGCCGCCGTTCTGGCAGAAGGTTGCCTTGTTCAACCCGGTGGTCTACCTGATCAGCGGTTTCCGCTGGAGCTTCTACGGCATCTCGGACGTCAGCATCGCTGTCAGCACCGGCATGACGGCGGTTTTCCTGCTGCTGTGCGTGTCGGCGGTGTGGTGGATATTCAAGACCGGGTACCGGCTCAAGACCTGAACGGAACTGCGATGCCCAGGCTATTCATCGCGATTGAGCTGCCGCCAGCGATCACTGCCGAGCTGGCGCGCCTGCAGCCGCGGCCTGCGCCGGGGCTCAGGCTGAGCAGCGCCGAGCAGATGCACATCACGCTGCATTTCCTCGGCGAGGCAGATGTCTTGCCGATAAAAAACGCCTTGCAGTCGGTTGCGGTGCCGGCATTTTCCCTGCAACTGGCTGGACTGGGACAGTTCCGTTCCAGGGGTGATAATGTCGCCCTGTGGGCGGGAGTGGAAGTCAGCGAGGAATTGCTGGCCCTGCACGCGGGCATTACCGCCGTGCTGGCCGATGCGGGAACGCGACTGCAATCCTATCGCTACAAGCCGCACATTACCCTGGCCCGCTGCAAGCCGGGAATGCCGGCCGCCCTCATACCGGCCTTCCTGGCGCAACAGTTCTCATTGCCATTCATTCCAGTCACAGGCTTTGGCCTGTATTCCAGCACCCTGACCAAGGACGGCCCTTTGTACTGCCGCGAGCAGTGGTTTGCGCTGCAAGCATGAAGAAGCGCTGCAGCAAGATCGCCCGCTGATCAGCGGTCGGCACCAAACCCTATCCTGTCTATTTCCCTGTGCGCTGTTATATTTTCTGTCAGTCTGTTTTGCGTAGCATTTCCTTCTGACGATGAGGGAAGGCGATATGCGATTTAAATTCAGCGAATAAGATTGCCAAGATTAGACAGTCTCCGTTTAGTTTCAACACCATACTGAAGCACCTGTCTTCATTCAACAGGGCCAGTAAAAATCATACAAACGGAGACCGCTGTGACCAATCAAAATGAACTCTACGCACGTCGCGAAAAAATTGTGCTCGACCACTTCGCCGATGAAACCCGGCAGGATTTTGATGCCGTGCTAAGCACTTTCCCCCATCCCCACTACGAGATAGTCGCCACAGGACAAATGCATGACGGCATGAAGGACGTGCGCCAATACTACGCGGATACACGTCGTGCTTTCCCAGACCAGAGGCATGAAATTATTGCCTTACGACACGCTGAGGACTCTGTCATCGCGGAGTTTTGGCTGCTGGGCACGCATCGTGGCCCGCTGAATAATCTGCCGCCTACCGGGAACCCATTCAAATGCCGGATGATTGCATTATTCATCTTTGAACAAGATCGTCTGGTATGCGAAAGAGTGTATTTCGATTCATTGACGATGTTAAAGCAGCTGCTTGCCGGCCTGCCGTCGGATGTCGTCAAGGGTGCGCTAGGGCAAATGCTGGCGTAAGACCGACAGGCTTGCAACGGCGTTGCGCAATGCGAGAAATAGGCATACCAGCAGCAAAAACACTAAAAAATTTGCGCATCGCCGCCTAGGGTATCCTTGATCAGGCTTGAATCAATCTTTCAAGCGCGGCCATATCCAGCACGGTGATGCGGCCGTAATCCACACTGACCACGCCGTCTTTCTCCCAGAGTTTCAGCAATCTGCTGACGCTCTGGCGCGACACGCCCAGTTTTGATGCGAGGTCTTCCTGCGTCAGCGGAATCACGCGCTGGGTACCAGACGCGCTGCCACTCTGCAGCAAGACAAAAATATGTTTCGCCAGCCGGGTCGACATGGGCATCAGCACGGCGTCGTCTATCCATGTCAATGCCAGCCGCAGCCGATGGCAGATCAGGCGGGTCAGAGTCAGATGGACTTCCGGGTGTTTTTCAATGATTTCCTTAAACGCAGCAGCGGGCAATATCGCTATCGTGCTGTCGCTTGCGGCCCGCGCCTCATAGGCGCGCGGTAGCTCGTCAAACAAGGAAACTTCCCCGAACCAGTGTCCGGGCTCAAGCAGGCTGAGCACGAATTCATTGCCGGAGCGGCTGGTGACGCTGACCCGGACAGAGCCGGACAACAAGCCGAACATTGCATTGGGTGCAGAGCCATAGGCAAACAACTGTTCGCCTGACTTGAGCTCGCGGCGATGCGAGCCCCCCAGCAGCAGCGCATTGACTTCCTCACTCAGACCGAGCGACCACGGCGTCATATCAGAGGCGCATGCAGCAGAAGATACAGCCGAGAGTAGGTGGGGATAGGGAGGAATTGCCAAGATTAGACAGAGTTTGCAGAAATTAAAAAACATACTAGCACAGCCGACCCGGATTGGGGACAAGGCAAAAAAACAAGGAGACAACACTATGACTACCTCAGCGTCATCGCATGTTCGGGTACTACCCATTATTATCGGGAATATCTTCGAATGGTTCGACTTTGCGCTTTACGGATTCTTTGCGGGAACGATCGCCAGGCAGTTTTTTCCGCAAGGAGATAGCCAGGCTGCAATGCTGGCAACCGCAGCAACGTTCGGTGCAGCATTCCTGATGCGCCCGGTAGGCGCGCTAGTATTTGGGCTGATTGGAGACCGCAAAGGCCGCAAAGTGTCATTGACTGCCACGATATTGTTAATGGCCCTAGGCACAGCAATGATCGCCCTGGCCCCTACTTATGCCAGTGCAGGCATTGCCGCCACCGTGATCCTTGTGACGGGCCGCTTGCTGCAGGGATTTTCAGCTGCGGGCGAAGCCGGTGCTGCCATGGCACTGTTGATTGAATCGACCGATCCAAGACGACGCGGCGTGGCCGGCGGCTGGCTGGGCGTGGGCATCTATAGCGCCATTGTGCTGGGATCTCTGTCGGGCTTGGCTGTCAACTCCTTGCTCAGTCCGGCGGACGCCGAGAACTGGGGTTGGAGAATACCGTTCTTGCTGGGTCTGTTGATTGTGCCGATAGGTTGGTATATGCGACGCACACTGGTGGAGTCCAGTGAATTTTCCATGCAAAAAACTGGCCACGTCAAGCTGGGACTGGAAACCAGGGAAGATGGTCCAAGTACACTGCGCGGTATTCTGAACATGATAGGGCTGACGGCATTTGGTTCCGCGGTCGTTTATCTTGCGCTGATCTTCATGCCCAGCTACGCCACCCGTGATCTTGGCATGCCTCAAAAAGACGCCATGCTGTCCACCTTCATTGCGAGCCTCTTACTGGTCTTATTGCTGGTGCCAACCGGTTGGATGAGCGACAGGATAGGCCGTAAACCGATGCTTGGCGGGGCCTGCCTGATAGCGGCAATAACAGTATTGCCGCTCTTCATTCTTCTGAATCGCACTCCTACCCTGGGCACGCTGCTATTGCTGCAGGCGACCCTGTCCACCTGCCTGGCAGCTTACGCAAGCGCCAGCGCAGCCTTGATGACGAGCTTGTTTCATGTCAGCCGGCGCTCGCTGGGCCTAGGCATGGGTTACAACGTCGGCATACTGATTTTCGGAGCATTTGCCCCGTTTATTACGGCATGGCTGATCGGTACGACGGGCAGCAAACTCGTACCTGCCTATTACGTTGCCACTTGCGCTTTACTTTCCTTACTGGTGATCTTTTTCCTACGCGAACCCGACCGCTCTCCGCCAATGGCGATGCAAGCCGCCTATCCCGCCTGAGCAATTTATCTTTTTTCGACCAGGAGCTATTATGAACTTTGTTCCCATGCAGCCCCCGCAAGCGGCAGCAGCAATTGCGCATCGCTTTTCCAGGCAGGTTGCCGTAGTCACCGGAGCCGGCAGCGGGATTGGCCGCGCTACCGCAATCCGGCTGGCAGCTGAAGGCGCCAAGCTGGCATTAATAGACGCCAATGAATCCGCCGTCCTCTCCACCTGCCGATTCATCAGGAACGCAGATGGGGTTGCGGTAAGCTATGTGGCCGACGTGAGCGATACCGCCGGGCTTACCGAAATACATTTACGTATTCTCGCGGATCTCGGCGTTCCCACAGTGCTGGCCAATATCGCCGGGCTGGCTCACCCCTCTCACGGACATGGCCTTGAACAGGTGGGCCATGAGAGCTGGAATCAGGCGCTCGCGGTTAATCTGACGGGCCCGTATTTGCTCTCACGACTTTTGCTGCCTGGCATGGTAGAACTTGGTTGCGGCGCCATCGTTAACGTATCGTCGCTGGCCGGTCGCTCCAAGAGCGCAACTGCCACCGCGGCCTATACCGCAAGCAAGGCCGGACTGTTAGGCCTCACACGGCACCTGGCTTTCGATTATGGCCCGCTAGGCATTCGCACCAATGCAATCTGTCCCGGCGCGGTCGATACCCCCATGCTGCGTGCAGGCACCATTGAAGACCCGGCATCGCCTGAAGATGCGGAGCGCCGCCGCCTAACGACAATGGCGCATGCGTTCTTCATGCCTATACGCAGGATGTCCACGCCCGAAGAGCAAGCCGCCGTTATTTTGTTTTTGGCGAGCGCCGATGCTTCCTACATCAATGGCGTAGCTCTCGACGTCAACGGCGGTTCCTATATGGCCTGAGCCATTGCAATCATTTAACCAGCCAATCAAAAGGAAAAGAACGATGGTATCCGACCTGCAAGCTCATGCATTTCAAGTAATCACTGACTTTAACAGTAGAAACATACTTCCGTCTCCGCAAGACAAGCTGCGCGAAGTCCGGCGTTGCGGACAACAATTCCGCGAGCGTTTTCTGGAAAATTCAGCGGTGCATTATATGCGCAGCATTAATCTGCTGCGCGTCCCGTATCCGGCATGGTATGCATTCAACGGCGTGTATTCGCAGCAAATGTTAAAGCCGCATCTGATTCACTTGCTGGCGCGCATGGTCGTTATCCAGTTCAGCGATTTCGACGGGCACTTGCGCACACTGGTATTCAATCCGGCCGACTTTGAAGTCGGAGGCGAGACACCCTACTTCAAACGTCTTAGCGAGCAAACGCCCAAGATCTTGCATAAGCTGATCGCACCAGTGTATTCGACGGTACTGGAGGGTCTGGCTGCTTGTGGATTATCTCCCGACCAGGTCGACTATATCAGTTACGACCATTTGCATACGCAAGACGTGCGCCGATGGCTAGGCAATGGAAGAAGTCGAGGCCTATTGCCGAACGCAAAATTATTAGTGCACAGCCAGGAGCTGACGAATGTAAGTGCTCTCTTGCCGGTGCAAAGCGACTGGTATTGTCCGCATGGCCTGGATGCTATTCCAGCAGAGCGCATCGTCACATTTGACACCAGCGTCCAGCTTGGGCACGGTCTCGCCATGGTACATACGCCCGGGCACACGGAAGGAAATCACTCCTTGGTATACCGCGCACCCGACGGTATCCACGTCAGCAGTGAAAACGGGGTTGCATCCGACAGCTGGGCTCCGCAACATTCCAGGGACAATGGAATCCGCCGCTATGCCAAAGCAACCGGGGTCGAGGTTATTCTCAATGGGAACACACAGGAAAGCAGCAACGCACAATATTTGTCAATGGTGCTTGAGAAAACAATTGCCGGCACCTGTGCCGATGGCGATTTCACCAACGTTGTGCCTTCCAGCGAATGCACACCGCACTGGCTATTCCATGGAGCTCCCACTAGTCACCTGTGGGGTGAAAGGCAATTCGGAACCATCACTTGTTAAAAGCGGGTTTGCAATAGCAACCGTCGGAATATAAGCGAACATACTCGCCGGCAACGACGAGTTCAATCATATTTTCTTTAAGCGAGAAGCTATCTGGAAGGAGCACCTCAACGCAAAGCCAGCCCACGCACCGCTTGGCCTTTGACGGCACGCGGTGCCTGCCTTGGGGTCGGCCGCGCCGCTCCGGTGTCGTGGCTATCCAGCTTGAAGCGCGACACTAGCTGCGCCAGCCTGGCGGCCTGTTCCTGCATGCTGCCGGCCGCGGCCGCCGCTTGCTCGACCAATGCGGCATTTTGCTGGGTAACCGAATCCATCTCGGTGATGGCCTGGTTGACGTGGCCTATGCCGGTGCTCTGCTCGCTGGAAGCGGCGGTGATCTCGGCCATGATGTCGGTCACGCGCGAGACGCTGGCCACCACCTGGTCCATGGTGGTGCCGGCCTGCGCCACCAGGGCGCTGCCGGCGGCGATGCTGTCGACCGAGTCACCGATCAGGGCCTTGATCTCCTTGGCGGCCTGGGCGCTGCGCTGAGCCAGGTTGCGCACTTCGGAGGCCACCACTGCAAAGCCCCTGCCCTGCTCGCCGGCACGCGCTGCTTCCACTGCGGCATTCAGGGCCAGAATATTGGTCTGGAAGGCGATGCCGTCAATGACGCTGATGATGTCGACGATGCGGGTGGCGGAGCCGTTGATGGTGTCCATGGTCTGCACCACTTGCGACACCACGCTGCCGCCCTTTTGCGCGACTTCGGATGCGGACTTGACCAGCTGGTTGGCTTGCATGGCGTTGTCGGCGTTTTGGGTCACGGTGGAGGTTAGCTCTTCCATCGAGGCGGCGGTCTCTTCCAGCGAACTGGCCTGCGATTCGGTGCGGGCCGACAGGTCCATGTTGCCGGCCGCAATCTCGCTGGAGGCGGTGGCGATGGTGTCGGCGCTGCGGCGGATCTCGCCTATGGTGTCGGCCAGGTTGGCTTGCATGGTCTTCATCGCATACAGCAGGCTGCTGTTGTCGCCGGGCTTGGTGTCGACCGTGATGCTGAGATTGTTGCTGGCGATTTCGGCGGCGACTTCGGCCGCGTATTCGGGAGCGCCGCCGATAGCGCGGCTCAGGCTGCGGTTGATCACGCTGACGATCAGGGCCAGCAGCACGCAGACCCCGGCCAGCACGGCGGCCGACTGCAGCAGCGAGCGCTTGAAGGCAGCGTCTATGTCATCCATGTAGACGCCGGTGACCAGGCTCCATTCCCAGGGCTTATAGGTAGCGACCCGGCTCATCTTGGGCACCGGTTCGGTCTCGCCGGGACGGGCCCAGACATAGCGCACGAAACCGCTGCCGCTGGCGCTCTTGCCGAGCGCAATAATGTCGCGATACAGGTAGTTGCCTTGCGCATCCTTGAAGTCGCTCATGTTCTTGCCGTCGTTCTCGGGCTTGAACGGGTTCATCACGGCCACGCCGTCCAGCCCGACGATGGTCACGTAACCGTCTTTACCGAAACGAAAATCCTTGATTGCCTTGATTGCCTGTTGCTGCGCCTGCTCCTTGGGGAGCGTGCCAGCCACCGCCATTTCACCGAAGTGTTTGACAATGCTGAGGCCGGCGTCGTCGATATTGCTGAGGTCGTTGCTACGCTCTTCTATCCGGATATCGCGGGTTTGCAGCGCGTTGTAGATAGAGACGCCGAAAATGCATAGCAAACTGCAGATCAGGGGTATCCACAGTTTTTGTTGGAAGCTGAGTTTTGTCATGACGGTCTCTATATTATTTTTTTGATATTCGCTGTCTCGACGCTCCGGGCGGAGCTGGAACACGCGTCATTAGAATACGCTGAAAGCATCCAACAGTGAACAGGGAAAATGACAATCTGGCGGGGGATAGTATTGCTACTGTGGTGGCCGGCAGACAATCCATTATCTTGCAAACAACTTGGCGCTTTCTTCGCGATCCGCTGCACGCGTCTCAGCAAATCGCAGCAATTTCATTGGATGCATGCAGATTGGAAATGCAAATTAAGTATATAAATTAATCATGCAAATTAGGCATGGCATGGCACGTATCAACTGTGCACTGCTCCAGACCATCAGCCGTCGGTCGTGAGAGGCGCTGTCCGGTCTGCGGTCCAGGCTTTGCAAGCGGCGCCCGGCACTGACTATCACACGCATCAAGCATCACCAGATCGGCACAGAGGCTGCGCGACTGATGCTGCAAACCTTTGCCCCTCCGGGCTCATCTGCGGTCGACGTCCGGCTTAAACCCGAGTTGATCATGCGCAGATCTACTTCCATGGCGCGCAAGCCGGTGTAAGGTCGATGTCCTGCGCAACAATGCCGCCAAGTTACCCACATCCGCTGTTAACAATCCTGTGGATAAGCCCGAGGGATTGCAGTTAAGCTAATGATTTATAAAGGATTATTGCAATTGCTTAAAATCAAGGCAGTAAACTAGCCATCCTTTTGGAGAGCGGCCACGAACTAAGCGGACGGCACGCCCGAACTAGCGGCACAGAGACCGTGGGGATCGTAGCGTCACCAGCGATCCGCAATGACTGGCCGGCTCTGTACGTTACTTAACGATGTCTCATGTGCGAATGCTCTAGAATCCGAACACCGGCTCAACATCAATAGGTGATATATGGAAGTAGAAATACTGAAAGAAACACTACTGAAGGAAGCCTTCTTGCTCGGCTTCATGGTGAGTCGCGAGGGGTTCAACGGCGAGTTGTTCAATGACGAATTGGCGCCTAGCGGGGTACATCCTGACGGCGGGGAAATCAGTGAATTCCGCCAACTGGCGGCCAGCATGCCAGAATTCACGCGCCTTCAGCATGCGGCCATCAGGCTGCTGGTCGACGGCAACATCATGCCTGGCGCCACCGGCGAGGCCAATTAAGCCGCCTACAGCTTCATCCTTCCTGTTACCTGATTGGCCGCTTCTGTCGCCTTAACGGCGCCAGTGGTCACCACGATCATCGTAACGCCTGCCTTCATAACCATGGTGACGGTAATAATCGCGGTCACCGCGGTAATAACGCCCTTCTATCACGACAGGCGCAGAACCGTAATACACCGGCGCCGGCTGTACATAGACGGGTGGCCTGGAGTAATAAACTGGTGCTGGCGCACTGTAATATACTGTCTCCGGCTCAGAATAATATGTTGTAGTCGGTGCAGAATAATACGTTGTCCTCGGCGCAGAATAATAGGTCGTGGCTGGCGCCGGGCCATAGTAACGCGGTCCGCCGTCATAGCGGTCATAGGTGCTGGCACTCGCGCCTACCGTTGCACCGAGCACGCCGCCGACGATTGCGCCGTCACGTCCGCTGATGCCATGTCCAATTGCGGCGCCGACAGCGGCACCCAGCAAAGTATTGACACCCTGGTCATTGGCATACGCAACCGACGATGTGCCAATGATACCTACGGCGGCCAGCAAAATCGCTGCATTTAATTTACGACTTAGCATGATGTAATCCTTTTCAACTTCTTGCATGTCCGCAATCAGGATTGCGGAACTTCTCTTGCATGACAGTAATATAGAGTTTTCTCCACAAAAAACGATAGGAAGACACGAACTCTTACAACTGATACAAAACCCTACTACCGGTACGTGACCAAACACTGCAACGCACCCCGCACTGAAGCAAGAGCTTCCAGCGCGCTTGTTTTATATGGTGAACTAACGCCCGGACAGCGATATCGGTTGACATATCGCGGTTGACATCAGAACGACATCGGCAACCTCACCGTGAGCGACAAGTCCGGCGTATCGCGTGTTAAACCGGCACCTATCGACAGGCTGAAAGAAGTTTTATCGGAATACCGGTATGAGTAAGCGAGCAATAAACTGGCCAGCATGGTATGCACCGACCCTGTGATCGATGCGACCTCAAACAGCCTGAAGCTGATCAAAAACCTGGATACCCCCGGCACACTGAACGGCGTTGTCAACAACGCATTGGGCCGGCATTAAGATTCAAGGTTCAGAGTGCCAGCCGCCGCCCAAAGCCTGTATCAGACTGATGGCCGTGGTTTGCCGGTCTGCCTGGCTCTGTACCAGGGCACGTCGGGCGCTGAGTGCCGTGGCCTGCGCAGTCACCACGTCGGTATAGCTGATCTGGCCTTGACGGTAACGGTTCAGGGCCTGCTGCTCTACCTGGTCGGCAGCTTGTGACGCCTGCCGGCGCAATTCCTGCTGCTGGGCCAGGACACGGGTGGCCGCCAATTGATCTTCCACGTCCTGAAATGCGGTCAGCACGGTCTGGCGATAGCGTGCCACGGTTTGCTGGTACGCCGCTTGCGCCCCCTCCACCCGGGCACGAGTGGCGCCCGCGTCGAACAGGGTCTGCGCGGCGGACAAGCCCAGCGACCACACATTGGCCGAGGTGCTGAACAAATCAGCCACGCGGCTGGCGCCATAGCCGTACGAAGCATTCAGTTTCAGGTTGGGATAAAACGCCGATTGCGCGATGCCGATTTGCTCGTTGGCGGCCGCCACCCGGCGCTCGGCGGCGGCGATGTCCGGCCGTCTTTGCAATAGCAGGGACGGAATGCCGACCGGCACTTCCGGTATGCTGGCCTTCCAGGCTGCCGGCGCCAGTGAAAAATCGCCTGGGGCCTTGCCCACCAGGACCGCAATCGCGTGCTCCAGTTGTGCGCGCTGGCGCACCAGCCCTACTTCGTCAGCCTGCGCATTGGCCAGCTGGGTCTGGGCTTGCAACACATCGCTCTTGGTCGCCACGCCCGCATCGTAGCGATTCTGCGTGATCTGCAGCGAACGCTGGTAGCCGGTGATGGTATCGGCAAGCAGCGATTTCTGTGCGTCGGTCTGGCGCAATGAAAAGTAGTTGATGGCCAGCTCGCCCTGGGCCGACAGCTTTGCCGAGGCCAGGTCCGCCGCACTGGCCTGCGAACTGGCGCTGGCATTATTCACCGTACGCCCCAGCTTGTCCCAGACATCCGGCTCCCAGCTGCCGCCTATGCTCAACTGGTAGTTGTTGCTGGTGCGCGAGCCGCTAGCAGTTCCCGTGCTGCCCGAGGCGCCGCTACTGCCGCTACTGCTACTGCCACCGCTGCCGGAGCGGGTAGCCCCGCCGTCCAGGCTGACCACCGGGAATAGCGATGCACGCTGTTCGCGCACCAACGCCCGCGCTTGTTCATAGGCGGCAACGGCAACTGCGACGTTTTGATTGGACACCTCTACCGCAGCTTCCAGTTCATCCAGTGTGGGATCGTTGAACAGTGTCCACCACGTGCCGCGGTCCAGCGCGTCCGCCGGGGCGGCGGGCACCCAATCCTGGCCCTCCTTGTAGGCGGCGGGCGCCGCTGCGGCTGGACGTTGATAGTCAGGCCCTACCGCACACGCGCTTAACAGCAAGGCGATGGCCGACCACAGCAGCAGATTGCCGCCGGCACGCGGCAAGCCGGACAAGGAAGGAGGTGTAGTGGATTTATGCATGCTAAGACTCATTGTAATTTTGGCTGCGGCCCCGGGATAGGGTCGCCGCCTGCGCGGCTCAGATGCTGTTCCGAAGCACCAGGGCGACGCAATTTGTCCATCAGGATATAGACCACCGGCGTGGTCAGCAGGGTCAGCAACTGGCTGGCGATCAGGCCGCCTATGATGGCGATGCCCAGGGGCTGCCGCAACTCAGAACCTTCGCCGAATCCTATGGCCAGCGGCAATGCCCCCAGGACCGCCGCCAGCGTGGTCATCAGGATAGGCCGAAAACGCAGCAGGCAGGCTTCGCGCACCGCTTCCACTGCAGACAAGCCGCGCGAACGTTCGGCTTCCAGCGCGAAGTCTATGATCAGGATCGCATTCTTCTTGACGATGCCTATCAGCAAAAACACTCCTATCAACGCGATAATGGAAAAATCCATCCTGAACATCAGCAGGGCCAGTACCGCGCCCACCCCGGCGGACGGCAAGGTGGACAACACCGTGATCGGATGCACCAGACTTTCGTACAGCACGCCCAGCACAATGTAGATCACGACGATGGCCGCCAGTATCAGCAAAGGCTGCTGGTTCTGCGATTCCTGCGCGCTGCGCGCGGTGCCCTGGAAGCTGCCGCGCACGTTAATGGGCATGCCTATATCGGCCTCCGCCTGGCGGACCGCCGCCTGCCCGGCGCTGAGATTGTAGCCCTCGGCCAGGTTGAAGGATACGGTAGTGGCCAGCTCGGCATCCTGGTGGTTGACCGAGGTCGCGGTGGCGCTTTCGGCAAACCTGGCAAACGCCGACAAGGGCACCATGGTGGTCACTGCCGTACTGAGCGCCTGGCCGCTGGACTGGTCGCGCAAGGCCGGGTTGACTGTGGCCGTGGTCGCGCTGGTGGCCGCAGTGGCCGCAGTGGTCGTCGCAGTAGTCGTTGTTGTGCCCTTGGAGGGCACGTATACATCTTTCAGCGACTCCGGGCTGCGCGTCATGCGCGGGTCGACTTCCATCACCACGTGGTACTGGTTCAGCTCGTCGTACAGGGTGGCGACCTGGCGCTGGCCAAAACCGTCATACAGCGCATTATCGACATCCTTCGAGCTTAATCCCAACCTGGCTGCGCTATCCTTGTCCACGGTGACAAAGGTTTCCACGCCGTTTTCCTGCTGGTCGGTATCGACGTCGGTCAAGGCCTCCTGGTTCTTCATCGAGTCTGCCAGCTTGGACGCCCACAGGCGCAGATCGGCGATATTGTCGCTCTTCAGCGTATATTGATAGGTGGAATTGCTTTGCCTGCCGCCCATGCGCAAATCCTGCACCGGGTTCAGGAACAGGCTGACGCCGGTAACCTTGGCCAGTTGTGGCCGCAGGCGCGAAATAACGGCCTGGCCGCCATCCTTGCGCTGGGATACCGGTTTCAGGTTGATGAACATGAAGCCGCCGCCGGCACGGCTGCCGCCGGTGAAGCCGACCACCGTATCCACGGCCGGATCTTTCCTGATGACATCCACCAATTGGCGTAATTTGCCCTGCATCGCCTGGAAGGAAATGCTTTGGTCAGCCCGCATGCCGCCATTCAGCTGACCGGTATCCTGTTGCGGGAAAAAGCCCTTGGGGACCACGGTAAACAGGTAGATATTCATGCCTATCACCGCCACCAGTATCAGCATGACCAGCCAGGTATGCTCCAGCGCCCAGTCCAGGCTGGCGTGATAAACGCGATGCATACGCAGGAAGCCGGCCTCGAACCAGTGCGCGACCCGGCCCGGTGGTTTGCCCGCCTCCTGTTCCGACTTCAGCAGCAATGCGCACATCATCGGCGTCGTAGTCAACGAAATCAGCAGGGAAATCAGCACCGCGACCGATAAGGTCACCGCAAATTCACGGAACAGGCGCCCGACCTGGCCGCCCATGAACAGCAGCGGAATGAACACCGCCACCAGCGACAGGCTGATCGACAACACGGTAAAACCGACCTCGCGCGCGCCCAGCAAGGCCGCCTGCATTCTGTCCATGCCTTGCTCTATATGGCGGCTGGTGTTTTCCAATACCACGATGGCATCGTCCACGACAAAACCGGTGGCGACCGTCAAGGCCATCAGGCTCAGGTTGTTCAGGCTGAAGCCCAGCAGATACATGATGCCAAAGGTGCCCAGCAAGGAGACGATGGTGGCCACCGCCGGGATGACGGTTGCCCGCACATTGCGCAGGAAGGCGCTGACCACGACCACTACCAGCGCAATCGAAATCAGCAGGGTAATCTCGATTTCCTTCAACGAGGCGCGGATGGAATTGGTGCTGTCCGACGCCACCTGCATTTCTATGTCTTGCGGCAACTGCGCGCGCAAGCTGGGCAGCAGCGCACGCACGCCATCCACCGTTTCTATCACGTTGGCGCCCGGCTGCCGGGTCACCAGCACGATCACGGCCGGCTCTCCATTGAACAAGCCTAGCGTATGCGTGTCCTCCACGCCGTCTATCACCTGTGCCACATCGTCCAGGCGGATCGCCGCGCCATTGCGCCAGGCGACCACCAGACCGCGATAATCCGCTGCGCTACGGCCGCCGGTAGCGGTGCTGGCCTGCGAATAAATTTGCAGCCGGCGGCCCTCGCCTTCTATCGCGCCTTTGGGCCGGTTGGCGGCGCTGGACTGTATCGCAGCGCGCACGTCTTCCATGCTGACGCCATAGCGATTCAGCGCATACGGCAATAGCTCCACCCTGACGGCAGGCAGCGAACCGCCGCCCAGCTCGACATCGCCCACGCCTTGCACCTGGGCCAGCTTTTGCTGTACCAGGTTGGACACCGCCTCATACACCTGGCCCGGGGAACGGGTCTTGGAGGTCAGCGCCAGGATGACGATAGGGGCGTCGGAAGGATTGGCCTTGCGATAAGTTGGGTTGCTGCGCAGGGTGGCCGGCAAATCGACCCGGGACGCATTGATCGCCGCCTGTACCTCGCGCGCCGCGGAATCTATCTTGCGGTTCAGGTCGAACTGCAGGCTGATCCTGGTGGAACCGTTGCCGCTGGTGGAGGTCATTTCATTGACGCCGGCGATTACACCCAGTCGCCGTTCCAGCGGCGTGGCGACACTGGTCGCCATGGTGTTCGGGCTGGCGCCCGGCAAGGAGGCGCTGACCGAGATGGTGGGGAAATCGACCTGGGGCAAAGGCGACACCGGCAACACGAAAAAACCGCCTATGCCGGCCAGCGCGATGCCCATGGTCAGCAATATGGTGCCGACCGGCCGCCTGACGAAGGGTGCGGACAGGTTCACTCGGCGTCCCTGCCCTTCATGCCGGAGCCGGATTGCGGCACAGCATTGCCGGCGGCCGCATGACCATGCTGCCAGCGCGACCAGCGCTGCGCCAGGCTGTCGAAACCCAAATAGATCACCGGCGTGGTAAACAGGGTCAGGACCTGGCTGACGATCAGGCCGCCGAAAATTGCCAGGCCCAGCGGCCTGCGCAGCTCGGCGCCCTCGCCCCAGCCGAACATCAGCGGCAAGGCGGCGAACAGCGCGGCCAGCGTCGTCATCAGGATGGGACGGAAACGCAATAAGGCGGCCTGGTGGATAGCCTCGCGCGCGGACTTGTTTTCATTGCGCTCCGCGTCTATCGCAAAATCGATCATCATGATCGCATTTTTCTTGACGATGCCTATCAGCAGGATAATCCCTATGATGCCTATCACGCCCAGATCCTGGCCGCTGATCATCAGTGCCAGCAAGGCGCCGACACCGGCCGAAGGCAGGGTGGACAGGATGGTCAGCGGATGGATATAGCTTTCATACAAGACCCCGAGCACGATGTACACGCACACCACCGCCGCCAGGATCAGCCATAGCTGGTTGGTCAGCGAGGCCTGGTAGGCGCCGGCGGCGCCGAGGAAACTTAGAGTCACGCTGGCCGGCATTTGTATGTCTGTCGCGGCTTGCCGGATTGCATCCACCGCATTGCCCAGCGACACATCGGACGCCGTGTCAAAACCTATCGTGGTCGCCGGATACTGGGCCACATGGGTAATCTGCAGCGGTGCAGGACGCTCGGTAATGGTCGCAATCGCCGACAGCGGGGTCGCCTTGCCGGAGCCGGTGCGCAACTGCAGGCTACCCAGCGATTCCGGCGTCGTCAGCTGGTCAGGCTTGGCTTCCAGTATCACGCGATACTGGTTGGTTTCGGTGAAGATAGTGGACACAATACGCTGGCCGAAGGCGCTGTACAGCGCGTCATCGATGGACGATGCCGTGATGGACAGGCGCGAGGCCGTATCCCTGTCGATGTCGATATAGGCAGCAGTGCCGGTGGCGCCGGCGTCGGACACGACATTCCTGACTTGTTTGACATTGTTTTGCAGGTGCTGGCTGAGCGCAGTAGCCCATTTCACCACGGTAGCGGTATCGGCGCCGGTCAGCGACACGCGATACTGGGTCGGCCCGGTCTCGGCGTCGATGGTCAGGTCCTGGGTAGGTTGTAGATACAAGGTGACGCCGGCGACCTGCCTGACCCTGGTACGCAGGCGCTCCATGGTCACTTCCTGCTTGTCGCTGCGGCTGCGCTTCAGGTTGATCAACATGCTGCCGGTATGCAACATCGTATTATTCGCCGCATCCACACCGATCAACGAGCTGAGCGATTCGACGTCCGGATCGTCCAGGATCTCCCTGGCTGCGGCCTGCTGCAACTGGGCCATGCGCGCATACGACACCGATTGTGCGGTTTCTATGCGCGCCTGCAACTGGCCGGTATCCTGGATAGGAAACAAGCCCTTGGGAATGACGACATACAGCAGCACAGTCAGGGCCAGGGTCGCCAGCGCCACCAGCAAAGTCAGGCCGCGCCGTTCCAGCACCCAGTTCAGGGATCGGTCATACTGCAGCATGACGCCGTCGAAGAAGCGCTGCAATCTGGCGCCTATGCCTTCGCCGCGGATTGCCTCCTCATGGCTCTTGTGCTTTTCCAGCCAGCGAGCCGACATCATCGGCACCAGGGTCAGCGACACCACCGCCGAAATCAGGATGGTGATCGACAAGGTAATCGCGAATTCGCGGAACAGGCGCCCCACTACATCGCCCATGAACAACAGCGGTATCAATACCGCTATCAGCGACACCGTCAGCGAGATGATGGTAAAGCCTATCTGCGATGCGCCTTTCAGCGCGGCTTCCATCGGCGGCTCGCCCTCTTCTATATAGCGGGCAATATTTTCTATCATGACGATAGCATCGTCGACCACGAAACCGGTGGCGATCGTCAAGGCCATCAGACTCAGGTTGTTCAGACTATAGCCCAGCAGGTACATCGCGCCGCAGGTGCCTATCAATGAAATAGGCACCGCCAGACTGGCGATGACGGTCGCGCGCAGGCTGTGCAGAAAGGCAAAAATGACCAATACCACCAGCACGACCGCCAGCACCAATTCGATTTCCACGTGCTCTACCGAAGCCCGGATGCCGGTGGTGCGGTCGCTCAGTACGTCGAGCTTCAAGCCGGCCGGCAAGGATGCGCTCAATTCCGGCAGGCGCGCCTTGATCGCATCCACCGTGGCGATCACATTGGCGCCCGGCTGGCGCTGCACGTTCAGGATGATGGCGGGCGTCAGTCCCGCCCAGGCTCCCAGCTTGACGTTTTCGGCGCTGTCCACTACCTGGGCCACGTCCTTCAGGCGCACCGGAGCCCCATTGCGATAGGCGACGATCAGGCTCTTGTACTCATTGGCTGCCAGCAACTGGTCGTTGGCATTGATGGTATAGGCCCGGGTCGGGCCGTCAAAGCTGCCCTTGGCGCCGTTGGCGTTTGCCGCGGTGATCGCGGTACGCAGTGTATCCAGCCCCAGTCCATAGGAAGCCAGGGCCCGGGTATCGGCCTGGATGCGCACCGCGGGCCGCTGGCCGCCGCTCAAGCTGACCAGACCGACGCCGTTGACCTGACTGATTTTCAGCGCCAGCCGGGTGTTGACGATGTTTTGCACCTCGGTCAGCGGCAAGGTATCGGAAGTGATCGCCAGGGTCATCACCGGCGCATCGGCCGGGTTGACCTTGGCATACACCGGCGGCGCCGGCAAATCAGCCGGCAATAAGGAACCGCCGGCATTGATTGCCGCCTGCACTTCCTGCTCCGCCACGTCCAGGGTCTGGCCCAGGCTGAATTGCAGGGTAATGATGGAGACCCCGGCGGCGCTGGTGGAGCTCATGCGCTGCAAGCCCGCCATCTGGCCGAACTGGCGTTCCAGCGGTGCGGTCACGGTCTGGCTCATGACTTCCGGGCTACCGCCCGGATACAAGGTCTGTACCTGTATGGTAGGAAAATCTACTTGCGGCAATGCCGACAGCGGCATGAACTTGAAGCCCATGAAGCCGGCCAGCACTATCGCCACCATCAGCAGCGAAGTCGCCACCGGGCGCATGATAAACGGACGTGACGGGTTCATGTAGCATGCCCCTTTACATCCCTGCCCCTGCCGCTCGCTACGCCGGACAACAGGAACAACACTTGCTGATCCGCACGCCTGCTCATTGTGAACTGGCCTCCTGCCGACGGCGGTGATGCTCGCCACCGGCTGCGCTAGAAGCTGTCCCCGCGGCAGCATTGGACGCCGGGGTGGCCGCACTATTCGATGCGGCGGCGCCCTCCGGCCGGCCGCGTTTGCCCTTGCCGCCGGCGGCACCGTTGCCACCGGCACGTTCGCCCGGCAAGGTCACGCGCGAGCCGTCTTTCAGGCGGTCTGCACCTTCGGTAATGACTTTCTCGCCCTGCTTCAGCCCGGAAGTGACCTCCACTTTATCGACCGTCGCCTGACCGCGGGTTACCGGCCTTAGTGCGACCGTCTTGTCCTCGGCATTCAATACATACACAAAATCGCCCTTGCTGCCATGGCGCAAGGCAGTCACCGGGATGACCACCGTGTCTTGTATCGTGCGCAGCAATAGCCTGACATTGACGAACTGACTGGGGAACAAATTCAATTTGTCGTTAGGGAAACGCGCCTTGGCTTTCACGGTGCCGGTTTGCGTATCGACCTGGTTGTCCAGCGCCAGGAAGCGGCCGTCGCCCAGCGTATTGACGCGGGTACGATCTAGCGCCGTGACCACCAGCGGTGCTAGTTTGGCGCCGTCCTTGCCGTCTTTCTGGATATCGGCATTTTCCTGCTCCTTATTGACTTCGCCTGAACGCCGCTTACCTGTATTTTTTTCCGTGGTCTGGGTATGCGCGCTATCGGTGTGCGCACCTAGCGTACGGGCCTGCACCTCGGGCACCTGGTCCTGGGGTATGGAAAACTCCACGTCTATCGGAGAAATCTGGGTGATCACCGCCAGACCGCTGGCGTCGCCGCTGCTGACCACATTGCCTATGTCCACCACGCGCAAGCCCACCCTGCCGCTGACCGGCGCCACCACCCTGGTGTAGCCGAGGTTCAGCCGTGCGGTGCCTTCCGCCGCCTTATCGGTCAGCACCGTGCCTTCCAGCTGTTTGACCAGCGCTTGCTGGGTATCCACGTCCTGGCGGGCTATCGAATCCTGTTCCAGCAGCGTGCGGTAGCGCTTCAGGGTCAGCCTGGCGTTGTCCAGTTGCGCCTCGTCGCGCTGGCGCTGGCCGGTCGCCTGCATCAGGGCCATTTCAAACTGGCGCGGATCGATAGTCGCCAGCAGTTGTCCCGCCTTGACCATTTGCCCTTCGCGATACAGCACCTGCTGCAGCACGCCGGTGACTTGCGGACGCACCGTTACGGTCGCTGCTGCAGTGACCGTGCCTAGCGCCTCCAGTACCACGGGAATATCTGCATGCTCGGCGGTCGCCACTCCCACCGTCGTCGTTGCGCCGCCTCTGCCGCCTGGACCGCCTGGACCGCCCGGGCCGCCGCCGGGGCCACCGGGACGTACGGCACCGGCCGCCGGTTCACGATGGGTCAGGTACCAGCTCAAGCCGCCGAGCGCCACTAGTCCCGCCAGCGCCAGCACTATGCCCTTGTAGGACCTGCCGCGCTTCTTGGCCGGAGCAGCAGGGCTCGCCGGGCTTTCAATCACAGGACGTGATACTCCTTGTGGGTTGTCGTGCGAATCCATCGTTATCCTTGTATGCCGGATCATGCCGGCGAGATTGAGCAATAGTTGTGTCAGGTGCTATGTCAGATTTTCGTGCCGGGAGCGGCCGGCATTCTGGCTTCTTCATTTCTGGACTCGCTGCAGGCCTGCCGGTGACGCTGGCAGACAAGGCCATGGCTATCCATTTTATTGTGCTCTAAGGGAGGATAGCCGAAAACAAACAGAAAATTGAATTCTGACAAGATTATGACAGCAAGTGCAGTCGGCTTCGTAACAGCGAGTAACGACTGGTAACGCCTGCATAAACGATTGTTAGTTTCATCCGCGTATTGTTAGGAATCTTAACAATACGCGGATGAAAATCAACCATTTTAGTGAGCGACCGGCGCGACAATGTCCGGAGCGCTGCCTTTCAAGGCCCGGGCCGGAATCCTGACGGCCACCTGGTGCTCTTCCCTGTCGTTCACCAGATGAATTTCCGGGGACGACTGCAGGACGCCATCCACGATGACCTCAAGCTGCACTGCATCATTCGCGCCCAGCGCCGGGCCACTGCTTTCCAGTTGCACCACCACGATCTGGTAGCGCGTATCCTGGTAGCGATAAGCCAGTTTAAACGAGACCCAGTCGGCCGGCAAACAAGGCTGTATGCTGAGCTTGTCGACCTTCAGGTTCAAGCCCAATAGTGACTCCACGATCAGCCTGTACATCCAGCCGGAAGAGCCGGTATACCAGGTCCATCCGCCACGCCCGGTATGCGGGGCCACCGCGTACACGTCGGCGGCGATGACATAGGGTTCCACCTTGTAGGTGGCGACATCGTCTGCTGTCTTGCCGTGGTTGACGGGATTGATCAGATCCAGCACTTCCCAGGCCCGCTCATTGTCGCCCAGCTTGGCGAAGGCCATCGCCGTCCATATGGCGGCGTGGGTATATTGTCCGCCGTTTTCCCTTACCCCCGGCACATAGCCGCGGATATAGCCGGGGTTGAGGCCGGAGGTACTGAAGGGAGGATCAAGCAATTGCACCAGCCCGTGCTCGCGCTTGACCAGTCTCCGACTGACCGCGTCCATCGCCTGTTTGACACGCTCAGGATCGCCGGCGCCAGACAGCACCGCCCAGCTTTGCGATATCGAGTCGATCTGGCATTCGGGATTGACGGCGGAGCCCAGCGGCGTGCCATCGTCAAAATACGCCCGCCGGTACCAGTCACCGTCCCAGGCTTCCTGCTCCAGGTTGCGGCGCAAGGTCCCTGCTTCATTGCGGCAATGCAAGGCAAACGGCGCGTCTTCGCGCATATCGGCAAGCTCGGCAAAACGCAGCAGCACTTCATACAGGAAGAAGCCGAGCCACACGCTTTCCCCCTTGCCGTGTTCGCCCACCTTGTCCATGCCGTCATTCCAGTCGCAGGAGCCAATCAGCGGCAAGCCATGCACGCCGAAGCGCAAGCCTCTCTGTATGGCACGAACACAATGCTGATACAGGTCGGCGGATTCCGCAGAACGCAAGGGCATATCGTAGTAGGAGTCCTCGTCCGCGTTCACCTGCCGGCCATCGAGGAAATGCGCGGTCTCATTCAGCACCTCAAGATCACCGGTGCTCACCACATAGCGATGGGTAGCCAGCGGCAGCCAGAGGTAATCGTCGGAGCAATGCGTGCGTACCCCGCGGTCCGACGGCGGATGCCACCAATGCTGCACGTCGCCGTCAATAAATTGATGCGCGGCACATAGTAGCAAGTGGTCGCGCATCAGGTGCGGCTCGGCATGCACCAGCGCCATGACATCTTGCAGCTGGTCGCGGAAGCCATAGGCGCCGCCGGATTGATAGAAACCGCTGCGCGCCCACAAGCGGCAAGCGATGGTCTGGTACATCAGCCAGCCATTCGCCAGCACATTCAGGGCGGCATCGGGCGTGCGCACCTGGACCGCCCCCAGCACATGCCGCCAATGCGTATTCACCTTGTCCAGTGCGTCACGGGCGGCCGCGGCCCCGCGATAGTGGTGCACCAGGCCGCTGACATCTTCGCTGCGGCGCCCGGTGACGCCGAGCATGAAGACCAGTTCGCGCTCCTGTTGCGGAGCCAGTTCAAACGGCACCTGCAAAGCCGAGCAAGGATCCAGCCCGGCGCCGGATTTTGCGGACAGGCGGACCCGATGCATCGCCGCCGGATTTTTCAGGGAATTATTGCGGCCGATGAACTCGGTACGGTCACAGGTATAGCTGCGGGTGGACGCATCGACATCAAAGAACGCGATGCGGTCGGCGAATTCGGTGTTATAGGAGTTACGGGCGAACAAGGCTCCGGTCGAGGCATCCACTTCGGTGACCACATGCATCAGGGATTTCGGACGCAGGTCGCCCAGCACCCATTCTATGTAGCCGGTGGCCGATAGCTTGCGGGTGCTCTCGGAAACATTGCGCACCTTGAGCACCGAATACTTGATCGACGCATCCAGCGCCACGTAGACCAGCAGCTCAGACTGTATGCCGTTTTCGGTATGTTCAAAAACGCTGTAACCGAAGCCGTGCCGGGTGGTATAGCTGCCCTGCCCCTTGCACGGCAACGCGACGGGAGACCAGAACTGCCCGCTTTCTTCATCCCGCAGATAGTAAGCTTCGCCGCTGGTATCAGACACCGGATCATTGCTCCAGGGCGTCAGGCGGAACTCGTGCGCATTCTGGCCCCAGGTGTAGGCCTGCCCGCTTTCCGACACCACGGTGCCGAACTGGGGGTTGGCCAAGACATTGACCCACGGCGCCGGCGTGACTCTGCCGCCTGCCCCGGAATTGTCGGCTGTGGTCGTGATCACGTATTCCCGGCCGTCCGGCGTGAAGCCGCCCAGACCGTTAAACAGGATCAATTCCCTGGCAGTTTCGCTCGGCCCCGGCTTGCCGGGCTGCTCATCAGCCTTGCGGGTCGGCACCAGTAGCGGTATTTTTATTTCAGGAGGATGGCGGCGATTGACCTGTTCGGCCAGCGAACCGTTGCTATCGCTGAGTATGATCCTGGCCACCGACTGCATCAGTATCCTGTCTTCGCCGGACATTTGCTCCGAGAACCTGACGAAGATACCGCCCGGCCGGTCTATCGACTGGGCCTCCGTGCCCGACGCTATCATGCCCATGATCTGGTCCTGCAATATCTGGCGGTAACTGGCATGGTCTTCATTCCAGATCACCAGGTCTACCGCCAGGCCCTTCAAGCGCCAATAGGCATGCGCCTGCACCAGTTGCCGCACCAGGTCGATGTTTTCCACGCTCTTGATCTGTACCAGCACGATAGGCAAATCGCCGGAAATCGCATAACTCCACAAGCCCGACTGGCCGCGCCGGTTCTTGATCAGTACGCTGCTGTCGGCCCGCAACAGGGCATTGGCGTACATCACGTAATTCGCCAGGCGTCCGTACAATTGCGCATCGGCTTCGCTGGCATTCAGCTGGCGCAACACGACATGGCTGTGCGTCCACGCCAGTTCGAAGACGCGATCGGCCAGATGCCTGTCGCGATACTTGTCTACCAGGTGCAGGGCGTCGGCCCGGGTTTCGCTGGCGCCGGTCACCATGTCCACAATGATGGTCTGCCCCGGATCCAGCTCCAGCTGGCAACGGATGGCGGCGACCGGGTCCAGCACGGAACCCTGGCTGCCGGACAATGCGGCAGCGCCCTGCATGGCGGCCGGTGCGGCCACGCTATTGCCCCGCCCGATGAACTGCATGCGGTCCGTTTCAAAATGCATGGGCGCCGACACGCCGTCGGCCAGGCCGTGCACCGACATCAGGCTTAACATCCACGGCATCTGCTGGTCCAGGGAACGTGGGCGCCGGGTGCACAATATGGCCTTTTTATCCGGCAGTATCTCCGTCTGTATGAACAGGTTGCTGAAAGCGGTGTGAGACGCGTCTGCGGCAGCCGGCGCCAGCACTACCTCGCAGTAGCTGGTCACGTCCACCGTCCGGCGCAACCGGGAACGGTTGGTGACGTGGGTGCGACGCAGCTCTATATCGTCTTCCGGCGATACCACGATTTCGGTATGCAGTTCTATATCGCCGTCGCGCCGGCGATACTCGGCCCGGCCTTCTGAAAAATTCACCTCATAGCTATCCGGCTGCTTGCGCGTCGGCTGGTAGGCAGTCGACCAGAAGCTACCGTCGGATAAATCGCGCACATAACAGAAACTGCCCCAATGATCGCAGGTGCTGTCCTCGCGCCAGCGCGTGATTGCCAGGTCTTTCCAGCGGCTGTAGCTGCCGCCGGCATTGGTCAGCATCAGGTGGTAACGGCCGTTGGACAGTAATTGTATCTCCGGCACCCGGGTGTCGCTGCGGGTCATGATACGCACCGGCATATCGAGGCCGTCGGCCGTGCGTATATCCGCCAGCTCGGTGGTATTGGCATAGTAGGCGGTCGCCTTGGGTATTCTTTCCTGCAACAGCAGCATCGTCGCCTGGAACAGCGGATAGGATTCGAAGCGCTTCTGCATGGGCTTGTCCAGCAACAGGTAGGCCAGGGACAATAAACCCATGCCCTGATGGTGCGACATGAAAGACCGGATCACCGCATGGCTCTGTCCGCGCACTATCCTGGACGGCGTATAGTCTATCGCCTCGTATAAGCCGTATCCACCCTCGAAGCCCTGTTCGGACAAGCTTTGCAAGTTGGCGCAAGCCTGTTCCGGCGCCACCATCAGCGCCATCATGGCCGCGTAGGGTGCAACCACCAGGTCGTCGCCAAGGCCGCGCTTGAGTCCCAAGCCCGGCACGCCAAAGGCGCGATACTGATAATTCAGGCTGGAATCGAAAGTGTAATACGCCGACTCCGAGATGCCCCAGCACACATTGCGCTGCGCCCCGTATTCGATCTGCCTTTGCACGACCAAGCCATAGGTCTGGTCCAGCAGGGTATTCTCATAATTGGGCATCACCAGCAGCGGCATCAGGTATTCGAACATCGACCCGCTCCAGGACACCAGCACCGGCTCCCCGCCCGCCAGCGTCATCTGGCGGCCCAGCGCAAACCAGCTTTCCTGGGGCAGCTTGCCCTGTGCGATTCCGACGAAAGCGCACAGGCGGGCCTCTGAAGCCAGCAAATCGTAATAGCTGTTGTCGCGCCTGTGGTCGGTCAGGTTGTAGCCTATCGCCAGCAAATGCGTGGTTTTGTCATACAGGAAGTCGTATTCCATTTGCGCAAAATCACTGGCTTGCTGCGTCAGCCGCCTGGTATCGGCAATCCACCGCGAGGCATTGCGGCTGCCTTCCTGCACCAGCCTGAGCAAGGCATTGAAATGTTCCGCCTGTTCCGGCGGGATGGGGCTTTCCGGGGTGGTATCGAGCACCAGTTGCAAGCGATCGCCCAAGGCCGCCAAAGCGCCCAGGCTCGGTATCGCATTGATGTCGACAATATGGTTGTTCCAGTAGCGATAGGTAGACAGCCTGCACCACGGCGCCAGCGTCATCAAGTCTTCATACGCGTCGCGGCATTGGCGCGCCAATGTCCGCGCCCACCAATTGACCTGGGCGTCGGCGACCGTCTCCAGCAATGCGACAAATTCCGCCGAACGGGTGGCCAGCACATCCAGCGATTCACAGGCCGTCGCCAGCGTGTCCGGCGGCTGTTTGGAATAGCCGTCCACCAGGAGCTGGAACTGGGCGAGCGGTTCCAGCAACTGATGCTGCTCGCCAAGCTCCACATACTCTTGCAAGACCCTGCTGCTACTGTTAATACCTTGAAATAGCTGGGGATTCACTATCGGCCTATCGGCCAGATGCAGCAAGCCGGGACCCAGCACCAGCAAATGCGCGGCCAGATTGCCGCTGTCTACCGAAGAAATATAGACCGGATGCAAAGGCTGCAGGGTTTCGGTGTTATACCAGTTATAAAAATGGCCCTGGTAGCGTTCCAGTTTCTCCATCGTCAGCAGGGTGTTGCCGGTACGCTCCAGCAATTGGCCGGCACTGATGAAACCGAAGTCATAGGCGCTCAGGTTGGCCAGCAGGGCCAGGCCTATATTGGTGGGAGAGGTGCGCCTGGCCAGTACGGCGACGGGCTGCTCCTGCATATTGTCGGGTGGCAGCCAATTGTCATCCGGCCCGACATAGGTCTCGAAAAAAGACCATATCTTGCGCGCCAGTTTATGCAAATACGCATGCTGGTCGGGGCGCAGCTGGGCTTCGCGACGGCTGCCAGGCTCACTGATACGCCAGGCCACTACCGGTGAGACCAGCCACAATAACAACAGCGGGGCCGCCTCGACAAAAACCTGGGGACGCAAGTACAGCAAAGCCGCGCCTATCGCGATGGAGGCTGCCGGCGACATCCACATGGCCCGGAAAGTTGCTGCCAGACCGGTATTCTTGCTGCTGCTGATTTCGCTATAGGGGCTCCATTCCAGCATTTTCCTGCGTGTCACCAGCATGCGCCAGAGCGTGCGACTGATCGCGTCCAGCGTAAACCAGGCCTCATACGGGAGGAAGATAATGTTCAGGAAGGCATGGGAAAAATGACGGCCGCTGGAGCGAAAAACTGCCGTCAGGTGCTGGCTTAGCAATGCTTCCTTGGGCTTGCGCAACAAGTCCATTGCCGAGCCGATCACGGAGGGGATCAACAGGATGCCGATCACAGCGCGAGTCCAGAACCAGGGGGTAGGCAAAAAACCCCAGCCAAGCAATAGCAGCAGCATCAGGCTTTCCGGCACCATGCTGCGCCGCAGGTTATCAAATAATTTCCAGCGAGATAAGGCGGACAAGGGATTTTTTTGGCTGCGCGCACCGGCCAGCGTGGCACTGGAAGCCTGCGGCAAGGGCACCTTGGGCAGTAACCACGAAATGATCTGCCAATCGCCGCGTATCCAGCGGTGCCTGCGCTTGACGTCCACGCTGTAGCGCGAAGGATAATTTTCATGCAGTTGCAGGTCGGACAGCAAGCCTGAACGGATATAGCAGCCTTCCAGCAAATCGTGGCTGAGTATCTGGTTTTCCGGGAAACGATTCAGCATCGCGCGCTCAAACAGGTCGACATCGTAGATGCCCTTCCCTATAAACGAACCTTCCTGGAACAGATCCTGGTAGACATCGGATACCGTGCGGGTATAGGGATCTATGCCGGCCTCGCCGCTGCACAGCTTTTCGTAACTGGAGGCCCGCGCTCCCGGCAAATTCACCGCCACGCGGGGCTGCAGTATCCCGTAACCTTCGCAGACTCTTTGCTTGAGCTCGTCGTAGCGCCCCTGGTTCAGCGGATGCGCCATGGTGGCCACAAACTGCCGGGCGGTATCCCTGGCCAGCTGGGTATCGGTATCCAGCGTAATCACGTATTTGACGTTGACCAGCTCGTCGGTCTCGCCCACGATCAGTGAAAACGGGTTCAGCGAGGCGCCACGCAGGAAAGCATTCAAATCGGCCAGCTTGCCGCGTTTGCGCTCATATCCCATCCAGGTTTTTTCCCGCTGGTTCCAGCGACGCGGCCTGTGGAAGGCCAGAAATTTGTCTGCGCGGCCATCTATCGCTTCATATTCGTTGTCCGCATATTTTTTATTCAGTTCGAGAATGTTTTTTTGCAGGCGCTCAAGCAGAGCCTGGTCCTGCGGAGTGGTTTCAGTGGCGGAATCGCTGAAATCGGTCAGCAGGCAAAAATGCAGGTGCTGATCCGTATTGGCCAGGTAGCGCACTTCCAGGTCGTCGCACAGGCTATCGACATTCTGTTCGCTGGAAATGATGGTCGGCACCACGACCAGGGTCCGGAAATTGATCGGTATGCCTTTGGAAAAATCCATGCGCGGCAACAGGTGCGGCGTCGCCAGCAAGGTCGCCGCCCAGTTGACGATGGCAACCGCAAGCTGACTGGTGGCCACAACGGAAGCCAGTGCCAGTAACGCCAGCAGCCAGGCGTCCGCCCCTTCGTGATAAGCCCCGGCTACCAGGCTGAAACTGAACATCGCTGTCAACGCAAATACCGGCCCCAGATACACGCTCAATGGCGTGCGCTTGGTGGATATCCTGAGTCTTTCCAGCAAAGGCATGCGCAGCCCTATCGCTTGCGCCAGGTCAGGCAAGCCATCGCCTACCAGGTAAACCCCCACGTGCGCCCTGCGGTCATGCGGGCCATGCCGGTTGGCAGCCTGGCTGGCCAACTGCACCGCCTGGTCGGCAATTTCCACTTCCGAAAACAGGCTGTACTTGGCCAGCCATTCAATCACATGCCGATAGCGGTCCCGAGTGGCAAAGTCCATCCTGCCATACACGTCACTGCCGTCAGTGCGCAGGCTATGCTCGACCACGCTCATGGTCTCGACGAACTCGCGCCAGTCCATGCTGCCCAGGAAACGCAAACTGCCTATGCTATTGCTGATCGAAACCTGGTCGGCAGCTTGTTGCTGCGCCTCCAGCTGTATCAATTGCTCTATGGTCAGGCCCGACTCCGACAAATGCTGTGCTATCCAGGTCAGCGGCAAGCTCAGTCCCGGCGTCTGTCCTTGCAAGCGGCGCACCATCTCTGCCACAAAGGAGCCGACCATGGGCGGCTCGGAACGCGCCATATCGGCCACCAGCAGGATCAGCCGGCTGGGTTCCTTGTCGGCGGTCTCTATCATCTGGTCGGCCCAGGCATTGGCCAGGTCACGGTTGTACCTGTCTTTGGCCACCCTGATCGCAACCCGCCTCAGGTTTTCTATCAGAGCCAGGCGCAACATGATGGGGATCGCCCACAATTCACCCAATTTGAGCGCAGTGACTTGCTGGTAGGCAGCGACAAAGCGGCTCAGGCTCTCCGGATCGACCCTGCCGTCGCCATGGGAAATGGTTTCCAGCGCAATATCATAGACACGCGGCAATCCGGCCGAAGCACCTTTTTGCAGACGCGGCAATTCCTTGCTATAGCCTTTGGGTAAATGTTTTTTAGCAGTGCGTATCTGCTCTTCTATCAGGTAGAAATTATCCAGCAGCCACTCTGCCGCCGGTGTGATCTGCCTGTCCTCCTTGACGGCGGCGGCCAGCAAATTGCAGGTTTCGGTAATGATGGTGTCATTGTCTGCCAGGCGCGCCAGTAATTGATCGCGTGCGCGCCTCGGGTTGAGTTGATGCGCGGTGGCCAGGGATTTTCCGTGCTGCTCCATTTGTATCGCGCCGAAAAGCTCTGCGCGCAGAGGAGGCTCTTCTTCGGCACCGGGCCGGGGCGGCCCTATCAGCTTGCCATTGCCCATCGCACCCAGGATGGCGTCGATGCTCTGTCCAATTTTTTTGCTTGGCGTTTTCAAAGAAAACTTCTCTTTCTTCCCATCCCCGCGCAGCATCGTTGCTGGACAAATGAGCCAGGCGGAAAACACTCAGGTTTTCCGGCGAGCGGGATAGATATGTTGGGTTAGTAAGGGCATGAAGTAGGGACATGCTTTCGCCCTTCATGCTAACCAAGTTGCAGGCAAATTAACGTACGCTACCGAACACTCATTGTTGCCATAGTCAGGGAGAAGAGCAATGCTCCGGCAGAAAGAGTGTTGAATACATTCACAAGGATGCGGTAGGGTTTAATTTTCCATCTTGTTCCTGGGCAATCTGGGAAGACAGGCATACTCCAGGCCCTCAAATAAAGCCTGGGTCAATAAGGCCAGCACGGCCGACGGAATGGCTCCCGCCAGCAGCATATCGTAATCATTCAGGGCCAGCCCCACCGCGATTCTCTCGCCATAGCCGCCGGCGCCGATAAACGCGGCTATCGTTGCCGTGCCCACGCTGATGACCGCTGCCGTCCTGACGCCCGCCAGTATCACCGGCAAAGCCAAAGGTAGTTCTATATGCACTATCCTGTCCCTGGCCTGCATGCCCAAAGCGGTCGCGGCCAGGCGCAGGCCGGCCGGCACCTGCTCTATTCCGGTACAGGAATTGGAGACGATAGGCAGCAATGCATACAGGAACAGGGCAATCAGGGCCGGCACCGTCCCTATCTGGCCAAATACCGGTATCAGTATGGCCAGCAACGCCAGCGAGGGAATGGTCTGGGTCACGCTGACGACGGCCATCACCGGGTAGCGCAAGCGCTTGAAGTAGGCGGCGGCCACGCCCAAAGGTATGCCGACCAGCATTGCCAGCAGGACCGAGCAGGCTACCAGGAATAAATGCTGCCGCGTCAGCCGGCCCAAATCCTGGCCGAACAGGCTGTGCCAGAAGTCCTTGCGTACTCCGGGTATGGTGGGCGTTGCATCGCCCCCGGCGCTTGCGCCTTGTTGCATCAGGTAAGCATGTGCGACGTCGCTGAAACTCTTGCCTTCGATCTCGGCCGCCGCATTCATGGCCGTCATCCGGCTTTCATCGATGCGCCCTTCCAGTCCCTGTATCGCGCGCCAGGCCGCGGGGAAACGTTGCGCGATGTCCAACCGGTACAGCACCACAGCGTCATAGCGCGGGAAGTAGGCGGCATTATCGTCCAGTACCCGCAAACCCAGCTGCTTGATCCGGGCATCCGTAGAATAAATATCGATCACGTCAATCTGTGCCTTGCGCAAGGCCTCATACGCGATACCGTGATCCAGACCCTGGGCTTGCTGCATCAAGCCGTAGCGCTGCGCCAGGCCCGCCCAGCCATCCGCACGACCGATGAATTCATGGGACAGGCCGAATTTCAACTCGCCGTGCTTGGCCAGGTCGGCGATGCGGTGTACCGCCAGGCGCTCGCTGTCGGCGGCCCGCATCGCCAGCGCATAGGTATTGTTGAAGCCGAACCTGACCGCCAGGCCCAGCCCCATCGCGCCCAGTTCGCGCCGCAACACCTCCTGGGAAACGGGCTGCTCGTGCTTCAGTATTTCTTTTTCTATCGTCCCCATGTATTCCGGATAGAGGTCGATCGCGCCGGCCTTCAGGGCTTCAAAGACGATCGCGGTATTCCCCAGGCCCTGTTTGTGCTCGACGGCCGCATGCGGGGCAGCCGCCTGGGCCAGGATTTCGCCGAGGATATAGGATTCGGTAAAGCGCTTGGAGCCTATGTGCAGCACGTCGCCGGCGCGGGCGTACTGAGCCGCATAGAGCAATCCGGGCAGGAATAGCAGCCATGCGAGCAAGCGAGGAGATTTAAGCAAAATTACCCTTTCTTAGTAGCCCATGGCTAAACCGGCGAATCAAGCTGCCTACCCTATCGTAACCCAGCTTGATCGCCGCCAAATCGTCCATGCTGGCAGCATACGGGATGCTAGCCAGTGAGGATCAAAGGCAGCGGCGATGCAAAACGGCGACTGGCAACAGAATTTTTAGCTAAAATTAGCGCCACCCCCTCTACGTGAACATCCATATTCGCAGTATTTGCTCAATTTTATTCGGTTATGTAACAAAGCAATACAAATATGACAGTTTTGCTTCACAATAATGGCGATAAACATAAGCTGCGACAGGTAATTAACGACAGCGTGCTGCCGGGAAAAATTCGACTAAGCCACCCTTATTGCTGATTGGAGATTCGTGCATGAAAAATGGAAAATGGATATTGAAGGCTGGATTGCTTACCGTGTTCGGCGCCTACGCCGGTATGGCGATGGCTGCCAAGACCCTGGTATATTGCTCTGAAGGCAGTCCTGAGGGCTTCAATCCGCAATTTTTCACGACCGGCACCACGGCGGATGCCGGCTCGGTACCGATGTATAACCGCCTGGTTGAGATGGAAATAGGCACCACCAAGGTCACGCCGGCGTTGGCAGAGTCCTGGGACATCTCCGCCGATGGCCTGACGTATACCTTCAAGCTGCGCAAGGGCGTCAAATTCCATAGCAATGCCAAGTTCAAGCCCAGCCGCGATTTGAATGCGGACGATGTGGTGTATAGCTATAACCGGATGGCGGACCCCAACCACCCTTTCCATAAAACCAGCCCGAATCAAACCTATGCCTATTTTGAAGATGTAGGCATGTCCAAGATCGTCGACAAAATAGAGAAAGTCGACGACATGACCGTGCGCTTCAAGCTGAAGCATCCTGAAGCTCCGTTCATCGCCACGCTGACCATGGATTTCATGTCGGTCCATTCGGCCGAGTATGCAGAAAAGATGAAAGCGGCCGGCACCGTGGAAACCATAGACCGTGAAATAATAGGCACCGGCGCCTTCCAGTTCGTGTCTTATCAAAAAGATGCGGTGATACGCTACAAGGCCTTTGACCAGTATTGGGACGGCCGCCCGAAAATCGACAACCTGATCTATGCGATCACGCCCGACCCTTCGGTGCGCTATGCCAAGCTGAAAGCCGGTGAGTGCCATGTGATGGCCCTGCCCAAGCCTGCCGACGTCGCGCTGATGAAGACCGACCCTAACATCAAGCTACTGGAGCAGCCCGGTCTGAACATAGGCTATGTTTCCTTTAACGTAGAGAAAAAGCCGTTCGACAGCAAACAAGTCAGGCAGGCGTTAAACATGGCGGTGGACAAGGCTTCCATCCTGAAATCGGTATTCCAGGGCTCGGGCCAGGCGGCAAAAAATATCATCCCGCCTACGCTGTGGTCTTATAACGACAAGATCAAGGACTATGCCTACGATCCGGCCAAGGCCAAGGATTTACTGGCCAAGGCCGGCTACCCGAACGGCTTCGAAGTCGATCTGTGGTACCTGCCGGTCAGCCGCCCGTATAACCCGGACGGCAAGCGCATGGCGGAACTGATACAGGCCGACTGGGCCAAGGTCGGCGTGAAAGCCAAGCTGGTGACCTATGAATGGACCGAATACAAGAAGCGCAGCAAGACCGGCGAGCAGACCGCCTTCATGTTTGGCTGGTCCGGCGACAATGGCGATCCGGATAACTTCTTCGCCGCATTGCTCGGTTGCGACTCGGTCAAGGGCGGCGGCAATACTGCGCGCTGGTGCAACAAGGATTATGAAGACCTGATCCAGAAAGCCAAGGCCACGTCCAAGCAGGAAGAGCGCGCCAAACTGTACGAAAAAGCGCAAGAGATCATTCATGAAGAAGCGCCCTGGGTCAACATTGCCCATTCGCTGCGCGTGACCCCGGTACGCAAAGAAGTGATAGGCTTCAAGATGGATTCCACCGCCCACCATTATTTCAAGAAAGTAGATCTGGCAAAGTAATTGCTTAGTCCATGCGTGGTAGCTGCTGCTTGCGCGGCCGCTACCACGCATTTTTTCATTTCTCTCTTTTTAACAGTACGACCGGATCCTGTCCGCCAGCCCAGGCCAGCCTAAGATACCAAGGCAGGCTTGCGGCGAATAGGCATCCATCGCACCGGGGTATTCGATGTTTGGCTTTATCTTGCGCCGCCTGGGTATGGTGATACCGACCTTTTTAGGCATTACAGTCCTTGTTTTTTCCCTGATCCACCTGATACCCGGCAATGTCGTCGAAGCCATGTCCGGCGAACGCGGCATGGATGCCGAGCGCTATGCACGGCTGATGCACCAGTTTGGGCTGGATCGCCCGCTGTACGTACAGTATTTCGATTACCTGGGCAAAGTCCTGGGCGGCGACCTGGGGCATTCCATCATCACGCAGGAATCGGTCAGCAAGGAATTTTTCACGCTATTTCCCGCTACGCTGGAATTATCGATCTGCGCGATCCTGCTGGCGATAGCCATCGGCCTGCCGGCCGGCATCCTGGCTGCGCTGAAGCGTAATACCTTCCTCGATTATTCCGTGATGGGCGTGTCGCTGACCGGCTACTCGATGCCGATATTCTGGTGGGCCCTGCTGCTGATCCTGCTATTTTCAGTGACGCTGGGGTGGACCCCGGTGTCGGGCCGGATCGACATCCTGTTTGATCTGCCGCCGGTCACCGGGCTGATGCTGGTGGACAGCCTGCTGTCCGGCGAACCCGGCGCCTTCAAGTCAGCCCTGATGCACCTGATCCTGCCTACGGTGGCGCTGGCTACGATACCGCTGGCGGTGATCGCCAGGATGACCCGCTCGGCCATGCTGGAGGTCTTGCGCGAAGATTATGTACGTACTGCGCGCGCCAAGGGCATGTCCTGGATGCGCGTGATCTGGGTGCATGCCTTGCGCAATGCCCTGATCCCGGTAGTCACGGTGATCGGCCTGCAGGTCGGCACCTTGCTGGCCGGCGCCATCCTGACCGAGACTATTTTCTCCTGGCCCGGCATAGGTAAATGGCTGATCGAGGCCATCAACCGGCGCGACTACCCCACCGTACAGGGCGGGATACTGCTGATCGCCACCATCGTCATTACCGTCAACCTGATTGTCGACCTGTTGTACGGCGTCATCAATCCACGCATACGTCATTGATATCCCCATGAGCCAAGTTTCCGCTTCACCTGAAAATCTCGACCCGATAGCGCCGCCGCACGGCCTGGTCGAGTTCTGGACTTATTTCCGCCTGAACCGCGGCGCCGTGATCGGCCTGTCCATCGTGCTGGTGCTGCTGTTTTGCGCACTGTTCGCCGATGTGGTCGCGCCGCACTCCGCCATCGAGCAGTATCGCGACTCTACCTTGACGCCGCCGGCCTGGCAGGCAGGCGGCAGCAGCAAATTCCTGCTCGGCACCGACTCGGTGGGCCGCGACATCCTGTCACGCCTGATCCATGGCTCGCGGCTGTCGCTGATCATCGGCATCGTCTCGGTGATCTTGTCGATGGCGGCCGGCGTGTTCCTGGGCCTGGTCGCCGGCTTCGCCCGCAGCTGGAGCAATCCTGTCCTGCGCGCGTTGGAGACCGTCATCATGCGCCTCATGGACATTCTGCAGTCGCTGCCCAGCCTGCTGCTGGCGATCGCGGTGGTCGCGATACTCGGGCCCGGCCTGATCAATGCGATGTATGCGATCGCAATCGTGCTGATGCCGTCCTATGCGCGACTGACTCGGGCCGCCGTCCACGGCGAACTGATCAAGGACTACGTGAATGCATCACGGATAGCCGGAGCCGGCACCCTGCGCCTGATGTTCAACTGCGTGCTGCCCAATTGCACGGCGCCACTGATCGTGCAGGCGACCCTGGGCATTTCCACTGCGATCCTGGACGCCGCCGCGTTGGGCTTCCTGGGACTGGGCGCGCAACCGCCGACGCCGGAATGGGGCTCCATGCTGGCCAGTGCAACCGAATTCATACAAAGCGCCTGGTGGGTGGTCACCTTTCCCGGCCTGGCAATCGTGATTTCGGTGCTGGCATTCAACCTGATGGGCGACGGCCTGCGTGATGCGCTCGATCCAAAATTGAAGAGATAGGCTGTACAGACACCATGAGCACCAATATCAATGAACAAATTGCACCCGCTGCGCTATTAGAGATCAAGGACCTGCGCGTCCAGTTCGGATCGGAGGCCTCGCCTTTCACGGCGGTGGACGGCCTGGACCTGACGATACAACAAGGCGAGGTGGTCGGTATCGTCGGCGAGTCCGGTTCCGGCAAGAGCGTCACTTCGCTGGCGCTGATGGGCCTGATCGATTTTCCGGGCCGGGTCAACGCGGCCCGCATGGCCTTTGACGGCCGCGATTTGCTGAAGATGAAGGACAAGGAGAGGCGCAGCCTGCTGGGCAAGGACATCGCGATGATCTTCCAGGACCCGATGACCAGCCTGAATCCCTGCTATACCGTGGCCTTCCAGCTGATGGAGACCTTGCGCCTGCACCAGGGCGGCTCTTCCAAAGAGTTGCGGGCGAAGGCGCTGGCCTTGCTGAAGCAAGTCGACATCCCCGACCCTGAACGCAGGCTGGATGCCTATCCGCATCAATTGTCCGGCGGCATGAGCCAGCGCGTGATGGTGGCGATTGCGATCGCCTGCAACCCGCGCCTGCTGATCGCCGACGAACCGACTACCGCGCTGGACGTGACGGTACAGGCGCAAATGCTGGACTTGCTGCTGCAGTTGCAGCGCGAACGCGGCATGGCGCTGATGCTGATCACGCATGACTTGAGCGTAGTGGCGCAGACGGCGCAAAGGGTGGTCGTCATGTACGCCGGCCAGGTGCTGGAAACCGGGCGCGTGCCGGACATCTTCGATGCGCCGCGCCATCCTTACACCCAGGCCTTGCTGGCGGCGCTGCCCGAGCACAACCTGGGCCGCTCCCGCCTGCAGACCATACCGGGCGTGGTGCCCGGCCTGTACGATCGGCCCTCTGCTTGCCTGCTCAGTCCGCGTTGCGCCTATGCGGTGGACAAGTGCCGGGAGATTCGTCCCGAGTTGGGCGGCCCGGCCGGCTCGCAAGTGCGCTGCCATTTTCCATTGGATAAGGACGGCAAACCCGGCAACGACTGGCAACCCATGACATTTTCAAAAGCACCGGCATGATGTACAACACGACTCTCCCCTCCCCCATCCTGCTGGAAGCTAAAAATCTGGCCAAGCACTATCCGGTATCGCAAGGCTGGCTGAAACCCAAGGCCCTGGCACGCGCGCTGGACGGCGTGTCTTTCACGCTGACGCCGGGAAAAACCCTGGCGGTGGTCGGCGAATCCGGCTGCGGCAAATCGACGCTGGCGCGCCAGATCACGATGATAGAAGCGCCGACCACGGGCGAACTGTGGATGGACGGCATCAATATCGCGCATGCCGGAAAAAGCACCTTGAAACGCGTCAGGCCCTTGGTGCAGATGGTGTTCCAGAACCCGTATGCCAGCCTGAACCCGCGCAAGAAAGTCAGCGCCATGCTGGAAGAGCCGCTGGTCATCAATACTGCGCTCAGCCGGGCCGAGCGCGCCGACAAGGCCAGGGCGATGATGGCCAAGGTCGGCTTGCGCCCCGAACACTACGGCCGCTTCCCGCATATGTTCTCAGGCGGCCAGCGCCAGCGCATCGCGATCGCGCGCGCACTGATGCTGGACCCCAAGGTGATTGTCGCCGATGAACCGGTATCGGCGCTGGATGTCTCCATCCAGGCCCAGGTGCTCAACCTGCTGATGGATTTGCAGGACAGCAGCGGCGTCGCCTACCTGTTCATCTCGCACAATTTATCCGTGGTGGAGCATATTGCCGATGAGGTGCTGGTGATGTACCTGGGTAAATGCGTGGAGCACGCCGACAAGCAGCAATTGTTTTCTCGGCCTTTGCACCCTTATACCAAGGCGCTGCTGGCCAGCACGCCCAGGATAGACCCGGCCCAGCGCCAGCAAAAGATGATGCTGCCGGGCGAATTGCCGTCTCCGCTGGCGCCGCCGCCCGGCTGTGCCTTCAATAATCGTTGTCCGCATGCAAATGAACGTTGTCGCCAGGACATCCCTCTGCTGCGCCAGTTTGAGGGGCGTCTGGTGGCCTGCCACAGGCTTGAGGAAATCAGCTAAAAATAGGGAAAAACCTGCATCCGGCAGAACTATTTTTCCGATTGCAGGTCTATGTTGCACGGCGCTGGACAGCTCACCGCTATGCCAGGCCAGGTTTTACAATAAAATCATTCAACCTTAGGGGGAGTAATTAGTGAATTCCAAGCTTCTTGGCGCTATCGCGCTCATGTTTGCAGGTGCTACCAGCATCCACGCCCACGCTGCCGAACCGGCAAAAGCGACCGCAGCATCGTCATCAGCCGTGCTACTGTCAGGCATTTATACAAAATACAATGACGCCAGCGTCAAACCCCAGGACGATTTTTTCCGCCACGTTAACGGCCAATGGCTGAAAACCTCGGAGATCCCTTCAGACAAATCGGGCGCCGGCGCTTTCCTGGACTTGCGCGAAGCGACCATTCCCCAACTGCACGCAATCATAGAATCGCTGGCCAAGAACAAAGCCAATAAAACCGCTTCGGAAGCCGGCAAGATCGCCGACCTCTATGCGACCTACATGGACACGGCCAATATCGAAGCGCTGGGCTTGAAGCCGCTGGAAGCGGACTTTGCCAAGGTTGCCGCGATCACCGACAAAAAGCAATTCCCGGCATTGATCGCCTACCTGAACCTGATCAGCGCCAATGCGCCTTACGATGTCACCATCCATCAGGATGCCAAGGACTCTACCAAGTACATCGCGGACCTGGGACAAAACGGACTGGGCATGCCGGACCGCGACTATTACCTGAAAGATGACGACGCCAAGCTGAAGGATACCCGCGGCAAGTATGTGGCGCACGTGGAAAAGATGCTGGCCATGGCGGGCGACAAGGATGCGGCGAAAAACGCCGCAGATATCCTGGCCCTGGAGACCGCGCTGGCCAAGGTACAGTGGACCAAGGTAGAAAACCGCGATCCTGTCAAGACCTACAACAAGGTCGAATTGAGCAAGCTGGACGGCCTGACGCCAGGCTATGACTGGACCGCCTACCTGACGGCCCTGGGCATCCAAAGCAAGATCGATTACGTGATCGTCAGCCAGCCCAGCTACCTGACCGGCTTCAACAAGGTCGTGCAGGACACGCCGTTGGATACCTGGAAGACCTATTTCAAATGGCGCATGCTGAGCTCGGCTGCAGGCCAGCTGCCCAAGGCTTTCGCCGATGAAAACTTCGCCTTCTACTCCACCGTACTGGGCGGCATCCCGACACAGGAAGTACGCTGGAAGCGCGGCGTACGCCTGGTCGATGGCGCCATGGGCGAGAGCCTGGGCAAGCTGTACGTGGACAAGCATTTCCCTGCAGCCAGCAAGGCCAAGATGGAAAAACTGGTCAGCAACCTGCTGGCCGCCTACCGTCAAAGCATCGATACCCTGGACTGGATGAGCCCTGAAACGAAGAAAGAAGCGCAAGCCAAACTGGCCGCTTTTACTCCGAAGATAGGCTACCCGAAAAAATGGCGTGATTATTCCGACCTGAAAATTGTGAAGGGCGACACGGTAGGCAACGCGCATCGTGCCGCAATGTTCGCAGCGCAGGTAGAGCTGAACAAATTGGGCAAACCCGTAGACCGCGATGAATGGGGCATGACACCACAAACCGTCAATGCCTACTACAATCCTGAGCTGAACGAAATCGTGTTCCCGGCTGCGATCCTGCAACCGCCGTTCTTTGATCCGAAAGCAGACGATGCGGTGAACTACGGCGGTATCGGCGCCGTGATCGGCCACGAAATCAGTCACGGTTTTGACGATCAGGGCGCCCAATATGACGGCGCCGGCAATCTGCGCGACTGGTGGAGCAAGGAAGACCACGAGAAATTTGCCGCCAAGACTGCGGTCCTGGTCAAGCAGTACAGCGCCTTCAGCCCTGTACCTGGCTACCACGTCAACGGTGAACTGACGCTGGGCGAAAATATTGCCGACAATTCCGGCCTGGCCATCGCCTACAAAGCCTACAAGCTTTCGTTGGGCGGCAAGGACGCGCCTGTGATCGGCGGCCTGACCGGCGACCAGCGCTTCTTTACCGGCTTTGCGCAAGTATGGCGCGGCAAGATGCGTGAACCGGCGATGATAGTGCGCGTCAAGACCGATCCGCATTCCCCGTCAGAATTCCGCGCCAACGGCACGCTGCGCAATATGCCTGACTTCTACAAGTCGTTTGGCGTCAAGGAAGGCGACAAGATGTACCTGGCGCCATCGGACCGCGTCTCGATCTGGTAAGCTGAAACGTAGGGAACAGGAAGTCTAAACAGCAAGGGCCGCGATGCACATCGCGGCCCTTGTTTTTTTCCGCCGCAAGATAAGGTCGGTGACCGCTCTTACGCTTAGGCGGCGTTTGGCTCGCTGGCCGGCACCGCGGCAAAAAAATTCATCACGTCGGCCGCCTTGCGGGTGCGCGAAAAGGCCGGCAGGCTTTGCCAGATGCGCTTGCCATAGGGCTTGGAAATCAGGCGCGGGTCGCAAATCATCAGCACCCCGCGGTCGGTCTCGTCGCGTATCAGGCGGCCGGCGCCCTGCTTCAGGTTGATGATGGCCTCCGGCAATTGATGATGGACAAATCCGTTCAGGCCCTTCTTTTCCATCGCCTCTATCCTGGCCGCCAGCACAGGGTCATCCGGCGGCGAGAACGGCAACTTGTCGATGACGACCAGCGACAGGGCATCGCCGCGCACGTCGACCCCCTCCCAAAAACTCTGGCTGCCTATCAGCACGCCATTGCCGGCGGCGCGAAAGCGGTCCAGCAATTCGGTGCGGCCGGCGTCGCCCTGCACGAACAGCGGAAAAGGCAGTTTGCGGTTCTGGAACTCTTCCCGCAGGCGCTCGGCGCAATGCTTGACGGCCTTGATGGTAGTACACAGCAGGAAGGTGCGCCCGCCTGCCGCTTCGATGACCGGCAGCGCCGCATCGACCACGGCGTCGGTGTACTCATAGGAATTGGGCTGCGGCATGCCTTCCGGCACATACAGCAAGCCCTGGTTCTGGTAATCGAAAGGACTGGGCCAGGTCCTGGCAGGCTCGTCCCACAGGCCCATTTGGGATACATAGTGAGCGAAATCGTTCTTGACCGCCATGGTTGCCGAGGTAAATATCCAGGTGCGCGGCGCGCCCTCCCTCTGCTTGTTGAAGATAGGCGCGATCGACAGCGGCGTCTTGTGCAATTGCAGCGACATGGAAAAGGCCTCCACCCACAAGACGCAATCCGGCTTGTCGGCGGCATTCTTGGCCGGAGCATCGTCATTCCAGTCGTGCAGCTGGTCTCTCAGCGCAATCGCCCTCACCCGGCACTGCTCCAGCGTCTCCGCCCTCTGGGCCTGGGTCTCCAGCACCGCGAGCATGCCCTCGAAACTGTCTTTCAGGGTTTCCAGCGCAGGAAAGAAGGGGCTGGATGCGGCAATCTGCGGCAAGGACAGGCGTACTGAATCCTGCGGAAAGCTGAGCCGCAAATCGCGCGCGGCGCGCTCTACGGGCGCCACGATCTTGGCCCATTCGGCGCCGTCCCTGGCGTGCGACAAGCCTTCGGCCTGCACGTCGCGGCACAGCTCCAGGATCTGCGAAGTGGAAATGGTCTCGCCAAAAAACAGGGTCGCGGTATCCGGCAATTGGTGCGCCTCGTCAAAGATGACCGTGTTGGCGGATGGCAGCAATTCGGCCACCCCGGTATCCTTCAAGGCGACGTCGGCAAAGAACAGGTGGTGATTGACCACGACCACATCGGCCTGCTGCGCCTCCTTGCGCGCCTTCATCACAAAGCAGTCCTGGTAGTACTGGCACTCTGCTCCCATGCAGGTATCGCGGGTCGAGGTGACCAGGTTCCATACCGGGGCAGTTTCGGGCACCCGCGCCAGTTCGGCCTTGTCGCCGGTGCTGGTGGTTTTCATGAAGCGGGAAATGTCGCGCAGGTAACCGACATCCTGCGGTGAACTCAGGCGGCCGTTCTGCAAAGTGCGTTCAAGATGGAAATGGCACAGGTAGTTGGCGCGCCCTTTCAACAGGGCTACCGAGACCGGCGCATTCAGGACTTTCTTGATCATCGGAATGTCGCGCAGGAATAGCTGGTCCTGCAAGTTCTTGGTGCCGGTGGAGACGATCACCTTGCCGCCCCATAACAGGGCCGGGGTCAGGTAAGCAAAAGTTTTGCCGGTGCCGGTGCCGGCTTCCGCCAGCAGCGTGGTTTGGCCGGCGATGGCGTTGGCGATCGCCTTGGCCATGTCGGTCTGGGCCTGGCGCGGCTTATAGCCCTTGATGGATGCGCTCAATACGCCGGTCGGACCAAAAATTTGTTCGACTTCTTCGTCGTGCTTACCGACAGGATTCGACTCGGGTGTAGATTCAATCAAAATAGGCTGTGAAAATAAATAGGGCGAAATTGCAACACTAAATTATGCAGGGACATCCGGCATCATTTGCATTTTTAGCAAGGTAATATGGTCTTTCAATTGCAACTTGCGCTTTTTAAGCCTGCGCAACTGCAATTCATCGTGATGCTGGTCCTTCACCAGGGTTTCTATCACTACGTCGAGATCACGATGCTCGACCTCCAACTCAATAATGCGTTGCTGTATTTCTTCAGTATGGCTCATAGTCGTCAGGTTACAGTAAAATGAAATTTAATTAGAGCGACTGCATTAATTGAATAAGAGTAAGCTAATTTACCTGCAAATTGACAGCATAAATTTATCGAAATAGCAATTAATCGCTAATTCCTGGATTGAATCACATAAAACAGATGCATCCCTATAGTTTAATCTACCAAGACGTATGAGCCAATATAAGATCGAAGCAGGTACCGGACAGCATATAGGTGACCGAAAAGAACAACAGGACCGGGTCGGGCTGTTCGCCGCCCCGCGCGCGCCCGGCTACATGATGGCCGTGCTGGCAGACGGCATGGGCGGCAAGAGCGGTGGAGCGATGGCGGCCGAACAGGTCATCCGTACCGCCAAGCACTTGTTTGATGAATTCTCCCCTGATAACGATGTGAAAAAATTGCTGGAAAACATCGTCAACGAAGCGCACACAGTGATCAAGCTGACCGGCGTATCCGCAGAAAAGGAACCGCACAGCACTTTTGTGGCGCTGGTTATCACGCCGGAAAAACAAGCAGTCTGGGCGCATGCAGGAGATTCCCGCCTGTACCGCTTCAGCGGCCCGAATTTTGCGGACCGTACGGTAGACCACTCTTACGTGGAAAAGCTGGTGGCGGAAGGGAAAATTACGCAGGAAGAAGCCAAGACCCATCGCATGTCGAATATCCTGGTGAATGTGCTGGGCTCCAGCACCAACCCGCCTTACATCACGTTTGGGCAATATGATAATTTGAAGGCCGGCGACTTTTTTTTGCTGTGCTCGGACGGCTTGTGGCACCATTTTACCGATGCCGAACTGTCGGTCGCCGTGGCGGCCAACACACCGCGGCAAGCGTCGGAATTATTGATACGCAAAGCGCGCGAGCGCGGCACCGATCACGGCGACAACTGCACCTTCGCCATCATCAAACTGGCGCCCCCGCCGGAGCAGGTGAAGACCTATGTCGCAGAAAAAATGCGCCGGGCCGTCTAAGCCCACGCATCCGGAGAGGGTCCGCCCTCTCCATCGCTACTCCGTTTATTTTTTCTGGGCCAGCATCAATTCCTGATTAGCCTTGCGGTCCGCATTTACCTTTTGCACGGTAGGCCGCTCGGCCAGCATTTTCGTGTATTCGCGCACCGGCAGGTCGGCCAGCATATCCTCGCCATAGATGATCTTGGTCGCCATGCCCACCAGCGGTAAATGGACCAGCGCCACGCAATCGGCCATCGTGAATTCGCTGCCGCCTACGTACGGGGAAAATTTTGCGAAGCGGGCAAATGCCTTGGTATTGCGGCGCAAAAGTTTCTCGACCCTGGCCTTCACTTCATCGCTAATCTTCCCACCGAAAAAAGCCTCAGGATATAGCTCGCGCGCGACCAGTTCCAGGTGTAATTCCATAAAGCTGACCAGCTCCCTGATTTTCGCTGCGGCGATAGGGTCGGCCGGAATCAGGGGATGTTCGGGATAGGCCGACTCCAGGTAATCCATGATGACCTGCGATTCGATCAGCACGCCCTGCTCCGTTTCCAGGTACGGGATCTTGCCCAATGGCGACTTCTCCAGCAAGGCAGGCGACCTGTCGGTCCACACCAGTTGCTCTTCAAACTGCACCTCCTTTTCCAGCAGGGCCAGCTTCACTTTATTGTAGTAATTACTGGTCGCAAAACCGCATAGCTTGATCATCTTTTGTCTCCTGCAAAGCACTTTATGATTGAGTTGGCTGCGTCCGGCGAAGGACGTAGCCGGGATAATGGACCCGGGTGCGTGACAGATTGCCGGCATGCTGGAAAACTGTCAGCGACCGGGCCCGGCTGGATTTGATTTACTTGGGAGGGAAACTCTTGGGGAAATCTATCACTTCAAAATCGATGGGATTGAAATCATTCTTGACGTTCGCCGCTGAATCGAGTGAGGCGACATCGGGTATCGCCAGTTCTTCTTCATTGCTCCACCTGCCGCCCATACCGCCCGTGCCACCCGTGCCGCCCTGGGCCTGGGCACGCTCGAGTTCATTGGCGATCGCAATCAGCAACAAGATGTCGCGATACACCGGCAACTCAAAGCCCATGCGCTTGCCGTCCCTGTCATCCACCAGCAGGCTTTGCAGGAAGGGCAAGATATCATTGCTGTTCCACAGAGAACAAATCTTGGCCATCAGGTGCTCGAAATCCTCGAGCAAGCGGCTGACCGTATCGGCCGGATCGGTCTCGAAGTCGGGGATATTCGCGTTGAAAATCAGGATGAATCTGTCCTTCAGCGCATCGTACTTCGGCTTGTTTTTAGTGACCCGGTATAGATCCAGCAAATACAGCCAGGGCACCGGAGAGTCCGGGACTTCGATTGCTCCTTGCGGTTCCAGTATCTCGATCGCCCTTTGCGGGTCATTGACCGACATCCAGAATTCCGCCTCCTGCGTCACGTCGGAAATTTCCTCGACCTTCATCGAACTGCCTTTGGCGGCAAAGAAATTGAAGGTGCTGCTATTGCTGTCTTCCAGCGAGGGCAAGTGCATTTTTTCCTGCGCCTGCACCGACACCGGCCTCACTGTCGTCGGACCGGTATTCCTGGCCGGCAGCAGACCCGGGACTGAATTTTCCAGCGCGGCTGCTCCCGCATTTTCCAGCGGCGACATCGGTTTCGGCGACGCTTCCGGTTTGCCGGAGGCGGCAGTCAAAGGATCGTATGAAGCCTGTACGCTATTGACGATTTCTTCCACCGTCATCTTGCGCTCGGCCTCGGTCTTGTCGGCATGTTGCGCGATCCAGGCGAACTCGTTTTTCTGGCCCAGACGCCGCAGATGGGCCACCAGGACCGCGATAGCCGCCAAGCCTATCAATAATAATCCAGCCAGGGCCACGATCCAGTTGCGCGAGTAACTGCTCTCTTTGATTGCCTCCAGCTCCGCCTTGTCGGCCTGGCTTTGTCGTTTCAGCTGGTTCGTTTCGGCCTGCAGCGACTGCATTCTCAGCTGGCCGGCCTGCAATTGGTCGCCGGATGTTTTTTCTGGCTTATCGCCACGCAGCAAGGCAGCCAGCTCGGCCTGGGCAATCCGCAATTCGGCCAGGTTCTGTTGATCCGCGCCCACCGGGCGCGCGGACAGGCTGTCGCTTAAGCGCAAGCCTTGCGGCACCAGTACCGCATCGTCGGACAGCTTCAATATGTCCTTGGGTGCTTTGGCTGCAAGCGCGGCTTTAGGAGCCCTGGGCGGCTTGGCAATCCTTGCCGGCTTGGCGGCAGGCAGCCCATCGGGGTTAGTGGGGTATCCCCTGGCCGGGGAGGCGCCCGCCACTGGTTTGCCGCCGCGGACGGCGTCCGCGCCAGGAACGGAATTAGGATAGGCGCCGCTGGCCGCCGGCTGTGGCTGGGCCATGGCCAGTTCGGCCCGGGAAGCTGCAGATGTATTCAGCGGAGGATCCAGCAAGAGCACGAACTCGCGATGGACCTGGGCTTCGCAGGCGACATCGACGATAATTTTGACCGCAGGCTCCTGCAGGCTTTGCCTGGTCGTCAGGGCAATAGTCTTGGATGCAGCACCGGCCTGCACCAGGGAAACATTCACCTGCGCCAGCAAATTTCCTTCAGTCGACTCTACCCTGGCTTTGATACAGGTCTGCACAGTGTCGTTGCTGTCGGCACCCAGCAAAGCGAGATTGGCCCGCAGCGGCTGCCCTAATGCAGATTGAACGCGAAGCTCGCCCAATCCCAGTGCTTGTGCGGATGCTGCAAAACACAATGCCAGGATGGCAACAAGAATAAAATCTAAAGAGGGGCGGCTGGTTCGAAAAATAATAATGATGTCCTTATCAGTGGTGGGGCCTGAGCAGATCCACAATTTCTGAACATGTCTGTATTAAAGCGATCTTACTTGCTTTATAACAAACACAAAAGACAATACCCGGAAAAAACAGCCTTATCTGCGTAAATTTCAACATATTTAGCAATTCAGGCCAGCAATAATTTCCACGTGGAAATTAACTGCATCGCCGGCCTATTTTGCTTTCACGCTCAAGCTATTTTTTAGAATTCGCATCGAGTATTTTTTTTGCGATACCGCGCAGGATATTTACCTCTTCCTGCTCCAGTTGGGTTCTGGCAAACAGGCGCTTCAAGCGCGGCATCAATTTTTTGGGATTCTCGGGATCGAGGAAATCTATCGCCACCAGCGCCTGCTCCAGGTGCGCGTACATGCCGTCGATGTCGCTCAAGGATGCAGCGTCTCCGTGGAAACCGATGTCGGAGACGGGACGCTGGTCGCCCAGCTCGGCCACCCGGCATTCATAGGCCAGTAACTGCACCGCCTGCGCCAGGTTCAACGACGAATAATCCGGGTTGGCGGGGATATTGATCAAGGCATTGCAGTTGACCACAATTTCATTCGGCAAGCCATAACGCTCATTGCCGAATACCAGCGCAACCGGCTGCGTTAGTTCTTTGGACAGGTGTTCTGCGATGGCCCTGGGGGCAAACACCGGCGGCGAGAATTCGCGCAGCCTGGCGCTGACGGCCGCGACAAAATGACAGCCAGCCAAGGCTTCGTCGATGGAGCCGACGATTCTGGCCGACTGCAGGATATCTTGCGCACCGCTGGCAAAGGCGACTGCGTCAGCATTGTCCAAGGCATCAGGAAAGCGCGGATTGACCAGCACCAGTTCGGAAAATCCCATGGTTTTGATGGCCCTGGCAACCGCCCCGATATTGCCAGGATGGCTAGTTTCCACCAGCACGAAACGCAGGCGTTTAAAAAGAGAAGTGTCGGTTTGGGGCAAGATCATTTAAAATAGCGCCATTACGCGTTGATTTGTTTAGGTATTTTAGCCGCAGCAAATTAGCGCGACGCTCTTTAATTCATTTTTGTGCGGTACTGAATTGCTTCCTATGCAAGAAGCAGGAATGCCGCCATTTTAACGGAAACCTCTATGCACCCAATGCTAAATACGGCTATCAAGGCCGCTCGCCGTGGCGCGACCATCATCAATCGTGCCTCCTTCGACCTGGATCGCGTCAAAGTCAGCGAAAAACAATTTAATGATTTTGTCACCGAAGTCGACCAGGCAGCGGAAGCAGCGATCATAGAGGTTCTGACTAGCGCTTACCCGGATCACGCCGTCCTGGCCGAAGAATCCGGCGCCTCCGCCAACCTGCACGACGACAACGAAAACGTCTGGATCATTGATCCGCTGGACGGCACCACCAATTTTATCCATGGCTTCCCCCAGTATTGCGTTTCGATAGCATTACAACAACGCGGCATCGTCACGCAAGCCGTCGTCTACGACCCTACCCGCAATGAGATGTTCACCGCCAGCAAGGGCGCCGGCGCCTTCCTGAACGACAAGCGCATCCGCGTGACCAAGATCGACAGGATCGCCGATGCATTAATCGGCACCGGCTTTCCATCGCGCGACCTGGCCGGCCTGGATCAGTACATGGAAATGTTCAAGATCATGACCGCCAAATGCCAGGGCCTGCGCCGGCCCGGCTCTGCGGCGCTGGACCTGGCCTATGTCGCGATGGGCCGCCTGGACGGCTTCTTTGAAAAAGGCCTGGCTCCGTGGGACATCGCTGCAGGCTCGCTGCTGATCACCGAGGCCGGCGGCATAGTAGGAAATTTCTCGGGCGACTCCGATTACCTTTACAAAGGCGATGTACTGGCAGGCACACCAAAAGTGTTTGCACAAATGGTTGCGGCTTTACAGCCTTTTGCAGCCAAACCTTCCCAGCTATAAGAACAGGGAGCGGGCCGGTTTTCCAGCAGCGCTCTCTTACTTGAAGTAATTCTGGAGTAACCGGGACCATGTCCCGCTTACTCGGCAAAGTACAAAAATGTCCGGCGGACATATTGCAATATCGCCGGACATTCGAACTAAATTAGAAATAGATTATGTCATTCACAGAACTCGGCCTGTCCGATCAAATCGTTCGCGCAGTCACCGAACAAGGCTACACCACACCTACCCCCATCCAGAAACAGGCAATCCCCGCTGTGCTTAGCGGCGGCGACTTGCTGGCCGGCGCGCAAACCGGTACCGGCAAAACCGCCGGCTTTACCCTGCCGATATTGCAGCGCCTGTCTAACGGCGCCAATGCGCCGCAGAGCAACCTGACCCGCCGCTCCATCCGCACGCTGATCCTGACGCCTACCCGCGAACTGGCGGCCCAGGTAGAGGAAAGCGTGCGCACTTACGGCAAATACCTGCACCTGACTTCCGGCGTGATCTTTGGCGGCGTTGGCATCAACCCGCAAATCAAACTGCTGAAGCACGGCGTCGACATCCTGGTGGCCACCCCAGGCCGCCTGCTGGACCATATGCAGCAAGGCACCGTCAGCCTGGACAAGATAGAGATCCTGGTGCTGGACGAAGCAGACCGCATGCTGGACATGGGTTTCATCCATGACATCAAGAAAGTGCTGGCGAAATTACCGCCGAAACGCCAGAACCTGCTGTTCTCGGCCACCTTCTCGGACGACATCAAGATCCTGGCCGACAAACTGCTGAACAATCCGGCCATGATAGAAGTGGCGCGCCGCAACTCCACCGTGGAAGTGATCGCCCAGAAAGTCCACCCGGTAGACCGCGACAAGAAGCATCCCCTGCTGGCCCACCTGATCAAGACCAATAACTGGAAGCAGGTGCTGGTGTTCACCCGCACCAAACACGGCGCCAACAAGCTGGTAGAGCAACTGGCCAGGGATGAGATCACCAGCATGGCGATCCACGGCAACAAGAGCCAGTCGGCCCGTACCAAGGCCCTGGCCGAGTTCAAGGACGGCAGCCTGCAAGTGCTGATCGCGACCGACATCGCAGCGCGCGGCATCGACATCGACCAGTTGCCGCACGTGGTCAACTACGACTTGCCCAACGTGCCGGAAGACTATGTGCACCGCATAGGCAGGACCGGCCGTGCCGGCGCCACCGGCGAAGCCGTGTCGCTGGTCTGCGTCGATGAATTCAAATTGCTGGCCGATATAGAGAAAATGATCAAGCGCCAGTTGCCGAAAGAATTCATCGAGGGCTTCGAACCGGATCCGAACGCCAAGGCCCAGCCTATCCAGTTGCGCAGCTTCCAGGGTGCCCCGCGCGGCGGCAGCGGCGGCAACAGCAATCGCCCACCGCGCTCGGCCCAGGGCGCCGGCGGCGGACAAAGGCAGCAGCAACGCGACGGCAACAGCCCGCATCGCACCGCCGTGAAACCTGCGGTCAAGCAATCGACACCGCGCCGTTCCGGCGGCCGCGGCGGCGCGTAAACTACTGCCCTGAGGCAGAGCATCATGAGCGGCGCAAGTTTTTGAGATCAACCAAAAACTTGCGCCGTTTGCTCAAGCGCTGCCGATACACCGCCGATGCCAAGGCCTGAATGCATATTGCAAAATGAATACCTGCAACACGCCGCACCAGCCCGGTATAAAATCGCAGACTCAGATCAATAACAAATCAAGAAAACACATCGTTTATGGCGACACCTGAATCCAACCATACCCCCATGATGCAGCAATACCTGCGCATCAAGGCCGATCACCCAGAAACTCTGGTGTTCTATCGTATGGGTGATTTTTATGAATTGTTTTTTGATGATGCTGAAAAAGTATCGCGCATCCTCGGCATCACGCTGACCCAGCGCGGCAGTTCTGCCGGCTCTCCGATCAAGATGGCCGGCGTGCCCTTCCACTCGCTGGAACCCTACCTGGCCAAGCTGGTCAAGCTGGGCGAATCCGCCGCCATCTGCGAGCAGATAGGCGATCCGGCCACCAGCAAGGGCCCGGTAGAGCGCAAGGTGATGCGCGTGATCACGCCCGGCACCCTGACCGATACCGACCTGCTGCCGGCCAAGTCGGAGCGCCCCTTGCTGTCGCTATGCATGCTGCAGCAGCGCAAGACCGTGACGGTGGGCCTGGCCTGGCTGTCGCTGGCCAGCGGTGCGCTGAAGCTGATGGAATTTGCCACCGATGAAAAGGCCCTGGCGGTCCGCCTGCAACAGGAGCTGGAGCGCATCTCCCCTGCCGAAATCTTGCTGTCCGCCGGCACCCGTCTGCTGGAAGAACACTACGCGCTGCTGCCGGGTAAATTTTCCGAAGTGCCGGACTGGCATTTCGACCTGAAGCAAGGACAAAAATTGCTGCAGGACCAGCTGTCCACGATGTCGCTGACCGGCTTTGGGGCTGAGGGCATGGGGGCCGCCCTGGGTGCCTCCGGCGCGCTATTGCGCTATGCGGAATCCACCCAGGGCCGCGGCCTGAAACATATCAATACCCTGACGGTAGAAACCGAAAACGAATTCATCGGCCTGGATACGGCGACCCGCCGCAACCTGGAGCTGACGGAGACCATACGCGGCCAGGAATCCCCTACCCTGTTCTCGCTGCTGGACCACTGCCGCACCGCGATGGGCTCGCGCCTGCTGCGCCACTGGCTGCATCACGCCAAGCGCGACCAGTCCATCGCCCGCGCCCGGCATGACGCGATCAAGGCGCTGATCCAGGCCGACTCGACCGAAGGCCTGTCGACCACGCTGACCGCCATCCCGGACATAGAAAGGATCACCACCCGCATCGCCCTGCAGTCGGCCAGGCCGCGCGACCTGTCCGGCCTGCGCGACGGCTTGCAGCACCTGCCCACGGTCAGGTCGTATGTGGAGATGTGCATCGCGGACAACCACACCAGCCTGCTGACCAAGGTCCTGGCCGACCTGGCTACCCCCGCCGAGTGCCTGGACCTGCTGGAACGCGGCCTGATGCTGCAGCCGTCGACGATGATACGCGACGGCGGCGTCATCGCGCTCGGCTTTGACGCCGAACTCGACGAGTTGCGCGCACTGTCGGAAAACGCCGGCCAGTTCCTGATCGACCTGGAAACCTCGGAGCGCGCCCGTACCGGCATCGCCAATCTGCGGGTCGAATACAACAAGGTGCACGGCTTCTATATCGAGGTGACCAACGGCCAGACCGACAAGGTGCCGGACAACTATCGCCGCCGCCAGACGCTGAAAAATGCCGAGCGCTATATCACGCCCGAGCTGAAAGCCTTTGAAGACAAGGCGCTGTCGGCACAGGAGCGCGCGCTGGTGCGCGAAAAAATCTTGTATGAAAAGCTGCTGCAGGATTTGCTGCCGCATATCAGCACGCTGCAGGCGATCGCGCATGCGGTGGCGCAACTGGACACTCTGGTCGGCCTGGCCGATCACGCCACCCGCAACAACTGGTGCGCGCCGCAACTGGTGGCCGAGCCCATGCTGCAAATCCAGCAGGGCCGCCATCCCGTGGTGGAAAACCAGATCGAACGCTTCATCGCCAACGACTGCAATTTTTCTGCCGAGCGCAAACTGCTGCTGATTACCGGCCCCAACATGGGCGGCAAATCCACCTTCATGCGCCAAGTAGCGCTGATTACGCTGCTGGCCTATGTCGGCAGCTACGTGCCCGCTGCCGAGGCCACCATAGGGCCGATAGACCGCATCTTCACCCGTATCGGCGCCGCCGATGACCTGGCCGGCGGCCGTTCCACCTTCATGGTGGAGATGACCGAATCGGCGGCAATCCTGAACGGCGCCAGCGAACACTCGCTGGTCTTGATGGATGAAGTCGGCCGCGGCACCTCGACCTTCGACGGCCTGGCTCTGGCCTGGGCCATCGCGCGGCACCTGATCCAGGTCTCGCGCAGCTATACCCTGTTTGCCACTCATTATTTCGAACTGACGCAATTGCCGGATGTGCATTCCACCGCAGAAAATGTGCACTTGTCTGCGATAGAGCATAAGGAAAACATCGTGTTCCTGCATGCGGTGCAAGCCGGCCCGGCATCGCAGAGCTATGGCTTGCAAGTGGCGCAACTGGCCGGCATACCGCAGATAGTGATACGTTCCGCCAGGAAGCACCTGGCAGACCTGGAAGCGCACTCATTGCAGACCACGCCGCAGTTCGACCTGTTCTCAGCCAACCTGAATCCGCCTGAGCCTGAGGAAGAAATGCCGGCGGCTGCCCCTGTCGATTCGCCTTTGCTGGACGCCATCGACGCCATCGACCCGGACGCGATGACACCGCGCGAAGCGCTGGAAGCCTTGTATCAATTGAAGAACCTGGCCAAGGCACAATAGCACAATAGGCCGCAAGCAATCAGCAGCAAGCGCTACCGCGCTTGTTCAATAGCGCTGCATATGCACGGTATGGCGTGCCGGAGGCTCGTACGCCTCCGGCCAATAATCCGTAATCCTGCTGATCAGGCCGTCCCGCAATTCAAAAAAAGATACCCCGGTCGCCACCTCGCCGTCATTGCTGAACGCTATCCTTGACACTGCCTGGGTCTCGCTCGCGATCAGGTTTTTCACAACCAGGTCCCAGTCGCCGGGATAGCTGGCATTAAACTCGACGTAGTTATCCCTGCCGCGCAATCGCTCCCTGGTTTGCGGCACTTCATACACGACATCGTGGTGCAGCAGGCTGGCAAATATGTCCCAGTCGCGCGCATTCGCAGCCAGCCAATAGCGTGCCACGGTGGTTTTATTGATGGCGCTGGCAATCTCGTCACTCATGATCCCGGTCCTCGTCGTAGGCGAATAAATACACTGATTATATATACAGCACATTATCATTTCAAGCAACCATGCGCAAAGCCGTCGTGGGCCCGGTTGAAATTCAGTTCGCAAAAAAACCGCAGGGCTCGCGCGCTGCGGTTTGCTGAGAAAGCCTGGCTATTAGTGCAGCGGATGGCTGCGATATTCGTCGGCAGCGCCGTCCTCATCTTCATCATCGTGGTGATGGCCATGCGCGCCGTGCACATGCTCATGCGCGATCTCTTCCGCGGTCGCTTCCCGCACCTCGGTCACGGCCAGCGTAAACCGGAGCGCCATGCCCGCCAGCGGATGGTTGCCGTCCAGGACCACCTTGTCGTCGGCGATATCGGTGACGGTAAAAATGATGGAATCTTCTTCCTCGTCGCCGTCAGGCATGCCTTCGAACTGCATGCCGACTTCCAGCGGGTTAGGCAGGCGATTGCGCGGCTCCACCTTGACCAGCTCGGAATCGTATTCGCCAAAGGCGTCTTCCGGCTCCACTTGTATCGTGGTCTTGAAGCCGACTTCCTTGCCGTCCAGCGCTTCCTCTATCTTGGGCAGGGTGTTTTCGTAGCCGCCATGCAAATACACCATGGGTTCACGGCTTTCTTCGATCAGATTGTCTTGGGCATCCGACAGTTTATAGTCCACAGTCACGACTGTATTTTTGACAATCTTCATGATAATTCCTTAAAAATAATATCCACCCAGGATTATACCTGTCTGGTCATAGACTGACCGCGTGCTTATAATGCGTTCATGAAAAAAATATCTCAAGCATTGCCGCTGCTGGGCGGCATCACGCCAGAACAATTCCTGAGCGAATACTGGCACAAGAAACCGCTGCTGATACGTCAGGCCATACCCGGCTTTGCGCCGCTGCTGGACAAGCAGGAATTATTCGCGCTGGCCGCGCAGGAAGACGCCGAGTCGCGCCTGCTCAGCTACTTCAAGCAGCATTGGGAAATGCAGAACGGCCCTTTCCAGCAACTCCCCGTCAAGGAAAAGAAAGACTGGACCCTGCTGGTGCAAGGGGTCAACTTGCACAACCCGCAAGCCGATGCGCTGCTACGCCAGTTCCGCTTCATCCCCGATGCGCGGCTGGATGACTTGATGATCAGCTATGCAGCGGACGGCGGCGGCGTCGGGCCGCACTTTGATTCCTACGATGTGTTCCTGCTGCAGGCCCACGGCCAGCGCCGCTGGAAGATCAGCGCGCAAAAAGACTTGTCGCTGGTCGAAGGCATGCCCTTGAAGATCTTGCGCAACTTCAAGGCGGAGCAAGAGTTCGTGCTGGAGCCGGGCGACATGCTGTACCTGCCGCCGCACTACGCCCATGACGGCGTGGCCGTCGGCGAATGCATGACCTATTCGATAGGTTTCAGGGCCCCGTCTTACCAGGAACTGGGCGAATCCTTCCTGCATTTCATGTCCGACTCGATAGACCTGCCCGGCCGCTATGCCGATCCCGACCTGAAGCCGACTACCCATCCGGCCGAGATCAGCGGCGCCATGCTGGACGAAATTTCGGCGCAACTGGCCAAGATCAGGTTCACCGAAGACGACATGACGATCTTTTTGGGTGAATACCTGTCGGAACCCAAGCGCAACGTAGTCTTCAACGGCCCGGAAAAACCGCTGACACCGAAACGCTTTACCCAGGCGGCAGTAAAAAATGGCGTGTCGCTGTCGCTGCAAACCCAGATGCTGTACAAGGGAAAACATGTCTTCATCAATGGCGAATCCTTTGCGGTAGGCAAGGAAGACAAGCTCGCCTTGCTAAAGCTGGCCAACGACCGGCAATTGGACGGCGAAGCGGTGGCGCACGCATCGGTGGATGTGCAGGAGGCGCTGTGCACCTGGTATGAAGACGGCTGGCTGCAACTGAATTCAAAATAAAGCAGCTATCGAAAAAGGCTTAAACATTGCACAAATAACCATTTTTCTATGGAAATATTTGTGCAATGCATCAAAGATGAATTATTTCCGTCGAAAAACTAATTTTCTTGGCAAAGAATGCACAATTTAGGCACAAAAATGCATCTTTATCTATTCCACAGCTAGAAAAATCATTATAATTCTGGGTTAGGAAACTTTCGTAGGGGCCGACATTCCTTTTTGGCATCAAGCCCTCGAATAAACCTATAGAGCGATAATTACCGGTAATTATTCATCGCAAAATTTTGATCTTATTTTTTGATCTATTTATTGAAAGTACAAACATGAAAAAATCACTCTTGCTCGTTTCCCTGTTGGCAATCGCTTTGGCTGCTTGCGGCAAAAAAGAAGAAGCTCCAGCAGCACCAGCAGCTTCTGCAGCAGCTTCCACTCCAGCACCAGCTGCTGCATCCGCTCCAGCTGAAGCGCCAGCAGCAGCACCTGCATCCGATGCAGCAGCAGCACCTGCATCCCCAGCAGCTGATGCAGCAGCAGCTTCTGCTTCCAAGTAATTTTTTTATTGCTTGAAAAAGCCGACCTTAGGGTCGGCTTTTTTATTGCGCAAAGCTTTGCTTACTTCCTTACAGTGTTTTCCAGTCAAATCCGTACTGCTGGCTAGCAATTTCAATCTCAATCAACTCCCCTTCCAGCACCCCCGCGATCAAGCGCCCCACCAGCTCGGGCCGGTTATTTTGCCGACTCAGGTGAGCGGCAATCACCAGCTTCAATTTCGACTTGTCCACTTCGCGCAGGATATCGGCCGCTATCGCATTCGACAAATGGCCATGCGAGCCCCCTATTCGCCTTTTTAGCGAGGGCGGGTAACTGGAGTCTGACAGCATTTTGCTATCATGGTTCCATTCCAGCACCAGGGCATCGCAGGCAGACAGGGCAGAAACGATCCTGTCGGTCTTGTGGCCGACATCGGTCAATACCCCTAGCTTGTAGTAAGCATTGCTGATGCAATACTGCAAGGGCTCGCGCGCATCGTGCGGCACAGTATACGGCTGCAGCACTAGGCCGCCGACATGGAAAGCCTCGCCATCCCGGCAAAAACGGATGTCCACGCCATGGCTGTCGGCTTGTGCGGCCTGGTAAGTGCCGTGGCTCAGCCACACCGGTGTGCCGTAACGGCGGGCGAATTTGAACACCCCCCGGATATGGTCGCCGTGCTCATGCGTCACTGCGATACCGGCGATCTGCTCCGGCGCTACATCCAGGCGGGCCAGCCGGCGCTCAGCCTCTTTCACGCTGAAGCCGCAGTCAAGCATCACGATGCCAGGCGGATCGCCGCAGGCGTTCGCAATCAGGAGCGAGTTACCTTCGCTACCGCTGCCCAGGCTGGCAAATTTCAAGGGATTCATTAGGAAAGCTGGCGCGGACCAGAACGGTCCGCGCCGGAAGGGTCAAGCTTACTTCAGCTGTTCGCTGAGCAATTGCAGGATCTTCTCTGCAGTGGCCGACGAATCCGCCTTGCCGTCATTGTTTTGCACAGTGACCTGGCTGGTGTCGCCGGCGGCATCCTTGATGAACACGCGATATTTCAGCGCCGTGTTGGTCTTGTCGCTGGAACCCCATGAGAACAGCTTGGAGAAGAAGCCATCGCTGGCGCCCTTGGTCTTCGCATCGATGTCCTGGTCGATGTAGCGCACGAAGTACAGGCCTTTGGACCTGTCCCTGTCTTCCACCGTGAAGCCTACGCGGTCCAGTGCCAGGCCAACGCGACGCCAGGAGCGATCGAAACCTTCATCCACTTCGACGTAATTGCCACTCGTATTTTTTATCAGCTTGGCGCGTATTTTCAAGGTGCTTGGGCCGCTGACCGCCACCTTTGCGCGTTCGGTATCGGAACCCAGGCGCACCATCAGGCGCGACAGGAATTCGGCCTCCAGGCCGGGATCGCTGGCACGCGGCGTCCAGACGGTGCCGTCTTTTGCCGTACCGACCAGCACCTCTTGCGCGCCGCGATGGCTGATGTAGATCTCTACCGTGCCATTTGCCGTACGCTCTATGCGGGTACGGAATTTATCGCGCTCACCAGTCGAATACAGGGAATCCAGCACCTTGCCCAGCGTATTGCGGATAATATCCTGCGGGATCTTGGCGCGGTTTTCAGCCCAGTCCGTTTCCATCACGCCAGCTTCCATCGATTCGCTGCTGATCAGGAAACCGAGTTCCTGCCAAAAATCCTTGATCTGCGGCCACAGCACTTCCGGCGTTTGCTTCACCACCAGCCAGCGCTGGGAACCGTCGCGCTCGATACGCATATCCTGGACCTGGGCCGGCGCAACGGCCGCTACACCAGTCGCCGCACCCGGTGTCTTTGCAGATTGCTGCAGGTTGAAACTGGATGCGGTAGCGCTGCCCTGATTTTCAGGAATGGCGAAGCGGCTGTCGCGACGGATTTGCGTCAAATCAGGAGGGACTTCCAGCGAAGTGGTTGTTGCCTTGCTAGCACTTTTGTAGTCGATACGGTTTGGATCGAGAAGATTGCTAATGGAACTACAGCCAGTCAAACCGGCCAGAGCCAATACCCCAATAATCCCATTTTTAGCAACAAAGCTTTTTGCCATGTGAAAGTCCCTACGAATTGTTATAAATCAAAACCGAGCAATGTTTTTGGAAAATGACCTGGCACCGACGGTTTAGCCAGGTCAGGCACCGCGCTGCAGTCCACACCCTGGGCCGCTTACTAGCCGCCTCGGGACTGATGCAGCGCTACAGAGCCGCTATTGTAATACACCCGATTCGCGCAAGGCTGCGCGCACCGTTTCATGGTATTGCTCTGCCAGCGGCACCAGCGGCAAACGCATGCCGTCGGCGATCAGGCCCATTTCTTTCATGGCCCATTTGACCGGCAAGGGATTCGGCTCTACAAACAGCTTGTTATGCAAAGGAAGCATGCGATTATTGATGGAGATCGCCTCGGCAATATCACCGCGCATGGCCGCCGCACAGAGTTCGTGCATGGCGCGCGGCGCGACGTTGGCGGTCACCGAGATATTGCCCTGGCCGCCACAGAACATCAGCGCCATCGCCGTCGGGTCGTCACCGGAATACACGGCGAAAGAAGCCGGGGCCTGGCGGATCAGGTCGGTATTGCGGCCGATATTGCCGGTAGCCTCCTTGACGCCGATGATGCCGGGCACCTGCGCCAGGCGCAGCATGGTCTCATTGGACATGTCGGCGACCGTGCGGCCGGGCACATTGTACAAAATGACAGGCAGGTCCACCGATTCAGCGATCTTCTTGAAATGCTGGTACATGCCTTCCTGCGTAGGGCGATTGTAGTAAGGCACTACCTGCAGGGACGCGTCCGCGCCGATGTCCTTGGCATAGGTCGTCAGTACGATCGCTTCCGCGGTCGAATTGCCGCCGGAGCCGGCGATGATGGGAATGCGCTTGTTAGTGTGCTCTACGGCAACACGTATCAATTCACAATGCTCTTCCACGGAGACGGTAGGCGATTCGCCGGTGGTACCGACGATCACAATGCCGTCCGTACCTTCCGCAATATGCCAATCTATCAATTTGCGCAGGCAAGGCAAATCGAGGCTACCGTCGGCGTGCATGGGGGTCACAATAGCAACCAGACTTCCCTTGATCATAGTCATGTTAGTGCAGGAAAAAAGTAAAACCTTGATTGTAGCGGATAGCACGCCTGCTTGGGAGTTATTCCCTGGAATATGCTCGTCAAAGTGGAAAGCGGCATGCCCGGCGGGCTCACAGGCGATCCTCAGGGCTGCCGGAAGCCGCTTTTCTGGCGCAAATACGCTGGATCACGGCCGGCTTGGGTTGATCGACATATCCCTGCTCGTACGCCAGGACATGCATCCGGACTGCAGGATTAGACTGCATTTGCCGGATTAGTTCAGCATCTGCCAACAGGAAGTCGGGGTTCGCCGGCCGGCCATAGGCGGCATTGCCGACGGCAAAAGTCTCATAAATCAGCAAGCCATGCTCCTGCAGGCTGGCCAGCATGGCGGGAAACAAGGGCCGGTGCAGGTAATTGGTGACGACGATTGCAGAAAAAACCTGCTCTTCGAAGGGCCAGTCAAATCCTCCAGGCCCGTTTTCCAGGTCGACCTGGCGAGTAGCGATACCCGCTGCGGCCAGCCCCTCCAGCAAGGCCGGGTCGCGATCGACGGCTAGCACCTCCCGCCCGGCCGCACTCAGGAAACGGCTATGCCGGCCGGCGCCGCAAGCCAGGTCCAGCACCCGGCCACCCATGGGAATCAGGCCGTAAAAACGCTGCATCCACGCCGAAATCGGGATATCGCCAGCCTGGGGATTCATGATTTGCTCATTTCTGCTCATTCCGCTGCGATTCAGTTGTAACTCAGGCCCATGGCTTCACGCACATCGCGCATGGTTTCCTGTGCCAGTTTGCGGGCCTTGTCGCAGCCATCCGCAATGATGGCCCGCACCAGGGTCGGGTCATCCAGGTATTGCTGCGCCCTTTCACGCATAGGCTCCTGTTCTTTCAGGATGCCGTCGATGACCGGCTGCTTGCATTCCAGGCAGCCTATGCCGGCGGACTTGCAGCCGCTGACCACCCACTCGCGGGTGTCGGCGTCGGAATACACCTGGTGCAATTGCCAGACCGGGCATTTCTCCGGATTGCCGGCGTCGGTGCGCCGGATGCGCGCCGGGTCGGTAGGCATGGTGCGGATTTTTTTGATCACGGACTCTTTTTCTTCGCGCAGCGCAATCGCATTGCCATAGCTCTTGGACATTTTTTGCCCGTCCAGGCCAGGCAGGCGCGAGATCTCCGTCAGGCGTACCTGGGGTTCCACCAGGATCAGCTTGCGGCTGCCTTCCAGGTAACCAAACAGGCGTTCGCGGTCTATCATGCTCAGGTTCTGGGCATCGTCCAGCATCGCCTTGGCTTGCTCGAGCGCCTCGACCTTGCCCTGCTCCTGGAATTCATTGCGCAATTCGGTATACAGCTTGGCGCGCTTGCTGCCCAGCTTCTTGACCGCAGCCTGGGCCTTTTGCTCAAAACCCTTTTCCTTGCCGTATAAGTGATTGAAGCGGCGCGCCAGTTCCCGCATCATCTCTATATGCGGCACCTGATCGTCGCCTACCGGCACCACGCTGGCGCGGTAAATCAGCACATCGGCGGCTTGCAGCAAGGGGTAGCCGAGGAAACCATAGGTAGCCAGATCGCGGTCCGCCAGCTTTTCCTGCTGGTCCTTGTAGGTAGGCACCCGCTCCAGCCAACCCAGCGGCGTCGCCATCGACAGCAGCAAATGCAGCTCGGCGTGCTCGGGCACCCTGGATTGTATGAACAGGGTCGCCTGGGAAGGGTCGACCCCGGCCGCCAGCCAGTCCACCAGCATATCCCAGGTACTGGATTCGATGATGCCGGGATCCTCGTAGTGGGTGGTCAGGGCATGCCAGTCGGCCACAAAAAACAGGCAGGGTAATTCCGATTGCATCTTGACCCAGTTTTTCAGGGCGCCGTGATAATGCCCCAGGTGCATCGCACCGGTGGGGCGCATACCAGAAACAACGCGGTCAGGATACATAGGGGATCAGCCCAAAAAAAGAGTCAAGGGGGTAGCCAGCAATTTCAGCAATACGTGTGCCACGCCCATCACCGGGTACATCCAGAACTCCAGTACATGGAGCATCACCAGCCCCATCACGATAAAGAATCCGTACGGCTCAAGTTGGGCAAACTTGTAGGCATATTTGTAAGGTAACAGGCTGATCAGGATTCGTCCACCATCCAGAGGCGGAATCGGGAACAGGTTAAATGCCAGCATCACCAGGTTGGTCAGCAAGCCTGCTTGCGCCATGCGCATGAAGAAGTCTTCCTGTACGCCGAGCATACGCAATATCAGCGAAAAGACTATCCATAAAAATGCCATGATGAAATTGGCGCCAGGGCCGGCCAGGGCCACCCAGGCCATATCCCTCTTGGGTTTGCGCAAGTTGCTGAAATTGACAGGCACCGGCTTTGCATAACCGAACAGAAAATTCCCGCCGGTGGCCAGGTATAGCACCACGGGAATGACGATGGTACCCATAGGATCGATATGGCTGATGGGATTCAGCGTCATGCGGCCCTGCTGATAGGCGGTCGTATCGCCAAAATATTTGGCGGCAAAGGCATGCGCCGCCTCGTGCAGGGTAATGGCGAAGATCACAGGCAGGGCGTAGACCGCGATCGTTTGTATTAATTCATTCATGCGAGGGTTTTAGCGTTTGGTGGTTGATAAGCGAGAGAGCCGGGATCAGGCAAGTCGGGCCAGAATTAGTCGAGGTGGGCGCAAAACAGTGGTTTGGCGCGGCGCTGCAGCGAAGTGATCACCAAGGAAGGAGTCACAACCGGCGTCACAAACCGAACAGCGACGCATCGCCCCGCCCCTGACGTATCAATTGCGGCGCTTCAGCGGTCATGTCGATGACGGTGGTCGGCACCAGGCTGCAGGCGCCGCCGTCGATGACCAGGTCGACGTTTTTTTCCAGCCTGTCCCGGATGATTTCGGGGTCGGTCGGAATTTCCTCGTCGCCCGGCAGCATCAGTGTCGTGCCCAGCAAGGGTTGCCCCAGCTCTTCCAGCAAGGCGTCGATAATGCAATTCTCGGGCACCCGCAAACCTATGGTCTTGCGCGAAGGATGGCTCAGCCGGCGCGGCACCTCCTTGGTCGCTTCCAGGATCACGGTATACGGACCGGGGGTGGCCGCTTTCAGCATGCGGTACTGGCGATTATCGACTTTGGCGTACAGGGCAATCTCGGACAAATCGCGGCACAGCAAGGTCAGGTGATGTTTGTCGTCGATGCCGCGGATACGCCGCAGGCGAGTGACGGCATCCTTGTCGTCAAGCTGGCAGACCAGTGCGTAACAGGCGTCGGTCGGCACCGCGACTATGCCGCCGTTCTGAATAATCTGCACCGCTTGCTTGATCAGGCGCAGTTGCGGATTGTCGGGATGGATTTGAAAATATTGCGTCATAAAAAGGAAGTGGTAGTCTCGCTACCGCTCTGTTTCCTTATTTCAGGTTTTGCAAGGCAGCAATGCGCTGCTGCATAGGCGGATGGGTAGAAAACAATTCGCTGAATCCCGGCTTGTCGCTGATGCCCGATGCCGCCATCGACCTAGGTAGCTCACCGGGCGCCAATCCGCCCAAACGCGCCAAGGCATTGATCATGGGACGTCCGCTGCCCAGCAGTTTGGCCGAGCCTGCATCGGCGCGGAATTCACGCTGACGCGAGAACCAGGCAACGATCAATGAGGCCAACACGCCAAAAATCATTTCACAGACAAACACCGTAATCATGTAGCCGATACCGGGCCGGTCATCGTCATTATTATTGCGGAACACGGCCTTATCAATCGCATAACCGACGACGCGCGCCAGGAAGATCACGAAAGTATTCACCACGCCCTGGATCAAGGTCATCGTCACCATGTCGCCATTGGCGATATGCGCCACTTCATGGCCCAGCACGGCCTCAACCTCTTCCTTGGTCATACTCTCCAGCAAGCCGGTCGATACCGCCACCAGCGCCGAATTCTTGAATGCGCCGGTCGCAAAGGCATTCGGTTCGCCGTTGTACACCGCCACCTCCGGCATGCCTATGCCGGCGCGCTCCGACAAGGCCTTGACGGTATTCACCAGCCACAATTCCGTTGAGGAAGCAGGAGCATCGATGACCCGGGCGCCGGTAGACCATTTGGCCATAGGCTTACTGATCAGCAATGAAAAAATTGCGCCGGTAAAGCCCACCACGAGCGCGAACACCATCAGCGTACCTAGTTGCAGGCCGTTCGCGCTCAGGTAGCGATTGACGCCCAACAAGGACAATACCACCGACATGACCAGCATGACAGCGAGATTGGTTGCCAAAAAGAGAACAATGCGCTTCATATGGATATCCCCTGAAGAGTAAAAGTAAAACCTTACTTAAGTTGGGGATATTGTAGAAAAAAACAAGATATCGCGCATTAGATATTGCTAGATATCAAGAAAATGCGGCGTTTACGCCCAGGCGTCCCACACTGGCTTCAAGGTAGGTGCGAGTGGCGGCAAGTGCCCCAGGTCCACCGCAGAATCATAGGGCCCATGAAAATCCGAGCCGCGTGACGCCAGGAAGCCATAGCGGTCCGCAATCTTGGAATATTCCGAATACTGGTCGACCGTATGGCTGCCAGTCACTACCTCTATGCCCAGGCCGCCCAGCGCCTTGAATTCCCTGAACAGCGCATCGAATGCCACCTGGCTGAACTCATAGCGACCTGGATGGGCGATCACCGCCACCCCGCCTGCCCTGCGTATCCATCCCACCGCTTCCGCCAGGGTAGCCCAGCGATGCGGCACGAAACCCGGCTTACCGTCGGCCAGGAAGCGCTTGAAGACTTCATTGATATCGGCGCATTCACCAATTTCGACGAGGTACCGGGCAAAATGGGAACGGGAAATCAGGTCGGGGTTGCCCACATATTTCAGGGCGCCTTCATAGACGCCCTCTATGCCGGCCTTGGCCAGCTCTGCCGCCATATCGCGGGCGCGGCGCTCGCGGCCGGAACGTGTCGCTTCCAGTCCGCGCACCAGCTCGGGATAGGTTTCATCAATATTCAAACCGATGACATGGATGGTCCTGCCGGCCCAGGTAACCGAAATTTCCACTCCGGTCACATAACCCAGGCCCAGGGACTTGGCTGCAGCCCTGGCCTCGGGAATGCCGCGCACTTCATCATGATCGGTCAGGGCCCAGACATCCACCCCATTTTTCTTTGCCCGCGCCGCCACTTCAGCGGGCGCCAGCATGCCATCAGAGATGGTGGAATGACAGTGCAGGTCTACGTTCAAGGGTCGGGCAAACATGGTGCGGGCTTAAAAACTTAAAAAACCATTGTACTCCGCTTGCCGGCTTTGTGTTGCGCCGCACATGCTGATGAGCAAGTTTAATGATAGAAACCTGCTCATTTTTGCAGCATGAACAAGACAAATATTGCATGCACATCAAGGCGCTGGCTAATATCTTGCAGGTTTGCAAATACCGTGAATTTAAGCCTGTCAAATTTTCAATTCCAGCCTGATGGTCCAGGTGGTAAAGGTTTTTGCCTTGGTGTAATCCACATGGTTGATGCCACCGGTCGTGACCGTGCTGCCGCTCAGGTAATCGTTGGCTTGCAGGTTGTTGGCGGCGATGCGCAGCTGCATGGTCGGACTGAACTTCCAGAGGCCGTACAGGTCGACCTGGCGTTTGATGCCGCTACTGTTGAGCTGGGTATCGCTGGTCTGGATCACGTAGGCCGGCGTCCAGTTGTAGTTGCCGCCCAGGGTCAGCGGAATGCCCGCCACCCGATAGTCCACGCCGAAATTGGCGGTCTGCGTAGGCTGCTGGTCCAGCCGATTATTCGGCCCCTGGATATCGTCTACGCTGGACCAGAAGCGGCTGTAATTGCTGCGCACGTCGATCGCCGGCCCTCCGGGAAAGAATTCCTGCGACTGGAACTTGGCTTCCAGTTCTATACCCTTGGCGACTGCATGGCCGATATTCACCGGCGACGATATCCAGCGCGGTCCGGTCAAGGTATCGGTCAGCACCGTGCGGCGGCGTATCAGGTCATCGATCTCGCGCACAAAAAAATTGGCGCTCATGATGCCGGCAGACGTCAGGTAGTGCTCGAAGGCCAGGTCGACGCCTTTGGACAATTCCGGTTTCAGGAAAGGATTGCCGGTACGGTCAGGCTTGGTCGGTCCGTTCACCGGCGACAGGGACGGCAAGGCGATCAAATCATTGAGTGCCGGCGCACGATAGGCATGCGTCAGGCTCAGGCGCACCTGGTCTTTTTTAGCTCCGGGAATGCGCCATACGCCGTGCAGTACCGGACTCCATACGCTGCTGGTATTGTCCACCACACCGCTAGAGATAGTGCTCTTGGTGCGTATGCCCTCCCAGCGCAGGCCGGCATAGGCTGAAAATTGTTCGTTGATATCGAACTCATCTTGCGCAAATACCGCCAGGCGGCGCGTACTGGCGGTCAGGTTGTCGCCGGAGTCGGCAAATTGCGGCCTGCCCTGGTCGTCCACCGACAGCTTGGTCTGGTCGCGTTTGCCGGTCTCGATATCCAGGCCGACCGCCAGCGTGTGGCCGTCGCCAAAAGGCTTGGTGTACTTGCCGCCGGTATTCAGGCTGGTATCCTTGGTGCTGCTGCTATCGTTAATGCTTTTCAGGAAAGCGCCGTCGCTGCCGTACTCGCTGCGCAGGGAAGTACTGTCGATCTTGCCGGCGCCGCCGCCGAACTTGACATTCAATTTGGCATTGTCGTCAAACTTGTGCTGCCAGTTACCGAAACCGCGCAAAAAGGTGGTCTCGGCATTAGCGACCGAATTTGCCTGCGCATACTCCTGCACGCCGCCGGTCTGGTCCAGCTTGCTGGAGATGCGGGAATCGCTGCGCGAGTTCATCACGAATGGCTGGAAAGTCAGCGCATCGCCATTTTCAAAGCGGTAGCTGAAGCGCGGCGTCAGTTGCAGCGCTTTGGACGTGCGATTGGTTTCGTCTTGCTGATGCTGTTCCAGCTGCCCCTGGGAGTTGGTCTCGTAAGTGTCGGTGTGCACCTCGTCGTGCTGGCGGTTCTGCGAGACGGATGCGGTCCAGGCATACGACAAATCGCCGATCTGGCCGGGATAGGTGATCGACAGATTGGGGGCGCTGCGCCCCTGCTCCAGGCTTTCCGAAATACGCAGGTCGGTGGTCTTTTGCTTGTAGTCTTCGCGCAATACGATATTGATGGTGCCGGCGATAGCCTGGGTGCTGTATTCCGCCACCGGCCCGCGGATGATCTCTATGCGCTCCACCTGGTCGGGTGACAGGGAATCCATGGAGAACCCACGCGGGGCGCGTTCACCGTTCAGCAGGATTTGCGTATAGCCGTTCCCCATGCCGCGCATGCGTATGTCGCCGCCGCGACCGGGACGGCCGCCTACGGTAACGCCGGGCAAGCGCTTCAATATCTCGCCTATCGTGCTGTCGCCGTTACGGTCCAGTTCTTCGCGGCCGAAGATGATCTTGGATGCGGTGGACTGGCGACGCTCATCCATGTCGGATTGGCGGCTGCCGGTAATCGTCACTTTTTGCACCTTGTCGCCGACGGCCCTGGGGGCTGGCGCCGGTGCTTTCAGCGGTTCCGGCGCTGATTTTTCTACAGGTTTGCTGGCTTTCTGGCTGGCTGTTTCGCTAGGCGGGGCAGTCTCGTCAGCATGCGCGTGAAAAGAGGCTGCGCCCACCAATGCGAGTGTTGCGACAGGAAGAAACTTACTCATTATGGAGTGCCGATTTTCATGAAAATAGTGGTGAGTTAGCGAATCAAATGTAATTGAGAATCAAATGCATCTGAGCAATTCAATATTCTATTTTCAAAACCCTTACCCAGGCCAGCTTAATGCCGCCCTATTTTGTATATTATTGAAACAATCAGCGGACCGAATACGCCCTGCCCTGAATGATTGCCGCTTGTGAGCGCATCTGCGCCGCTGCGAATATGTCCATCCGCAGCCCCCCCAAAAAAAAAGCCCGGACTTTCCCAAGTCCGGGCTCCATATGGACCAGCTTGCAGCTTAATCGCCGTGCGCCGCCAGATTCAGGTTCAATTGCGAACGCAGTAAATCTTCGGTATCGGGGCGCGGGCTGTTCCTGGCAGACTCCAGCCGGTCCAGGTACTCGCGGCTGACGTCGCCGGTAATGTAGTTACCGTCAAAGCAGGAAGCCTCAATACTGCGCAAGGCCGGGTTGACGTCAAATATGGAGCGTTTCATCGCGTCCACATCCTGGTACACCAGCGCATCGGCGGTAATTTCGCGGCAGACTTCTTCCTCGGAACGGCCATAGGCGATCAATTCGCTGCGGGTAGGCATGTCTATGCCGTACACATTCGGGAATTTGACCGGCGGCGCAGCGGAAGCGAAGATCACGCGCTTGGCGCCGGACTCGCGCGCCATTTGCACGATCTCGCGGCTGGTCGTGCCGCGCACGATGGAGTCATCCACCAGCAGCACGCTCTTGCCCTTGAATTCGGAAACGATGGCGTTCAGTTTCTGGCGTACCGATTTGCGGCGTATGGCCTGGCCGGGCATCATGAAGGTGCGGCCGATGTAGCGGTTCTTGATAAAGCCTTCGCGGTAATCCAGGTTCAGCTTCAACGCCAGCTCCATCGCGGACGGCCGGGAAGAATCGGGGATGGGCATGACCACGTCGATATCGCCGGCGCTGAACTGGCTGCGCACCTTGTCTGCCAGGTATTCGCCCATCTTCAGGCGGGTCAGGTAGACCGAGGCGCCATCAATGATGGAATCGGGGCGGGCCAGGTAGACATATTCAAATGCGCAGGGATTCAGCGTAGGATTCTCGGCGCATTGCTCATTGTAGAACTGGCCGTCCAGGTCGATGAAAATTGCCTCGCCCGGCTCCACATCGCGCAGGAATTTGAAACCCAGGCCTTCCAGCGCCACGGATTCACTGGCGATCATGTACTCCACGCCGCTTTCGGTGCGGGACACGCCTATGCACAGCGGGCGAATGCCATAAGGATCGCGGAAGGCCAGCAAGCCGTAACCGGCGATTTGCGCCACCACCGCATACGAACCGCGTACGCGCCTGTGCAGCATGGACACCGAGCGGAACAGTGCGGCCGGATCGAGCGAATAGCCTGAAGTGATTTCCTGGATTTGATGCGCCAGGATGTTCAGCAAGACTTCCGAGTCCGAATCAGTATTCAGGTGACGCCGGTCATTCTTGAACAGCTCGGTCTTCAATTCGTCGGCATTGGTCAGGTTGCCGTTGTGCGCCAGCACGATGCCGAACGGCGCATTCACATAGAAAGGCTGTGCTTCTTCTTCACTGGTGGAACCTGCGGTAGGATAACGTACCTGGCCTATGCCGATATTGCCAGGCAGGGAACGCATATTGCGAGTGCGGAACACATCTCGCACCAAACCATTCGCCTTATGCATGGCAAACTTGTTGCCGTGCCCGGTCGCAATTCCTGCAGCGTCCTGGCCGCGATGCTGCAACAACAACAAGGCATCATACAAAAGCTGGTTGACGGGATTATTTGAGACTACGCCTACGATGCCACACATGGTGGACTCCTAAAAAACAAATAAAAACCTGCTTGGAAACGGCGGCGCTGTCGGCGCCAGCCAGTTCCTAAAACTGTACATGCTGGGAAATAGATCCCGGCAAAAACGGCATGATGGTTTGCGCCGCAGCCACTGCAACGGGGCTGAATAGCGCATTTTTCCAAAAATCCTGCTTCGGGATGGCAGTCATGCCGCATAACAGCACTATTGCCATCACGATCACGCATCCCCTGGCCAAACCGAATAGTCCACCCAGCCCCCGGTCCGCCAGGCTTAGCCCGGCAGCCTTGATCATCGCGTCTATCGCCAGCGACAATAAAGACATTAGCAAGCGCACGCCAATAAACAAGGCTATAAAAGCAACTATCAGGCGCGCCATCTGGCCCGGAATCACATCGGGCATCCACTCTGCCAGCGTCGCGCTGAAGGCATTGGCCACCACAAAGGCGATGACCCAACCGGCCAGCGACAATATTTCTTTCACCAGGCCGCGCATGGTGCTGATCACCACCGAGCTCAGCAGGATAAACAACACCAGGTAGTCGAATAGAGTCACAGCAACAACTCAGGCAAGGTAGGCATTAATTCGGCACCAGGGTGCCGTTCAAGCCCAGTTTGGCCAGCTTCGCGTGCATCTTGTCGGCGTCTTCCCTGGATTCAAACGGCCCTACGCGGATGCGGATTTTCTCGCCCGAGGTGGTTGCCACTTTTTGCGTATAGGATTTGATGCCCGCGCTCTTCAGCTTGCCTTGCAATTCATCCACCTTTTCCTGGCTTGCCAATGCTGCCACCTGCACGACAAAGGCAGATGAGGATTTATCGGCCTTGGCATTCTCACCGGCTGGCTTACCGGCCGCCTTGGCGGGAGATTTTCCCTCCAGTATCGCCATTGCCCTGGCCGCCTCGTCAGCGGACTCTGCCGGCTTGCCGGCTGGTTTGGGCGCGGCAGTTTTGGACTCGCTGACAGCCGCGACAATGCTCGCGCTGTTTTTTTCGGTGCTCTTCGGGAGTTTGATTTCTGGCTTAACTTCGGCCTTAACTTCGGGCTTGGCTTCGGCCTTGTGCTCTACCTTGCTCTCTTTTTCCGGGTGCGCTGCAGTCTTGTTGGTGGGGATAGCCGTCGCCACGACGGCAGGAGTAACAGGTTCGCGGCTTGCAGCTTTGTTCTTATTGGGGGTCAGTGTAGCGGGATCAACAATTTCTTCTTTCGGCTCAAGGGCTTTGCCGGCATTCACGGGCTTGCTATCCGCTCGAGACGCGGCTTGCTCCACACTGGCGGCGGCCAGCGTGTCATTTTTGGCCTCTTTTTTGGCCTCGTTATTTGCCGCCCCGCCACTCAAAGGCTTGTCTTTGGATGGAATCTGAATGTTGACGTCGTCCGCCAGCGGCTTGGGTTCGGAGTCCAGCACCATGGGCAAGCCTATCACGGCCGCCAGCACCAGCGCTACCGCACCGATCAGGCGTCGACGGGCGCGTTTCTTTTCCGGCAGCATGGGGTCGTCCGCCTGGTTTTTCTTGCTACCGTCGCCACGCTTGCTGCTGTTGCGGCTGCGCGCAGCTTTGGTGTCACCCTCGGCACGAGAACGAAACTCGCCGTTGTCAGGGTCGGAAGAGGTTTCCTGCTTTTTTTTGAACAACGAGAACAAGCTCATGTGCAAATATCTGAATAGTTAATGAGGGTTCCGTCTTTCAGCAACATGGCCACCCTTCAATGGATTTGAGGTTTTCGGGCTCGCATGACCCCTGCAACCGTTAGGAATGATCCGAAGACCACTATTCTATCATTTTCAGCAGCCTGACTTAAGGCGTATGTATAGGCGAGCTCAGGAGATTTAAAGGCCTGGACGCTGTGATCTGCATCGCGCACCACGCCGGCCTCCAGTATTTTATCCTGCAACTGCTCCGCAGTAGCGGCGCGCGGCAGTGGCAAATCGGTAACACACCAGTGATCTATCTTGTCCTTCAATTGCGCGATGACGCCGTCTATATCCTTGTCCAGCATGGAGCCGAACACCGCATAGGTATAGGCATGAAAACCCATATTGTCGAGGTTCTGGCCCAGGGTCGCCGCCGCATGCGGATTATGCGCAACATCCAGCACCACGGTAGGACGGCCCGGCATGACCTGGAAACGCCCCGGCAAGTCCACCATGACCAGGCCGCTACGCACTTCCTGCGCACCGACCGGCAAGCGGTCCCTGAGCGCCTCTAGCGCGGCCAGCACGGCCGAGGCATTCAACAACTGGTTGGCGCCGCGCAGGCTCGGGTAACCGAGGGAGTTGCGGCGCTGCGAACGCCCACCAAAATTCCACTGTTGCTTGTCGCCAGAATAATTGAAATCTTTACCAAACAGCCACAGGTCGGCGCCTATTTTGTGCGCATGGTCGATCAACGACTGCGGCGGCACCGGGTCGCCGCAGATCGCGGTGCGGCCGGCGCGGAAGATGCCGGCCTTTTCAAAGCCTATCGCTTCGCGGGTATCGCCCAGGTAATCGACGTGGTCGATATCGACGCTAGTGACGATGGCCACATCGGCATCGAACACATTCACCGCGTCCAGCCGCCCGCCCAGGCCGACTTCCAGGATCACCACATCCAGCTTGGCATCGGCCAGCAGCTTGGCGATGGCCAGTGTCGTGAATTCAAAATAGCTCAGCGAAATGTCTTGCCGTTTCGCTTCCACTTCGGCGAACACATCGACGAATACCTGGTCCTTGACCGATACGCCATTGATGCGGGCACGCTCGTTAAAATCCAGGAAGTGCGGTTTGCTGTACAGGCCGACCTTATAGCCGGCTTGCAACAGGATGGATTCCAGCATGGCACAGGTGGAACCCTTGCCGTTGGTGCCGCCGACGACAATCAAGGGACAATCATACTGGATGGCGAGACGTTCTTTGACGGCGGCGACACGGTCCAGGCCCATGTCTATCTCTTTGGAATGCCGGGTCTCGAGTAAGGCGAGCCAGGCATTCAAAGTATCAGGTAAGTTTTGCATAAGATAAAAAAGCCCGAAACAATCGCTGTTCGGGCTTATTTTTTGAATTTCAGAAAATCAGGAAACTGCTTCGGCAGGCTGGTTTTGCAACAAGGCCAGCAAGCGGGCGATTTCTTCGCGCATCTTGCGACGGTCGACGATCATATCCACCGCGCCTTTTTGCATCAGGAATTCAGCGCGCTGGAAGCCTTCCGGCAATTTTTCGCGCACGGTATTCTCGATCACGCGCTGTCCTGCAAAGCCGATCAGGGCCTTGGGCTCTGCCACCACCACGTCACCCATGAAGGCGAAAGAAGCGGAGACGCCGCCCATGGTAGGGTCGGTCAGCACCGAGATGAAAGGCAATTTCTTTTCTGCCAGCTTGGTCAGCATGGAAGTGGTTTTCGCCATCTGCATCAGCGACAGCAGGCCCTCTTGCATACGCGCACCGCCGGTAGCAGTGAAGCAGACGAAGGGCACTTTCTGTTCCAGCGCGTTTTGCACGCCGCGCACGAAGCGCTCACCAACTACCGAGCCCATGGAACCGCCCATGAACTGGAATTCGAACGCCGCAGCGACGACAGGCACGGTCATGATGGAACCGCCCATCACGACCAGCGCATCGGTCTCGCCGGTGGTTTCCAGTGCATCTTTCAGGCGATCCGGGTATTTCTTGCTGTCTTTGAATTTCAGTGTATCGACTGGCAATACTTCCTGGCCTATCTCATAACGGCCGCCGGCATCCAGGAAGGCATCCAGGCGCTCACGGGCGCCTATGCGCAAATGATGGCTGCACTTGGGGCATACGTGGATATTCGCTTCCAGGTCGGAACGGTACAGGACCGCTTCGCAGGATGGGCACTTGACCCACAAGCCCTCTGGAATGGATTTGCGATTTGTAGAATCCGCACGCTGTATGCGCGGTGGAAGTAATTTTTCTAGCCAACTCATTTGATTCTCCTGAATTCGGGTGGCCGCAGTACATGCCGGCCACCTAATTGCATTTTTGCCCATTCCCGGATTCTGGGTTTAGGCAATTGGCGCGTATTTTACCCGTCCAAAGCCTCCCTGACACCAGAAATAAAGCTTTTTACTGCCGACACCGCATTTTCACGCGGCGTATTTTCCAATTCCTGAATGATACGGCTGCCGATGACGACGGCGTCCGACACCGTAGAAATCGCTTTCGCGGTAGCCCCGTCCCGTATGCCGAAACCCACGCCTACCGGGACTTTGACGTGTTTCCTGATCCTTGGGATCATGGCTGCCACCGCATCCAGGTCCAGGTTGCCCGAGCCGGTCACCCCCTTCAGGGACACATAATACACGTATCCACTGGCAATTTTGCCAACCAGCTCCATCCGCTCATCGGTCGAGGTCGGCGCCAGCAGGAAGATGGTATCCAGCCCTTGCTGCTTCATCTTGGCGGCAAATTCCTCACACTCTTCCGGCGGATAGTCCACTACCAGCACCCCATCCACCCCGGCTGCGGCAGCTTGTTCAATGAACAAGTCTACCCCCATGCGCTCTATGGGATTGGCATACCCCATCAGCACTACCGGCGTATTTTGATTGCTGGAACGAAATTCGCGGACGAATTGTAATACATCGCGCAGCCCAACACCATTCAGCAGCGCCCTTTCCGACGCCCGCTGTATCACCGGGCCATCCGCCATAGGGTCGGAAAACGGCACGCCCAGCTCTATGATATCGGCGCCCCCCTCTACCAGCGCGTGCATCAGCGGCACGGTCAGCTCGACCGCAGGATCGCCGGCAGTGATGAAGGGAATCAGGCCTTTTTTATTGCTGGCAGCCAGCGCTGCCATAGTTGCTTGTATTTTTGACATAATTTTAAGATCGTTGAGTGGATATGCGGAGGCAACAGGCCAGGAGCGTACGGCTACACTCCTGGCGGCAGGCTTAGTAAAATTTCAAGCCGGCCTTTTCCGCCACCGTATGCATATCCTTGTCGCCGCGACCGGAAAGATTAGCCAGCACAATTTTATCTTTTGGCAAGGTCGCCGCCAATTTTGCCGCATAGGCCAGCGCATGGCTGGATTCCAGCGCCGGGATGATGCCCTCTATCCGGCAACAATCATGGAAAGCCTGCAGCGCCTCGTCGTCGGTGATGGTGACGTATTGCGCCCGGCCCGAGTCTTTCAGCCAGGCATGCTCGGGCCCCACGCCCGGATAATCCAAGCCGGCGGATACCGAGTGCGTCTCTATCACCTGGCCGTTGGCGTCCTGCAGTAAATAGGTGCGATTGCCGTGCAATACCCCTGGCGAACCGGCCGTCAGCGAAGCAGAATGCCGGCCCGACTCCATGCCCTCACCCGCCGCCTCCACTCCCAGCAAAGCGACATTCTTGTGATCGATATAAGGATAAAAAATCCCCATCGCATTCGAGCCGCCGCCAACGCAGGCGACTACGGCATCGGGCTGGCGGCCGGTCATGGCCGGCATCTGCCACAGGCATTCCTCGCCGATCACGGCCTGGAAATCGCGCACCATCATCGGATAAGGATGCGGGCCGGCCACGGTGCCTATGATGTAGAAGGTATTCTCGACATTGGTCACCCAGTCGCGCATGGCTTCGTTCAGCGCATCTTTCAGGGTCTTGGAGCCGGACTCCACCGGCACTACGGTTGCGCCCAGCAATTTCATCCGATACACGTTCTGGGCCTGGCGCTTGACGTCTTCCGAGCCCATATACACCACGCACTCCAGGCCAAAGCGAGCGCAGATGGTAGCGGTGGCGACTCCGTGCTGCCCGGCGCCGGTCTCGGCAATCACACGCGGCTTGCCCATGCGCTTGGCCAGCAAGGCTTGCCCGATCACATTATTGATCTTGTGCGCGCCGGTATGGTTCAAGTCCTCGCGCTTGAAGTAGATTTGCGCCCCGCCCATCATCTCGGACCAGCGCTTGGCGTGATACACGGGAGACGGCCGGCCGACGAAATGGGTCAGCTCGTCGCGGAATTCGGCCAGGAAGCCCGGATCGGTGCGATAACGCGCGTAGGCGTCCTTCAGCTCGGTCAGCGCATGGGTCAGGGTTTCGGATACAAAGGTACCGCCGTACTGGCCAAAATGGCCGCGCGCATCGGGCAAGTTGTAATGCGCCGATTGATACAGCGCCTGGGCAGGGACGGATTGACGCTCGAATTGCTCGTCAAGCGGGTTGAATTCTTTCATGGTGTTTCCTTATGGCATAGCGCCAGCCACCACGGATGCAACGATCGCGCGATAGCTAGCCTTGATTGTCCGCCAGCCGCACGGCCTGTATAAAAGCGCGCAGCTTGGCATCATCCTTGATTCCTTTGCTCAGTTCGACACCGCTACTGATGTCGACCGCAAAAGGCCTAACCCGACTGACCGCGTCAGTCGCGTTTTGTACGCTCAAGCCACCACTTAAAACGACCCGAGGCGCGAGTTCTTTTGGGATGAGAGACCAATCAAAAACCTTTCCACTACCACCGAAACCTTCGACGAAGGTATCCAGCAGCAAACCGCAGAATAAGGGGCTTGCTGCACGATATATTTTCTCACATTCTAGCAAATCGGCCGCCGATGTGTCCGCTTTTACGCGAAATGCCCGGATAAAGGGCCGATTCACGGCGCTCGCCAGTTGATGGCAATGTTCCGCCGTCTCATCTCCATGAAATTGCAATAAAGATAGCGGAGCACCAGCCACCGTACTGATAAGGTATTCCACGCTGGCATTCACAAACAAGCCCACCGTGGTCACAAAGGGCGGCACGGCAGCCAGCAAGCCGGCCACCTGTTGCGGCGTCGCGTAGCGCGGGCTGCCTGGATAAAAGACGAAGCCCAGCGCATCGGCGCCGTAGGCAACCGCCGCCCGTACATCTTCAGCCCGGGTCAGGCCGCAAATCTTTATCCTGGTTCTTTGCAACATGTCTTCATCCACAGCTGATTAAGCGACCCGGGGTCCAAGACCCGGCATCACCGTTGAACAAGCATCAAGAATACCATCTTACGAAAATATAATTTGCCTGCAATTGCACGGCAAATGAAAAAACCGCAAGGCTTTCGCCCTGCGGTTTTCCTTTTTTTATAGACGGAACCCTAAGAATTCCGCTGTCTCCTCACCTCACACCAACTTGATCCTGCCTATAACTTAAGCTACCTTTTTTGCATCAAAGAATTGCTCATCTTCAGTAGAGCCGTGCAGCGCCGTAGTCGAAGATTTGCCTTGCTGGATAGTCTGGGTCACCGCGTCAAAATAGCCGGTACCAACTTCACGCTGATGCTTGACCGCTGTAAAGCCTTTTTCTGCTGCAGCGAATTCTGCTTCCTGCAATTCGACGAAGGCAGACATCTGGCGGCGTGCATAGCCGTGCGCCAGGTTGAACATGCCATAGTTCAAGGCATGGAAACCTGCCAGCGTGATGAACTGGAACTTGTAGCCCATTGCGCCCAGTTCTTTCTGGAACTTGGCGATGGTGGCATCGTCCAGGTTTTTCTTCCAGTTGAACGACGGCGAGCAGTTGTACGACAGCAGTTTGCCTGGGAACTTGGCATGGATCGCTTCGGCAAATTTACGCGCAAATTCCAGATCAGGCTTGCCGGTTTCACACCAGATCATGTCGGCGTATTCAGCATAGGCCAGGCCGCGCGAGATCGCTTGCTCTATGCCCGGACGGGTCTTGTAGAAACCCTCTACCGTACGCTCGCCGGTGCAGAAAGGCAGGTCGTTGGCATCCACGTCGGAAGTCAGCAAATCGGCCGCTTCGGCATCGGTACGCGCCAGCAAGACGGTAGGTACGCCCATGACGTCGGCCGCCAGGCGCGCCGCATTCAATTTTTCTACCGCTTCACGGGTTGGGACCAGGACCTTGCCACCCATATGGCCGCATTTTTTGACCGAAGCCAATTGATCTTCAAAGTGAACGCCGGAGGCGCCCGCTTCTATCATGGCCTTCATCAGCTCAAACGCATTCAGTACGCCACCGAAACCGGCTTCAGCATCGGCAACGATAGGTGCGAAGTAGTCGATATCGTCCTTGCCTTCCGACCATTGGATCTGGTCGGCGCGCGTCAAGGTGTTATTGATGCGCTTGACTACCAGCGGTACCGAATTGGCTGGGTACAGCGACTGGTCGGGATACATTTCACCGGCAACGTTGGCGTCGCCGGCGACTTGCCAGCCGGACAGGTAGATCGCCTTCAGGCCTGCCTTGACTTGCTGCATGGCCTGGTTGCCGGTCAGTGCGCCCAGTGCGTTGACGAAAGGCTCGTTATTAACCAGGTTCCACAGTTTTTCGGCGCCGTTTTTTGCCAGGGTGTGCTCAACGCTGATAGAGCCACGCAGGCGAACCACGTCTTCCGCGGTGTAGTTACGTTTGATACCGATCCAGCGCGGGTTGGTATCCCAGTCTTTTTGCAATGCTGCTACCTGTTGTTCGCGAGTTGCCATGCTTTCTCTCCAGTGGGCTAAAAATTAAATGAAAAACGTTGTCCGTTGAGAGAAATATTAGGATATTTTTTGCGAAGCAACAAGGTCTTATATAAGACATATAACAAATATTTATTCGTTTAAATTCAAGCACTTAATTTCACAATTTTGCGATGTGAAACAATATTTCTCAGAATGAGAAAAATAAATTGTGCAGACAAGTCGATCCATCCCACATTATGAAAAGAAGTTTTCACATCACAAAATTTGGAAAATAAAGCGTCACAAAAGATAAAATTTTGTTTTATAAAATTTCAATTGAGGGCTGGTTTTTATAAAAACAGGCAGGAATGCCAAAATTTGTGGCCGGCTGGGCGGGCTGATTGTTGCTGAGACCCAAAGTGAGTAAGCCCAACCAGGAAACAGGCTGCGCGAGGACTTAGAGCAATGCGCCAAGCGTCCCGCGGCAGTTGCGCGGGCTCGCCCCCTCCCGCGCTGCCCTATAGGCTCTTATCTCATTTGCCATCGCGCCAAAGACAGGCAGATAAAAGAGTCGGGACTAAGCGGCAACGGGCATGCTGGCAGCTTCAGTCGCGCGCTCGTTGGCAAAATAATTGCTCAAACATTCTTGCAGGCCCTGCTCTATCACCGCACCTACTTTGGCGGCTGGCCCGGTTGCCGACGGCACGTCAAAGACGAACATGCGATAGACGTCTGCCAGTTTGAGTTGGTCGGGGTTGGCCAGCAAGACCCAGCGCTCCGAACCCTGGTCGATTTTTTTCCACAGCCGAGATTTGGTGTTGAGCGGCAAATCATCCCTGACCCTGGCCACCCAGCCGGCTTCCAGCATTTTTTCCAGCAGCCCGTCTATCTCGTCCAGACCGAAATGCGTCTGTATGCGTATGGCCGCGACATCCACCGCGGCGCCGTCGCTGGCGTCCCTGGCGAACAGCAAGACCTTTAACACCGCCAGCGCATCGACGAAGCTGCTGCCGGGCGCGGAGACATGCCACCAGCGCTCAAACTTCACGATAGGCAAGGCCGCCGCAATCACCGCGCCTATCAGCGTGATCAGCCACGACAGGTAGATCCAGATCAGGAAGATCGGTACCGCCGCCAGCGCGCCATAGACGATGGTGTAAGTCGGGAAGCGCAACACAAAAATGGCGAAGAAGCGCTTGGCAATTTCAAACGCGATCGCGGCGAACAAGCCGCCCCAGACGGCATCGCGCCAATCGACGGTGCGGTTCGGCACCGCCAGGTACAACAAGGCAAATGCACCAGTGGTAAAGAAGACCGAAACCAGCGTATAGAACACCCCGCCTAAAAACGGCACGTTGCCGACCACTCCGCTGGTGGCGGTAAACAAATAAGAGGTGGCCGTGATCGACACCCCGATCAAGAGCGGCCCGAGTGTGATGATGGCCCAGTACACCAGGATGCTCTGGGTCCAGGGGCGCGCCCGCTTGACGTGCCAGATCTGGTTGAAGGCGCGATCTATCATGCCCAGCGTGGTCACCGCGGTGATCATCAGGGCCACGCCGCCCACGGCCGACAGGCGCGTCGCCTTGGTTGCAAACTGGGTCAGGTAGCCCAGGATGTTGTTGGCGATCGCCTGCGGCATCAGGCTCTGGATAAAATAGGCCTCAAGCGAAGTGCGGAAGGTGTTAAACAAGGGAAACGCGGTGAAGATGGCCAGTGCTATCGTCAGCACCGGCACCAGCGCCAGCACCGTGGTAAAGGTCAGGCTGCCGGCGACCTGCGGCAAGCGCCCTTCGCGCAGGCGCTTGTTGGCAAACACAAAGAGATCGCTGATCTGGGACCAGGATAATCCGCGCATAAAAAATTTATCTAATAAAAACATCAATACTTCATTCTACATAAATCGACTCCTCCGCACGAAAAACCATGTGCGGCAGGCGGGTATGCCGGCTGAATGCCCGAATACGGCGAAAAGGCCCATATAATAGCAAGCATGAACAGCAAACCACTCACCCTACTCGTTTTATATTATTCACGCCACGGCGCCACGCGCAAGATGGCCGAATTTATTGCCCAGGGCATAGAAAGTGTGCCCGGCTGTGACGCCCGCCTGCGCACCGTGCCGGCCGTCTCTACCGTCACACACGCCACCGCCGCCGAAATACCGGCGGAAGGCGCTCCCTACGTTGAAATCTCGGACCTGCAAGAATGCGCGGGTCTGGCGCTGGGCTCCCCCACCCGTTTTGGCAATATGTCGTCGGCCATGAAATACTTCTGGGATGGTACCGCCACCGAATGGCTGTCCGGCACCCTGGCCGGCAAGCCCGCCTGCGTCTTCACTTCCACCGGCAGTTTGCACGGCGGCCAGGAATCCACGCTGATCTCGATGATGCTGCCGTTGATGCATCACGGCATGCTGCTGCTGGGTCTGCCGTATACCCACGCAGAACTGATGACCACCAAGAGCGGCGGCAGCCCGTATGGCGCTACCCACTGGTCCGGCATCGACGGCAACCAGCCGATCACGGACGATACCCGCAAACTGGCCATCGCGCTAGGCAAACGGCTGGCCGAAACCGCTGCCAGGCTGCAGGACTGAGAATGAATGCAATAATGAATCCAACAACGCCAAACAAATACCACCTGCTGGCTTGCGCCAGCCTGATCGCACTGATCATCCTGGACGTACTATGGGAATCCGTGCTGGCCCCGCTACGGCCGGGCGGCTCCTGGATGGTGCTGAAGGTGCTGCCGCTGCTGTGGATAGCGCGCGGCGTGATCAAGCGCGACAATTTTACGATGCAATGGTCGTCGATGCTGATACTGCTGTATTTTGCCGAAGGCGTAGTACGCGCCAGCAGCGACAAATTATGGCTCTCTGCCATGCTGGGCTGGGCCGAGGTCGGGCTGAGCGTGCTGTTCTTCCTGGGCGCCCTGCTCTATCTGCGCCCGCTCAAAAAAGCCGCCAAGCTGAAGGCCAGGCAGGCCGCGCAGCAAAGCGACGGCAAGTCGAGCTGACAACACGGGTCGAAGCCGGTTATGGATGCTTTCCTCAATTTGTGCCGCGACACCATAGGCAGCGATTACGTGCTGACACAGGAGGCTGACGTCCTGCCTTTTGTAAGCGAATGGCGGCAGAGATTCCAGGGCAAGGCGCTGGCGGTGCTGAAGCCGGCCTCGACCGCGGAAGTGGCCGGCCTGGTGCGCTTATGCGCCCAGTTCAGGGTTGCCATCGTTCCGCAAGGAGGCAATACCGGCCTGGTGCTGGGCAGCGTGCCGGATGACAGCGGCACGGCGGTCGTCTTGTCCCTCAAGCGCTTGAATAAAATCCGCCATATCGACGTGATCAATAATACGATGACCGTGGAAGCCGGCTGCATCCTGGCCGACATCCAGGCCGCGGCGGAGCAGGCGCACCGGCTCTACCCGCTGTCGCTGGCATCCGAGGGCAGTTGCACCGTGGGCGGCAATTTATCGACCAATGCCGGCGGCACAGCCGTGCTGCGTTACGGCAATGCGCGCGAACTCTGCCTGGGGCTGGAAGTGGTCACGGCCAATGGCGAAACCTGGGATGGCTTGCGCGGCCTCAGGAAAGACAATACCGGCTACGATCTGCGCGACCTGTTCATCGGCGCAGAAGGTACGCTGGGCGTGATTACCGCAGCGGTCATCAAACTATTCCCGCTACCCAGAGCCCAGTTGACCGCCTTAGTCGCCATGCAAAGCGCAGACGCCGCCTTGCAATTGCTGGCGCTGGCACAGCAGCATTGCGGCGCGACGTTGACGGCATTTGAACTGATGTCGGATTTTTCCCTGCAACTGGTGCAGCGGCATTTCCCGCACATGCAGCAGCCCTTTGCGGACCGGCACCCACAGTATGTATTGCTGGAGCTGTCCGACAGTGAATCGGAGGAGCACGCCGGCCACATGCTGGAGACCCTGGTGGCGAGCGCACTGGAAAAAGAGGTGATCGCCGACGCCGTGCTTGCTACCTCGCTGGCGCAATCCAGGTCGCTATGGAATTTGCGCGAACATATCTCGATGGCGCAAGCGGCGGAAGGAAAAAACATCAAACATGATATCGCCATCCCGATTTCCGACGTCGCGCGCTTCATTGCCGTCACCGACGCCCTATTGCAAGAATACTGTCCCGGTTGCCGCATGGTGACCTTCGGCCACTTGGGGGACGGCAACCTGCATTACAACGTGTCGCCGCCGGCCGACATGGCAGACAGCCGGTTTATCCTGCAGCAGGCAGCGATCAACCGCATCGTGCACGACAGCGTGCATCGCTTCGGCGGTTCCATTTCGGCAGAGCACGGGCTGGGGGCGCTGAAGAAAGACGAAATACTGCGCTACAAGTCGCCGGTGGAGATGGCGCTGATGCGCTCCATCAAACTGGCGCTGGATCCGCAGCAATTGATGAACCCGGGCAAAGTCATTTGATAGCCACAGGCATCAATTAAAAAGCCCGATTGTTTGCACAATCAGGCTTTTTGCGGTTTTTTTTTGCAAGTATGGGGCGGCGAAATTTCCCACGCCAAAATCCTATTCCCTCAAAACTCTTCCCATTCATCCTGCCTGGTGTTTGCCGGCGCAGTCCGGAGCGGGCTGGCAGCCAATTTTGCAGTTGCGACCTTCAGCGGCTTGGGCGGCGCATGCGGCACGGCTAGCGACTTGGGCTCCATGCGTTCTCTATGCTCAAAGCGTTCAACATGCGCGACGGCAGACCTGGCAGTGCCGGGTGCGTTAGCGGCTATCTTGAACACGCTTACCGTTTGCGCCAGGGCCACTGCTTGCTCCTGCATGCTCTCGGCAGCCGCCGCGGCCTGCTCCACCAGCGCCGCATTCTGCTGGGTCATCTCGTCCATCTGCGTGATCGCCAGGTTGACCTGCTCTATGCCCGAGCTCTGCTCCTGGCTGGCTGCCGTGATCTCGCTCATGATGTCGGCCACGTGCTGCACGCTGGTGACGATCTCGGTCATGGTCCGGCCGGCCTCATCCACCAGCTTGCTGCCCTGGTCTACCTTGTCGACCGAATCGCCGATCAGGGTTTTGATCTCTTTGGCGGCGCCGGCGCTACGCTGGGCCAGGTTGCGCACTTCGCTGGCGACCACGGCAAAGCCGCGGCCCTGCTCGCCGGCGCGGGCCGCTTCCACTGCCGCATTCAGGGCCAGGATATTGGTCTGAAAGGCGATGCCGTCGATCACGCCGATGATGTCGACGATCTTGCGCGAGCTTTCCTTGATCGAACCCATGGTGTCCACCACCTGCCCGACCACTGCTCCACCCTTGACCGCGACGCTGCTGGCCGACACCACCAGCTGGTTGGCCTGGCGTGCATTGTCGGCATTTTGTTTGACGGTGGAGGTCAGCTCTTCCATCGAGCTGGCGGTTTCTTCCAGCGAACTGGCTTGCGATTCGGTGCGGCTGGACAGGTCGGCATTGCCGGAGGCAATTTCTTCCGATGCGACAGTAATCGTTTCGGTGCCCTGCTTGATCTGGGTAACCGTATTCACCAGATTGGTCTGCATTAATTTCAGGGACTGCAGCAATGCGCCCACCTCGTCCGAGCTGTTGATCTGTATATCATGCGACAAATCGCCGCTGGCAATATAGTCGGCCGCCAGGCCAGCGCTCTTGATAGGCACGGAAATCGTGCGAGTGATCAGCCATGCTGCAGCGGCGCCCAATACCAGGATCACGATACCTATGATGACCATGCCCATCATCGCACTCTTGTAGTTGTGCTGCGACTCGTCATAAGTCAGTTTCATCGCTTCATGCTGTTGCTGAGCCAGCTCGGTCAATGCCAGCATCCATTTTTCATGGGGCGCATTGAATTCAGTCTGCAACAGGGAGGCAGCATCAAAATAATTGCCCTCTGCGACAAAACTCTTGATCTTGGCCACGATGCCGAGTACCGCGTCTTTTTGCGACAAGGCATTGCTCAGGGTCGTCTTACCCTTGTCACCCTCGATCAAACTCTTGGCCAGCGTTTCCGATTTGGTATAGGTATCCATGGTCAGCACCAGGCGCTTGGTTTCCCGCTCGGCTTCTGCGACGTCGGTCGGCGCGGTCATCTTGCGCAGCACCAGGGCCAGGGCACGCCCCTGTTCGCGCATATCGGTGGCCGCATTCAATGCGGCTACCTTGTTATTGAAGATATAGTCGGTTGAGCCTTGCAACTGGCTCATCCTCAGCAAACCTAAAACCAGCAAACCCGTGGCAAACAAAAGGACCAGGCCAAACCCCAAAGCGAGGCGAGTGCCAATTTTGATATTCGATAGCTGATTCATAGGCTTCCTGTGACGATAAATAAATTAGGCGGCGGCTTGATCTACCAGGCCCATTTCCGGACTGGACATCAGTTTGTCGATATCGACCAGGATCAGCATGCGCTCTTCCAGCGTGCCCAGGCCGATCAGGAAATCGGTGCTGAACGTCGTGCCCATCTCCGGCGCCGCCCTGACCTGCTCCGGCATCAGGGTCGTCACATCCGATACGCTGTCCACCACCATGCCGACGATGCGCCCGCCTATGTTCAGGATGATCACCACCGTGAACTGGTCATAGGTAGGCTCGCCCAGGTTGAACTTGATGCGCATATCCACCACCGGCACGATGATGCCGCGCAGGTTGATCACGCCCTTCAGGAAGTCCGGCGCATTGGCGATGCGGGTCACCGCTTCGTAGCCGCGGATTTCCTGCACCTTCAGGATATCGATGCCGTACTCTTCCTTGCCGAGAGTAAAGGCGAGGAACTCATTGCCGGCGATATCGCCTATCTTGTTTTCGTTTGTTTCAGTTTGTGCGGATGCGGACATGGAGTCCCCCTTTCCCATCAATAATTAACTCGGAAATTGTAGCGAATCGAACCAGCTTAACTGATTCTTTAGGCGTTCATAGCGATGTGTATTGCCGACGGCTATCCCATCAATATCAACACACCACAACTTCTCGTATCGGATCGTTATAGAAAACTGTTTTTATAGATCAAAAAGTTTCTCAATGGTATCACCTCAAAAGCTAATTTTGAATTTCAAGCCCGATTTTATTATCTCTGCAGGCAATACAGGTGCATAGAATTGCAATTTAGCATTGTGCATGGCACATATACCACAATAAAATATGGAGATTGCATGAATTTACCAAACTTCAATCAGTTTCAGTGCTTGTGCATATCAACCTGGGTTCCTTTGCCCTGCCCCTGCATTTGCTGAAGACCAGAATCTGGAAGCTGGAACGCCCCTGGCACTGACGGTTTTGCCGACAAGCCCCTGATAGCGGATGGATGCACATACTCGTACTGCGGCACCAGGCTGAGCTGATTCGCCGATCCCGGCGGGATGAACCTGGCCGTCAAGGAAGATGGCGCTTTCAGGTGATAGTCGAATCCGGCTGGAAATACGAATTGCGTCCTGTCGGCGTAAGAGTTATTTCCCGGGCGCCCCTTGCTGCCGACCAGCGCCCAGGTATCTGCGGTCGCCATGTTGGCGGCGGATTGCGCGGCTTGCTTCGAAGGCGGCTGTACTTCTCGCGGCAGATTCGCCACCAGCAAATTATTGACGGCCCTGACCACCGCCTTACCCGGCTTAACGAACAAGAAAGTCCCTGCCGTCGCGCTGTCATCGACTATCGTATTACTGGCCAGGTAAAGCTCATTGCTGGTCCAGGCGTATCCCTCGGCGCCGAAGGAGATGATGATGGAGTTTTCAGTCGTCGCTGATTGCTCAATCAGATTGCCGATGACATAGGCGACGCCGCCGTTGGGAAACTCCAGTTCATAACTCGCCTGCCCACCGCTTTCATCGCTCAGGCGATTGTACAAAACCAGGTTTTCCCGGGCCCGGCTCTTCAGCAAATGGCCTATCCTGGCGTGATGAAAATAGCTGCCGGTGACCTTGAATTTTTCCAGCGGCCCGACATAGACATTATGGCTGAAACCGTCGCCGGCGCCGTTATAGCCAAACTCGCTGTTTTCGATTTCCAGCGTGGCGCCCCCTCCCGCAGTCAGTATGCCGTTTTCATTGTCGATGAAAGAGCAGTTGCGGATCACCAACCGGCCCTGCTCAAACCGGATGCCCGCACCATTGCGGTCGGGCACGCGGGCGCCGCGAAAATCGATGTTTTCTATCGTGATATTCCCGCCGCGCACGACCCAGATAGCCTTGCCTTCGGCACTGGCGCCGGCAGCTGTCAGCCTGGCCCTGCCGTGCACGGCGCGTAGGGTGAGCTCGCTTTGGGTCCATACGGCGACATCGCCGACGTATTCGCCGGCTTCAATCTCGACGATATCGCCATCCTGCGCCAGCCGCGCGGCCTGGGCTATGGTGCGCACGGTTTCCGACTGGCCAACCCTCAGCACACGTCCGGCATGCGCGTCCTGGGCCGCTGCCGGCGCCTGGCAAGTCAAGGACAGGCAGGCAGCAAAAATCGAAAGGCGGGAAGGGATGCTCACGGATGTCGGCCGCCTTGGCGCATCACGGCGCATCACAGATCACCGCGCTGCCCATCCATCTGCTGCAAGATGTCGCGCACCAGGTCCAGCGAAAAATCAATGTCCAGCGTCTCCATCGCCCCGAATCCGAGTATCAGGCCTTGCCGGGGTGGGCTGAAATGGTAAAAGCCGTCCAGCGGATACAGCCCGACCCCAACCCGCCTCGCCAGCTGTATCAGCAAAGGCAGGTCCAGCGCCTTTTTGCTGAGGGCGGCCAGATGGAAGCCCGCTACGGAGGGGACCGGTTCAAACCATTCGGCAAGATCGGCAGCAAAGCGCTGGAGTATTTTTTCCCTGCGACTGGCGTAAATCGCATGGCAGCGCCTGATGTGCTTTTGCAAGTAACCGCCGTCAATGAACTTGGCGATCGCATATTGGGTCATGCTGGCCGTATGCCAGTCGGTCAGGTGTTTCGCCATCGCGATAGCGCTTAAAATTGCCGCAGGCGCCACCACATAACCGATCCTCAATTCCGGTAGCAGCACCTTGGAAAAACTGCCGACATAGGCGACGATGTCGTCCTGGTCCATGCCTTGCAGCGAATCCCTCGGCCGCCCCTCATACCTGAACTCACTGTCATAGTCGTCCTCGATGATGATGGCGCCGATGTCCCTGGCCCTTGCCAGCAAGGCTTGCCGGCGCGGCAGGCTCATCGGCATTCCCAGTGGGAACTGGTGTGAAGGCGTGACATAGATCAGCCTGGCGCGGTCCGGTATCTGGTCGACGATGATCCCCTCGCTATCCACCGGCACCCCGCACACTTGGGCTCCCTGGCTGGCAAATAACAAGCGCGCGGGTGGATAGCCGGGCTCCTCTACCGCCACTATGCTGCCGGGTTCCACCAGCACCCTGGCAATCAGGTCCAGCGCCTGCTGCGCGCCATTGGTGACAATGATGTCGGAGGCCGATGAGTTAACGCCCCTGGCAAACCCAATGTGGCGCGAGATTGCATCGCGCAACACGCCGGCGCCCTCGGCCTGGTGATACAGGCCGCGCGGTTCGCTATCCTGCCTCAGCGCAAACAGCACACAGCGCCGCCATTCATCCATAGGGAAGTGGCTCTTGGTGGCAGCGCCGCCTATGTATTCATAGCGCGACCTCCCCTCAGGCGCCGGATGGCGCAGCGGGATAGAAATATCGTTCCAGCGCTTGATCACCGCCGCGCCGGCCAACTCACCCCGGCCGCGGTTCTGGGAGCGCGGCGCCACCCGGGAGTTGACGAAAGTGCCGACGCCGACCTGGCCCGTCAACAATTGTTCGTCCGTCAGTTTGGCATAGACCGTGGATACAGTCTTGCGGGAGACTCCCAGTCGCTCGGCCAGCAAGCGGGATGGGGGAATCCGGCTGCCCGCAGCCAGCCGCCCCGATTTAATCGCATCCCTCATTTGCTGATATAGCTGACCAGCAAGATCCTTATCGCCTTTGATGACGATATGCATTTCCATGCTTATACCCCGTCTAGCGAATTCTAAAAATCATACGTCCGATATGCTTTGCCCCTGCCTTGTCCCTGCCCCATCTTGCAAGCGAGCCAATGGCTAGCTTGGCATCCTCATTTTTCCGCGAATTGGTCTCTCAATCACAAAGCCGGGGCCTATATCATTTCTCCACGGTTGCGCAATTGCTTAAGCAGACCATGCTGCCGATTAGCGCAAGATTGCAGCAATGATACCTGTAGCAATATTTTAATTGACTTATTTATCTTTGACTCTAGGAGAATTTCCATGAACCAACGTACCGATTTTTACAAAGCCTCCCCCGACGCCCTGAAAGCCATGATTGCGCTGGAAGGCGCCGTCAACAAGCTGGGACTAGAGCCAGTGCTGCTGGACCTGATCAAGCTGCGCGCCTCGCAAATCAATGGCTGCGCCTTCTGCGTCGACCTGCACAGCACCGACCTGCGCAAGGCCGGCGAAAGCGAACGCAAGGTCTATGCCGTTGCCGTCTGGCGCGAAGCCCCATTCTTTACCGAACGCGAACGCGCAGCGCTGGGCTGGACCGAGGCCATCACGCTGCTGGCCCAGACCCACGCGCCGGACGCCGACTATGAAGCCTTGCGCGCCCAGTTCAGCGAAGCGGAGCAAGTCAATGTGACCGTCGCCATCACCACGATCAACAGCTGGAACCGCCTGGCCGTGGGTTTCCGCAAATCACCTGCCAAGTGAGGAAAGCATGACTTTGAATCGTCTAGTGGCGGGCATGCTGGCTAGTGCCGCCTTACTTGCATGCATCTCTGCTCCGGCGGCCCTGGCCCATGAGACCGGCAACGCAACGGTCATCCAGTTAAGGAAGCAAGCCTTGCCCGATGCGCCTGGAAAAAACGTCATCATGGTGACCGTCAATTATGCGCCTGGCCAGGCATCCGATCCGCATGTGCATCCCGGCTCAGTGTTTGCCTATGTACTGGAGGGGGAAGTGATTTCCCAGCTGGAGGGACAAGAGCCCGTCACTTACAAAGCCGGCGACTATTGGTATGAAACCCCGAAAATCGGCCACCTCGTTTCCAGGAATGCCAGCAGCACCAAGCCGGCCAAACTGCTGGTATGGCTGCTGGTCGGCGACGGCGAGCAACTCAAACTGCCGATCAGCAAATAAAATCGCAAATAAAGCCGCAAAAAGCTGAAGCCCCGCGCGGCCTGGGTGTCGCTGGCCGCGGTAAGCTTCCAATGGCGTACTACCGCGCACTATGCGGTCCTGCATGAACGCTTTGTCAGCGGCGGCGCCGAATTTACCCGCTCCATCCAGCAACTGGCCGACTACTTCAGCCTCACCCAGGGGCCGCAGCAGGCAGCGCAGCTAGCGACGGCGCAGCTTGCTCAGCAGTTGGCGCAACAGGCGACGCTGCTGGCAGGGCTGGACTATTTCTGGCTGTTAATGCTGGCCGGTGCTGCGTTTGCCGGCATCATGGGCTTGCAACGCATTATGAAATGAGGGCAAGTTCACAAAAATTCGCCCCGGTTTTGACAGCCTCGGCACTTTTGCTACCGCAGCAGTTTGGTGCAACCGGCGCCCTTATCATCACGCCGCGGACGCCGGAATTCAGGTTTTTCCCAAATGACCGGGGAGCGGAACCGCAGAAAACACGACATTGTGCTGGAATCCCGCAAGGCCATCGACGGCTCGGTTAAAACGCGTCAAACCCTTGTTGCCGATCAAGTACACATACTTGTAGTCCTGCGCCTCCAAAAAAGAAAACAGCTCCTCCGCGCTGGAACTCATTTCTCGCAAAATATCGTCGATCACTTCGCACAGGATGATAGGCTTGCCGGGCTGCTGAAGGATTTTTTCCATCCCTCGCAGGGCCAGCATTTCAGCGCCTTCAATATCAATTTTGATGAGCCTGATTGCCTGCGTCAGATCAAGGCATTCGTCTACCCGGACACAGGGAACCTCCCAGTAATTCTCACCGTGAATTTCGTAGCGCATCGAGTTGACTTCGGAGCCGGCGGCCGAGGTAGGCCTGGCAAAACGCACCAGCATGTTTTGATTAGCCGCTGCTTGCGGATGGACAGTAATATTCCGTACCGAATTGAGTTCGATATTGTGTTCTAATTCTCTCAAAGTATCGGGAATCGCTTCGAACGCGTGCACGTGGCCACGATCCCCCACTATCTTGGAGGCGACCAGGGAAAAGAAGCCGATGTTGGCCCCGAGATCAAGGAAAACGTCACCCGGCCTTAGCAGGGCCTGCAATACCCTGAGCTCATTGTGTTCCCACAGCCCCCAGAAATAAATAAAACGCTGAATATGCTCCTTGGTATTGATGAGCATATTCACGCCCTGCAGCGTAGTGCTTTGGAGAACGCGATCTTCCTTCGTCAAGCCTTTTTTTTCGGCAAATTTCCATATCCTCCATTTTCCTTTGTCGATAGGAAAATGGGTTAAATAGATGCGCAGACCGTCGCCGAGCAAAGTCTTAATCCTGTTAATCATTGAAGGCCTACCGTCGCTGATTCAATCCATCGGATAATTGCCAGGCAAGCTCGCGGGGTGAAGGACCAGATTGAAAGTTGCTTGCAACTCCATCTGCGAGGGAACCTAGCGTATTTAACAGGATACTATCAGAAATGCCACATTCGACTTAACTTCCGGTGAAGCATCAAGTTTTACCACCGCGTTGCAAGCCGAGGGCGCTACCGAGAACAAATGAACTTGCACATGGAAAGAAACCGGCTTCCCCCGGGATTGGAGCATTCAGTGATGACATGGGCGCTCAAAAAACAAAAAACCCGGTTAAATAACCGGGTTAAATGTTGAATGGTATGGCCTGCCCAGCAGGAATCGAACCTGCGACCCCGAGCTTAGAAGGCTCGTGCTCTATCCAACTGAGCTATGGACAGGTCGTGAGATAGTCCGGCATCGTATTAGCCTTACCGGCATTATATGACGCAGAAAAACAGAAGGCTGAATAGTACCTCTTATCGGCCCCGGATTCAATCATGAATCGGTGCCGGGCGGCAAATTTCAGCCCCTCGCTCTTGCTCAAGCCTGATCAAGCCCCCGGCGGGATATGGTCGGCCAAGCGGCGCGCCATTTTATTGGCCAGGTCGGCGTCTTCGGCTTCCACCATGACGCGTATCAGCGGTTCGGTGCCGGAGGCGCGGATCAGCACCCTGCCCTTGTTGCCCAGTTCTTGCTCCACGGCTTCTTTTTCTTTTACCGCCGCCGCATTTTTCTGCCAGTCGAATCCGGGGGCAACGCGCACGTTGATCAGCACTTGCGGGAATAGGGTCAGCTTGTCGAAGCATTGCTCCAGCGTCTTGCCGTTCCTGCGCAGGGCCGACAATACCTGCAAGGCGGAAACGATGCCGTCGCCGGTAGTGTGCTTGTCCAGGCATAGCAGGTGGCCGGAGCCTTCGCCGCCCAGCAGCCAGCCTTTTTCCTGCATTTGCTCCAGCACATAGCGATCGCCGACCTTGGCCCGGGCAAAGCCTACTCCCAGCTGTTTAAACGCCAGTTCTACGGCCATATTGGTCATCAGGGTGCCGACCACGCCCTGTACCGGGCCCAGCGCCATGCGGTCCATCACCATCAGGTACAGCAATTGATCGCCGTTGTAGATCTTGCCGCCGGCATCCACCATCACCAGGCGGTCGGCGTCGCCGTCCAGCGCGATGCCGAGGTCGGCACGATTGGCGCGTACCGCCATCGACAGGGCATCCGGCGAGGTGGCGCCAAATTCGTCATTGATGTTCAGGCCGTTGGGCTGGTTGCCGATGGCGATGACCTCGGCCCCCAGCTCATGGAATACGTGCGGGGCGATCTGGTAGGCGGCGCCGTGGGCGCAGTCGACGACGATCTTTAAACCGCGCAGGTCGAGCTCATTGGGATAGGTGCTCTTGCAGAATTCGATGTAGCGTCCGCGCGCGTCTTCCAGCCTCCTGGCCTTGCCCAGTCGCTCGGAAGAAACGCAAGTCATTTCCTTTTCCAGCTCCGCTTCTATCGCGTGCTCGACCTCGTCGGGCAGCTTGTTGCCTTGTGCCGAAAAGAACTTGATGCCGTTATCATAGTAAGGATTGTGCGAGGCAGAAATCACCACGCCGGCCGATAAGCGCAGGGCCCGGGTCAAATAGGCGATTGCCGGCGTCGGCAAAGGGCCGGCCAGCATCACGTCTACGCCGGCGGCGGCAAAGCCGGCCTCCAGCGCGGCTTCCAGCATGTAGCCGGAAATCCGGGTGTCCTTGCCTATCAGCACTGCCGGCTTGCTGACGCCGGCCGAGTCAGCTTGCGCCAATACCTTGCCCGCGGCATAGCCGAGGCGCATCACGAAATCAGGGGTAATCGGTGCGACGCCTACCTTGCCGCGTATGCCGTCAGTGCCAAAATATTTTCTAGTCATTATTATTCCCGTTGTTTCCTATACTTCGCCGATCTGCCTGTATTTCTGCTTGGTTTCAACTTATTTTCAACCTGGTTCAGCCTAGCTGGACAGCGTTTGCCACACCTTAAGCGCGTCCACCGTTTCCGCTACATCGTGCACCCGCACTATCTTTGCGCCTTGCGCTACCGCCGCCAAGGCGGCGCCCAGGCTGCCTGCCAACCGGTGCTCCACAGCCCGGCCCGTAATGGCGCCTATCATGGATTTACGCGACAGGCCCGCCAATACCGGCAATTGCAACTGCTGCTGAAAATTGCTTATATTTTTTAGCATCGCCACATTATGCTGCAGGGTCTTACCGAAGCCAAATCCGGGGTCTATGCTGATCCTGTCCCGCTGCACGCCCGCCGCGGTCAGCGCATTGATCCTGTCCTGCAGGAACGCCATGACGTCTGCATTGACGTCCTGATATTCCGGCTTCAATTGCATGTCGGATGGCGTATTTTGCATGTGCATGACGCACAAAGCAACATCGCTCTGGGATGCCAGTTGTACCGCGCGCGGGTCGCGGAAGCCGTTGATATCATTGATCAGGTCCACCCCGGCCAATATCGCCTCCTGCATGACTTCAGGCTTGTAGGTATCAATCGACAGCGGTTTGCCGCAATCGCGCAAGGCATAGATGACCGGCATGACGCGCCGCAACTCCTCATCCAGCGGCAAAGCGGGCGCGCCGGGGCGACTGGATTCGCCGCCTATGTCGATGATATCTACGCCGTCCATGATCATCTGCTCGGCATGCGTAATCGCGCTATCCAGGGTCTGGTGCTGGCCGCCGTCGGAGAATGAGTCGGGAGTCAGGTTCAACACCCCCATCACCAGCGGGCGAAACTGCGGCCCCTGCAAGGCGAAGCGATACCTGCCGCATTGAAAATAATTGTTCATAACCAAGGGTAAAAGGTCGGGAGCAAAAAAATAAGGGCGAGGATCACTCCTCACCCTCCCTGCCAAATATGAATACTGCGATGAATACTGCGCGCTACTGCTTACACCGCCGGCGCAGGCGCGCTAGGCGAAACACCGCCGGACGTGCTGTCGGTAGGATGCTTGCGTATGGTCGTGCCCAGCTTAGGTGGGCGCGGCTCCAGGCCGTTCATGATGTCGTTGATCTGGTCTGCATCGATGGTTTCCCAGTCCATCAGCGCCTTGGTCATCGCCTCTACCTTGTCGCGATTTTCTTCCAGCAGCTTGCGGGCCTGCGCATATTGCGCATCCAGGATGATGCGGATTTCGGCGTCTACCTTTTGCTGGGTCGCTTCGGAAATGGTCTTGGACGCCATGCCGAAATAGCCTTCTTGCTGGCTGTCTTCATACACCATCACGCCCATCGTATCCGACATGCCGAAACGGGTCACCATGGAACGGGCCAGCTTGGTGGCGCGGGAAAAGTCATTCGACGCGCCGGTAGACATCTGTCCGACAAAAATTTCTTCAGCGATACGGCCGCCGAACAGGATGGAGATTTCCTCCAGCATCTTGTCCTTGTAGCCACTGATCTGGTCGTGCTCAGGCAACTGCCAGGTCAGGCCCAGGGCAAAACCGCGCGGCATGATGGTGACCTTGTGCACCGGATCTGCCTTCGGCAACAGCTTGGCGACGACGGCATGGCCGGACTCATGGTAAGCGGTGTTCCTGCGTTCATCTTCACGCATGACCATGGATTTACGCTCAGGGCCCATGTAAATCTTGTCCTTGGCATCTTCAAAATCCTGCATCTCTACCAGGCGCTTGTTACGGCGTGCAGCAAACAGCGCAGATTCATTGACCAGATTAGCCAGGTCAGCACCGGAGAAACCAGGAGTACCGCGTGCCAGGATGTCTGCACGGACGTCAGGAGCGATAGGCACCTTGCGCATATGCACATTCAGGATCTGTTCGCGGCCGCGGATATCCGGCAAGCCCACGGTCACCTGGCGGTCGAAACGGCCCGGACGCAGCAAGGCTTTGTCGAGCACGTCGGCACGGTTAGTGGCAGCGATCACGATGACGCCGGAATTGGCTTCAAAGCCGTCCATCTCGACCAGCATCTGGTTCAGGGTTTGTTCGCGTTCGTCGTTACCGCCGCCCATACCGGCGCCGCGATGACGGCCTACTGCATCGATTTCATCAATAAAGATGATGCAAGGGGAATGTTTCTTGGCGTTTTCAAACATGTCGCGCACACGGGAGGCGCCGACACCGACAAACATTTCAACGAAATCGGAACCCGAGATCGTGAAGAAAGGCACCTTGGCTTCGCCGGCAATCGCACGCGCCAACAAGGTCTTACCGGTACCCGGAGGGCCAACCATCAGCACGCCGCGCGGAATACGGCCGCCAAGTTTCTGGAATTTGGTAGGGTCGCGCAAGAAATCGACGATTTCCGTGACCTCTTCCTTGGCTTCGTCGCAACCAGCAACATCGGCAAAAGTCACGGTATTGTTCGCATCATCCAGCATACGGGCCTTGGACTTGCCGAACGAGAAAGCGCCGCCCTTGCCGCCGCCCTGCATCTGGCGCATGAAAAATACCCAGACGCCGATCAGCAGCAGCATCGGGAACCAGGAGATAAATACTTGCGACAGGAAGGATTGTTCTTCAGGCTGCTTGACATCAAATTTGATGCCGTTATTGACCAGATCGCCTACCAGGCCACGGTCCAGCACGGTCACCTGGGACTTGATCTTCTTGCCATCCACGGTGGTAGCGACGATGGAGCGGCTGGCCTCATCAATAGTCGCATCCTTGATGTGCTTGGCCCTTACTTCATCCAGGAACTCTGAATACGGCATAGATTGCGCACCGGAAGCGATGCCTTTGCCGTCGAATTGCTTAAAGACTGTGAAGAGCACCAAGGCAATCACAACCCAAATCGCAGCTTTTGAAAACATGTTATTCACGAGAACTCCTTGGACGTACCATACGCCATCACACACTCAAACATTAATTCTACCCCCAATAACTTGGCCTTGCTAGGAGGCTGTTGGACTTAGGCCGCCGAAGCGAAAAATTAGCTGAACGAGAGCAGATTTTGCTTATCTTTTTGGTCAATATCGGGAATATTGACCAAAAAATAGACGAAATATGCGCCGGTCAGATAATTTTGCAGCCGCTGACCTAAGTCCGACAGTCTCCTATGCCATATAGGGCGCTTTGTCGCTTTATCAAGGGAAGAAAGCGTCAACTTGGGTTTTTAAGGCCTTTTCCCAACAAAAATATCTCGGAAGACTTGTCTTTGCTGGCTTTGGGTTTCTTGTTTGCCACCGTCTTGAATTCACTTTTGAACATATCGACTATATTGTTATAGCTCGGGCCGTGGAAACATTTCACCAATAAGGCGCCGCTCGGCTTCAAATGGGCATTGGCAAAGGCCACGGCCAGTTCAATGATATATTCCACCCTGGCCGCATCCGCGGTCGGGATACCAGACAGATTGGGCGCCATGTCGGATAAGACAAGGTCTACCTTGCGGCCTTTCAGTTGCGCTTCCAGCTGGTTCAGTACGATATCCTCGCGAAAATCGCCCTGGATGAACTGTACGTCGGCAATCGGCTCCATGGGCAGCAAGTCCAGTGCAAAAATTTCGCCCAGGATGCCGCCGCCATCTTTACCTGCCAGTTTATTTCTTACATACTGTGACCAACTGCCGGGAGTTGCACCAAGATCAACAATAATCTGGCCTGGCTTGATCAGTTTTTCACTTTCATCAATCTCCTTGAGCTTGTAAACAGCCCGGGCACGATACCCTTCCTTCTGTGCAAGTTTCACATAAGGATCGTTAATATGGTCGTGAACCCAATTTTGATTGAATTTATTCTTTGCCATTCGCGTAAAATACTGCTTTTAAAGGAATTTACATGTTAAAACTAACGCCCGCTGAACGTAGCGAATTGCGTTCCGCAGCTCACGCCCTGAAGCCAATTGTATTGATAGGCGAAGCCGGCTTATCCCCAGCCGTGATGAAAGAGATTGATGCCGGCCTTAAATCCCACGGCCTGATCAAGGTTCGTGTATTCGGCGACGACCGCGAAGCGCGCATCGCCATGTACGACAATATTTGCAGCACCCTGAGTGCCGCACCGATACAGCATATCGGCAAATTGTTGGTGCTCTACCGTCCGAAACAGGATGCAGAAACCACCAAGGTATTGAGAAAAGGCAAAGCCGGCGGCCTGCGCGAAGTCACTATCGTCAAGCCCAGCCCTAGCGGTACTAAAAAGCCTACCGTGTCCAAAGTCATGGTAAAAGGCAATGAACGCGTCACCCAGGGCGGCAATATCAAACGTGCCAAACCGCGTCAATCCAGTGCGAAGAAATCAGCTCTCGGCAATGCCTGAGCATGATGGCAACCAACAAGGGCAAACATAGGCCCGGATGTTCCCGGCAGCGCAGCCATGCGCTTGCCGCCGTTGCCATCGCAAACATCACGCGAACTTCACGCGAACTTCACGCGAACTTTAAGATTATGCGCGCAATTGCCGGTTCATGAATTTAATTTAAGCGGTAATCCCGGCACGCATAGTACAGGCATCAGGGCAACCAGCCGCCTGGTTGCCGCATCTGCCCTGCTTTAGATATACAAAACGTCCAGCACCTCATATTCGCGCACACCGGAAGGTGCCTGCACACCGACCACGTCGCCGGCATACTTGCCGATCAAGGCGCGGGCGATAGGGGAAGTGATCGACACTTTCTTTTCCTTGATATCGGCCTCGTCTTCACCCACGATCTGGTAAGTGACTTTTTGCGCATTTTCCAGGTCTTCCAGGTGCACGGTAGAACCAAAGACAACGCGGCCTTCGGCATCCAGCTCAGTCGGATCAATAATTTGGGCAGCGCTCAATTTGCCTTCCAGGTCCGCAATCCGGCCTTCGATAAAGCTTTGACGCTCCTTGGCGGCATCGTACTCTGCATTTTCAGACAAATCGCCCTGCGCACGTGCTTCCGCAATCGCGTTAATGACCGACGGACGTTCTTTCGTCTTCAACTGTTGCAATTCTTGCTTGAGCAATTCTGCGCCGAATTTGGTGAGAGGTACTGTACTCATATTATTAACACTTATAAAGTAAAAATACAGAGGCCACTTTAGACATCAGCAAGACTGATGTTGCCAGTGACCTCTGTATGAATTAAAACTGCAATGATCTTAAACCAAGGCAAGAAGTCGCTATATAAGCATTTCCCGCATCGGCTTAAGCCACACTATAACAGTTAGTTTAAAGTTTTATGCAGTCCTTGTAAATCATAGACATGTAACTCGTCCAGGTGGCGCATACCCTCGACCGCCGCCTCTGCACCGGCGATGGTCGTATAGGTAGTGACTCGAGCGGCCAGCGAAGAAACCCGTATCGCGCGCGAATCCACGATCGCATTGCGTTTTTCTTCTACGGTATTGATCACCAATGCAATTTCATTGTTTTTGATCATGTCGACAACGTGCGGCCTGCCCTCCACCACCTTGTTGACCACCGACACAGGAATACCCTCGGCTTCAATCGCCGCCGCAGTACCGCGTGTCGCCACAATGGAGAATCCCAGGTCAAACAAGTCCTTGGCCACCTTGACGCCGCGCGGCTTGTCGCTACCCTTGATGCTCAGGAAGACCTTGCCGGATTGCGGCAATTTCACGCCCGCGCCCAGCTGCGATTTGACGAAGGCTTCACCAAAGGTCTTGCCAACGCCCATCACTTCACCGGTGGATTTCATCTCTGGTCCGAGGATGGTATCTACGCCAGGGAATTTCACAAACGGGAATACCGCTTCCTTGACGCTGAAATAAGGCGGCACCACTTCTTCGCCTATGCCTTGCGAATCCAGCGACTGCCCGGCCATGCAGCGCGCCGCAATCTTGGCCAGTTGCAGGCCGGTCGCCTTGGATACATAAGGCACGGTACGCGATGCGCGCGGATTGACTTCCAGCACAAACACCACGTCCTTGCCGTCTTGCTGCTGGATCGCAAACTGCACGTTCATCAGGCCGACCACGTTCAGGCCCTTGGCCATCAAGGCGGTCTGGCGCTTCAGTTCGGCGATGGTTTCCTGCGACAGCGAATAAGGCGGCAGCGAACAGGCCGAGTCACCGGAGTGCACGCCGGCTTGCTCGATATGCTCCATCACGCCGCCGATAAAGGTGCGCTGGCCGTCGGACAGACAATCCACGTCCACTTCGATCGCGTCATTCAGGAAGCGGTCCAGCAATACCGGGGAATCATGCGAAACCTTGACCGCTTCGCGCATATAGCGCTCCAGGTCGCGTTGCTCGTGCACGATTTCCATCGCGCGTCCGCCCAGCACATACGACGGACGCACCACCAGCGGATAACCGATTTCCTGCGCCAGTTCCAGCGCCTGCTGCTCGGTACGCGCGGTACGGTTTGGCGGCTGACGCAAGCCCAGGCCCTGCAGCAATTGCTGGAAGCGCTCGCGATCTTCTGCCGCATCAATCATGTCGGGCGAAGTGCCGATGATAGGCACGCCGTTGGCTTCCAGGTCCAGCGCCAATTTCAACGGTGTCTGGCCGCCGTATTGGACGATCACGCCTACCGGCTTTTCCAGCGCGACGATTTCCAGCACGTCTTCCAGCGTCAGCGGCTCGAAATACAGGCGGTCGGAAGTATCGTAGTCGGTAGAGACTGTCTCCGGATTGCAGTTGACCATGATGGTTTCATAGCCGTCTTCACGCATCGCGAAGGCGGCGTGTACGCAGCAATAGTCGAACTCGATACCCTGGCCGATACGGTTAGGACCACCGCCCAGGACCATGATCTTCTTCTTGTCGGTCGGTGCGGATTCGCACTCTTCCTCATAGGTCGAATACATGTAGGCGGTGTTGGTGGCAAACTCACCGGCACAGGTATCCACGCGCTTGTAGACCGGCCGCACGTTCAGCAGATGGCGGCGTTCGCGCACTTCCTTGTCGGTAGTCTTCAGCAGGTAGGCCAGGCGGCGGTCGGAGAAACCTTTTTGCTTCAGCTTCAGCAGCAGGTTCTTGTCCAGCGCTTCCAGCTTCTGGTGGTCCAGCCACAGTTCGATATCGACAATGTCCTTGATCTGCACCAGGAACCATGGATCGATCTTGGTCAGTTGATGCACTTCTTCCAGCGAGAAACCCTGGCCGAACGCATCGCCCACGTACCAGATACGGTCGGGACCGGGCGCGCCCAGTTCCGCCTCTATCGTCTCACGGTCGGTGGTCTTCTGGTTCATGCCGTCCACGCCCACTTCCAGGCCGCGCAAGGCTTTCTGGAAAGACTCCTGGAAGGTGCGGCCTATCGCCATCACTTCGCCGACGGATTTCATCTGCGTAGTCAGGTGGCTGTCAGCCTGCGGGAATTTTTCAAACGCAAAGCGCGGGATCTTCGTGACGACGTAATCGATGGAAGGCTCGAAAGATGCCGGGGTCGCGCCACCGGTGATCTCGTTGCGCAACTCGTCCAGCGTAAAGCCGACCGCCAGCTTGGCCGCGATCTTGGCGATCGGGAAGCCGGTAGCCTTGGAGGCCAGAGCGGAAGAACGGGATACGCGCGGATTCATCTCAATCACGATCATGCGGCCGTCTTTGGGATTGACCGAGAACTGCACATTGGAGCCACCGGTATCCACGCCGATTTCACGCAGCACTGCCAGCGAGGCATTGCGCATGATCTGGTATTCCTTGTCGGTCAGCGTCTGCGCCGGCGCCACCGTGATCGAGTCGCCGGTATGCACGCCCATAGGATCCAGGTTTTCGATAGAGCAGACGATGATGCAGTTGTCCGCCTTGTCGCGCACCACTTCCATCTCGTACTCTTTCCAGCCCAGCAGCGATTCCTCGATCAGCAGCTCGCTGGTCGGCGACGCTTCCAGGCCGCGCCTGCAGATAGTGTCGAACTCTTCGGCGTTGTAGGCAATCCCGCCGCCGGTGCCACCCATCGTGAACGAAGGACGAATGATGACGGGGAAGCCCAATTCTTTTTGCACTGCCCAGGACTCTTCCAGCGTGTGCGCCACGCCGGAACGCGCAGAACCCAGACCTATCTTGGTCATCGCATCCTTGAACTTGGAGCGGTCTTCGGCCTTGTCGATCGCCTCTGGGGAGGCGCCTATCAGTTCTACATTGTATTTGGTCAGCACGCCATTGTGATGCAGGTCCAGCGCGCAATTCAGCGCAGTCTGGCCGCCCATGGTCGGCAGGATCGCATCCGGCTTTTCCTTGGCGATGATGCGCTCGACGACTTGCCAGGTGATAGGCTCGATGTAAGTGACATCGGCCATTTCCGGGTCGGTCATGATGGTGGCCGGATTGCTGTTGACCAGGATGACTTTGTAACCCTCTTCGCGCAAGGCCTTGCAAGCCTGGGCGCCGGAATAGTCGAACTCACATGCCTGCCCGATGATGATAGGGCCGGCACCAATAATCAAAATAGTTTTTATATCATTACGCTTAGGCATTTTTATTTTTCTCCATCTTTGCCTGATTCATCAAACTTGTGAAACGGTCGAACAGGTAACCGATATCATGCGGACCAGGCGAAGCCTCAGGGTGTCCCTGGAAGCAGAACGCCGGCTTGTCGGTACGGGCAAAGCCTTGCAGGGAGCCGTCAAACAGGGAGACGTGGGTTACCCGGCAGTTATCCGGCAAAGTCGCCGCATCCACCGCGAAACCGTGATTCTGCGAAGTGATCAGCACTTGCCTGCTATCCAGGTCCTGTACAGGATGGTTAGCGCCATGGTGGCCGAACTTCATCTTCAATGTCTTGGCACCGGAAGCCAGCGCCATGATCTGGTGACCCAGGCAGATACCGAAGGTCGGTACGCCTTTTTCTATCAATTCCTTGGTCGCAGCGATTGCGTAATCGCAAGGCTCAGGATCGCCGGGGCCGTTGGACAGGAATACGCCGTCCGGATTCAGCGCCAGTGCTTCCGCCGCGCTGGCCTGGGCCGGCAATACCGTGACCTTGCAGCCGCGCTGGGTCAGCATGCGCAGGATATTGCGCTTGACGCCGTAATCAAATGCCACCACGTGGAATTGTGGATTGCTGAGCTGGCCGTAGCCCTGGCCCAGCACCCATTCAGTTTCAGTCCAGTCGTAAGACTTGCTGACCGACACCACCTTGGCCAGGTCCATGCCGGACAAGCCGGGGAAGGATTTCGCCAGTTCCAGCGCCTTGTCGGCATCGTCGCCCACCAGGATCGCACCGCCCTGCGCGCCTTTTTCACGCAGGATGCGTGTCAGCTTGCGGGTATCGATACCGGCTATCGCCACGATATTTTGGGAAATCAGGTATTCGGCCAGGGATTGCTCGGAACGGAAATTCGATACCAGCATAGGCAGGTCTTTGATGATCAAACCTGCTGCATGGATTTTGTCGGATTCGACGTCTTCGGCATTGACGCCGGTATTGCCGATATGCGGATAAGTCAGCGTGACGATCTGGGAACTATAGCTGGGATCGGTCAGGATTTCCTGGTAACCGGTCATCGAGGTATTAAAAACAACCTCGCCTATGGTATGGCCTGTGGCGCCAATGGAAAAACCGGAAAATATTGTCCCGTCAGCGAGAGCAAGGATGGCTGGGGTGTCTTGCCCTAGACGGAGTGAATGAGGCAAAGACTGCGGAAATGGCAGCAAGGGTAACTCCTGTATTGTTACCGCCGCTGCGTCGCACCAAGATGATCGTTGTGCCAGGCGCACGGCGTTTTAACAAACGGGCTCCGCGCGGAAAGAAACGATTTTATGGGGCAATGTGGATTGGGTATGCGCTACGGCGGGAGGTAAATTAGTTAAACCTTCAGATTGTAGCGCAAAACTGCCCATCAGGCAAATTTTCAGGCCTGATGAGCAGCATTTTCTGGAGCTAATTCAAGAGCGACGAGCAAGTCCGCCCTGAATACAGGGAGTCAGGCGAAAACCTGTTTGTGATGCCAAACCAAGACGTCAAACAGGCTGCCCGGTTGGCGCCAAATTACAGGCCCAGTGCGGCAATCCCCGCCTTGGCGATTTGTGCGTCTTCTGCCGATTTCACGCCGGATACGCCCACTGCACCCACGCACTGGCCGTCCACCACGATGGGCACGCCGCCTTCCAGCATGCCTTCCAGGTAAGGTGCGCTCAGGAAGGAGTAACGGCCGTTGTTGATAATATCTTCATATATCTTGGATTCACGACGCCCCAATGCAGCCGTAGTTGCCTTGGCCGGCGCGATGTGCGCAGAGATAGGCGCCACGCCATCCAGGCGCTGCAGCCACATCAGGTGGCCGCCATCATCGACAATAGCGATCACGACCGCCCAGCCATTGGCCTTTGCTTCGGCCTCTGCAGCCGCTGCGATTTTTTTGACGTCGTCCAGGGTTAAGACAGGTTTTGTTTGCATTTTGACCTCATGTTGAAATGTGAATGAATTGTACGACAAGCATGACACATTAAGTATCACAAGTGTTTTGACAATTTGGGGCAGCAGGCAGAAAGCGCTGTAGAGAAAGTCAATTTTTAATTTGAAGCAAATAATATTGCCAAAAATGACATAGGCAAATCCGATTCATCGCCTCATAGGAAAAAGCAGAAAACCGATCGCTCGCAGGCCGTAAAACGAACAATTTTTTACAAGCAAGGTTTTGACATTCATTTTGAGATCGCTTACAGTGGTCCAGTTTTTCCAACCAGGTGTAAAGATGCCAACAACCGTTTCCAGACATCATCGGAAAGCCAAAGCCCTGCTTTTGGCGACGTTGCTGCAAGCCGGTTTTTGCATCCCAGGCTGGAGCGCAGAAAACCCCTTCCCCGAATCATCCACCGCCTTTACCAAATTCCAGGAACTCAAAGAACGCGCAGCCGACCTGAGCTCCAAGGCCATGGGCCTGCTCGGCATCCATTACAAACGCGGCGGCAACACGCCTGAAAGCGGCCTGGATTGCAGCGGCTTTGTGCGCTATGTGTTCAAGGACGTGCTGGGAGCGGAACTACCGAGGACTTCGCAAGAAATCAGCAAGGTCGGCGAAAAGGTGGAACAGAAGGATTTGCAGCCGGGCGACCTGGTTTTTTACAATACGCTGAAGCGCGGCTTTTCCCACGTCGGTATTTATCTGGGTGACAATAAGTTCATCCACTCCCCTGCCGCCGGCGGCCAGGTGCGCATAGAGAGCATGGATATCGCTTACTGGAAAAAGCGATTCAATGGCGCCAGAAGAATCAACGACGAAGAAAAGAAGTAAGCCTGCTCCAGAACTTCCCTCAGTTTTCCCCTCGGTTTTACCTCACTCCCCCAGCCTTAGTCGCCGCCGACTTGATATTGGCAATGCCGGCCTTAGCGCTCCTGCATCGCCTTGATCTTTTGCCGCAGTTCCGGCAAAGCAGCGGTCGCCGCCCTTTCTCCCGCCAGTATCGCCAGGTTGCGCCCAGCAAAATCGCTGCCCTTCATGCCGGCCAGTTCAGGCTTGATGACGATGTCGGCATTCTTCAGCTCAAAGTTGTTCATGCTTTGGCCCATGATGGTGAAGGTCTGCATCAGCACATCCATGGAACTGACCGCGGTCTGGCCCTCGGGCTGGGAAGAGATATTGACCGCGATCACAAAGTCAGCCCCCATCTCGCGCGCAAAGCGCACCGGCACCGGCGCCACCAGGCCGCCGTCCACATACTGCCTGTCGTTGATCTTGACCGGCTGGAACACGCCCGGCACGGCCGACGACGCACGCACCGCAACACCGGTGTTCCCGCGCTGAAACAGGATCGGCTGGCCGCTGTTGAGGTCGGTGGCCACCGCGCCAAAAGGCTTCTTCAATTTTTCTATGGGCGTGTTGCCCACCATTTTATTGACATAATTCTGCAAGCCGTCGCCCTTCAGCACGCCGCTGGATTTGGAAAACAGCGGCAAGGACCAGTCGGAGATGGTGGCCTCATCCATTTCCAGCGCCATCTTTTGCAAGACAAAGCCATTATTGCCGGCCGCGTACAGCGCGCCGACCAGGCTGCCGGCACTGGTGCCGACCACGATATCGGGCATGATGCCCTGCGACTCCAGCACCTTGATCACGCCTATATGCGCAAAGCCGCGCGCCGCGCCGCCGCCCAGGGCCAGACCGATACGGATATTGCGCATGGGCTTGGCGACGGCAACCGGGACGGGGGCCGCGATGACGGAGGCCGGATGCTGTTCGACGCTCTTGCAGCCGGCCAGCAGCAGGCTGCACAACACCAGGCACTTCAAGGGATTCAGTATTTTTCCAATTGAGGGTACGGACATGTATTTAGACCTTGATTGATGTGATCCCCAGCGCCGGCAACTGAGCCGGGCAAGCTGGGCGGCGGCCTGACACTACAGGCAAACGGGCAAGTAGGGAGCAAGTAAGGAAAATTTCAGGATACGCGGCAAGACTCATGAAATTAAGGCAAGCCGGCATCGGTACCGGGATCGCCGGCTTGCCAATTTAGCAGCGCAGGGACAAGCATATAAGAATGAATTTCGTCTTCGCAAAGGGCAGAATCATAGCCCGGAATTATAGCCTGTTTTGGCGGGCGCAAACCCGCAGGCTTGCGTGGGCGCCATGCAGACCTCTCACGCGCCAAACCGCAGGCCCGCCGCTTTACCTGGGCATTACACTAGACGCCAGCGGCCCCTGCTGCAAGCCCGGCTTCATCAAAGAAGCTTTTCGCCTGCGCCAATACGGCTGCGTTCGCCAGCACATCATTGGGGCGGTTGCCATAACCGAGCAAGACCCCGCCCCATTCCATACCCATGTAGTCGGCGCTGCGCCGCAAGCTGCCGACCAAAGGCTCCGCCACATCCCCGGTATCCTCGCTGTTGACGCTGATGACCCACAGCCTCTTGTTCTTCATTTTCTGTCTGAAGTCGGCGCCCGGCACCCGCATCCAGGCCGCCCAGTAGTCGAGGTACAGTTTTGCCGTTGCGGGCAAGCTATACCAGTACAAGGGCGCCACAAAAACCAGGTCGGTGGCGGCCAGCGTAGCCTCCAGGAGTATTTTTTCATTGCCAATGGGTTGCGGATAGACGCCATCGCCTTCATGCCGGATGTCGGCAAACATGGGCAAAGGCAGGTCCCGCAAATGCAGCCATTCACTGCCTGCGCCTGCGGGTAATCCGGCGGCGGCATGCCGCGCCAGGGTTTCGGAGTTACCCTCTCGCCTGGCGCTGGAGACGAGGAACAGATATTTTCTATCGCCATTAAGCTTGGCGGACCATCCTTGATTTCGCATTGCTGTTTTACCTCGCAATAGGTTGAGTAATCCAAAGCGCGCGTGCATCTTCCGGGCCGATCGAAACACAGGCATGCCCCATGCACGCATCAAAATAGACAGAGTCGCCGGCGCTCAGCGTGACCGGCGCATAGTGTTCCGTATGCAGCACCATCTCGCCCGCCAGCACGAATAAAAAATCTTCGTCGTTGTGCCTGTCCCAATCCTTATATTCGGCGAAGGCGCGCGCCTTGATCTGGACTTCGGCCGCGACAAACGCGGTATTCTTCAGCTCCCCGGTCAATAGGCGGATGCCGTAATTGGGCATGTCGTAACGCGCGCCCTCGTCGGCGCGCGTCACGCTACGCCTGCAGGTGGGAGCTTGCGACCCTGCCCCCGCAACCCCGGGCCGGCTGCCGATCAGCTCCACCCATTCCAGCCCAAAACCCTGGGCCAGCTTTTGCATGGTCTGGAAGGTAGGCGACATTTCATTGCGCTCTATCTTGGACAAGGCCGCCCGCGACAGCCCCATATGCGTACCCGCCTCGTCCAGCGTCCATTGGCGCGCCTGCCGTAAGGCCTTGACCCGCGCGCCCAGCTCCACGGGGGCAAGCTGTGCTGCATTCCTGTTCACGACAAATTTAGGCATAGATGAAACTAGTAAGTTGATTCATTCGAAGCGACCCGGGCTTGATGCAGGCTCAAGCGCCGCTGACCAGGATAATCTTCCCCATTAATTTCCGGCTTTCCAGGCGCCGGTAGGCGTTTGCGCCATCCTTCAGGTCAAAGCGTTCTATCTCGGGGGCGGTAAGCTTCCCGGCGATAAGCAATGCAAACAAATCGGCTGCACGCTGCAGCCGGCTTGCCTTGCTGTCGAGGTAGCTCCACAGGTCGCCGCCCACCAGGTGCTGGGAGTGGTCCATCAGCGTGCGTGGATCGACCAGGGGCGGATTGCCGCCGGCCATGCCAAAGAATACGACCGTGCCCTTGGCGCGCGTTGCCCTGAAAGAGTCTTCCAGAGTTGCGCCTATCGAGTCATACGTCACATGCACGCCGCCACGGCTGATTTCCCGGACGGTATCCAGCCATGGCCCAGTATTCAGGATCGCATGCTGTGCACCCCTGGATTTTGCCAGCCGGCATTTGTCCTCGCTGGACACCAGCGCAATCACTTCCGCGCCGCGCGCCACCGCCATTTGCGTCAGGTACTGCCCCACGCCGCCCGCCGCCGCATGCACCAGGACGACGTCGCCGCGCTGCACGGCATAGCTGTCGCTGACCAGGTATTGCGCAGTAAGCCCCTGCAGCAATACCGCCGCCGCCAGCTCGCAAGAGATGCCCTCCGGTAGCGGAATCGCATGCTCCACCGGCACATTGACCCTGGTTGCGTGGGCAAAAGGCACGTCGGCAAAAGCAATGCGCTCGCCGATGGCATAGCCGCTGACGCCCTCGCCTATGCCGACAACGCGGCCGGCGCCTTCATAACCGCAGATATAAGGAGGATCGCCGGCCAGGTGATAATTGCCGTTGCGGCGGTAGACGTCAGCAAAATTCAAGCCGGCCGCCTGGACCTCCAGCTGGAGATGGCCCGCCGGGATCGCTGGATCGGGTAGTTCCCGATACTCCAGCACTTCAGGGCCACCAAATCGGTCAAAAACGAGTGCATGCATATTATTTCTCCTGGGAATCCGAAAAATGTTATCATTAGTTTAACTAAAACCAGTTTGGCTTATTAAATTCTATTATAGTAGAAATTTGTTCTGATGGTGGAATCACTAAAAATCTGGCGGCTAGGCGGCCACTATTGCCCCTGATGGCTAAAAATACCGACACCCAATTTTCATTGTCGAAGAAATTTACAAGCCTAACTTATTATCAAGAAATAAACTTGCAAGCCTTTGATTTAAAACGTTTTTATAAAAGTTGGCACGATAAATGCTCATTAGTGAAACTAGCGGGGAGCTAACATGAAAGTAATTCCAAAACTGATACTGGTCGGACTGATATTGTCCGGGGGCTTGGCCCATGCCGCTATTGTCCAATACCAGGACTCCAGCCTGTTCCATGCGGCGACCACCGGCGGGGTCATGGAGACCTTTGAAGGCTACGCCGCACCGGCTTCGTTCGTTGATGTGGCAAACCAAACCGTGGGCAATATCACCTATCCGGACTACGGCTTTATTGTCGATTCCGCGTTTTCAGGCGGCGGTTACGACTGGGGTAGCGGCGCCGTGCTGATCCTGAATCAGAGTGCCACAGACACCCTGAGCTTTGCGCCTACCACGGCCTTTAGCGCTTCCTTCGGGACTGCGCTGCCCTTTGCCGAAAACATCACGGTAACCATAGATGGAAACTCTTTCCTTATAGGAACAACCAACTTCCCCAACTTGAGTTTTTACGGCTGGATTTCGGATACCCCGTTTTCGTCCATCTCATTTTCTGCCGGGGGCGGCGCCTTCCCCATCCTGGACAATATTTTCATGGCCAGGGCAAGCACCGAGGTGCCCGAGCCTGCCTCGCTGGCTATTTTCGGCCTGGGCTTGCTGGGATTGTTGAGCGTCGCAGCGGCTCGGAGACGACCGCTGGCTGCGGGCGGAATGGGGCGGTGACGCCATACTCAGACAAAAACCCGTTGCGACGGGTTTTTTCATTTTGGAAACGCCCGGCTTCTCGATTCTTAAAAGATGGCGTACGGCACTTTGTGTCCCGCGCAACTAAGCCATATACTGAAGGTCTGCAGAATTGCCAGGCAATGATGGGGAAATTGTGAGAACCGAGCATGACAAGGGAATAGTGGAGCTGACCGTGTTTCGCGACTTTGCGCAAAGGGCGGGCTTGCCTGTCGTTGGCAACAGCGTAGAAAAGCGCAGCGGCGATTCCGAACCGGACATCCTGTGTACGCTGCACGGCGAAGGCAAAGTGGCCTTTGAGCTGGTGGAAATCTGCGACCCCATGCTGGCCGCCAACATAGCCAACTCGCTGGCAGCCGGAGAACCGGACCTGACAGCCGCCGACCCGTCGATCAGGATAGTGCGCAAGAAGCTGAACAAGACCTACAGGACAGAATGCCCGGTGGAACTGGTGTGCTACACCAATGGCCGCACCATGACTGCGGATCACGCGATACTGGCTGCGATCCAGCCTTGGTTCAACGCCATCAAGGGCCCGTTTCGCCGCGCCTGGCTGCTCGGCAAACAAGAAGTCTACGAGGTCTGGAGCCTATAGCCTGTAACCGGCGTGCCTGGACCGCCGGGCTGAATGCGCCCTCAAGCCAGGCCGCATCAGTGCGGTTCTCTGGGCCTGGCCGGCTCCAGTTGCAATATCTTGGTAAAAATACGCTCCAGTTTTTCAATGAAGCTGGCCTCGAACTCCTGCTGTTTAAAAGGAGGCAGCGCCACCGGCCGCACCAAATGTCTTTTTACCAGACGCGGATCTTGCTCACCGGGATCGCCCCGCCCTAGCTCGCAGACAATCTGCGTCGAATAATTTCCCCTCACACTAATGGCGATCCGGTAGTGGTTGGGATAACCGTAGGCCGGGTCGATCTCGCGGGAAGTAAACACCAGGCTTGCTTCTACCATAATAGGCGCGGACATCTTGCGTTCTATCACCGGCTGGTAACCGGCATTGACCAGGCCTTCGACGGACGGCTCAAACAATTTTTCCAACCTGTCCAGCACCGGCTCAAACCTGTCTATAAACGCCTGATTCGCCACCTCGGCGGCCTTTGCTGCGGATAGGCGTTCGGTATTTTTCTGCTTTTGTTGTTCTTCGTATTTGGCTTTAGCCTTGTCGAATGGGTTCATCACGATCCAATAGGCATGTAAAAAGAAAACGACTATACCAAATAAATCGCCACGAAAATTCGCGGTAACAAATTGTTGCGGATATCAGAAAATGAAACAAATACGGTAATCGGAAGTTGGCGATTTTAGTTAATGAAAAGCACTTTATTGCCCTGATAGTTGCTCAAGCGCATTCCTTTAGTTTTATCAACGAAAGACGGCATGCAATAGCTGCACAGTGCGCAAGTAAGAGCCGTGTCGAATATTCGCGGCACATCTAAATGGGAGAGCAAAAATTGCTGCCGCAGGAAGCCGCAGCATGGAGAGACTTGATTGAAGTGCGCATCGCTCATAAGCGAAGAAACATGATCTGGACGCAGGTGAGCATGCATTTCTTCACGCCCACCTGATAAAAACTCTCTAGCGCTTTTGTTCCGGAACAACGATTATAGTGTCACCGCTCTTGCCCGCTTCGCCTTTGGCGCCGTCGGTGCCTGGTGCACCAGTAGCACCAGTCCTGCCTTTGGCGCCGTCATAACCCGCCGCACCATCAGCACCTGCAGCGCCACTCGCCCCGGTGGCACCGGTAGCACCAGCCGGAGCGGTCGGGCCAGTTGCGCCGGTAGCGCCAGGTTCACCGGCAGGCCCAGGAACCGCGACCGGGACCTGGACAACTAATGGCGCCGGGGGATTGCGATCACATGCAGTCAGCGCAACGGTACCCACAAGTGCCAGCAAAAGAATGGAATATTTCATGATAAATCCCTTTATTGAATACAAAACGTGCCTGCGTATTACCGGCAAAAAAAGCTGGCAAAGGAAACAGACAAAAAGCCCCAAGTAACACAGGCATCCAAACAGGATTCATTCACTACAGGCGGTGGCTGTTGATATGCGGGCCAGGCGATTAGCGATGACATGCTCAGCTCACGCAAAGACCGATAAAGGCGCACACCCAAGATAAAGTAATGGACGTTTCTTTGAACTTGCCAAGCATGCGCCGGAAGATCGATGCACTCCGTTCGCTAGCGAACATCTGGCGGGCTGGATAAGCCTTATATTGATCAAACCGGTAATAAAGAGTGTTTGTGTCGTAGAGTGTTTGTGTCGTCAATTTTCTGATATTTCATTGACCATCAACTTGTCCGCTGCCGTAAGGTACGCGGGCTTTTTTTGCGCCGCTGTTTATGCGAGCCAGGCAGCATAAGACCTGTATCCACTCGCCATAGCGGCAAAGATAGACCCGCGTTGGCGAAACGGCTTTTATGTGGTGACCGGCATGACATTACCCCAGCGCGATCAAATAGCCGCCGGGCTTAAACGCCCGCTGCTATCACAAGGGCTTGCGCCTTGAGCACATATTTTTGACTATCTCTCCTATGTTTATATACTAAAGAACGAGTTGCCGTGCCAGGTCGCAAAACTGCTAGCGCTCTTGCCCGCCGGCATCAGGCATGGCTATGCGTTTGCGACATGCAATACAGGATGGCGGGAGCGTCGCGGGTATTGGAATGCGAGCAGCACATAAGACATACACCCACATGGGCAACACTTAAGAGCGGAGGCCATATGCCTAAAGTCGTTTTCAGGGATGATTACATCAAGATCACCACCGGAGAAAATCTCTCTACATTTGGGACGAGCTATTCGCAAACCCTGAATGACGGCATCACGATAGAAGTCAAGAATCCGAAGGCGCGCATGATACAGTTCAAGTCCCGCACCGCCGAGTTTACCGACGGCCCCGCCACCGGGACGCTGCTAGACCTGCCTGAACATACAAGCTCATTGGACGCGCCGGAATGGCATGTCGACGCCGCAAAAAAAACCAGCGTTTATTATGACGAGGGCGGCGCTTGCAAACGAACTACCACGGCCACGACCTTTGCCGACCAGCCCGATATTAGCCGCGACGCTGAACTGCTCTTCGAACAAGATAAATCCCTAGAGCAAATGAAATCCTACCGCGTTAAAAATGAATTCCGCGCGCTGTGCTTCATCCTGGTAGACGGCAAAGTAACGCGTTTCGTGCAGTGGTACCGCCAGAAAGAGAACGGGCATTCTGAATACACCAATGTGGTCGCAACCGACAAGATCAACGCCATCCCGCTGGACTTCCTGCAGATCATCGACAAGGACGGTTATTCGCGACCGATTCTCGCCTAGCCTCAGCGTAAAGCAGGCGGTGTGCCAGCCAGGGCGGCCGGCCCTGGCATGGCCGAGGAAGCCACTTCAGGCGAGCGCGCGGCTGGCTGGCGGCGGGTCACGCCGCAGGCTGGACCAGGTTGCCGCAAATGTCTTCAAACACCACTGAGATAAGCGGTCCCATGCCCTGCGGCAAGGCGCGCCGGCTTCTCGCCCAGATCGCCGATCAGGCATCAATTAACAAAAAAAATTAAACCAATTGCGGGCGCGGTGGAATTAACTTGATGCGAAGCTGCTGTTCAGAATTCTGATACCCCCCGTCGCACAACAATCCCCTACGGAGAACCTTGTTCCGAAGGCTGGGTCAAATTTAATGTGTCCTTCTTTTTCATGCGAGGCACCGCATGGACTGACACAAATTGAAATAGGAGTATTGCCATGAGACATACCGTCACTTTCGCAGCAATAGGCGCCCTGACACTGATCGCCGCAAACGGAGCAGTTGCGGCGGGCAACCCGGGCAGGGCCAACATGCAAGCAAACACCACGCTTCGGGCGGCTGCGCCCGCAGTAAAACCCGCTCCGGTTGCTCCCCCTCATACCACAGGGCAACCTAACCAGAGTTGCGGCAGTATAAGCGCCCCCAATACCCCCGGCAACGCAGTTGCCGCACCAGGATCGGCTTTCAATCCGGACGGGAAAGCCGGAACAGTTTACGCCGGGGAGCAGCCGCAGAATTCACGCAATCCCGTCAGCGTATCCCAGTATGACGTCGCTTGCGCCAAACAGCCTTCCAGATAAGCTTAACACCCAAGTAGATAGAGCCTGCGACTGAAGCGGGCTCTTTCCTGGAAAGAGCGCCCGCAATTTCGAACATGGTAGCCCGAAGCAGGTTTGGTGCAGCAGGAAGGCTGCGATAGCGCAGTGGGATCGAAAGGAACACGAGGCCACCAGTAGCTGACATATGTTTTTATTCTGTGACTGAGTGTGTAATTGCAAAACCTGCCCCTGTTGTCTTGCTTGGGCGCCCAAAACTAAAAACGAGAACTCGCTTTTAAAGCTGATTGCGAAGAAGCACCAATAAAAATTAGCATTATTGAAATTTGGCGCTATCCTGTATTAATCGCACTTTCTGCGCGGCATATGTTTCCGCTGCTCTATTCGATGAAATGCTAAAGGTGATAAAAATGAAAAGAACCTTGGTAGGCTGGGGATCTGTGATCATTTTTCTAGCCGGTTGCGCCGGCCAAGTTGATTATATGAGGCCGACTCAAGTGAAGAATTTTGCTAAGGAAAAAATTGTAGACAAATCGCGTGACGCAGTTTGGTCGAGTGCTGTTCCTGAACTCGGTAAGCAATTCTATGTCATTAATAATATGGATAAGGCGTCGGGGCTTATTAATGTGAGCTACTCAGGCGACCCAGAACGATATATTGATTGCGGTCGCATTATTTCGTATGTCAAGAACGTTCGAGGAGAGCGCACATACGATTTCCCAGGTTCTAGGGGGCAGCAAGATTATGAAACAATGAATAATGGACATCTGATCCTGTTTAATCGAAAGATGGCGTTAGAAGGACGGATCAACTTAGTTTTCGAAGAAATCAGTCCCAACAAAACTAAAATAACCGCAAACACTCGGTACGTAATCAATCGAACACAGTTCGCCACTGCCGCTGGAACAAATCAATCTCGCACGCTGAACGACTCCATTTCATTTAATGGGCGCTCGTCAGCAGCGTTTCCGCCTGCTTCAGACGGCAGAGCTACTGAATGCACGTCTACAGGGCAATTGGAAAAAGAGATTCTCTCGGTGATCAACTAAAATACTGCCAACATAGCAATATTATTCAATCATGGGCAGAAAAGAAAAACGTCCTGGCGGGCGCAGTCTTATTAGGTATCTGACGGAAGCGAGGAGATTCGCCTACATGCCGCAGGCCGCTGAATCGCTTGCAAGCGATTCCCTTCGAATCTCCCCCGAAAGCCGC